>JBIOVI010000048.1:0-12288 GCA_044867645.1 Solirubrobacterales bacterium | reverse complement strand
CTCGCCTGTGACAATTGCTTTACCGGTGTATTTGCCGTTGCTTGTATCGGTGGCGTTTGCACATGCACCGAAACCGGATCCGGCTGTCTGGGTGTATGTGATGCCGGTGGCGATGTTGACGTCGACTGTGATTTCGCGTGTCGTTCCCGCGCCGACATTTGTGAAATGAATCGGTCCTTTACCGGTCTGAGCCGGGATGTGGGCGGTGCACTTCACGGTCCCGAACGATTTCGCGACCACTGTGATTTCGTTGCTTCCAGTGCAGGCGATGTCGACGGTGCCTGTGTTGCTTCCGTTCTGCGTGACGTGGAACAGGTATTCACAGCCGTTCATGAGGATTTCGGCGTTTGCGAAGCCACCGAAGGCCGTGCATCCCCCATACGTGGGAGCCACAGTTACTGTGGTCGTTGTGACGACACTCTGTGTACCTTTGTAGGTAGCCGTCGTGCATTCCACGGTCCCACCGTCGGTCGTGAATACGTCCTGCCCCTCCTGGGTGCCTGTCAGGGTCACCGGTGCTTTTTCGGCGTGGAACTGCTGCGCCGAGGCCGCCGAGGCCGCGACAACGCTCATTGCAAAGGCTGCGACAAGCGCTAGCCCCAGGAATTTGAGGTTGCGGATCATTCGATGTTCCTTTCACTTGTTTGCCCAGCCCACGCACTCCTGTCCGCGGGTGAGCGGACTGGAACTGTGTTTGGGTAGCGTCACCGCCCTGTTGGGGGCGACGCCCGCGTCCCCTGCCGGGGGACAGGGAAAATTGTTATCCAGTGAGGCCTAAATAGTCAAGTAAAATTAATAAATCTGGACAATTACGCAGTACGCCGGCGTCAAGGTCGCAGCTTTATTCCCGCAAATCGCCGTGTGCTCCTTTTTCGCGCGCGCCGATCTGCGCAAGCAAAATCGACAGCGGCTATCGAATCTTGTCGTAGAGGCTGAAGATCGGCAGGTACATCGCGATCACGATGAAGCCGACGACACCGCCCACGAAGACGATCATCAGCGGCTCGATCAGCGAGGTGAGAGCTTTCACCTTGGCATCGACCTCGGTCTCGTAGAAGTCGGCGATTTTCGAGAGCATCTGCTCGAGCTGACCCGTTTCCTCGCCGACCGCGACCATGTGGCCGACCATCGGCGGGAAGATCGGGTTGCGCTCGATCGGGCCGGCCAGCGAGCCACCCCGCTTAGCGGCGGCGTAAAGGTCTTCCATCGCCTGCTCGATGACGATGTTGCCGGCAGTTTCGCCGGTCAATTTGATCGACTGCAGCATTGGCACGCCGGCCGAGACAGAGCCGGAGAAGGTGCGTGACCAGCGCGCCAGGGCGATCTTCTGGATCACATCGCCGATCTGCGCCGGCAGGCGAAGTTTGAAGCGATCCCACATCTCCTTGCCGCGGTCAGTCTTCTTCCATTTGAAGAAGCCGACGATGAGTCCGGCCAGCACCGGGATGATGATGAACCAGTAGCCGGTGATCGCATCGGAGGCGGCGACGCAGGCCTGGGTCGGCAGCGGCAATTCGGCCCCTTCTTCGGGGTGGTCTTTGGCGAGTTCTTCAAAGACGTTGGCAAAAACGGGGATGATGAAGGCGACGACGGCGAGCAGGGCGACCGCAGCGAAACCGAACACCAGGATCGGGTAGGTCATCGCCGATTTCACCTGGCGGCGGAGCGCGTCGGTCTTCTCCACCTGATAGGCGATGCGGTCAAGGGCGTCCTCGAGGCGGCCCGACTGCTCGCCAGAGCGGACCATCGCCCGGTAAAGGCGATCGAAGACCTCGGGGTGGCGCTCCATCGCCTGCTCAAGGGTGCTGCCGGCCTCGACGTCTGCCCGCACACCCGCCACCGCCTCCTTGATCTTGTCGTCCTGCGTCTGCTCTTCGAGCGTGTGCAGGGTGCGCAGCATCGGCATCCCCGAGGCGACCAAGGTGGCGAACTGGCGCGAAAAGACCGCCAGCTCGCGCGTGTCGACCGACTTCCAGCGCTTAAAGACGTCCTCGATCGCGAACGGAGCCTTCTTCTCGCTGACATCGAGGACGATCAGGCCGCGCTGGCGTAGTTGCTCGGTGACCTGGGCCTTCGACTCGGCCTCCAGTTCGCCGGCCGTGGCGGCCCCGGCTACGTCCATTGCCCGGAACGCGAAGGTGCTGGCGCCCGCCATCGTCAACCCACCGGAGCGTACTCAGGCTGGACGGGCTGAGAGCCGAGCAGACGTTTGAGCTCCTCTGGCACCGAGGCGCGCTGCTCGGCGAGCGAGCGGGTGATCTTGCCGGCGCGCACCAGCCGGGCCAGGTCAGCGTCCATGGTTTGCATCCCGACCGCGCCGGAGGTCTGCACCGCCGCGTAGATCTGGTGCGTCTTGCCCTCGCGGATCAGGTTTCTGATCGCCGGGGTTGGGACCAGCACCTCGGTCGCGACCGTCCGTCCCATTCCGTCGGAGGTCGCCAGCAGTTGCTGGGTGACGATGCCCTGCAGTGCGATCGAGAGCTGGGTGCGCACCTGTCCTTGCTGTTGGGGCGGGAAGACGTCGATGATGCGGTCGACCGTCTGTGCGGTCGACTGAGTGTGCAGCGTGGCGAAGACGAGGTGGCCGGTCTCCGCCGCGGTCAGTGCCGTGGAGATCGTCTCCAGGTCGCGCATCTCGCCGACCAGGATCACGTCGGGATCCTCGCGCAGGGCGGCGCGCAGGCCGAGCGCGAAGTCAGGTGCATCGGAGCCAACCTCGCGCTGGTTGACGATCGAGCGTTTGTGTTGGTGGAGGAACTCGATCGGGTCCTCGATCGTGAGGATGTGATCCTGGCGCTCTTCGTTGATCACGTCGATCATCGCCGCGAGCGTCGTCGACTTGCCCGAGCCGGTCGGGCCGGTGACGAGCACGAAGCCGCGCGGTTTTGCGCAGAGCTCGCGCAGCACCTGAGGCACCCCGAGCGAGTCGAGCGCCGGGATGTCCTGTGGCACGAGGCGGAAGGCGGCGCTGACCGAGCCGCGCTGGAAGAAGCAGTTGACACGAAAGCGGGCGACGCCGGGGATCGCGTAGGCGAAGTCGAGCTGTTTGTTGTTCTCGAAGCGTTTGCGCTGGTCGTCGTTGAGAATGCTGTAGACGACCTCGCGGGTCTCCTGGCCGGTGAGCACCGGGAAGCCCTCCATATGCTCGATCTTCCCCTTGTCGCGGATCGCGGGCGGCACGCCAGGAGTGATGTGCACGTCGGAGGCCTTGGCCTCGACCATGCGGCGGAGAACCTCTGAGAAGTCGAAGTCCATGGTCACGTAGATCGGCCTCCCGAGCCGATCCCTTTAGGTGGTGACACGGACGACCTCCTCGAGGCTGGTCAGCCCGCCGCGGACCTTGACCAGGCCGTCCTCGCGCAGGGTGAGCATGCCCTCGTCGCGCGCGGTCGCCGCGATTTCCGCCTCCGGCGCCCCGGCGACCACCATCTCCTTGATTCGGTCGCTTAGCGCCATCACCGAGAAGATTCCAACCCGGCCGCGGTAGCCACTCTGGTTGCAGCGCGAGCAGCCTGCCGGCTCGTAAGCCTCGACGTCGCCGCCGACCCGGATGTCGGCTTCGGCGAGCGCCTGCTGCGGCACGATCGCGCGCCGCTTGCAGTGACTGCAGAGCTTGCGGGCGAGCCGCTGCGCGACGACGCAATCGACCGCCGAGGCGATCAGGAAGGCCTCGATCCCCATCTTGGTCAGGCGGGTGATCGCGCCGGGGGCGTCATTGGTGTGCAGCGTCGTCAGCATCATGTGCCCGGTCAGGGCGGCCTCAATCGCGATGCGTGCCGTCTCGCCGTCGCGGATCTCGCCGACCATCACGATGTCGGGATCGGCACGCAGGATCGAGCGCAGGCCGGTGGCAAAGTCGAGGCCTGCCTTGCGGTTGACGTTGATCTGGTTGATCCCCGTCAGCCGGTACTCGACGGGGTCCTCGATCGTGATGATGTTCTTCGCGACTTCGTTGATCTCCTGTAGCGCCGCGTAGAGGGTGGTCGACTTGCCGGAGCCGGTCGGGCCGGTGACCAGCACCGCGCCGTAGGCCTGGTGGAAGGCGTGCTCGAACCGCTCCCGCCCGTTGCCGTCCATGCCCAGCTCGTCGAGCGAGCGCTGCGCGTTCTCCTTGTCGAGGATGCGGATCGTTGCCCCCTCGCCGCGCTGGGTTGGCAGGGTGGTGATACGCAGGTCGACTCGACGGTCCTCGACCGTGACGCTGACCCGGCCGTCCTGGGGGACCCTCTTCTCGGCGATGTTGAGGTCGCTCATGATCTTCACCCGGGAGACGACGGCGTTGACCATCCGCTTCGGTACGTGCGCCGCCTCGCGCAGGACGCCGTCGATCCGAAAGCGGACACGCATCTCCCCCTCGCCGGGCTCGAAGTGGACGTCGGAAGCCCCCTCTCCCACCGCCTGGCCGAGGATGCTGTAGACCAGCTTGACCACCGGCGCGTCTTCGGCGCTGACCTCCATGTCGGCGACTTCGGCCAGCTCATTTTCAGCCTCCGCCTCGCCTTCGGTGACGGCCTCGCTGACGGCGCTCTGCAACGTGTTGAGGCGGCTGACCAGCGCCTCGATGTCCTCCTCGGCGGCGACCGCCACGCGGCAGTCGAGCGCGGTGGCAATCTGGATGTCGTCGACGGCGAGGACGTTGGTTGGGTCGGCCATCGCGACGAGCAGCGTCTCCTTGTCGGCGAAACCGACCGGCAGCGCCTTATAACGGCGGGCCGTGTTGACGGAGATCAGGTTGGCCGCCGCCATGTCGACCTGATAGGCGGAGAGGTCGACATGATCGAGGCCGTAGCGCTCGGCGACGGCGCGGGAGAGTTGGTCGGCGTTGATCGCCCCTTGCTCAACCAGCAGCCGCTCCGGTGGGCGGCCGGCGGTGCGGGCGTTCTCGATTGCTTGCCGCGCCACATCGTCGGAGACGTAGCCAAGGTCGACCAGCACATCGGTGACAAAGCCGCTGGAGCGACCGCGGGCGAGCGGCGGAGTCAGCCCTGGGGCGCCGCCGGCTTCGGGATTGAGCGCCGGCGCGGTCGAGTCGCCGGAGTCCGGGACCGGCCGCAGGTGGCTCGGGAATTCCCGCGGGTCCACATCTATCCCATCACGGGTGGTAGTCGATGGTCGGGCCCTTGTAGCCGGCGTCGATCACAGCTTGGGCGACGCTCTGCGGACTCTGGAACCCGTAGCTGACCGAAGCGGTCGGCACCGTCTGTTGCAAGTGCCTGGGCCTGACGACGACCAGCGCCGGCACCCGCTCCACCCCCACACCCTCGGCGATCGCCGCGTAGCGGGAGATCTTGGCGGCGGGAACGACAAAGATCGAGGCGTCGCGGAAGCCAGCCAGGCCGGCGGCGGCGATCCTGACCAGTCGATCGTCGATGCCGCCGTCGCGGACGAAGAGCAGGACGACGGTCTTGTTCGCCTTCCAGGCCTCGAGCACCGGTCGCGGCAGGGGCGGCCCGGCCGTGGTCGATGGAATTGCGCCGAGGCTCGTGGTTGGCGCGACACCTTCGGGGGCGGCGACGCTGAGCGTCGCTTCGGAGGCCCCGCCCGATTCTTCTTCGCCCCCACTGCCTGAAGAGAGAACAAAGAAGCCGACGGCGACGAGCAGCACGCCAACCAGGGCGATCTGCGCGAGCGGGTTGCTGTTGAGCTGCTCCCTCATACGTTCGCTTACTAGCTCGACAGCAATCGCCATGAGCTTGAATCCGGGCGGCGGCCTGGCGTAACCCCGTCTATTCCTAGAGAGAACCGAGCCGTGACATAATCGTCTGGGTTGACTGCAAGCAGGGTCAGCGAGAGTGGGAACAGGGCGCGCGCGGGAACGCTCACTCTCCTCATGGTCGCCAGCACGACCAAACGCCATATTTTGCGAGAACTGGCAGATGGCCCAAAGCCGGTGGCGGAGATGCGCGAGGAGGACGGCTCCCCGGCTCAGGTCGACCTCGGTGAGTCGGGGCAAGCCGCGGTAAGGATCACGGACACCGGCCGCGAGATGCTCTTCGTTTCCTTTGTGCTCGAGCGCTGGCTGCACAGCTCGCCGCTGGGGCCGCTGCCGCTCGGCAGCGATGGGGCCAACGACGCCATCGCCGCGCTCGCCTGTGCCTGGTCCTCGACCGTGATGCACAACCTCGCCATGGGGCCGCTCACCCTCCCTGAGCTGGGCCAGGCAATCGAGACGCTTCCTTATCGATCGCTGGAAGAGCATGTGGACGCAATGGAAGCGGCCGGACAGGTTGAGGTCCGCACGGGCGAGGACGGTAAGACCCGTTATGTCGTTACCGATTGGCTTCGCCAGGCGATCGCCCCGCTTGGCGCCGCGGCACGGCTGGAGCGCCTCACCCGGGCCGAGGACACGGCGCCGATCGCCGCCATCGACGTCGGTGCCGGCTTCCTGCTCACTCTCCCGCTGCTCCGGTTGCCGAGCGAGCTGTCGGGCTCGTGCGGCCTGGGCGTGAAACTATCGGGCGGGAAGCATCGCTTGGTCGGTGTGACCGCCTACGTCGAGGAGGGACAAGCTTCCTGCGCCGTTGAGCTCGACGATCCAGTGGATGCGTCGGCGACTGGCTCAGAGGACGACTGGCTGGATGCCGTGATCGAACCCGAGGCAACGGGCATCGAGATCGACGGCGACGAGCCCCTTGTCCGCGCCCTGCTCGAAGGTCTACACGAGACGCTGTTCGGCATTCCCATGCGGTAAAGCTCGTGATCTGACCAATTCCCAAATAAAACCTGATTAATGCCATAATGACCGTGCTTGACTGCAAAAACGGTCAACGGGAGCGGGAATGGGATGCGCTCCGGCGCGCAGACCCTGTCCCTGCTTGCCACTCCGCTCAACTACCTCGTCCTTAGCGCCCTCTCGGAGGGACCCAGGGAACAAGGCCAGCTGCGACGGGACGCTGGGTCTCCGGCCCAATCCACCCTCCGCACCCAGCTGAAACGGCTGACCGAGATCGGCGCGATCGCCAAGCACCGCCGCAACCACTTTCCAGGCATCCTCGAATACGAGCTGACCTCACCGGGCTATGACCTGCTCTTCGTCGCCGGTGTCCTCGAGCGCTGGCTCGAGAACGCTCCCGACGGTCCACTCTTGGTAGCCACCAACCCGGCAAAAGCGGCGATCAAAGCCCTCGCCGAGGGCTGGTCGACGACCATTCTGCGCGCCGTCGCCGCTGGCCCGCTTTCGCTGACCGAGCTCGACCGCGTCATCGGGTCGCTCAGCTATCCCTCGCTGGAGCGTCGACTCTCGGCAATGCGGCTCGCCGGACAAATCGAGTCGCGCCCCAGTAACGGCAGGGGTACTCCTTACGCGGTGACCACTTGGCTGCGCGAAGGGGTGGGGCCGATCGCCGCCGCCGCCCGCTGGGAGCGTCGCCACGTGCCGCACGCCACCGCGCCAATTACCCGCATCGACGCCGAGACGGTCTTCTTGCTCACCCTGCCGCTGCTTCGGATCTCATCGGATCTTTCCGGCACCTGTCGGATGGCGGCTGAGATACCGAACGGCAAGGCGCGCCGCTTGGCAGGCGTGATGATCGAAGTGGAGGAGGGAGAGATTGTCTCCTGCGCCACGCAGCTGCGGGGGAGCCCGGACGCGTGGGCCTTGGGCTCACCGTCCGCCTGGCTCGCCGCGATGATCGAGCACGACGGGGACCGGCTCGAGCTGGGCGGCGATCGCCGCCTCGCGCGCGCTCTGCTGGCCGGCCTTCACGAGACCCTATTCAAGGTACCTATGGAGCATCATTGAGGTACGTTCCTTGACGTAGCGCAGTCGATCAGAGATGATGGATCGAATTGATCTTTCCGTAAGATCAGGAACTACTACGTTTATGGGAGGAAACTATATGAGTCAGTCGAGAACTCTTGGTCGGCTGCTTGCCGCCTTCGGGGCGGCAGTCGTGGCCCTGGCCCTTCTCGCACCGATAGCGTCGGCCGCAGAACCGAAACCCGGGTACACGCAGTTCGCCGGTTGCCCCAGCAAAACCGAAGTGCCGACGGTCGAAGCGTGCTTCGTTTCGAAAATCACCGGCGGACACTTCCAGATGGGCAGCAAGGACGTGCCGATCGAAAAACCGTTCAAATTGAGCGGTGGCGTCACCGAAACCGGGCAAGTCGTGGCCACCTCGAAAGGCGGCCTCGAAGTCGTCAAACAGAAAGTCCCAGGTGGAGTCATCGGTCTGACCGGCCTCACCTGGCTGCTCGAATTTCTCGGCAGCGAAGCTCTGACGCTGTACGCAGCGACGGAACTCGCTGGCGCCCCCGGAAACCCTCTGGCGGATCCGGTGACCCTGCCGATCAGAGTCCACTTGATCAACTCGACGCTCGGTAACAACTGTTATGTCGGGTCTTTCACCAACCCGATCAAACTCAACCTGACCACGGGGACGACCAGTCCGCCCCCACCGAACAAACCGATTACCGGCAGCGAAGGAGAAGTAACCCTTGACGAAAAAGAAATCTTCCACCTGCCGGGAGAATTCGTCGACAATTCATTCGCGGCGCCAGGCGCCAGCGGCTGTGTGCTGACCCTCTTCGGGTTCATCCCGATCAGCATCAACGGCTTGGTCAACTCGCAGTCCGGCCTTCCAGCCGCTGCGGGCACCAACGAGACCCGTCAGAAATTCGAATCTGAACTCGTTTTCGCGGGCTTCGTTTACTAGTAGCTCCTGTAGTTCAGCTCAAAGAGAGGGGCCGGGGTTTCCCGGCCCCTCTCACGTATAGGGCAGTTCCCCCGTGTCGTGCAGCTCGTAGCGCAACGAGTTGATCACCGCACCGGCCAGCAGCGCCAGGCTGAGCAGGTAGAACCAGAGCAGAGCGATCAGGATGAAGCCGAGGGTCGATCCGAAGCGGGAGAGGCTCGAGACGTTGGCCAGGTAGAAAGGGAAGGCCCAGTTGGCGATGCCGGCGGCGACCGTGACGAAGGCGGCTCCGGGCCAGACCGCTCGCCAGGGCATGTGTCCTTTCGGCACCGCCCAGAAGATCACGCAGCAGATCGCGAAGACGATCAGCACCGCGGCGCCGAGCAGCAGCGCCGTGTCGATCGCCTTGATGTCGGATAGCCCCAGAGGAAGCCGATCGGTGCTCGAGACCAGCGCCGCCTCCATCGCCGGCAGCAGGATGCTGGCGGCGATCAGCAGCACCACCACTCCCAGCATGGCGAAGGAGAAGCGCTTCTGCTCGACCCAGCCGCGGGACTCGACGTGGTAGATGCGACCGAAGGCGGTGTCCATCGCCCCCCAGAAGGAGGCGCCAATCCAGAGCGAGCCGAGGAAGGCGGCGATCCCGATCGTGGTCGAGTTGCCCTCGATTTTTTCGAGCACGTCGGTGAGCGTTCCCTGCTCGGCGTTGGGGAAGAGCCGCTGCAGATCGTCCAATACCCCCGTCTCGACCCCCTTGATCTTCAGCACCTGGCCGAAGACGAAGAGGACGAGGAGGGCAAAGGGGAAGACGGCCAGCATCAGGTTGTAGGCGACCATCGCCGAGAGGCCGGTGACGTTCTCGCGGTAGGCGCGCTGCCAAAAGGCGCGCAGCCAGGGGCTTGGATGTCTAAGCGGACTCGGCATCGGGCCTTGACTTCAGAAACTGAAGCGCCTAACATGCGAACAGACGTTTGAGGCTTTCTCTACTTCGCGGACCGCGTCTTCGGTCCGCTTTTTTGACGCAGAAAGACGGGTGCAGAATAGATGCTGGTTGCAGAGCTTCAGGAGCTCGAGGAGGTAAAAGGGCTGATCCACCGCGGTCAGCAGCTCGGCGTGCTCACTTTTGGTGACATCGCCTCGGCGGTCTCCGAGGTGGACCTTGACGAGTCCGACGTCGAGGACCTCTACGGGCACATCGAGAAGCAGGGAATCGAGCTGGTCGAGGACATGGACCCGGCCCAGAAAGCGGCCGCGGACGCGATGCCCGCCGACACTGGCAGGAAAGGCCGGCGGCGCTCCAAAGCGGCGCTTGACCTGAAACCGGACATGACGACCGATTCCCTGCAGCTGTTCCTCAAGGACATCGGCAAAGTTCGCTTGCTGACCGCCCAAGAGGAGGTCGAACTCGCCAAGCGGATCGAGCGCGGCGACCTCGACGCGAAGCAGAAAATGGTCGAGTCGAACCTGCGCCTGGTCGTCTCTATCGCCAAGAACTATCGCAACCAGGGGCTGCCCTTCCTCGACCTGATCCAGGAGGGGACGCTGGGCCTGGTCCGCGCCGCCGAGAAGTTCGACTATCGCAAGGGCTTCAAGTTCTCCACCTATGCGACCTGGTGGATCCGTCAGGCGATCGCCCGCGCACTGGCCGACAAGGCGCGCACGATCCGCATCCCGGTCCACGTGGTCGAGAAGCTGAACAAGATCGGCCGCGCGGAGCGCAAGCTGGTCACCGAGCTCGGCCGCGAGCCGACGCCGGAGGAGATCGCCGAGGTGACCGGGATCGATCCCGAGGAGGTCGACTCGATCAAGCGCTCCGCCCAGGCCCCGGTCTCGCTGGAGAAGCCGGTCGGCGACGAGGAGGAGTCCGAGTTCGGCCAGTTCATCGCCGACGAGAAGGCCGAGTCCCCGTTTGACCGGGCCGCGGACCTGCTGACCAAAGAGGCGTTGAAGGAGGCGCTGGAGAACCTCTCCTACCGCGAGCGCCGCGTGCTCGAGCTGCGTTACGGGCTCGGCGGCGAGCACCCGCGCACCCTCGACGAGGTGGGGCGGACGTTCAACGTCACCCGCGAGCGGATTCGCCAGATCGAGAACCAGAGCCTCAAAAAGCTGCAGCAGCTAGGCGAAGCGCAGAAACTGCGCGAAGTCACCTGATTAACGACGCGCCTGGCGGCGTCCTCGGTCGCTCGTGTGCGGAGCACACTACGCTCCCTGCGTCCTTGCCAGCCACGCCGTTAATGACCTAAGGCCTCTCGGCCGATAACGGTCGGGATGTTCGAGATCGACTCAGCGCTGCGCACGCTCGTCGAGCAGGGCGGCTCAGACCTCCACGTCAAAGTGGCAGCGCCGCCGACGATCCGCCTGCATGGGGAGCTGACGCCCCTGGAGGGCCACCAGCCGCTCACCGGTGAGGACACCGAGAAGGCTTTCCACGACATCGCCGAGGTCCGCTCGCTGACGGAGTTCGAGGAAACCGGCGAGGCCGACTTCTCCTACGCGATCCCCGGCATCTCGCGCTTCCGGGTCAACGCCTTCAAGCAACGCGGCTCGACCTCGATCGTCTGCCGCGCCATTCCCTTCGAGATCCGCTCCGTGGAGGATCTGGGCCTGCCCCAGGTCGTCACCAATCTGGCCGAGGAGCAACGCGGGATCGTCCTCGTCACCGGCACCACCGGCTCGGGCAAGTCGACGACCCTAGCGGCGATGATCGACCACATCAACCGCACCCGCTCCCACCACATCGTCACGCTCGAGGATCCGATCGAGTACCTGCACGAGGACAAAGGCTCGATCGTCAACCAGCGCGAGGTCGGCTCCGATACCGAGAGCTTCGCCCGCGCAATGCGCCGCGTCCTGCGCCAGGACCCCGACGTGATCCTGATCGGCGAGATGCGCGACGAGGAGACGGTGCGCACCGCCCTCTCCGCGGCTGAGACCGGCCACCTGGTCCTCTCCACCGTCCACACCCTCGACGCGACGGAGACGATCAACCGGATCATCGACTTCTTCCCACCGCACCTCCAGCACCAGGCGCGGGTCATGCTCGCCTCGACCCTAAGGGGGGCGATCGCTCAGCGACTAGTCCCCGACGTCAGCGGCGAAGGCCGCGTTCCCGCTTCCGAGGTGCTCGTCGTCACCGGGCGCGTTCAGGACCTAATCCTCAATCCGGATGAGACCGGCAAGATCACCGAGGTGATCGCCGAGGGCGAGTACTACGGCATGCGCACCTTCGACCAGTCGCTGCTCGGCTACGTGATGGAGGGCAAGGTCTCCAAGCAGATCGCCCTCGACTACGCCTCCAGCCCGCACGACTTCAAACTCATGCTGGCCGCCGGCGGCCAGCGCGCCAGTGGCATCGAGCAGCTCGCTGGTACGGCCCAGCCGGACTAGCTCTGAGCTGGCTGCCCAGCTTGCTCCTCACGGGCGCGAAGGAGTTCGACGCGGTGCGCCAGCTCGACCCAGGTCGTGTCGAGGGGCGTGGTAAGAAAGCATCCTTCTCAGGTTCGGCTAGTCCCGTAGGTCTGGGCCCGCTCGACTCAGGTCCAGTGGGCGACCATTACGGCACCCAGGATGGTTGTAACCGCCCCAATAACCGCAGTGGATACTCCCATGTCATAGGAGAGCCTTTGGAGGGCTGAGCGGCCACCACCCGAGTGAA
>JBIOVI010000047.1:0-32256 GCA_044867645.1 Solirubrobacterales bacterium | reverse complement strand
CCCCCCCCCCCCCCCCCCCCCCGCCGGCAGTCCTGTGAGACTGCCGACCGATGACCCGCTCGCAAAAAGCCCTTGCCGGCTTCTTCGCCT
Organism: Solirubrobacterales bacterium; assembly: GCA_044867645.1. Lineage (GTDB taxonomy): Bacteria > Actinomycetota > Thermoleophilia > Solirubrobacterales > 70-9 > VRUE01. The sequence continues at coordinate 32,166 of JBIOVI010000047.1, read as the reverse complement.
TCGCGGGGACGATGCACTTTGTGATCCCGCGCAGCTACGAGGCGATGATGCCGCCTTCGCTGCCGGCCCACCGCGAGGCGGTGATCGTCAGCGGGCTGGCGGAGATCGCCGGTGGCGCGGCCGTCCTTCCACAGAGCACGCGGCGCTTTGCCCGCTGGTGGCTGCTCGGCCTGCTGCTCGCAGTGTTCCCGGCGAACGTCCACATGGCCGTCAATCCCGAGCAGGTTCGGGGCCTCGACCTGGAGCGGGTTCCCCGCTGGGCGCTGTGGGCACGGTTGCCGCTGCAGCCGCTGGCGATGCTGTGGGTCTGGCGGGCGACCCGCGACTAACGCAAGTAGGATAAACACGCCCGTTCCTACGCGTGGCACATTGTCTGTAGAGCTTCTGTCGGCATGCACAGAGAATCTCGCCCATGAAACCACGCGACCGATTCGCAATAAGTTTGCGCAAAGCACGACAGAAGGCGAAAATCTCCCAAGAGGAGTTGGGTTTTCGTTGCGACCTGCATCGCACCGAGATTTCGCTGCTCGAGCGCGGCGGCCGCGAGCCTCGGCTCGGCACGATCATCAAGCTGGCCAGCGCCCTCGCCGTTACGCCGGAAGAACTCTGCACCGGAATCTCCTGGAGCGTGAAATCTCAGAAGTTCCAGTTCAAGAAGTAGCCGCAGGGCCATCCCAGTAGGGGTTCCGCTTAACTTTTTCGAGCTGCGCCGGCGGCTGAGGACCATCGCCGGCCGCGAAAAAGTACAAGACGCTCCACCCCTACCGGGATGGCTCTCAAGGCAACAGCTGTTCGAGTAACCCTTCAGCGGGGCCGAGGAAGGTCTGCAGGTTGTCGAGCAGCGAGCGGGCGTTCTGGATCAGTTCGATCGCCTGGTCGACTGGGATTTGCTTCAAGGCCTCCCGCAGCGGGCCAGCCAGGAGGGGACTGAGGGCGCCGGCGCGCTCGGCATCGTCGACCGCACGTAGAAGCCCGGCCCGGATCGCGGCGGCAAGCTCCGCATCGTCGATCCCGTAGCGCCGGGTGAAGCGCTCCCTCGACTCGGGGGTGGCCAGGGCACGCGCGAGCGTCTCGCGGCTCACGCCCAGCTCACAGGCGGCGCCGTCGAGCGCCGAGAGCGAGAACTGCTCGGCGATCTGCTGGAGCCCTTCCGGGTCGCGCCAGGGCCGTTGCTTGCAGGGATCTTGGATCTTGGCCGGGGTGTACGAAGACCCCCCCGCCGCCAAGTAGGTGCCGACCAGCAGCAGGGAGGCGACGATCGCGCCGACGACGAGAAGGGTTCCCCGCGACCGGTTCACAGATCCACCCTCCGCGCCAGGCCGATCGGGATCAGGGCCAGCAGGCCGAGCAGGGCGCCGAGGCCGAAGGAGGGACTGAAGGCGTGGGTGGCACCGCGATCGAGCTGGTCCTGCAGTTCTTCGCGCAGGAGGATCACGTCGGCGCGCTCCTCCGGGTCCTCCGGTAGAGGTTCGAAGGCGGGGCCGATCGTCGGCACTTTCCCCCGCTCACCTTCCAGCCGGTCACTGATCCGCTGCGATATCTGCAGCTTCAGCAGCGGGGTGACCCGGGAATCGAGCACGACCGCGGTGCCGGCATCGATCGCATCGTGGCGCTGTTGCGCGATGTCGGCGGTGAACAGCGGCGTCAGCGCGATCAGCCCGATGGCGACGCCCGCGTGGCGGGCGGAGATCGTCCAGCCGCCGTGGATCGCCTGTGGCGCACGGCCCGCCAGCGCCGTTTCGGTCAGTGCCGAGAGGACCAGCGCCAAGCCCACCCCGACCAGCAGTTGCGGTGGCACGGTCAGCACCACCTCCGCCTTGGGCAGGAGCGCCAGGCCGCCGAGGCCGCCGGCAACGAGGATCGCGCCCGCGGCGGCGCGCGCGCGGGCGCTGCCCGCCGTCGGGTCCAGCCTGGCGCCGAGCAGCGCCGCGAGCGGCATCGCGGAGACGACGATCGCGGCGCCGATCGGGCTGAGGCGCCAACCCTCGATCAGCAGCAGCACGAGCAGGAAGAGGGCCGCGGCGATCGCGGCGGAGACCATCGCCAGCGCCAGATTGGCGAGCAGGTGGGGCCGGCCGGTACGACGCAGCTCGGTCGAGATGATCCCGGTCGCAGCCTCGTGCCTGGCCACGGCGAGGACCGGGACACCGGCGGCAATCCCCAGCGGCGCCTGCAGGAGAAAGATCGACTGCCAGGAGACCAGCTCGGTCAAGAGGCCGCCGACCGCGGGTCCCAGCGCCGCGCCGGTCGCGCCGGCGGTTGCCCAGACGGCGACCGCCCGTCGCTCCGATCCGACCGTGGCGGGCAGCAGCTCCAGCACTGCGGTGACCGCCACCGCGCCCCCCAGCGCCTGTACGCAGCGCGCCGCGATCAGGGTGCTCAGCTCGGCGGAGAGCCCGCAGGCAAGGCCGGCGCCGGCGAACACGGCCAGCCCTATCGCCGCCGCCCGGCCAGGCCCGATCCGGCGGGCGAGGTGGGCGGCCGGCACCGCGGCAAGCGCCATCACCAGGTTGAAGGAGACCAGCACCCAGGTCACCCCGGCGACGCTCGTGTCCAGCTGCCGGTAGATCTCGGGCAGCGCCAGGACGACGATCGAGGAATCGGCGAGGACGAGGCCAACAGCGAGGGCCAGTGCGGTGAGGCGGGGTTGCGGCGGCGAGTTCAGTAGCCCAGCTCCTTTGCGTACTTGTCGCGGTAGGCACCCTGCTTGTCGAGCACCTCTTCGACGTAGGCGCGGGTTTCCGGAAACGGTATGCCGTCCAAGCTCAGGTCGCTGCCACCCCAGCGGTCGACGTTGGTGGGCCCGGCGTTGTAGGCGGCAAGGACGGCAACCACGTCGCCGTCATAGCGGTCGAGCAGTTCACGCAGGCGATAGGTGCCGTAGCGAATGTTGATTTCTGGATCGGAGAGGTCGCCGAGCTGGAAGGTCGTGCCGCCGCTGTGGCGCTCGATCTCCTGGGCGGTTTCCGGCGTGATCTGCATCAGACCGCGCGCGCCGGCGCTCGAAGTTCGATCGCTGAACTTGGACTCCGAGTAGATCACGGCGGCGATCAGCGCCGCATCGACTTCCTTTTCCCGCGACTGCTGGCGAATGACGTCCTCGTGACGCAGGGGCAGGGTCAGCTCCTGGATCACGTCGTCGAACCTGCCGAACAGCCCGAGCGCCAAGCCTGCCACAACCCCAGCGGTAATCGCGACCCCACCGGCGAGCAGGCGCCGCCGCCTCGCCTTGCGCCTCATCCCTTGAGCTTTTCGAGGAGCGCGGACAGCTCCCGCTCGAGGTCCTCGACGCTGCTGTCGTTTTGCACCACGTGAGCGGCGCGTTCCGCCTTCTCTGCCTGGGCCAGCTGACGCGCCTCCCGCTCGTCGACCAGGGCGTGGCCGCGCGCCTCGGCACGCTCGCGTCGGACGTCGTCCGTTGCGATCACGGCGACGGTTGTGTCGAACACTTCCTCCATGCTGGTCTCAAACAACAGCGGCACCTCGACCACAGCGATCTCGGCTCCCTCCGGCAGTGAGGCGAGCCAGGTCCCGATCCGCTCCCCCACCAACGGGTGGATCTGGGACTCCAGCCAGGCCAACTCCGCCGCATCGGCGAAGACGATCGAGCCGATCCGGTCGCGGTCGACGCGGCCTTCCGGAGCGACCTCCTCACCCCAGCGATCGACCAGGCGCGACAGCAGCGGATCGGCCTCGAGCAGCTCGTGGACCACCGCATCGCTGGATATCGTCGCCGCCCCCAACCTCTCGAAGGCTGCCAGGGCCTCGGACTTTCCCGCCGCGATACCGCCGGTGAGCCCGATCGTTAGCGGCCGGGCCAAGCCAGACCTCTCAGGGCTCGGGCGGAGCCTCAGTCGACTCGGCGTCGTCGGACTCTTCGGTCTCGGGCTCCTCAGCCTGCTCAGCTTCAGGCGCCTCGGCCTCCTCTCCGGCCTGGGCAGTCGCCTCCTCGGCCGCAGGCTCCTCAGCCTGCTCGGCGGGCGCTTCGGCAGCGGGCTCTGAAGCTTCGGCCTCGGGCTCCTCAGCTCCCGCCTCAGACGCCTCTCCAGCGGGTGGCGTGGCGGTGGACTCCTCGCCCGCAGCCTGCGAGGACGAGGGGTCCTCTGCCGCGACAGGACCCGCCGGCTGAGGCGCCTCAGAGTCCTCGGCGGAGCCCGCGGTCGCCTCGAGCTGCTCGCCGAGGTCGCCCATCGGCATGTTCTGTCCCTCAACCCGCTTGATGCTCAACGAGAGCCGCCGCCGCTCCTCGTCGATCTCGAGGATCTTCACGTTCAGTGTCGAGTTCGGCTCCACCACCTCGCTCGGGCTCTCCACGTGGTGGTCGGCGAGCTCGGAGATGTGGACCAGCCCCTCGACGCCGGGCAGGATCTCGACGAAAGCGCCGAAGGCGACGACCTTGGTCACGGTCCCCTCCAGCACGTCCCCAGAGCGGTGGGTGCTGATCACCCGCTGCCAGGGGTCCTCCTGGGTCTGCTTGAGGCCAAGCGAGATGCGCTGGCGATCGCGGTCGATGTCGAGCACTTTGATCCGCACCGTGTCGCCGATCGAGACCACCTCGGAGGGGTGGTTGACGTGACTCCAGGAAAGCTCAGAGATGTGGATCAGGCCATCGATCCCGTCGAGGTCGACGAAAGCGCCGAAGTCGACGATGTTGGAGATCTTGCCCTCGACGACCTGGCCTGGCTCGAGCCGGCCGAGGATCTGCTCGCGAACCTCCTTGCGCTCTTCCTCGAGCACGGCCCGCCGCGACAGCACCACGTTGTTGCGACTGCGATTGAGCTCGATGACTTTGCACTCGAGCGTCTGGCCGAGGAACTCGTCGAGGTTGTGGACGCGGCGGATGTCGACCAGCGAGGCGGGCAGGAAGCCGCGCACTCCGAGGTCGAGGATAAGGCCGCCCTTGACGACCTCGATCACGCTGCCTTCGACCGGTTCGCCCGACTCCGCGGCGGCCTCGATGCGGCGCCAGGCCTTCTCGAACCGCGCCCGCTTCTTGGAGAGGACCAAGCGCCCCTCGGCGTCCTCTTTGGTGAGGACGAGGGCGTCGATCTCCTCGCCCAGCTCGACCTCGTCGGCCGGATCGACCGACTTGCGAATCGAGAGCTCGGTCGAGGGGATGACCCCCTCCGACTTGTAGCCGATGTCGACCAGGACCTCGTCCTTGTCGATCCGCACGACCCTGCCTTTGACGACGTCGCCCTCCTCGAAGGAGACCATCGTCGCCGCGTAGTTGGGGACGATCTTGCCGTCGATTTCGACCAGCAGGCCATTGGACCCCTCGACGGGCGTGCCAGTGGCAGCAGGTGGCATGGTCGTATCGGTCACGGACACAGCGGCGAATAATTACAGAATCACCGCCGCCTCCTCCGCTCCCAAGGATGACGGATGGATACGCTCCACGTCGTGCCGATTCGAGCGACGACGCGAGGCGAGGACCGCACCCCCCTGGAGGGTAGCTGCGACGTACTGATCTGCGGGGCGAGCTTCGCTGGGCTCGCCATCGCCCGCGAGCTGGCCGGCTCGGGTGCCGAGGTGCTGGTCGTGGACCGCTACGAGATCGGCGAGCGGCAGACCTCTGCCTGCGGCATCCCCACCGATTGGCTGCGAGCGACCGGGCTGATGGAAGCGGAGCGCCAGCGCTTCGATTCGCTGCTGATCCACACCCCCCACGGCAGCAAACGCTTCGACCTTCCCTGGACCTTTTCGACTTTCGACTATCGCGAGCTGTGCGAGCTGCTCTGGCGCGACTGCGACGCCCGCTTCGAGACCGCAAAGGTGAACGGGCGGGCAACGCCCGCCAATGGCGACGGCGCGATCGCGGTGGAGACGGACCGCGGCGTGCTCTCCGCGCCGCTTGTCGTCGATGCGCTGGGCTGGCGCCGCATGCTCGCCTCGGGCGACGGCTACCAGCCCCCCGACGCGCCGCTCTCCCGTGGGCTCGAGGTGCATCCGGGGGGCGAGAGCGAGGATCTCGAGGTGTGGATCGACCGGCGCTATGTGCCGGCCGGCTACGGCTGGTCCTTCCCCGCCCGCGACGAGCTGCGAATCGGCGTCGGCTCGTTTGACCCGCGCTTCCACGTCCGCGAGACGACCGAGCTGCTTGCCGAGGACCTGGGCCGCGACCGGGTCCGCTACCAGGGGAACTGGATCCCCCACAAACTGCGGCAGGCCACCGAGGGGGGCGTCTTCTTCGCCGGCGACTCCGCCGGACACTGCCTGCCGCTGACCGCGGAGGGGATCAGGACGGCGCTCTACTTCGGGATCGTGCTGGGCCGGGAGCTGCGCGGGGTGGTCGAGGGACGCCAGGACCGCGAGCAGGCGTCGTCGAACTACGCTGGATTCCACGATTCGCACGAGTGGAAGTTCCGCTGGATGCTGCGCGTTCAGCGACTCGTCCCCCGCATCCCACCTCGTTTGCTCGGACCGCTGATCCGCCTCTTCGGCTCGAAGCGCTTCGTCGACTGGTCGTTCGACCACTACCTGCGTATCGCGCCGCCCGACGAAGCGAGCGGTTCAGCGCACGACCAGAACCGTGCCCACGAGCAGCAGCGCGACGCCGGCGATGCGCTCGGGGCTGAGCGGGACCTGGTCGAGACCAAACAGTCCTAGGCGGTCGATCGCAACAGAAGCCGTGAGCTGGCCGGTGATCGTCGCCGCCGCGACCCCGCCGGCGCCTATCGCCGAGACCGCGATCAGAGCGTTGGTGACGTAGACGGCGCCGAGCAAACCGCCGAGCAGGTAGTACCAGCTGACGTCGAAGGTCGATCCGAGCCCACCCGCCTTGCCGCTCAGCACGACGATCGCCGCGAGGGCGATCGTGCCGACGCCGAAGGAGACGAGGGCGGCCGGCAGGCTGCCGGTGCCCTTGCCGAGGCCGGCGTTGATCGGTGCCTGCAGGGCGATCAACCCGCCGGCGACGGCGGTCAGCATCACCGCGAGCCCCCTATCCATTGGGGCGCTCCCCCAAGTGCGTGATTTTCGGCTCGCGCGCGTGTTTCATCTAAATGCCGGGAACGGAACTGAACCCGCCCCGCTGTCATATCAGTAGCCCAGAAGAGCGCCGAAAGCGACTATGCCACCACCAGCAGAGGGAATCGCCTCACGCTTCGTCCTCGGCCCGGCCCTGCGTACGCAGCCGGATCGCCGCTTGGTGACCCTCGTCCGCGAAGGCTACGAGTCCGCCTTCGAGGAGATCGTCCGCCGCTACGGCAAGCCGCTCGGCCGCTACGCGGCGTCGATCGTCGGCGGCCGCTCCGAGGACGTCACCCAGGACGCCTTCTCGAAGGCGCTGCTGGCTTTGCGGCGCGACGACGCCGAGATCGAGCTGCGGCCGTGGTTGTTCCGGATCGTCCGCAACACTGCGCTCAACGACCTGCGCGACAGCCCACCGGCGCCGGAGGCCCTGGCCGAGGCGATCGCGGGTGGGCGCGGCGTCGCCGAGGAGGTCGAGCAGCGGGCGGAGCTGACCGATTTGATCGAGCGCCTGCAAGCGCTGCCCGAGCCGCAGCGGGCGGCAATCGTGATGCGCGAGCTGGAGGGCCTCAGCCACGAGGAGATCGCGGCGGCGCTGGGGGTGACCGGGGGCGCTGCCCGCCAGACGATCCACAGAGCGCGGCGGGCGCTCCGCAACGGAGCCGGGATGCTCGTGCCGCTGCCGCTCTTGAAGGCGATGCTGACCGGGGCAGCGGCCCCCAGCGCCGCCGAAGCCGCGGTCGGCGCGGCGGGGATGGGAAGCGCGGCCGGTGCTGGAGTCGCGCTGAAAGCGACCGCGGCGACCGTGCTGGTCGCAGGCGCCGTCGGGGCGGGCGTCGCGATCGACGACAGCCCGCATAGCGGCGACGCCAGGGCGACCCCCAGCCGCGAATCCGGGGGCTCCGCGGGGCACTCCGAAACGGCGGTGCCAGACACAAGCGAAAGCGATGAGGACCGGCATGGGAGCGGAAGCGACGACGGTTCCCACCGCGGTCGGGGCAAGGGCGAGCCCGGGGACGATCGGGGCGGCCATGGGAACGAGCGCGGGGACGATGGCTCGTCCGGCCCGGGAGGCGGCGGATCTTCGGGATCCAGTGGCGACAGCTCAGGCTCCTCTGGATCGGGCTCGTCTGGAGGCGGCAATGGATCGGGGTCGGGCTCTGGGATCGGCGGCGGATCCGGGTTTAGCGGCGGATCGGGCTCCGGGGGAAGCGGCTCTAATAGCGGGTCGGGATCTAGAGGAGGCGAATCCGGATCGATCGAAAGCGAGGAACCAGGAGTTGGTGATGATTTGCCTGGCGGAGATAACTCCGGCTCGGGATCCGGCTCCGACTCCTCCGGCTCTGGGAGTTAACCGGGACGGCGACAATCCCGGCGGATCCTCATCCGGTGATCTTCATGCCGGGCTCGGGTTGTGAGGAAGAAGGCGTTCTGCTCAACCCAAGGAGGAAACATGAACCGCCCCCGTAGATATCGATACCGCACCGGCGCTCTGGCGGTGATGGTGGGGCTGCTTGCGGCGGTCGGCGCCATGGCCGGCCTCGCGCTGGCCAAGGACGGCAACCGGGACCGCTTGCCGGACCGCTGGGAGAAGCGCCACCATCTTTCCCTGAAGGTCAAGCAAACGAACCGAGATCAGGATCGCGACAGCTTGCGCAACCGCGCCGAGTTTCTGGTCGGCGACAACCCTCGCGACAGCGACAGCGATGACGACGGGGTCATGGACGGCGACGAGAACGCCGGCACGATCCAGTCCTTCGACGCCAAAACCGGCAGACTCACGATCGCCCTTTTCGGCGGCGACACGGTCAGCGGCCTGGTCACCGGCCAGACGCGGATCGAGTGCGAGGACGAGCACTCATCGGACGTCACCGACTTCAAAGGCAAGCCCGAGCCAGGCGATGACCATGGAGGCGGAGACAACTCCGGTCCCGGCTCGTCGAACTCCGGTCCCGGCAACAGCGAGGACAACGGTGTCCAGAATGACAACGACGGCCCCAACGGGGACAACGACAACGATGCGAACTGCACCACCTCAAATCTGATCCCGGGTGCGATCGTCGAGGAGGCCGACCTGGAGATCGAGAACGGCACCGCGACCTTCGACGAGGTCGAGCTAGCCGACTGAGCTACTTGGCGTCGAGCCAGTCCACGCCGACGCCGATGTCGACCTCCAGCGGGGGATCGAGCTGGTAGGCGGCGCACATCTCGCGCCGCACCAGCTCGGTCGCCGCGTCCATCTCCCCCGGCGGCCCCTCGAACAGCAGCTCGTCGTGGATCTGCAGGACCAACCGGGTGGCGCCGCCGGCCTCGCGCAGGGCGTTGTGGCAACGGACCATCGCCACCTTGATGATGTCGGCGGCGGTGCCCTGGATCACCGTGTTGACCGCCAGCCGCTCGCCGAGACGGCGGGTGTTCGGGTTGCCGGAGCGCAGCTCGGGAATCGGACGGCGACGGCCCATCAGGGTCTTCACGTAGCCCTCCTCCTGGGCGCCCTCGATGACCTGCTCGCGGAAGGCCCGAACCGCGGGGAAGCGCTCCAAGTAGCGGGCAACGAATTCCTCGCCCTCTTTGCGAGGGATATTGAGCCTGTCGGCCAAGCCGAACCCGGTAAGCCCGTAGACGATGCCGAAGTTGACCATCTTCGCCTTCGAGCGCTGGCCGATGTCGACCTCCTCGCGCGAGATGTCGAAGACCTCGGCAGCGGTCGCCGCGTGGACGTCATCGCCGGCCCGGAAGATCTCTTTCAACACCCCCTCGTCGGCGACGTGGGCGAGGACGCGCAGCTCGACCTGGCTATAGTCGGCGGAGAGCAGGCGGGCGCCAGGCTCAGCGACGAAGCAGGCGCGGACTGGGCGACCGATCTCGGTCCGAATCGGGATGTTCTGCAAGTTGGGATTGGTGCTGGAGAGGCGCCCGGTGGTCGTCGCCGCCTGGTTGAAGGTGGTGTGGACCCGACCGGTCTGAGGGTCGATCAAATCCGGCAGCGAGTCGAGATAGGTGTTCTTGAGCTTGGTCAGCTCGCGCCAGGACTCGATCTTCTCGACGATCGGGTGCTCGTCGCGGATCTGGGCGAGGACGCGGGCGTCGGTCGAGAACCCGGTTTTGCCGCGGCGCTTGCGGGTGAGGCCGAGCTTCTCGAAGAGGACGCGCCCTACTTGCTGCGGCGAGCCGATCGTGAACTCCTCCTCGGCCAGCTCGAATATCTCCTTCTCCAAGGTCGCGATCCGCTCGCCGAAACCGGCCCCAACCTCGGCCAGCCGCTCCCCGTCGAGCTTCAGTCCCTCGCGCTCCATCGCGGCGAGGACGTGGACCAGCGGCAGCTCGACGTCGCGCAGCAAGGGCTCGAGGTCGAATCCCTCCAGTCGCGGGCGCTGCGCTTCGTGGAGGGCGGCGACGAGCCGGGCTTCCTCGGCGGGCTCGAGACCCGCCTCGTCCTCCTCGTCGAGGGACAGCTGCCCATCCTCGCCACCGTCGGCGGCGGCTGAAGCCGGCGCCGCGGCGATCGCGATGCCGGCATCCGCGGCCAACTCGACCAAGTCGTAGGTTCGGCGCTGCGGCTCCAGCACGTAGGCCGCCAGCATCGTGTCGTGGTCGAGATCCAGCTTGGCGCCCTCGCGGGCGGCGGCGGCGAGCAGACCGTGACGACCCCCGCCGAGCGACTTTGCGTCGTGAACGGCGAGCGGCCGGCCGGGGAGCGCGACAGCAAGCTCGTCCAGCGTTGAGGAGCCGGCGACGATCCGCTCTCCCTGGGCCGCGGCCCACCTGTCGCCGGCGATCGCCAACGCCGCAGGGCCCTCGGCCAGGTCATCTGGCGTCCCCTCCTCCACCGCGATCTCCAGCTCTCTCTCGACCCTGCGGCCGGGGACGGCCTCCCCCTCCGGCAGCGCTTCCTCGAGTCGCTCCATCACCGCCCTCAGCTCGAACTCGCGCATGAAGTCGCGCAGCGCGCCGCGATCAGGCTCCGAGGACATCACCGCGGAAAGATCGAGGCCGGTGTCGATGTCGTACTGGAGGGTTGCGAGCTGCTTCGACATGCGGGCGTCGTCGGCATGCTCGACCAGGTTCTGCTTGCGCTTGGCGCCGGAGATCTCCTCGACCGCCCCGAGCACGCCCTCTAACGTGCCAAAGCGCTGCAGCAACTGAGTTGCCGTCTTCTCGCCGATTCCGGGAACCCCGGGGATGTTGTCCGAGGTGTCGCCGCGCAGTCCCATCAGGTCGGTGATCGACTGCGGCGGCACCCCGTAGCGCTCGAGGACGGCGTCCTCGTCGTAGACCTTGGTCTCGGTGATGCCACGCGAAGTGCTCATGACCCGCACGCCGGGCGCGACCAGCTGATAGGCGTCGCGGTCCCCGGTCACGACCATCACCGACATCCCCTCTTCGCGAGCCTGCCGGGTCAGCGAGGCGATCACGTCGTCGGCCTCGTAGCCTTCGACCTTGACGTTGGTGTAGCCGAAGGCCTCGACCAGTGGCATCAGGTGCGGCCACTGCTCGCGCAAAAGGTCGGGCCGGGGTTTGCGCTGGGCCTTGTAGAGGTCGTAGGTGACCTCCCGCCCCGACATGCCGGCGTCCCAGGCGACCACGACCCCGGCCGGCCGATGCTCGTCGATGATCTTGACCAGCATCGAGGCGAGCCCATAGATCGCGTTGGTCGGCCGCCCGTCGCTGGTCCCAATCGACTCCGGCAGCGCGAAGAACGCGCGGTAAGCGAGCGAGTTGCCGTCGATCAGGAAGAGCTCGGGGGCGTCGTGGGCCATCAGCCCTTCCTTTGCGCGTGCACGACGTGCACGGAGAACGCGCCGCCGGCCAGAGGGACATTTGCCTTGCCCGGGAAGTCGACCGAGAGGGTGCCGTTCCAGCGATTGGCCGGAGCAGCGTCGCGGCGATAGCTGGCGACACCGGAGAACGGACTCGAAGGCTCGACCGTCGCCGTTCGCAACAGCGGGTCGTACTCAAACGCGGTGGCCGGCTGACGACCCGAGACCGTGCGCTCGATCTCGATTCCGTTCCGGACCTCCGCCAGCGTCGCCGAGAAGAACGTCGCCTTGCCCGGCCGGTTCTTGTTGAGCTGGAGGGACACCCGACGATCGTGGCGCCGGGAGAAGGCGCGCAGCCTCGCACCCGGTAGCCCCCCACCCCACACTTCTCCTTCCGAGGCACCCGGGCAAAGGAGGTCGAGGAGGAACTGGAGATATTCGGGCACGTCGGTCGCGACCGCCTCGGTATAGCCGCCCTCGCCCCGAAATTCGAACGTGCCGCGATAAAGGCCGGGTTCGACCCTGAGGACGTCGTCGTCACAGCGCGAGCGCAATTGCTTTTTCTTCCCGCCGGGAACGATCTCGGCGGAGATCCTGCCTAGCGCCCCCAGGTCCGCCTCCAACCTGGTCGGCGTAACGGTGGCCGGCGCGGAGTAGAAGACCGTGGCGCCCCTGCGGTAGACGATCAGCCCGATGTTCCCGCGCCCGTCGATGCGCTCCGACGCGGCAAAGCCGAGGATTTTGTAGCCGTTGCTTGCCTCGAGCCTGAAGACCGCCGAGCCCTTGAGGTCGGAATCGAGCGCCATGGCCTCGGGCGGCGCGAGCAGGAGCAACGCCAGAATCGCGACGAGCGCGATCCGGCCGCTATTCCCCCGGTGACGAGGTCGGTCTCTCATCGAGCTCCGTGCAGCAGGCCGAGCCCCGGAACGAAGCGGCCGACTCGGGCCGCGTATTCGGCGTAGGCATCGCCGTGCGCCTGCAGCAGGTACGGCTCCTCGACCATCCTCACCTGCAGCTCGAGCCCAAGGAGCAGGGTGACGAAGGCGGCGAGCGCGAGCGCGCTTGGGACCATCAGCGCCAGGCCGAAGACGGTGGGCAGCATCGCGCTGTAGATCGGATTGCGAACCAGCCCGAACGGGCCGTCGGTGACGAGCTGCGTGCGCTCGTCCGGATCGACGCCGACCCGCCAGGAGTCCCCCATCGCGAGCTGGGCGGCGAAGGTGAGGGCTATTCCGGTGACCCCGATGACAACCCCGAACGTGTGACCGACCGCGCCGTCGAGCGCCGGAATCGGCTCGAGGACGCCGAGCAGGGCCAGCACCGGCGCCGCCGCGCCCATCGCCAGGCCGGCGATGAAGAGGGCGCCGGCAAGCCACTCGAGCGGCCCGGCGTCGGCGGGTAGCCCGTGAACCCCGGTCGAGCCGGTGCGGCGCACCTGCACGGCTATACGCACGCCGAAGGTGAGCGCCAGGGAGACGCAGTAGAGGACGAGTGCCGCGGCCGCCATCGGGGCCGATCATAGGGCGCGGCCAGGCACGAGCGCCGAATCTGATTCGATAGCCGGCCATGGCGGTCAGTGCCCAATACAGCGTCACGATCCGGGTCGAGCTCGATGCGCGCCAGGAGCCTCTGGGCAAACTGACCGCTGCGATCGCCGAGGCAGGGGGGCAGCTGCAGGGCGTCGATCTGGTGCCGGGCGCCGGCGGCGAGGGAAAACGGGTACGCGAGTTCACGATCGACGCCCAGGACCGGCCCCACTGGGAGCGGATCCTGCGCGCTATCGGCTCGACCCGCGGGGCAAAAGTTCTCGACTACGTCGACCGCACGCTGCAGATGCACCGCGGCGGCAAGATCTCGGTCGAGAACAAGTACCCGCTGAAGACGCGCGACGACCTCTCGATGGCCTACACGCCTGGCGTCGCCCGCGTCTGCGAAGACATCCACGCTGACCGCGCCAAGGCCTTCGAGTACACGATCAAGAAGAACACCGTCGCGGTGGTCTCCGACGGCAGCGCCGTGCTCGGGCTCGGCAACATCGGCCCCGAGGCGGCGATGCCGGTGATGGAGGGCAAGGCGATGCTGTTCAAGGAGTTCGCCGGAGTCGATGCCTTCCCGGTCTGCCTCGACACCCAGGATGCCGAGGAGATCATCAAGGCGACCGAACTGATCGCCCCCACCTTCGGCGGCATCAACCTCGAGGACATCTCCGCCCCGCGCTGCTTTGAGATCGAGGAGCGGCTGAAGGAGTCGCTCGACATCCCGGTCTTTCACGACGATCAGCACGGCACCGCGGTGGTGACGATGGCGGCGCTCTTCAACGCGCTGAAGATCGTCGGCAAGCCGATCGAGGAGCTGCGTGTGCTCGTGGTTGGGCTCGGCGCCGCCGGGGTAGCGGTGACCAAGATGATGCTCGCCTCCGGCGTCACGCACGTGGTCGGCTGCGACCGACGCGGCGCCCTTTCGACCGAGCGCGAGGACTACCGCTCGGGCGAGATGAGCGGAATCAAGCGCTGGTACGCGGAGAACTCGAACCCGGAGAAGCTCGAAGGCCAGCCCGCCGACGCGATCGAGGGCATGGATCTCTTCATCGGCCTCTCCGGCCCCGGGATCATCTCGGCCGAGGCGCTGGGAAAGATGAACGATGACGCGATCGTCTTCGCGATGGCCAACCCCAACCCCGAGGTAATGCCCGAGGACGCCGCACCCTACGTACGGATCATGGCAACGGGACGCTCGGACTACCCGAACCAGATCAACAACGTGCTCTGCTTCCCCGGGATCTTCCGCGGCGCCCTCGACGCCGGTGCTCCGCGGATCACCGAGGAGATGAAGCTGGCGGCGGCCAAGGGGATCGCGGCGGTCGTCACCGACGACGACCTCTCCGAGGACTACATCATCCCCAGCGTCTTCGATCGCGATGTCGCGCCCCAGGTGGCCAAAGCGGTCGTCGAGGAGGCAAAGAGGGAGGGGATCGCCCGCTTCAGCGAGGAGACCGGCACCTTCTCCACCGTTGAGATCGGGTGAACGGGTGAAGGTCCTGGTCACCGGCGCGAGCGGCTTCATCGGCTCGGCGCTCTGCGACGCGCTGCTCGCCCGAGGCGATTCCGTGGTGGGACTGTCCCGCGACCGGCAGCGAGCGCGCCACACGAACCCGAGCGTCGTCTGGCACTCCTGGGAGCCCACCCTGGAACGCCCGCCCACCGAGGCCTTCGAGGGCGTCGACGCGGTGGTCAACCTGCAGGGCGAGAAGATCAACCAGCGCTGGACCGACGAGGCCAAACGGCGGATCATGGAGAGCCGGCGCAAGGGCACCCACAACCTGATCGGGGCGATCGCGGGGCTGGAGCGCAAGCCAAAGGTGCTGGTCAGCCAGTCGGCGATCGGCTTCTACGGCGACCGCGGCGAGGCGATGGTCGATGAGTCGGCCGAGCCCGGCGAGGGCTATGACGCCGAGGTCGTGCGCGAGTGGGAGGCGACTGCGCGCCAGGCCGAGGGCACCGGCGTGCGCCTGGTCATCGTCCGCACCGGGCACGTGCTCGACCCCCGGGGCGGCCTGCTCGCCGAACTGCTGACCCCGTTCAAGCTCGGGGTCGGCGGGCCGCTCGCGGGCGGACGCCAGTACATGTCCTGGATCCACATCGACGACGAGGTGGGAATCCTGCTCTGGGCGCTCGACAACGAGAGGACGAGCGGGACGATCAACGCGACCGCTCCGAACCCGGTCACCAACCGCGAGCTCTCGCAGGCGCTTGGCCGGGCCCTTCACCGACCCGCCTCGATGCCTGTTCCCGGCCTTGTGCTCGACCTCAAATTCGGTTCAGAGTTCGGGGCAGTGCTGAGAGGTGGACAGCGCGTAATGCCTCGGCGGGCACTCGACCTTGGATACAAGTTCCGCTACACGGATATCGACGCCGCGCTGAAAAGTCTGCTGTAGGGAGGGGCGGACATCCCCCCGCTGGAACCCGCGTCGAATCGCGCCCCGAGGGCGCATTTCTCGCCGGCTCACAAGTTCCCTCGGCGGGATGCCCGCCCCCCCTCTCGGGAGCTATTCCAGAGTGTCGTTGACCGATTGGCGCACGCTGCCCGAACCACCAGCTTCGTCCACGGCGCGAAGAAGCTTCCGCATCGCAACTGCGCCGGAGCTTTTTGAGAGCTGGGCGATTCCGGCGCTTTCCAAGATCGGTGCGGAGAAGCGGGTTGCGGCGCGGGTCGGCTCGCCGATGTAGCCGATCGTGGTCGAGTCCTCGGTTGCCCGGCGAGCGCTAGAGCCGATCGTCGCGAGGTTGAGCTTGCCGGCGCTTTCAGCTCTCGGCAGGCAAACGACGCGAACCCGAACATCGCCAGCTTGCCCCCCGTCCCGCGCAAGCTCCCGCTTAGCTTCAGCACAGAGAGGAGCAGCAACGTAGACACTCACGACCGCACCCTCCGCCACACCTTCGCTTTCCCCACACCCAGCTACCGCAAGCAAGGCGCACACAGCGACGAGCGCGACTTTGCACGAGCGCCGGGAGGGACGGGGTGTCCCCCCGAGGGAACTTGTGAGCCGGCGAGAAAAGCGCCCTGACCAAGCGATTCGACGCGGGTTCCAGCGGGGGGACACCCCGTCCCTCCCCGGCCTAGCCAAAGAACACCTCAGCCTCGCTATACAGCTCCTTGGGCACCGTCTTCAGCTCAGCGGTGGCCTCACTGAGCTCGACGAGTTCAATATCGGTGCCGCGCAGAGCGGTCATCTTCCCCCAATCCTCTGCGTCGGCGGCATCGATCGCGTGCAGACCGAAACGAGTCGCCAGCACTCGGTCGAAGGCGGTCGGCGTGCCGCCGCGTTGCACGTGACCCAGGACCGTGGCCCGCGTCTCCTTGCCGGTCCGCTGCTCGATCTCGTGCTCCAGCCAGTGCGCGATGCCACCGAGGCGGACGTGGCCGAAGGCATCGAGGCCTTTGTCCTGCACCTCCGGCATCCCCCCCACCGGCTGGGCGCCCTCGGAGACGACGACGATCGGCGCGAAACGCGCCTCGAGGCGGCGGCCGACCAGCTCGCAGACCCGCTCCAGGTCGAACGGCTGCTCAGGGATGAGGATCACGTTGGCGCCGCCTGCCAGGCCAGCATGGAAAGCGATCCAGCCGGCGTGGCGGCCCATGACCTCGACGATCAGCACCCGGTGGTGGCTGTCCGCGGTCGTGTGGAGGCGGTCGATCGCCTCCATCGCGATGTTGATCGCGGTGTCGAAGCCGAAGGTGTAATCGGTGGCGCCCAGATCGTTGTCGATCGTCTTCGGCACGCCGACGACACGGACGCCGTGCTCCTCGTGCAGGCGTGCCGCAACGCCGAGCGTGTCCTCGCCGCCGATCGCGATCAGGCCCTCGACCGCTTCCGCCTCCAAGTTCGCGACGATCCGCTCGGCGCCGCCCTCCTCCTTGAACGGATTGGTCCGCGAGGAACCGAGGATGGTCCCGCCTCGAGGCAGGATGCCGCGCACCTCGGGGACCCCAAGCGGGCGGCTGTCCCGCGCCAGCGGGCCGCGCCAACCGTCGCGGTAGCCGACGAACTCGTGCCCGCGGTGTTCGACGCCTTTGCGGACGATCGCCCGAATCACCGCGTTGAGCCCGGGGCAATCGCCCCCACCGGTGAGCACGCCGATCCGCATGACCGCAGGTTAGAGAGGCGGAGTGACTGAGCAAGACGCGCTAGCTTTGACTCAAACGCGGAAGGGAGCTGAGATGGACGAGGCACCAGACCTGCAAGTCGTTGGGCAGATACAGCAGAAGACCTGGTCGGAAGGCGATTTCGCGATGGTCGCCAGCCTGATCATGAACGTGGCCGAAGATCTGGCCGAAGCACTGGACATCGTTCCCGACGAGCGTGTCCTAGATGTCGCCTGCGGCAGCGGCAATGGCGCAATAGCCGCGGCGCGGCGCACCTGGGGCGGCGTCGTCGGCGCCGATTTCGTCCCGGCGCTCCTGGAGCGCGGTCGCGAGCGGGCCGCCGCCGAGCGGCTGGAGGTCGATTTCGTCGAGGGGGACGCGACGGACCTGCCCTTCGGCGACGGCGATTTCGACGTCGTGATGTCGATCTTCGGCGCGATGTTTCCCGCCGACCAGGAGAAGGCGGCGGCGGAGCTGCTGCGGGTCTGCAAGTCGGGCGGCCGGATCGGCATGGCGAACTGGGTGCCGGACAGCGGCGTCGGCCAGATGTTCAAAACGATCGCCAAGCACGCGCCGCCGCCCCCGGGGGTCGACTCGCCCCTGCTATGGGGCACCGAAGAGCGGCTGCGCGAGCTGTTCGGCGACGGGATCTCCGACCTCAAAGTGGAGCGCCGGCCCTCGCGGCAGGGCTTCCGCTCAGCCGACCACTTCCTCGACTTCTTCCGCACCTACTTCGGGCCGACCAAGGTCGCCTTCGAACGGGTCGGACCGGAGGGGGAGGAGGCGCTGACCGCCGATCTGCGCGCCTATCTGGAGGAGAACAACGTCGCCGGCGATCGCGCCCTCCTGCTCAGGCCCGAATACCTGCAGGTGGTCGCGACGCGCGCCTAGCCGCGAGCGGAAGATCAGGACTTGGGCTGGACGACGCGGAGCGCCGCGCCGATGAACAGCACGGTGAGGAAGACGAGGCCCGCGACCGGTCCACCCTGCCCGAAGGCGTAGGAGATCGTCGTCGCGGCGAGCGCCAGGAAGAAGGTGACCACCAGTCCCATGCGGCGGAAATCCTAGTCGATAGGAGCGGCGACCTACGCGGCGAGCGCGGCGCGGGCCTCGCGCAGGAAACCTTCGACGGCGGCGGCCGCGGCGGCGGCCGAGCCCGCCTCGCCGACGGCACGGACCAGGCGGCTGCCGACGATCACGCCATCGGCGATCTCCCCCACCTGCGCCGCCTGCTCGGCCGTGCCGATCCCGAAGCCGACCGCGACCGGCACCTCGGCCTCGGCCTTGGTCGCGGCGACGAGGTCGGCGAGTCCAGAGGGAAGCCGCTCGCGCTCCCCCGTCGTGCCCATCGTGGAGACGACGTAGACGAAGCCCTTGGCGACGGCGCAGATGCTGGCGCGCCGCTCGGCCGTGTTCGTCGGCGCGAGCAGGGGCACGAGGACGAGGCCGACGTCGACGAGAGCCTCGCGCACCTCCTCTGCCTCTCCCAGCGGCAAGTCAGGGACGATCGCGCCAGCCGCGCCAGCCGCAACCGCCTGGCGGGCGAACTCCGCCGCCCCACCGTGGGCCAGGACCATGTTGGTGTAGACCATCAGCACGACCGGCAGGCGGCCCGACACCGACCGGCAGACCTCCAAAGCCGCCTCGAAGGTCGCCCCGGCCGCGAGCGCGTCGGTGGCCGCGGCATGGATCGTCGGTCCGTCGGCGAGGGGGTCCGAGAAGGGCACGCCGAGCTCGATCAGGTCGGCGCCAGCGTCGGCGTAAGCGGCGGCAACCGCAAGCGATGACTCGCGGTCGGGGTAGCCAGCCATCATGTAGGGCATCAGCGCGGCACGACCTTCGTCACCAGCAAGCTGAAAGGCACGGGCTATCCGCTCCTCCCCTCCGGTCTTGGGCCCCAGCTTCTCGTCGGTTGATGCGTTGGGCCGGGAGGACGGGGGATGGCTCGCCGGAGCCTCCACGCTGTTGCTCCGTCGAGTCATCCCCCGTCCTCCCCATCGGCCAGGGCGACAACCTCGGCGAGATCCTTGTCCCCTCGGCCACTGAGGCAAAGCACGTCATAGCCCTCGCCGCCGCCGTTCTCGAGCAGCCAGGCGATCGCGTGGGAGGACTCGAGCGCGGGGATGATGCCCTCCAGGCGCGAAAGCTCGGCGAAAGCGGAGAGCGCCGCCGCGTCGGTGACCGCGGTGTAGGTGGCACGACCGGTATCGCGCAGGTGGGCGTGCTCCGGGCCGACCCCCGGGTAGTCGAGGCCGGCGGATACTGAGTGCGCCTCGAGGATCTGCCCATCCTCGTCGGCGAGCACCGCGGAGAGCGAGCCGTGCAGGACGCCGGTGCGTCCCGCCCCCAGCGGAGCGCCGTGCCGACCGCTCTCCAGGCCCTCGCCGGCCGCCTCGATGCCGATCAGCGCGACGTCGGCGTCGTCGATGAACGGGGTGAAGATGCCGATCGAGTTGGAGCCGCCGCCGACACAGGCGATCACCCGCGCCGGCAACCCACCCTCGGCGGCGAGCGCCTGCTCGCGCGCCTCGTCGCCGATCACCCGCTGCAGATCGCGGACCAGCGCCGGGTAGGGTGCCGGCCCAACCGCCGAGCCGATTATGTAGTGCGTCGTCTCGACGTTGGCGACCCAGTCGCGGATCGCCGCGCTGCTCGCCTCCTTCAAGGTCCTCGCACCGGCCTCGACCGGCGCCACCTCTGCCCCAAGCAGCTTCATCCGCTCGACGTTTGGGGCCTGCCGGCGAATGTCCTCGGTCCCCATGAAGACGACGCACTCGAGGCCGAAGAGGGCGCAGGCGGTTGCCGTCGCCACGCCGTGCTGACCGGCGCCGGTCTCGGCGATCACCCGTGGCTTGCCCATCCGCTGTGCCAGCAACGCCTGGCCGATCGCGTTGTTGATCTTGTGGGCGCCGGTATGGGCCAGGTCCTCGCGCTTCAGGTAGACCCGGCGACCGGCGCGTTCGGAGAGCCGGTCGGCCAGGTATAGCGGGGTCGGCCGGCCGATGAAGTCGCGGTGCAACGACCGGAGCCGTGCGGCGAAGGCCTCGTCCTCACGCGCCTCCGCCCAGGCCGCGGTCAGCTCATCGAGCGCGGCGATCAGCGTCTCGGGAACGTAGCGCCCGCCGTAGGGACCGAACCTCTCCTCTATCGCAGAGCTCATCGGGCGCTAACGCTAGCTGCCTGGGCCGCCTCGAAGAAGGCGGTCATCGCCGTGTGGTCCTTGCGGCCCGGCTCGGCCTCGACTCCACTGGCCACGTCGACCGCAAAAGGGTGAGTGACCGCGATCGCCTCGGCGACGTTGTCGGGCCGCAGGCCGCCGGCGACGATCGCCGGCACCTCCGAGCGCCGCTCGCGCAAAAGGCCCCAATCGAAGCTTTCGCCGCTGCCCCCCCAGAGACCCTTCGCGCCCTTGTCGAAGAGATGGCAATCGGTCCGAAACGCCTCCGCGGCGTGAATGTCCGCGGCGCTCGACACGTGCACCGCCTTGATCACCTTGACCCCGGTCCGTCGCGCCACCTCACCGCAGAACGAGGGCCCCTCTTCCCCGTTCAGCTGCACCATCGTCAGGCCTGCGTCCTCGACCGCCTTCGCGACCTCGTCCAATTCCGGATTCACGAACACGCCCACCACCTCGCACTTGCGCCTAAACGCAGCCGCAATCCGCACCGCCTCCTCGGGCTTACAGGCCCTGGGACTCTCATCGAAGTGGATCAACCCGATTCCCCAAGCCCCAAGCCGCACCGCCTCGGCGGCGTCGTCCAGATTGGTGATCCCACAGATCTTCACGCGCATCAGCCCAGCGTACGCGAGTGGGCCCAGCTGGTCTGACCAAATGGGCCTCTCGGGCGGGCGGCGTGGGGACGGAGGTGTCCGACCGAGTGAGGTCGGACACCCTCTCCCCGCGACAGGACCCGCCCGCTGAGGCTCTTGCTATTTAGAGGGCGGACCCACGGGGCCCGACTGCGAATCTTCGGTCGCCGCCGGCCGCACACCGAGCGTCACGGCGATGTCCTTGGTCGAATCACCGCGCAACACCTTCAGTTCCATCTCGTCGCCCGGCGAAGCCTCGTTGACGGCGTTGATCACCTCTTCCATCCCCGAGATCTTCTTGCCGTCGACCGCTGTGATGATGTCGCCGCCGAGCTCGATACTGGCGCCTTCGATCGTCGCCGAGGTATCCCCGCCCTCGATCCCGGCTTGATCGGCCGGGCCGCCCTTGACGACTTCGTTGACGAGCACACCCTCCTTGACCGGCAGCTTCAGCACCCGGGCAAGATCCGGGGTGATGCTGCTGCCGCTGATCCCGAGGTAGGCGTGCTTCACTTCGCCGTGGTCCTCGATCTGCCGGACCACTTCGCGGGCGGTGTTGATCGGCACCGCAAAGCCAATACCGACGTTTCCCCCACTGCCGCCGCCGGTCTGGATCTGGGAGTTGATCCCGATCACGTCGCCCGAGCTGTCGATCAGCGGTCCACCCGAGTTGCCGGGGTTGATCGCGGCGTCGGTCTGGATCACGTGCGAGATGGAGAAGCCGTTGGGGGCCTGGATCTGACGCTGCAACGCAGAGACGATCCCCGCGGTCACGGTCCGGTCGAGCCCAAACGGATTGCCGATAGCGACAACTTGTTCGCCCACCTGAACCTTCGAGGAGTCGCCAAGCGAGAGCGGGTGTAGCTGCTCCGCCGGCGCGTCGATCCTGAGCAGTGCCACGTCCGTCGCCGGGTCGGTGCCGACCACCTCGGCGGTGTAGGTGGTATCGGAGGAGCCGAGCTTGACCTCGACCCGGTCCGACCCTTCGACCACGTGATTGTTGGTGATGATGTGGCCTTCGGTGTCGATCAGAAAGCCCGAGCCGGTTGCCACTCCCCCGCCTTCTGGCTGGCCGAACGGACTGAGTTCGGGAGTTTCCTGCGCCGGCTGGTCCGCCGAGATGAAAGCGACCCCCTGCCCGTCGCGGCGGTAGATCTGGTTGACCAGGTTGGCATCGCCTTCTTCGCTGGAGGCAATAGGAGCCGAGAGCGGCGCGGCCAAAGTGACGGTTGAGCTGCTGTTGTCGGCTTGAATCCAGCCGGCGGCGATCGCCACCCAGCCGAAAGCGGCGACGACGATCCCACCCAGAAGGGCGGAGCCGAACGAGGTGTTGAGAAAGCGTTTCATCGGCGACCGATGATTCAACAGCTCCTCAAAGTTCTTCTAAAAATGAGAGGGGCCGTTACAGACGAACTTAAGGAAGGTGGTGCTCCCGGGTGCCCTCGTCGGCTCCAGTCAGCTCCCGGGTCAGCGCCTCGGGATCCGCCGCAAGCATCAGCGTCGAGCCGATCAGCACCGCATCCACACCGACCCGCTCGAGTTCTTCCAACTCGACGCGACCGGAGATCCCGCTCTCGGCGACCACGGTCTTGCCCGCCGGTACGTCGGGCATCAGCTCGTACGTGGTCGCGATATCGACGGTCCCCTCGTCGAGGTTGCGGTTGTTGATCCCGATCACGTCCGCGTCCAGGTGCAGCGCACGCTCCAGCTCCTCCGCATCGTGAACCTCGACCAGGCAGTCGAGGTCCAGGCCCCGCGCTCCCAAGTACAGCTCCCGCAACTTCTCGTCGTCCAGCGCCCTGACGATGAGCAGCACTGCGTCGGCCCCGTTCACCGCCGCCTCGTAGAGCTGGTAGGGGTCGACGATGAAGTCCTTGCGCAGGATCGGCAGGTCGCAGGCAGCGCGAGCGGAGCGCAGATCCGCGAGCGAGCCGCCGAAATGGCGCTCGTCGGTCAGCACCGATAACGCGGCGGCCCCGCCGCGCTCGTAGGCGCCGACCTGCTCACCGACGATCGCGGTCGAGGAGATCTCACCGGCGCTCGGCGAGCGCCGCTTGAACTCGGCGATCACCGAGAGACCGGGCCGGACCAGCGCCTCGCTGAACGGCCTGTCGTCGCCGCGGCCGGGAAGCCTCGACTCGAGTTCCGCCTGGGACGTGCCGCTGCGGCGTTCCTCCACCCCGGCGCGCGCCGCGGCAATCAGCTGCTCGATCATTCCCACGTGAGGGACGAAGCCTAGCCGCCGAGCCGGGTGGTGGTGGCAATCAGCCGGTCGAGCAACTCGCGCGCCGCGCCGTCGTCGATCGCGGCCCTGGCCTTCTCCACGCCCTCGCC
This sequence comes from Solirubrobacterales bacterium, assembly GCA_044867645.1. GTDB lineage: Bacteria > Actinomycetota > Thermoleophilia > Solirubrobacterales > 70-9 > VRUE01. Next base: position 8,647 of record JBIOVI010000047.1, on the reverse strand, counting down.
GAGGTCGGCGGCAAGGCCGCCGACGTAAATCGCCGCGCCGGCGTTGAGCAGGACCAGGTCGCGCCGCGGCCCATCGCCGCCCTCGAGCACCCGGCGCGACGTCACCGCGTTCTCCTCGGGGCTGCCGCCCGCCACCTCCTCCAGCTCGCCCGCCGCGAGGCCGTAATCGCCCGGCTCGGCGAACCACTCCTCGGTGCGCCCGCCGGCGACCTCGATCACCCGCGTGCGGGCGGAGATCGAGAGCTCGTCGACGCCGTCCTCGGCGGTGACGACCATCGCCCGCACGCTGCCGAGGCCGGCCAGCGCCTCGGCGATCGTCTCCTGGTAGTGGCGGTCGGAGACGCCGAGCAGCTGCCGCTCGGCGCCGGCGGGGTTGGTCAGCGGGCCGAGGAAGTTGAAGATCGTCCGCACGCCGAGCGCTTTGCGCACCGGCACGACGTGGGCCATCGCGGCGTGATGGCGGGGCGCGAACATGAAGCCGAAGCCCAGCTCGTCGATGCACTGGCCAACCTGCTCGGGGCTCAGCTCGATGTCGACGCCGAGCGCCTCGAGCAGTTCCGCGGAGCCGCAAGGGCTGTTGGAGCGGTTGCCGTGCTTGGCGACCGCGCAGCCGGCCGCGGCGGCGACCAGCGCCGCGGTGGTCGAGACGTTGAAGGTGGAGGGCCCGCCCCCCGTGCCGGCAGTGTCGACCAGGTCCTCGCGCGAGGTCTCGACGGCCGCGGCCAGCGAGCGCATCGTCCGCGCCAGGCCGACCAGCTCCGGCACCGTCTCGCCCTTCGCCCGCAGGGCGATCAGGAAGGCGCCGGTCTGCACCTCGTCGCAGCGCCCCTCCATGATCTCGGCGAGCACTGCGGCGGCGTGGTCGGCGGTCAAATGGTCACCGTGGCAGACCGCGTCGATCGCTCGAGTAACTACGTCGTTCGGCATCGCCCCAATCCTCTCTGAATTTGCCTACTCGCCGTCGAGAAAGTTCTTCAGCAGGTGCTTTCCCTGCGGAGTCAGCACCGACTCGGGGTGGAACTGAACGCCCTCGGCCGGCAGCTCGCGATGACGAGCGCCCATCACCACGTCGCCGAGGCTGGCGCTCAGCTCCAACTCGTCCGGCAGGTCGGGGTCGGCGACCAGCGAGTGATAGCGACCGGCGACCAGGGGGCTGGGCAGACCGGCGTAGATCGTCCGCCCGTCGTGGTTCACCTCCGCATCCTTACCGTGGATCGGCTCGCCAAGCACGGTGCGACCGCCGAAGGCCTCGACCAGCGACTGGTGGCCGAGGCAAACCCCGAGCACGGGTGTGCCCGCCTCGGCGAAGGCGCGGATCGCCTCGATCGAGATTCCGGCGTCGGCGGGCGTACACGGGCCGGGCGAGACGACGAGCCGTTCGGCGCCGCGCCCGAGCAGCTCCTCGACCGTGGCGCGATCGTTGCGCACCACCTCGATCTCCGCCCCTAGCTCGCCCAGGTACTGGACGAGGTTGTAGGTGAAGCTGTCGTAGTTGTCGATGACGAGGACTTTCATGGCCAATCCGGTTGCTCGCAGGCCAGCTCGACCGCGCGGAACACCGCCTTTGCCTTGTTGACCGACTCGTTGTACTCGTAGGCGGGCTTGGCGTCGGCGACGGTGCCGCCACCGGCCTGCACGTGTACCTGACCGTCCTTGGCCACAACGGTGCGGATATGGATCGCCGTATCGAGGTCGCCGTTCCAGGAGAGGTAGCCGATCGCGCCGCCGTATGAGCAGCGCTTGAGCGGCTCGAGCTCGTCGATGATCTGCATCGCGCGAACCTTCGGTGCGCCCGAGAGCGTCCCGGCGGGCAGCGCCGAGCGCAGCACATCCATAGCGCCGACCCCCTCGCGCAGCGTTCCCGAGACCTGGCTGACGATATGGAGAACGTGGGAGTAGGTCTCGACGACCATCAGCTCGTCGACGCCGACCGAGCCGTACTCGCAGACCCGGCCAAGGTCGTTGCGGCCGAGGTCGACCAGCATCACGTGCTCGGCTCGCTCCTTGGGATCGTTGACGAGCCGCTCGGCGAGGCGCCGGTCCTCCTCCTCGTCGCCGCCGCGCGGATAGGTGCCTGCGATCGGCCGCGTCTCCACCCGCCGCCCCTGCACCTTGACCAGCGGCTCCGGCGAGGCACCGGCAATCTGAAAATCGCCGAACTCGAGGAAGTACATGTAGGGGGACGGGTTCACCGCCCGCAAGCCACGGTAGACCGAGAACGCCTCGACGGGAGAGGGGGCGGAGAAGCGCTGCGAGGGCACGACCTGAAAAGCATCGCCGGCGTGGACGTACTCGACGATGCGCTCGACCGCGGCTTCGAACTGCTCGCGCTCCATGCTCGAGGCGAAGTGCGGGGGCTCTGCCACCGCGGGGCGGTCAGGAACGGGGACGGCGCCCCGGAGCCGGCCCCTGACATCGGCGATCGCCGCGACCGCGCGTTCGTAGGCGGCGTCGATGCCACCCTCGTCGGCGAAGGCACACGACAAGATCGTCAGCTGGTGGCTTAGGTGATCGAAGACAAGCAGCACGTCGGTGATCATCAGCGCCATGTCGGGCAGCCCGAGCGGGTCCGGGTTGGGATCGCCGAGCGGCTCCACGGTGCGCACGAGGTCATAGCCGAAGAAGCCGACCGCGCCGCCGGCGAAGGGCGGCAGACCCTCGACCGGGGCGAGCCGGTAGTCCTCGAGGTATTCGGCTACCGCGCCGTAGGGGTCCGGCGCATCGCGGTCCCCTTCGCTGCTCGAGGAGAGGGTTCCATCGTCCCAACGCAGAACCGAGCGGGGTCGGATGCCGACGAACGAGTAGCGGCCGACCTGGCCCTGCTCGGCCGACTCCAACAGGAAGCAGGGTGCGCCGTCTGGCTCGCCCGCGCGCAGCTTGAGGAAGGCGGAGACGGGCGTCTCGCAGTCGTCGACGAAGCTGGCCCGGACCGGGACCACGTTCCCCTGGGCGGCGAGCTCGCGCGCACCCTCGAGGCTGGGCTCGATCCGCAGCTCGGACTCAGCCGCGACGGCCATTGAGGACCTCCATCGCCGCCGCGAGCGGCAACTCGCGCGAGGCCAGCAGCACGCTTAGGTGGTAGAGCAGGTCGGCGGCCTCCTCGGCGACCCGCTCGTCGGACTCCTCGCGCGCCGCGCGCACGACCTCCTCCGCCTCCTCCTCGACCTTCTCACCGACTAGCCCTGGATCGTCCAGCAGCTTCACCGTGTAGCTGCCCTCGGGCCGCTCATCCAGGCGGCTGCGCAGGGTGCGCTGTAGGGCCGCCAGGGCCTCATGGGCGACCGGCTCGGGCTCGCCAGGGACCCCCGGGGCGTCCACCTCTGGGGAAGCCGAACCGCCCAGCTCGCGGTAGAAACAGGACCGCTCACCCGTGTGGCAGGCGGGCCCGGTCGGCTCGACCAGGGCGACGATCGCGTCGCCGTCGCAGTCATAGCGCAGCTGTCGCAGGCGCAGGAAGTTGCCGGAGGTTTCCCCCTTGCGCCAGATCTCCTCGCGCGAACGGCTGTAGAAGTGGAGATCGCCGCTCTCGACGCTGAGCCGCAGCGCCTCCTCATTCACGTAGGCAAGCGTCAGCACCTCGCCGCTGGCGTGGTCCTGCGCCACGCACGGCACCAAGCCGCGCTCATCGAATTTCAGCTCACTGAACATCGGTCAATCGTATGCTCACTCGATCCCGAGCCGATCGAGAAGTCCCTCGTCGCGGCGCCAGCGGCTGCGGACGCGGACCTGGAGGTCGAGGTGGACCTTGGCGCTCAGCTCGGCTTCCAGCGAGCGGCGCGCCGCGGTTCCGATCTCCTCCACCTTCCTCCCGCCCTTGCCGATCAGGATGCCCTTCTGGGACTCGGTCTCCGCCCAAACCTCCGCGCGGACGGTGACCAGCCCGTCCTCGCGCGCTGTCATCTCCTTGACCTGCACCTCGACCGAGTGCGGGATCTCGTCGCGGGTCCGGTTGAGGATCTGCTCGCGGATCAGCTCGGCCAGCATCGTCTCGCTCGACTGGTCGCTGTGGTCCTCGGGCGGATAGAGGTAGGGGCCCTCGGGAACCAGCTCGCCGAGTCGCCGCACCAGCTCTTCCAGGCCCTCGCCGTCGCGGGCGCTGATCGGGAAGACCTCGTCGACCCCCTCCAGCTCCGCCGCTTCAGCCAGCACTGGGACCAGCTCGTTGGGCCCGGTGCCGTCGATCTTGTTGACGGCACAGATCGTCGGGGTGTCCGGGCCAGCGGCGACCAGGGCGCGCGCGATGAAGCGGTCCCCCGCACCGATTCCCTCCTGGCCGTTGACCACGAGCAGGGCCAGGTCGGAGTCAGCCAGCTCGCGCTCTACCCGGCGCTGCATGCGCTCGGTCAGCACGTCACGCGGTCGTTGAACGCCCGGCAGGTCGACCAGGACCAGCTGTCGGCCGGCCTCGGCGTCGGTGGCGATGCCGCGGATCGCCCGCCGCGTCGTCTGCGGACGCATCGAGACGATCGCCACCCGGCTGCCGACGATCGCGTTGACCAGGGTCGACTTGCCGACGTTGGGCCGACCGGCGAGCCCGACAAACCCAGCGCGCTGCCTCCTCTCGCTGCCCCCGGACGCGAAGCGGAGGAGGCGGCGATTGTTTCCCGCGTCCGGGGGCAGCGCGGCGAGAACCCGGGCCTGCAGGGCGAGCATCTCGCCTCCGTCCGCCTCGTGGTCCATGCCGCAGAGGTGCAGGGTGCCGTGAACCGCCGCCTCCACGACATCGGAGCAGTGCTCGGGGCAGATCGTCACGTCCCCCAGCTCACGGGGGCCGGCGGTCGGCCCGGCGCCGTCGACCGGGAAGGCGAGAACGTCGGTCGGCGCGTCCTTCCCCCGGTGCTCGCGGTTGAGAGCGCGGATGCGCTCAGCGTCGACCAGCTCCACCGCGAGGTGACCGTCGCTCACGCCTGCCGAGGCAAGCGTTGCTGCCACCGCCTCCCGCAGCTCGACGGGCACGTCGGCGAGGTCAAGCGCCATCCGGGCCCGGCTGCTCGCCTTTCTGGCGCTCGGCATGCTCGCCATAGGCAGCGACGATCCGCTGCACAAGCTTGTGGCGAACCACGTCCTCGCCGCCGAAGCGGACGAAGGAGATGTCCTGCACCTCGCTGAGGATGTCGCGGACGACGACCAGCCCGGAGCGCTGGTCGGTCGGCAGGTCGATCTGGGTGATGTCGCCGGTGACGACCATCCGTGAGTTGAAGCCGAGCCGGGTCAAGAACATCTTCATCTGCTCGGGGCTGGTGTTCTGCGCCTCGTCGAGGATCACGAAGGAGTCGTTGAGGGTGCGCCCGCGCATGAACGCGAGCGGCGCCACCTCGATCACGCCGCGCTCGAAGTAGCCGTTGACGCGGTCCGGGTCGAGCATGTCGTAGAGCGCGTCGAAGAGCGGCCGCAGATACGGATCGACCTTGGCCTGGATGTCGCCGGGCAGGAAGCCGAGTCGCTCGCCCGCCTCGACCGCGGGGCGGGTGAGGATGATCCGCTGCACCTCGCGCTCGGCCAGCGCCGCCGCCGCCATCGCCACCGCGAGGAAGGTCTTGCCGGTTCCCGCCGGGCCGATGCCGAAGGTGATCGTGTGGTTGCGGATCGAGTCGACGTAGCGTTTCTGGTTGAGCGTCTTCGGCGCCACCTTGGTGTTGCGATGCCGCCAGACGACGTCCTCGAGGATCTGCGCCGGGCTCTCGTCGGCGTCGAGCGCCCCCGCCACCGCTTCGATCGTTCCGGGGGCCACCTCGTGCCCCTGCTCGATCAGGTCGACCAGCTCGTCGACGACGGTGGCGGCGGTCTGCACGTCAGTCGAGTCCCCGTCGAGGGTGAGCACGTTGCCGCGCAGGTGAAAGTCGCAGTCGAGACGCCCGCGCAGGGCGCGCAGAACGGCGTCCTCGGAGCCGGCCAGCTCGGCGGCCACGCTGTTGTCGAGGGTCAGCTGCCTACGCGCCAAGTTGCTCTCGCACCGCCGTGCTGACCCGCTTGCCGTCGGCCTTGCCGCCGACCTTGGGCATCAGGGAGGACATCACCTCGCCCATCTGTCGCTGCTCGGTGGCCCCTGTCTCGGCGATCGCCGCCTCGACCAGCTCCGTCAGCTCCTCATCGGAGAGCTGAGCGGGCAGGTAGCCCTCGATCAGCTCTGCCTCGAAAGCCTCGGCCGCTGCCTGCTCGTCCCGCCCCGCCTCGCGATAGGCGTCCTCCGCCTCGAGTCGCTTCTTGCGCTCTCGCTGCAGCACCGCGACCTCGTCGCCCTTGCCGAGCTTGGCGTCCTGCTGCAGCGAGTCGACGATCATCCGCAGCGCCGCCGCACGCTCCCGCTCGCCCGCCTTCATCGCGGTGCGCACGTCTGCCTGTGCCTGCTCGAGGATGCTCATCCGCTCTAAGGGTAGTCGGCGGCGTCAGGAGCCACGGCAAGCCCCTTGGAGACCAGATCCGCGACGTCTGCGCTGACCAGGGTCCAGCCGTGGCCGCGGGCGGCCGCAACGTAAGCGGCGTCGTACGCAGTGAGGCCATGCTCGGCGGCTATTCCGGTGGCGGAATCGATCAGGTCCGGGTCCACACTCACCAAGCGATCGCCACAGCGTGCGGCAATCGAGTGGCAGAGTCCCCGCGCTGCCTCGGGCCGGCCCCAGCGGGTACCGACCACGTTTGCCACCTCGTAGAGGGTCAGATCCAGCGAGGCGACAGGCCGCCTCGTGTCGACGACCAGTCGGCGAGCAGCCTCGAAATAGCGATCGTCGGCGTCTTTGGCCGAGATCCAAACGCCAGCGTCGAGCAGGAACACGGTCAGTGCGATTCGCGGTCTTCGCGGATCAGCTTGGCCGCATTGCCCCCCATGCGCAAGGGAGGGCCGAGAAGATCTTCGATCTCCTTGCGACGCATGTCCTCGCCGGGCTCCAGCTCGCGCTCGGCAAGCCGGCGCAGAAAGCCGCTGCGCGTCTCGCGGTTGGCCCGCGCCTGAGCATCGAGCCGATCGAGTAGGTCGTCGGGCATTGAGATCATCACCTTGGCCACAGGATGAGTATATACGGTATTGCCAGATGAAATCGTCGATTCCATGGCGAGGACGCTTCCAGGCTTCCCGTCATCTGTGGCGCGCTGAAAGCGCCGGATCTGAAAATTCTCAGGCGCGAATCGTCAACAAGGGCCGGAAATGTCGACTCGCTCGACATTTCCAAGCGGCATCTGGAGAAAACGGGTGCCCAACTCGCGAAAGGACTCGACCTCGCCGCTGCAGAGGAAGCGGTAGGCGCCTTCCCCATCGGCGGGGTGCGCCGCCAGGCCAGCGGACTCCAGCGTCCGCTGTGCAGCCGCCGCAACCGCGTGGCCGCCGCTGACCAAGCGCACGTCGCGACCGAGGATGCGCTGCAGCATCGGGGCGACGAGCGGGTAGTGGGTGCAGCCGAGGATCAGCGTGTCGACCTCCGCTCGCTTCAGCGGCGCGCAGTAGCCACGGGCCATCTCGACCACTCCCTGATCGAAGGGGGAGCCGTCCTGGATGAAAGGGGCGAGTTCGGGCGCCTCGACTTCAGTCACCTCGAGCGCCCTACCCTGTCCTTCGAGGGCGCGGCGGTAGGCACCGCTCTCGACGGTGTTCGGCGTCGCCAGGACCCCCACCCGACCGCTGTCGGTGATCGCCGCGGCGATCTCGGCCTGGGGCTCGACCACCGGCACCACCTCCACCCCGTACCCGGCGGCCACTTCTAGCGCCACGTCTTCGCCGATCGAGGTCGCCGTGTTGCAGGCGATCACCAGCAGCTTTGCCCCGCCGCCGAGCAGCAGCGTGGCGATCGCCCGGATCCGCTCGCGCAGGTGCTCGGGATCGCGCCTGCCGTAGGGAAACAGGGCCGTGTCGCCCAGATAGACGAAGTCCTCCTCGGGAAGCGAGACCAGGCACTCGTGCAACACCGTCAGGCCGCCGACCCCGGAGTCGAACATCGCGATCGGCCGCGAGGCGTCGGGTTGGTGGCTGTCCGGGGACAGGGCGGCGCCCTAGAGGAAGGGCTTGTACGTCATGAAGAAGATCGTCACGACCACGATCAGGCCAGCAAGCGTGCCGACTTTGCCAATCCGTTCGCTGATGGCTTCGAACTCGGTGCTGAGGGCGTCGCCCTGCTTCAGGTCGCGCTCGGCTAACTCCTTAGCCTTGCGGACCTGGGGCGTGAAGAACGCATGCTGCAGCGCAAGGAGGAGCGCCCAAGCGAGGAAACCAACGCTGATGAATGCCTCGCTCGCATCCCAGTCGCCGTCGATCTGCAGGTAGAAGGCGGCGACGATGATCACGAGCATGCCCGGGCCAACGAGGTACTTGTCGCACTTCTGCACCCCAGCAAGGATCGCCGGGGTCGCCCGCGGGTACTGCGGGGCAACCGAGAAGAAGAGCGCGTAGCCGAAGGTCGGGCCGAAGGCGAGCACGACCGCGAGGATGTGGAGGAACAACGCGATCTTGTAGCCGGGATCGACGATCGTCGCGAGCATCGGCGAGAACATATCCGCTAGCGGCGACGGAGCAGCAACGCGGCCCAGTCCCCGTCGATGCGGCGCTCTGCCTCGGCGAGGCCGCACGGCGCGAAGGCTTCGACGATGTCGTCTAACTCGGAGGGCAATAGACCAGAGGAGATGAGCGTGTGGGGAGTCGGGGGAGGGCTCGGCGGAGCAA
>JBIOVI010000046.1:0-19893 GCA_044867645.1 Solirubrobacterales bacterium | reverse complement strand
GAGTCCCACCAGACGATCCCGCAGATCGGCGGCATGTACGAGGGGGATAGATCGCGCAAGACGACCTTGGTCGACTACGGCTTCCGGCTTCCCTCGGCGATCGACAACCGGCCGCTCAAGTTCGAGGAGTTCCTCGAGCGGGTCGACCAGTTGGTGATGGTCTCGGCGACGCCGGGTCCCTTCGAGCGTGCCGAATCGTCGCGGACGGTCGAGCAGATCGTGCGGCCGACCGGGATCATCGATCCCGCGATCGAGGTGCGCGAGACCAAGAACCAGATCGACGACCTGATGAACGAGATCAAAGTCCGTGCCGAGGCCGGCGACCGCGTGCTGGTCACCACCCTGACCAAGAAGATGGCGGAGGACTTGACCGGCTACCTGCTCGAGTACGGAATCAAGGTTCGTTACCTGCACTCGGAGGTCGACACGCTCGAACGGATCCAGATCGTCCGTGAGCTGCGCCTTGGCGAGTACGACGTTCTGGTTGGGGTCAACCTGCTGCGCGAGGGGCTCGATCTGCCCGAGGTCTCGCTGGTCGCGATCCTCGATGCCGACAAGGAGGGCTTCCTGCGCGGCGAGACCAGCCTCGTGCAGACGATCGGACGGGCTGCCCGCAACGTCAACGGCCGCGTGTTGATGTACGCGGACCGCGAGACCGACGCGATGCGTGCCGCGATGAGCGAGACCGACCGCCGCCGGGCGATCCAGCTCGCCTACAACGAGGAGCACGGGATAACGCCCGAGACCGTGCGCAAGGGGATCTCGGAGATGTCCGAGTTCCTGGCGATGGAGGACCGGGCGCCACGCAAACGGCGTCGCGGCCGCCCCGATTCGTTCGCCGATCCGGAGGAGCTGGAGCGGACGATCGTCTCGCTCGAGGAGGAGATGCTCGCGGCAGCCGACGACCTCCGCTTCGAGGAGGCGGGGCGGATCCGCGACGAGCTGAAGGAGCTGCGCCGCGATCTCGACGGGATGCGGGCGGGGGCTTAGGCCGTGGCCAGCAGCTTCGCCGCCTTGGCGCTGTCGGTGAAGAATTCGCCGCGCACGGTCTTGCCGTCGCGGAACTGGAGCAGGTGCAGGAACGGCGCTTCGAAGCTTCCGCTGTCGTTGCCCGCCTTCTGGGTTCCTTTGACCACGACGTAGTCGCCGGCGTCGATGAACTCTTCCGGCTCGACGCTGAACGAGGTCCAGTAGTTGGGGATCTGGGCGAAGTTCGCCATGATCGCGTCACGGCCCCGCGTCTCACCGCCCAGGGGCAGCTCGTCGGAGGTGACCCAGACGGCATCCTCGGCGAAATCCTCCTGCAGGGCGGCAAGGTCCCCGCGGCCGAATGCCTCGTAGGCGGCTTTGGCGTTGTCGACGTTCGACATCTTTTCCTCCTTTGGTCGATCGTCCCCGCCCGATTTAGACCGTACGCTCATCCACCGCCGACCGCAAGGGCTCGGAGAGCCCAGGAACACTCGCGAGCCGATCTCTAACCTCCCCACGTGGCCACTGACGTCAGCGAAACCGATTTCGAGCGCGATGTGATCGAGCGCTCTCGCGAGGTCCCGGTGGTGGTCGACTTCTGGGCCGAGTGGTGTGGGCCATGCCGAACCCTGACTCCGGCGCTGGAGGCCGCTGAGACGGCTCGTGGCGGCAAGGTGGAGCTGGCCAAGGTCGACGTCGACGCCAACCAGGCGCTCGCCGCCCGCTACGGCGTACAGGGAATTCCAGCGGTGAAGGCATTCCGCGACGGCCAGGTCGTGGAAGAGTTCGTCGGCGCGGTGCCAAAGGCGAAGGTCGAGGAGCTTTTCGACTCGCTGGCGCCGTCCCGAGCCGATGAGCTGCTTGGAAAAGGCGATGAGCTGTCGCTGCGCGAGGCGAGCGAGCTCGAGCCCCGGCGTGCCGACATCGCCGTAGCGCTGGCTCGCAAGCGGCTCGAGCGGGGGGCGGAGGACGAAGCGCTCGAAGCGGTCGAGCCACACGCCGGCGACTTCGCCGCGGACGGGATAGCGGCCAGGGTCCGCCTGGCAAAAGCGGGGGTCGGAAAGGAGGCTTTCGCCGCGCTCGATGGCCAGGGCGCCACCGGCGGTGCGCTTGGGGAGAAGCGTGAAGCTGCCCTGGACGCGCTTCTCGAAGAGATCCAGGGCGCGGACGAGGAGGCGCGTGAGGATCTGCGCCGCGCGATAGTCGGCATCCTCAGCGAAGCCGACCCGGGCGACCCGACCGCCCGCGAGTACCGCAAGCGTCTCGCCGCCGTCCTCTACTGACCAGGTCTCCCTCTGCGTCGCGCAAGCAGGATTCCGAGCCGCTCGGCCACTTGCGCGGGTTCCCTTTCGATGCGTCTGGCCGTCAGGCGGATCGAGTCGATTCCCGCGAGCTTCAATTCTTCCTGCCGGACAGGATCCTGCTCGAAGGCTACGCGGCTCCGGTGCGCATCCCATCCGTCGACTTCCACCGCGAAACGCTCGCGCTCCCAGTAGGCGTCGATCTCATGCCCCTCAACGTAGGTGTTGATTGCAGGACGCGGCAGCCTTGCCCTCTTCACCAGGTCGAGGAGCAGCCGCTCGGGGCGCGAGCGCGCGAAGACCGGGTCGCGGTAGATCTCCAGCGCCTGGCGGAGCGGGGCGGTCCCCGGCGCGCCGCAGCGCTTTTGCAGCAGCGCGTCGATCGCGGCGGTGTCTAGCAGGTCCAGGCGCTCGGGCCTTCTGTACCGCGCGATCGAGCCGCAAGCGACTCCCGGTAGCGGCCAGGTCAAGCAGGGTGCGCGGGACCGCGATCGCCGGGATCCCCTCCGACCTCGCCCAATCCTCGTCGGCAAGTGCCGCGAAGTGGACGCGTACCGACTTACGCCGATGCCGCCGCGTCCTCACCGTCACCTCGACTTCCGCTGGGCAGGGCACGAGCAGTCCCCAAAGCCACGCGGCGGACGCGTGGCTGAGAAGCGCTTCCGGTCCGCACGCGGCGACCGCCGCCAGGCAGCGTCCGTGTTGAGTGAGTCGCGCATGGCCCACCGCGTAGACGCCGCGATGGACGCGGTGCAGACGCCCCGCCTCCTTCGCACGCCTGACCGCCGCCGTCGAGTAACCCAGGTGGCGCAGCTGCCTCATCGTGACAATGCCGTGCTGCTTCGCTGCGAGCGCGGCCAGCCGCCGGTGCGTTCGCACTTCTTGTCGCATACCGACCATAAGTGCGAACGGAGCAGGGCTCGGCCCCTTAGGGAGATGTGAACGCCGCAATTTGCGCAGAGGCTTGGGGGAACATCTGTTCGCCTGCGTAGAATCGGCGGGTAGTGGCTGCCTCTGAGCGAATAGTCATCTCGGGTGCGCGCGAGCACAACCTGAAGGACATCGACGTCGAGCTGCCGCGGGACGCGTTGATCGTGATCACCGGTCTCTCGGGATCGGGTAAGTCGAGCCTCGCCTTCGACACGATCTACGCCGAGGGGCAGCGCCGTTACGTCGAGTCGCTCTCCGCCTACGCGCGCCAGTTTCTCGGCCTGATGGAGAAGCCCGACGTCGACTCGATCGAGGGGCTCTCGCCGGCGATCTCGATCGATCAGAAGACGACCTCGCGCAACCCGCGCTCGACCGTGGGGACCGTAACGGAGATTTATGACTACCTGCGCCTGCTCTGGGCGCGGATCGGCGTTCCCCACTGCCCCGAGTGCGGCGCCGAGATCACCGGCCAGACGCAGGAGCAGATCGTCGACCGGCTGATGACCCTCGAGGAGGGAACGAAATTCATGGTGATGGCGCCGGTCGTGCGGGGACGCAAAGGCGAGTACGGGAAGCTGCTCGAGCAGATGCGCCTCGAGGGTTACTCGCGGGTCAAGGTGAACGGTGAGCTGCTCCGGCTCGACGAGGAGATAGTCCTCGACAAGAAGTACAAACACGACGTCTCGGTCGTCGTCGATCGCCTGGTGATGAAGACCGACCTGCGCCGCCGCCTCTCCGAGTCGGTCGAGGCAGCCGCCGGGCTGGCCGGGGGATTGGTCGAAGTCGAGATCGTCGGCGACTCGGAAGAGTCGATGCTGTTCTCCGAGCAATTCGCCTGCTTGAGCTGCGGCACCTCGATCCCCGAGCTGGAGCCGCGGATCTTCTCCTTCAACTCACCGCACGGCGCCTGCGAGCGTTGCCACGGGCTCGGCTTCCAGCGCGTGATCGATCCGGAGCTGGTCGTTCCCGATCCGACCCTGTCCCTGGGCGAGGGAGCGCTGCAGCCCTGGAACCGGGGGATCACCGCCTACTGGAAGCGGTTGATCGCCGCGGTCGCCGAGGAGTACGGAGTCGACCTCGACCTGCCCTGGGCGAAGCTGAAGAAGAGCGAGAAAGAGATTTTCCTCTACGGCACCGGCTCCGAGCGGCACCAGGTGACCTACACCAATCGCTTCGGCCGCCGCCGCTCCTACAAGGTTCGCTTCGAGGGGATCGTCAACAACCTGCAGCGCCGCTACGAGGAGACCGACTCCGAGACCAACCGTGAGCGGATCGAGGGCTACATGGCCGAGCAGCCCTGCCCGCAATGCAACGGCGCGCGGCTGCGGCCAGAGAGCCTCGCGGTCAAGGTCGGTGGAATCAGCATCGCCGAGTACACCGACATGTCGGCGCGAGCGGCGGCTGAGTGGATCGCCAGCTTGGAGATGACCGAGACCGAGCGGGCGATCGCGCGTCTGATCGTGCGCGAGATCAGCGAACGGCTCGCCTTCCTCGAGAACGTCGGCATCGGCTACCTCTCGCTGCAGCGCTCGGCCCGCTCGCTCTCCGGCGGCGAGGCGCAGCGGATCCGGTTGGCGACGCAGATCGGCTCGAGCCTGGTCGGGGTGATGTACGTGCTCGACGAGCCCTCGATCGGCCTGCACCAGCGCGACAACGAGAAGCTGATCGGGACGCTCGATCGTCTGCGCGACCTCGGCAACACCGTGATCGTGGTCGAGCACGACGAGGGCACGATGCGGGCCGCCGACCATCTGGTCGATCTCGGACCCGGTGCCGGCGAGCACGGCGGGCACGTGATCGCCGCCGGGACTCCCGCCGAGGTGGCCAAGGACGCCGCTTCGCTGACCGGCCAGTACCTCTCCGGCAAGCGCCAGATCGAGGTTCCGGCAGGGCGTCGCGAGCCGCGCGGCGCCCTGCTCATTCGCGGCGCCCGCGAACACAACCTGAAGAGCATCGACGTGGCAATCCCGCTTGGCGTCTTCTGCTGCGTAACCGGCGTCTCCGGCTCAGGCAAGTCGACCCTGATCAACGAGACCCTGCACCACGCGGTCGCCAACCGGCTGCACCAGGCGAAACTGCGCCCGGGCGCTCACGACGGCATCGACGGGCTCAGCCAGATCGACAAGATCATCAACATCGACCAGTCGCCGATCGGCCGCACGCCGCGCTCCAACCCGGCCACCTACACCGGCGTCTTCGATCACATCCGTCAGCTCTTCACCCAGACCCAGGAGGCGCGGGCGCGCGGCTACAAGCCGGGGCGCTTCAGCTTCAACGTCAAGGGGGGCCGCTGCGAGGTCTGCCGCGGCGACGGCCAGATCAAGATCGAGATGCACTTCCTGCCCGACGTCTACGTGCCCTGCGAGCAGTGCCACGGCAAGCGCTACAACCGCGAGACCCTCGAGGTCCGCTTCAAAGGCAAGAGCATCGCCGACGTGCTCGAGATGTCGGTTGAGGAGGCTGTCGGCTTTTTCGAGAACGTGCCGAAGATCGCCCGCCGCCTGCGCACCCTGCACGACGTTGGTCTCGACTACATCCGCCTCGGCCAGGCGGCGACGACGCTCTCCGGCGGCGAGGCGCAGCGGGTGAAGCTGGCGACCGAGCTCTCCAAAGTCGCCACCGGCGACACCCTCTACATCCTCGACGAGCCGACTACCGGCCTCCACTTCGCCGACGTGCAGCGACTACTCGACGTGCTCGGCCGCTTGGTCGACGCCGGCAACACCGTGGTGGTAATCGAGCACAACCTCGACGTGATCAAGACCGCCGACCGTCTCATCGACCTCGGTCCCGACGGTGGCGAAGAGGGGGGAGAGGTAGTGGCCACCGGCACTCCGGAGGAGGTCGCCGCGGTCGAGTCCTCGCACACCGGTCGTTTCCTCGCCGAGCTGGTCGAGCCGGCGAAGCCGAAGCGCTCGCCGCGCAAACGGCGCGAGCCGGTCGCGGCATAAGCCGGTTGCACCCGGGGGTGGCTGCCGGTTGACTCAACTGGGCCTTAACGCTCTGGTGCCCACTTGTGCCGAGCGCTACATTTTGAGTGAAGTTCGCGGCGAGCGGGTAGAGGGCAGGGCGAAAGGAGAACGCTCATGTCCCACTTGGTTTCGAAGCGCCTGACGGCTGCGGCATTCCTCCTCGCGGCCCTTATCCTCATCGTCGGTTGTGGCGGTAGCGATGGAGGGGGTGGGGCGAAGATCGCACTCCTCTTGCCCGAGAACGAGACGCCCCGCTACGAAGCGCACGACCGTCCCGAATTCGAAGAAAACGTCGAAGCGGAATGCGAAGACTGCGAAATCCTCTACAGCAACGCAACCGGGGATGCCTCCAAACAGCAGAGCCAGGCTGAAGCGGCTCTCACCCAAGGGGCCGAAGTGATGGTCCTCGACCCGGTCGACGCCAAATCGGCAGCGGCAATGGTCGAAAAGGCGAAAGCCCAAAACGTTCCCGTCCTCTCATACGACCGGTTGATCGAAAACGCCGACGTCGACTACTACGTCTCCTTCGACAACGTCGAGGTCGGCGAACTACAGGCAGAAACGCTGGCGGCGAAACTGAAAGAAGACGGCAGTGCCGGCGGCCCGATCGTGAAGATCAACGGCGATCCGGCCGACAGCAACGCAGCGCTCTTCAAGGAAGGCTCGAACAAAGGGTTCGAAGCCGCCGGTGTCAAAGTCGCCAAGGAATACGACACGCCGGAATGGTCGGCGACGAACGCCCAGAACGAGATGCAGCAGGCGATCACCGCGCTCGGTAAGAACGGGTTCGAAGGTGTCTATGGAGCCAACGACGAAATGGCTGCCGGCTCGATCGCCGCGATGAAGTCGGCCGGCGTCAATCCAGAAGAAAAGCCGAGTACCGGGCAGGATGCCACTGTCACCGGCGTGCAGCGAATCATCGCCGGACAGCAGTACATGACCGTCTACAAGGCGACCGACAAGCAGACGAAAGTGGCTGCCGAAATCGCTGTCGCGCTTGCCGAAGACAAGGAATTCCCGAAAAGCAAGATCACCGAAGAAGTCGACAACGGCAAAACCAAAGTGCCGTCGGTCCTGCTCGAACCTGTCGCGGTGACCAAGGAAAACGTCAATGACACGGTGGTCAAAGACGAATTCATCACCGCCGGCGAACTCTGCACCGGCCCCTACGCGAAAGCATGCGAAGAACTGGGGATCTCCTAGCGGGCGGGAGAGCGGAGCGATGAGCTCAAACAGCGCCCTCCTCGAGCTGGAGGGAGTGAGCAAGCGATTTGGCCCGGTCCAGGCTCTGGACCGGGTCGACTTCGCCGTCCACGCCGGTGAGGTGGTCGGCTTGGTCGGCGACAACGGCGCCGGCAAGTCGACGATGGTGAAGACGATCGCTGGCATCCACTCCGCCGATGAGGGCAAGATGCGCTTCGACGGCCGCGAGATCAAGGTTTCGCGGCCCCAGGACGCGACCCAGCTCGGGATCGCGACCGTCTACCAGGACCTCGCCCTCTGCGACAACCTCGACGTAGTCGCCAACATCTTCCTCGGGCAGGAGGAGATATCGCGGGGGCCGGGTGAGGTCTCGCGCCAGCTCGACGAGTCGAAGATGGAGCACCGGGCGGGTGAGCTGCTCTCCAGCCTCGCCGTGACGATCCCCAGCCTGCGCACCGAGGTCGGAACCCTCTCCGGCGGTCAGCGCCAGCAGGTCGCGGTCGCCCGTTCCCTTCTCGGCGAGCCCCGGGTCGTGCTGCTGGACGAGCCGACGGCCGCGCTCGGGGTACCCCAGACCAAGCAGGTGCTGGAGCTGATCGGGCGGTTGCGCGAGCGCGGCCTGGGGGTGGTCGTGATCAGCCACAACCTGGCGAACGTCTTCGAGGTCGCGGACCGGATCGTCGTTTTGCGCCTCGGCCGATCCACCGGGGACTTCAAGGCCGAAGAGACGACCGAGGAGCACGTCGTCTCGGCGATCACCGGCGTTGGCGAAGGCAACGGCCGCAACGACAGGAACGAGCGAGAGGGGGAGGGATGAGGGGCGAGGGCGCAACCGCACCGGCACCGGTGGCCGAGGACTCCGGTGGCTCGGGCCTGCTCAGCCGCGAGTCCCTGCGTCGCCTCGTCCAGGGGGACCTCGCGTCCGTTCGCGTCGTCCTCGGCCTGGCCCTGATCTGGATCATCTTCCAGTCCCAGAACGACCGCTTCCTCTCCGCCGAGAACCTGACCAACCTGATGCTGCAGATCACCGCGATCGGGCTGATCTCGGTCGGCATCGTCTACGTGCTGCTGCTCGGTGAGATCGACCTCTCGGTGGGGGCGGTTAGCGGTCTCGCCGGCGCGGTGATGGCGGTGCTGAACGTCAACCATGGCTGGAGCCCCTACCTGGCAATTGCGGCAGCGGTCCTCGTTGGCACCGCGATCGGCCTGCTCCAGGGCTCTCTCTTCAGCCGCTTCGTCATCCCCTCCTTCGTAGTGACCCTTGCGGGGTTGCTGGCCTGGCAGGGGGCCTTGCTGGAGGTGCTCGGATCGACCGGGTCGATCAACATCACCGACCCCAAGATCACCGGGTTGGCCAACACCTTCTACTCCGACGCGGTGGGCTGGATCTTCTGCGCGATCATCATCGCCGTCTTTGCCGCGGTGGTCTTGCTCGGCCACCGCCGCCGGGTGGCGGCGGGACTCGCCGGAGAGAGCGTGCCGACGCTCTTGCTCAGGGTCGGCCTGGTGTCGGCGATCGCGATCGTCGTCGTGGCGATCCTCAACTCCGATCGCGGCGTGCCGCTGGCCCTGCTGATCCTGCTCGCCTTTGTCCTCGGCTTCGAATACATCGCCAAGCGAACTCGCTTCGGCCGCCATGTCTACGCCGTCGGCGGCAACGCCGAGGCGGCTCGCCGTGCCGGCATCCGGGTCAACGCAGTGCGGGTGACCGTCTTCGCCATCGCCGGCTCGATGGCGGCGATCGGCGGCATCATGGCGGCCTCGCGCCTGCTCGCGGTCAACCAGGGCTCGGGCGGCAGCGAACTGCTGCTGCTCGCGATCGCCGGACCCGTGATCGCCGGCACCAGCCTCTTCGGCGGCCGCGGCGCGGTCTGGACCGCCTTGCTCGGTGCTCTGGTGATCGGCTCGATCTCCAACGGGATGGACCTGCTGGCGCTCTCCTCGGCGGTCAAGTTCATGGTCACCGGCGGCGTCCTCCTGCTCGCCGTCCTCGTCGACGCGATCGCTCGCCAGCAGCGCCAGGCGGCTGGACGGGTGTAGACAAAAAGCCTCGACACGGGTTTCTTACGTGCTACCGTGACGCACATGAACTCGGTGGGCGTTCGTGAGCTTCGCCAGAACCTGTCTCGCTACCTCATGGAGGTCAAGGACGGTGGCAGCTTCAGGGTTACCGAGCGAGGACGCGAGGTTGCCCGGCTAGTGCCCTCCGGGCCGGCGGACTCGGTAATCGCTCGTCTCGTCGCCGAGCGGGGCGCGACGATGCCGACCGCTGATCTGCTGGAGCTTGCCAAGGCGTCGCCGCGGAAGCCCGCGGGAGGCCCCTCGAGTATCGAGTTGCTCGACGCGGAGCGGGAGGAGCGGTTATAGCCGCTCGGGTCGCGTATCTCGATAGCTCGGCCTATGTGAAGGCGTTGCTTCAAGAGAGCGATGCAACGGCTCTGTTGGCTGAGTTGGCCAATTGGGACGACTATGTATCGAGTGCTCTTCTGGCGGTCGAGTCGATTCGAGCCTGTGCTCGTCGCAGTGCCGAGGACGCCTACGAGGCCCGCAGCTGGCTGGAGGGCATTTCGCTCTTACCTCTCGACGATTCCGTCCTGGACAAAGCCACTGAGCTAGAGCCGACCGTTCTGCGAAGCCTGGATGCGCTTCATCTGGCAACCGCGCTCAGCGTTCGCGAGGAGGTCGGCGTGTTTGTCACCATGACGAGCGCCTGGGTAAGGCCGCTGAAGACCACGGCCTGAAGGTAGCTACGCCGGCCTGACCAGGAGCGAGGCGCCGATCGCCCCGCCGAGGTCGCCGAGCGAGGCGACCCGTACGGCGGGCGGGCGCTCGTCGACGAAGAGGTGCACGCCCATCTCTTTTTTTAGTGGCTCCATGTACCGATCGCCGAAACGGATGCCAAGGCCACCGCCGACGATCACCGCTTCGGGGTCGAGCAGGTTCACGGCAGATGCGATGCCGGTACCGAGCGCCTCGATCGCCCGGTCGATCAGCTTCGTCGCGAGGCGATCGCCGTGGTCTATCGCCCGCTCCCAGATGCCGCTGGTGAGGCGAGGTTTGCCGTGCTTCTCCATCAGCTTGAAGAGGTCGGTCTTGTGGCCCTCTTTGTGCTCCCGTCGCGCCTCGGCTTCCATCGCCGAACGGCCAGCGTAGGCCTCCATGCATCCCCTGCGCCCGCAGGGGCACTTGGCGCCGCCGCGCTTGACGACCATGTGGCCGATCTCGCCGGCTGCGCCGCGTCCCAGCCACGGCTTGCCGTCGAGGACGAGCCCGCCGCCGACGCCGGTTCCCCAGAAGACGCCGATCAGGCTCTGGAACTCACGCCCGGCGCCGAGGTGGAACTCCGCCTCGGTCGCCACCTGCACGTCGTTGCCGATCCGGACCTCGGTCCCGAGGGCCTTGGAGAGAGTCTCTCCGAGCGGGAAGCTGCCTTCCCAGCCCGGCAGGTTGCGGGCCGAGGAGACGATGCCGGTCTTCTCGTCGGCGTCGCCAGGCGAGCCGATCCCGACTCCAGCCAGAGTGTCGGGCTCCACTCCCGCCGCGGCGGCTGCTTCGCGCAGCGCGCCCTCCATCGCTCTTGCGACATCGGCGGGTCCGCCGGAGATCGGAGTGGGCTGACGCGCTTCCCCGCGGACGCTCCCGCTGGGATCGACGATCGCGGTCTGGATCTTGGTGCCGCCCAGGTCGATGCCGCCACGCAGGTCGCTCACGCGCTCAGTCTATGGCTGTTGCCGTTTGCGAAGCTAAGGGCGTGAGCGACCTGGTGGGGTGGCGACTGTGGTGGGCGAAGCGACGCTGGTACGAGCGCAACCGGCGCCCCCTGCGGCGCTGGCAGCTCGCCCGCCATGCCGCGCGTGGCGGCTTCTACGTCCGCCAACCGGTCGAGGGCGAGCTGCTGGAGGCACTGGATGAGGGCCGACTGCGGATCGGCGAGGGAACGCTGCTCGAGCCGGGCTGCTGGCTGACGCTCGCGCCCGACGCCCGGATCGAGATCGGAACCGGCTGCTTTCTCAACCGCAACACCATGCTTGCCGCCTACGAGCTGATCGAGATCGGTGACCACACGATGTTCGCCAATGGCTGTTTCGTCGGCGACGGTGAGCACCGCTTCGACGACCCGGAAAGCCCGGTCACTTGGCAAGGCTTCACCAGCAAAGGACCGGTCAGGATCGGGGCCAACTGCTGGTTCGGTGTCAACTGCGCGGTGACCAGCGGTGTGACGATCGGGGAGCGTTGCGTGATCGGCGCCAATTCGGTCGTCACCGCGGATCTACCGCCCGGCTCGATCGCGGCGGGTGCTCCTGCCCGTGTGATCAAGGCCATAGAGTTCCGCCGCTGAGTGCCTATACTGATCTTTCGGCCGTGACCCGCCCAGGGCATGGACCCTCATGAACCTCGCACCGACTGAGCATTCCCACGCAGTAGTAGGCGTGAACTTCGTCCGCGCCAAGGATCAGCTGCGCTCCGAGCTGGCCGCGCTGCGTCGCGCCGGCAGCTCGATCGGCCTGGTGCCGACGATGGGCTGCCTGCATGAGGGCCATCTCTCGCTGTTGCGCGTCGCCCGGGCAGAGTGCGATGTCGTCGTCATGAGCCTTTTCGTCAACCCGACCCAGTTTGGGCCCGGCGAGGATCTAGGTCGCTACCCGCGCGACGAGGAGCGCGACGCCGCGCTCGCCGCCGACGCCGGCGTCGACCTTGTCTACGCGCCGCCCGTTGAGGAGGTCTACCCGGAGGGCTTCGCCACCCACGTTGAGGTGGAGGGCCTGACCGAGGTTCTCTGCGGCGACCCGGCGCGGCGCGGCTCGGGCCATTTTCGCGGTGTCACCACGGTCGTCGCCAAGCTCTTCAACACCGTCCAGCCCGATATCGCCTACTTCGGCCAAAAGGACGCCCAGCAGGTCGCTGCGATCCGCCGTATGGCCCGCGACCTTGATTTCCCGGTGCGGATCGAGACGCTGCCGATCGTGCGCGAGCCCGACGGTCTAGCGATGAGCTCCCGCAACGCATACCTCGGCCCCGCCGACCGTGAGCGAGCGACGGCGCTCTCGCGGGCCCTTCGAGCGGCCGAGCGCGTTGTCCGCGAAGGGTCGCTCAGCGCTGGGATAGAGGCCGGCCGGCGCGAGCTGGACGCGGCAGGGATCGAGCCGGAGTACCTGGAGGCCCGCGATGCCGAGAGCTTGGAAACGGTAGCCGAGCTGAACGGACGCCCGGTGCTGATCGCGGTGGCCGCTCAGATCGGCCCCGCGCGACTGATCGACAACTTGACGGTGTGGCCCGACGGCCTGCTGAGCAAAGACTTGGAACCCACGGATACGGAGGCGCAAACCTGATGCAGAGACAGATGCTCAAGTCCAAGATCCACCGGGCGACGGTGACCGACTGCGACGTGGACTACATCGGCAGCATCACGATCGATACGGAGCTGATGGCGAGCGCCGACCTGATCACCAACGAGCAGGTTCACGTCTGGGACATCGACAACGGCGCCCGTTTCGTCACCTATGCGATCGACGGCGAGCCGGGCTCGGGCACGATGCAGGTGAATGGCGCCGCCGCCCACCTGACCCAGCCGGGACACAAGATCATCGTCGCCTCCTTCGGTGCTTACGACGAGAGCGATCTCGAGACCTACTCCCCGGTCGTCGTCCACGTCGACGACGCCAACCGGGCGGTGGCGGTCGACAGCCACCCGGAGGTGCTGCTCTCGGGGGAGGTCTTGTCATGAGCGAGCGAGCCCCGGTCACCCTGCCACGCCTCGCCGAGATGAAGGAGGCGGGCGAACCGATAGTGATGGTCACCGCCTACGACTACCCCTCGGCGCGGGTCGCCGAGGAGGCCGGCGTGGACCTCGTCCTCGTCGGCGATACGGCGGCGATGGTCGTGCTCGGCTATCCCGGCACCGAGTCGGTCTCGATGGAGGAGATGGTGATGCTGGGCCGGGCGGTGCGGCGCGGATTGCAGACTCCCTTGATGGTCGGGGACATGCCGATGGGGAGCTACGAGGCGAGCAACGAGCTGGCCGTCCAGAGCGCCCAGCGGCTGGTCAAGGAGACCGGCTGCCAGGTGGTCAAGCTGGAGGCGGGGGGGACGTCGGTGGAGCGGGCGCGGGCGATCGTTCGCGCCGGCATCCCGGTGATGGGACACGTCGGTCTGACGCCCCAGACGGCGACCGCCCTGGGTGGCTACAAGACCCAGGGAAAGACGGCACAGGGCGCGATCCAGCTGCTCGAGGATGCCCTGGCGCTGCAATCGGTTGGCTGCTTCGCGATCGTCTTCGAGGCCGTGCCGGCCGCGATCGCCGAGGCGATCGTCGCCAAGCTGGACGTGCCGGCAATCGGCATCGGCGCCGGCCCGTCGACCGCAGGCCAGGTGCTCGTCTTTCACGATCTGCTCGGGATCACGACGGGTCGCTCGCCGAAATTCGTCAAGCGCTATGCCGCGGTCCACGAGGCGATGCTGGAGGGCGTCGGTCGCTACGCCGAGGAGGTGCGCTCGCGCCGCTTCCCCGAGGCCGACCACGTCTACGGGGTCGAACCGGCCGAGCTGGCGGAGTTCCATCGCTACCTCGAGCAGAAGGAGGGCATCGGCTCGAAGCAGGCTTGGGACTGGGAGCCACTGCCTTAGCATCCAGCGGCGATGAGCCTCAGCACCGAGGAGCGCCGCGCCAAGCTGGTCGACCTCTACAAAGAGGTGCAGGCGTGTACGAAGTGTCCCCTGCATGAGACCCGCGGCAAGGCGGTGTTCGGCGCGGGCGATGCGGATGCGGATGTGATGTTCGTCGGCGAGGCACCTGGCGCCGAAGAGGATCGCCAAGGGCTGCCCTTCGTCGGTCGCGCCGGTCAGCTGCTCAACCAGATGCTGGAGGAAGTCGGCCTCTCCCGCGACGCGGTCTTCATCGCCAACGTGCTGAAGAGCCGGCCGCCTGGCAACCGGGACCCCCAGCCGCTGGAGATCGAGGCCTGCCGGCCCTACCTGTTCGAGCAGGTGCGGTTGATCGAGCCGACGATCGTCTGCACGCTCGGCAACTTCGCGACCAAGCTGCTGAGCGGAAACCCGACCGGAATCACCAGGGTCCGTGGAACCCCCCAGGTGCATGAGCTGGGCGGCCGCACGGTCTTCCTGCTGCCGCTCTTCCACCCGGCGGCGGCACTGCGAACCCCCGCGGTGAAGGAGACTTTGCGCGCCGACTTCGAGCTGCTGCCCCAGCTGCTCGCCGGCCCGCCTCCGGGCACTCCCGA
This sequence comes from Solirubrobacterales bacterium, assembly GCA_044867645.1. Taxonomy (GTDB): domain Bacteria; phylum Actinomycetota; class Thermoleophilia; order Solirubrobacterales; family 70-9; genus VRUE01. The sequence goes on along the minus strand of JBIOVI010000046.1, from coordinate 5,280 downwards.
GCTGGAGGAGGAGATCGAGGAGGGACCGGGTCCGGGCCCGCCGCAGCCTCCGGCCGACCAGCTGGACCTGTTCGGTTGAGCAGTACGACGGAGACAATCGAGAGCCGCTCCGCCGCGGAGACCGAAGCGGTGGGAGCGCGCCTCGCCAAATGCCTCGCCCCGGGTGTGGTCGTCATCGTGAGTGGCGATCTCGGCGCGGGGAAGACGACCCTGATCCGGGGCGCCTGCCGGGCGCTGGGCGTCGTTGGGCCGGTTACCTCGCCGACCTTCACGATCGGCCAGCGCTACCGCGGTCGGCTCCCCATCTCCCACCTGGACCTCTACCGGCTCGGCGGCCTCGAGGACGAGGATTCGGCGCTGCTCGACGACTACCTCGACGCCGGCTCGATCGGGTTCGTCGAGTGGCCGGCGCTGGCCCGTCCCCAGCTGGCCGGGCGGGAGGTCCTGGAGGTTCGGCTGGAACACACCGGCGCCGACAAGCGGAAAATCGAGCTTCCAGCCGCATCGCCCCTCCAATAGGCGTGTTTCGAATGGCGATACTGCCCTGTAGCATCGCCCGCCTAATGCAAACCGAAGGAGGACGCGCCGAATGAAGGGACCGAAGACGCTGACGGCGGTTGGATTGGGGATAGCGCTGTTGGTCAGCGCAAGTCCCGCATCCGCGGAGGCCGCTGCCTACAAGCACTACGTCGCCTGCGGTCTTTCCCAGAATGCGAAACCGGCACACGTCTGTCAGAAGAAACGCAAGAAGGGCGCTTTCTTCCGCAGCAATAACGCCGACGTCTTCTACACGGTGTGCGTCAAATTCCCCACCAAAAAAAATCTCTGCGCTCCGAAACAGGAGGCGGTCCGCGGCACGCTCTACGTCAACAAGATTACGTCGAACATCCCCGGCAAACACCGGGTGAGCTGGTTCGTGGAAGGGAAACGGGTCGGCTCCTTCGTCTTCACCGTTCCGGGATAGCCGGACACTGGTAACCGTCGGCTTCGATACCGCGACCGACGACACCGCCGCCTGTGCGATGCGCGACGGCGAGGTTGTCTACGAAGCGTTGCTCGGACTCTCCGAGAAGGGGGGGCCGCTGCACACGACGGCGCTGCTGGAGGAGGTCGAGCGGGCGGCGGCGGCGGCAGGGGGCTGGGAGGCGGTGGAGCGGCTCGCGGTCGGGATCGGGCCCGGTTCCTTCACCGGCCTGCGGGTTGGCATCGCGACCGCGCGGGCGCTCGGGCTGAGCCGCGGCCTGCCGGTGAGTGGGGTCGGCACGCTCGACGCGCTCGGCCGGGCGCTGGGCGAGGTCGCCGGCCCCCGTTCCCGCCTCGCGATTCTCGATGCGCGGCGCGGCGAGGTCGTCGCGGCGCTCGACTCGGCCGCCGGCGAGCGGCTCTGGGGGCCGATTCTCTGTTCCCCCGAGGAGCTGGCCGAGCGAGCCACCGGGTTGCCGGAACCCGCACTGGCCGGCGGATCGGGCGCGGTACGATTTCGCCAGCAGCTGGCGAGTCGGAGTGTCGAGATTCCGGATGACGCCGACCCCGTGAACCGAATCGCCGCGCGGCACATCTGTGCTCTTGCGGTGGCCGGGCCGGGCGAGGATGAATCCGGTTCCGTCGCACCGATCTATCTGAGGCCCCCCGACGCGGAACGGTGGCGTGAGCGAGACTCTCTCCCAGAAGCGCAGTGAGGTGAGCGGCGAGCCGCCGGTGCGGCGCCTTGCTTACAGCGACCTGCCTTCGGTGATCTCGATCGAGCGGCGCTCCTTTCCTGCGCCCTGGTCGCTGGCGATGTTCGTGCTGGAGCTCTCCAAGCCGTCGGGGATCTGCCTAGTCGCGACCGAGGACGATGACCTCCTCGGCTATCTCGTCTGCTCACGCTACGACCGGGTCTGGCACCTGATGAACGTCGCCGTGATTCCAGAGCGGCGCCGGCAGGGGGTTGCCACCCGCCTGATCTCGCAACTGATCTCGGAGGCCGGCGACGAGCTTCCCTTCACGCTGGAGGTGCGGGTCTCCAACAGAGATGCGATCGCGATGTACGAGCGGCTCGGATTCCGCTCTGCCGGGGTGCGCCCTCGCTATTACCAGGACAACGGCGAGGATGCCCTGATCATGTGGCTGGACTGAGCGGCTGTGATCCTCGCTATAGAGACGTCCTGCGACGACACCTGCGCCGCCGTCCTCGACGGACCGCACATCCTCTCCAGCGTCATCTCCTCGCAGGATGAGGCGCACGCCCGCTTCGGCGGGATCGTGCCGGAGGTCGCCTCCCGTCACCATCTCGAGCTGGCGACGCCGATCGTCGCGGCGGCCATCGCCGATGCCGGCGTCTCGCTCGATGAGATCGAGGCGGTGGCGGTCACCGCCGGCCCGGGCCTGATCGGGGCGCTGCTGGTCGGCCTCAGCACCGCCAAGGCGATCGCCGCCCCGCGACGGCTGCCGCTGGTCCCGGTCGATCATTTGCAGGGACACGTCGCCGCCAACTTTCTCGCCCCGGAGCCTCTGGAGCCGCCCTTCCTCTGCCTGGTTGCCAGCGGTGGGCATACGCTGCTCGCCGGTGTTCGCGACCACGCCGGCCACGAGGTGCTCGGCCAGACGCTCGACGACGCCGCGGGCGAGGCCTTCGACAAGGTCGCCCGCCTGCTCGGTCTTGGCTTCCCGGGTGGGCCGGCGCTGCAGAAGCTCGCGTCGGAGGGGGATCCGGAGGCATTCGAGCTGCCGGTAGCGATGGCCCGCGATCCGGGCCTGGACTTCAGCTTCAGCGGTTTGAAGACGGCGCTCGTCTATCTCTGCCGCGATCTCGGCCCCGAGGGGGTGCGGGAGCGCCGCGCCGACCTTGCGGCGAGCTTCCAGGCGGCCGCGGTCGGGCAGCTGACTTCGAAACTGAAGCGGGCGCTGAAACGGGGAGAGTGGGATGCGGTCGCGTTGGGCGGTGGCGTCGCCGCCAACGGGCCGCTGCGCGAAGCGGTGGCGGCCCTTTGCGAGGAGCGCGGTCTGCGGTTGAAGCTGGTGCCGCTGGAGCTCTGCACCGATAACGCCGCGATGATCGGCTCGGCGGCGCGCTTCGCGCCATGGCTTCCTTATCCGGAATATCTCGCCTACGACGCTTTTCCCAGCAGCCGTCCGCCGGTTGCGGCTCGATGAGCGGAGAGGGGCCGGGCACGACGCTGGTGCTCTACTCGCGCCCCGGCTGCCACCTCTGTGAAGAGGCGATGCGAGAGCTCGTTGCCCTGCACGCGGAGGGCTACCGCTTCGAGCTGCACGAGGTCGACATCGAGAGCGACGAGACGCTGCTGCGACGCATGCTCGAGCGCATCCCGGTGCTCGAGGTGAACGGAGTGATCGTCTCCGAGCTGATCCTGGACCGAGCCGCCGTTCGGGCTCAGCTCGATACTGTGGGGACCGACGATGATCGAGCAGGCAGTCGAGGAGCTTGATGTGCACGGGGGGCTGATCGCCGACGGCGACCGACTTTCGCTGGGGGTCGCCGCGCGTCTCTCCCGCTATTTGCAGGTCCTGACCCAGGCTCGCAAGATGGGACGGGAGACGATCTCCTCGCAAGAACTCTCCGACTACACCCACATCAACCCGACCCAGATCCGCCGCGACCTCTCCGGCTTCGGCAAGTTCGGCAAGCGGGGGGTCGGCTACAACGTCGACTCGTTGGTGGCGGAGATCCGCAAGATCCTCCGGACTTCGGGTCAGCACAACATCGCCCTCTTCGGTGCCGGCAACCTCGGACAGGCGATCGCCAGCTCCGACATCTTCGCCGACCACGGATTTCAGGTCGTCGCCATGTTCGACATCGACCCGGAGGTCGTCGGAAGCGAGGTCGGCAACCTGCGGGTGCGCGACTTCGGCGAGCTCGAGGCGGTTGTCTCCGAGCAGGAGATAGTGGTCGGCGTGCTTGCCGTCCCGGCCGCTTCGGCCCAGGCCGTCGCCGATCGCCTGGTCGAGGCCGGGGTGAAGATCATCTTCAACTACTCCGAGCAGCTGCTCCAGGTGCCGCCGGAGGTGACCGTCCACACCTCCAGTCCCGCCGTCGACCTCCTCTACGCGCTCTACTTCTACCTGACCTGAGAAGGACTGCACCCTTGTCCCTGGACCTCGACCTCGCTCGGGAGAGATTCGAGTCCTCCACCGATTTCACGATCGGCTTGGAGGAGGAGTTTGCGATCGTCGATCCGGCCACGCTGGAGCTGGAGCACCGCTTCGAGGATCTCTACAACGCCTGCCAGAAGGACGTCGTGCTGGCCGAGTCCGCGGCCGGTGAGCTGATCGCTTCGGAGATCGAGATTCGCTCCGGTCGCTGTGAGAGCTTCGCCGACGCGATGGCCGCCCAGCGTGAGCGGCGGGACCGGCTCTTCGAGCTGGCCGATGGGATGGGATTGGGGCTGGCGGCGATGGGTACGCACCCTTGGGCCGACTACCTCGACCAGCGGATCATCGACACGCCCCATTACAACCGGTTGCGGCAGGAACTGGGCTGGGTCGCGCAGCGCAATAACACCTGGAGCCTGCACGTCCACATGGGTGTACGCGGCGCAGACCGCGCGATCGCGGTTTGCGACTGGATGCGCGAGTTGCTGCCGCTGCTGCTGGCGGCGTCCGCAAACTCACCCTTCCTCGACCGCCACGACACTGGCCTGCACACCGTCCGCACCGAGATATTCACCCGCACCTTCCCGCGCTGCGGCGTGCCCAGTCCTTTTGTCGACTGGGAGAGCTATGCCGAGTTCGTCGGCATGCTGGAGCGAACCGGGACCGTGGTCGAGTCGACCCAGCTCTGGTGGAGCGTCCGTCCCCATCACCGGTTCGGCACGGTCGAGGTGCGGATCTGCGATGCCCAGACCCGTGGCGAGGAGTCCTTCGCGCTGGCCGGGCTGATGGCCGCCTGCATCGCCCAGACCGCGCTCGACTACGACGAGCGCAGTTACGACGGCGCTGGCTCACCGCTGCACGATCGTGAGATCGAGGAGAACCTTTGGCGGGCGATTCGCTACGGGATGAGTGGCAAGTTGATCGATTTTCGGCGTGGGGTGGAGGTCGAGGCGCGTGCGGTGCTGGAGGGACTGCTCGAGTGGACCGCCCCGGCGCGAGAGCAGCTCGGGATCGAGGTCGCGCTGCCGGAGCGCAACGGGGCCCAGCGGGCACGCCGGGCATTCGAGGCGGGGGCAGCGATCGAGGACATATACCGCGACGCGGTGCAGGAGACGCACCGCACCTACACCGCCGCCAAGCAGACCGCCTGAGACGTGCCGGGACTTAGGCGTCCATATGGGTGCCTAA
>JBIOVI010000045.1:0-77675 GCA_044867645.1 Solirubrobacterales bacterium | reverse complement strand
CAGGAGGGCTGGGTCGTGCTCGGGATCGGCCTCAACGTCGCCGTCGAGGAGGATGCCTTCCCGCCGGAGCTGCGCGAGCTGGCGACGTCGCTCGGGCGTGGACCGACCGACGTCGAGCCGGTGCTCGCCCTGCTGCTGACCCGCCTCGCGCACTGGCTCGCGGCACCGCCCGAGCAGGCGATGGAGGCCTACCGCGAGCGCGACGCGCTCGCCGGCCGCGAGATCTCGTGGAACGGCGGGCGCGGCACCGCGATCGGGATCGCCGACGACGGCAGGCTGCGCGTGCGGCCCGGCGACAGACCCGACGGGGAAGTCCTGCTCGACGCGGGCGAAGTGCACCTCGGGACGATCCCGAGAGGCTGACCGTCAGTCGCCGGCGTCGCGGGGCTCTGCGGCAGCGGCTCTGGCGGCCGCTCTGCGTCTGCGCGGCGCGCGTCTTCTTCTGGCCGGCGGCGCGTCGGCGGCGTCGCCGTCGGCGGCGGCGGCGGGCACGAGCTCGAACTCGAGCGCTGCCTCCGCGTCCCCGCCCGTGCCACTCCCGTTGACTTCGGCTCCGGCACCGTTTGCGGTGGCGGACGATGCGCGTCTGCGCCCCGAGCCGCGTCTGCGACGCGGTCGCGCCGGCGTCGTCTCGGCATCGTGCGCAAGCGCCTCCGCGACGACCTCTTCGACGTCCTCTCGACCCTCCCGCGGCAACGGCGGAGCGTCCCCGACGGCGTCGTCGCCGTCGAGCGCCTCGTCGTAGGCCTCCTCGGCGACCTCGGGCGAGGGGCCGTCGTCGAGCGCGTCGTCCAGATCCAGGTCCGCGTCGAGCGCCTCCGCGCCGACGGCCGCCTTCACGCCCTCGGCGCCGGCGCCGGCGCCGTCCTTCGCGCCCTTGCGTCGACGGCGCGAGCCGCGACCCCGCCGGCCTCTCGGGAAGTTGCGCAGCAGCTCGCGTGCCAGCGCCGACGGCTTGCGCGCCATCCGCGTGCGCGCGCCCCGCAGCGCCTCCTCCGCCTCCGGCGTGTGCGCCAGAGCGGCCGCGAGCAGGGCGGCGGACAGGCGGCGATCCTGTCTGCGCGCAGCATGCACGAGGCGGCGGGCGTTGCGCGCGTGCGCGCCGCCCGACGAGTTCACCAGCAGGCCGAGCAGCCGCTTCGTCTCGGGCCAGCGCTGCACGGCGTACTCCTCGTGCACCTCGCGCGTGTACTCGGCCATCCGCCATATCCAGGCGTTCGCCTGATCCCTACGGCCTATCCGCTTTTCGGCGAGCGCCTGCAGCATGATCTTCACGCCCTCGCGGCGCTCGTCGCGCGGCCACGTGGCCATCAGGTCGATCGCCTCGTCGAACGCCTCGGCGTCGCGCGCGGCGGCGATCTCCTGCAGCGCGCGCAGGCGCAGCTGCGCGTTGCGGTTGCGCTCGACGGCGGTGATCAGGAAGCGCCGCTTGAGGTCGCCCTGGCGGTCGAAGTGCAGCATCGCCTTCGCGCGTCGCCAGCCGTTCGGCGCCACACGCGCGCCCGCCAGCGCCGCCCACACGTGCTGCTCGGCGTAGTCGAGGTGCTCGACGGCGATCCGCCACAGCTCGCGCTCGAAGACCTCCGCGCGCCGGTCCGGATCCGGCGTCACCGGCAGCACGCGGCGCTCGACGCGCACGCGCCGGCCGCGGCCGCGCCGGACCGGCCCGACGACGATCGCGCCGCCGCGGTAGACGTCGCGGTCGAGCAGGCTGTGGAGGGTGACGATTGCCTCGTCGTGGCGGGTCGCGGGGTGGACGAGGTCGATGACGAGCCCCGCCTCCTTGCCCGGGTTGCGGCGGGTCACGCGGCCGACGCGCTGCTGGTAGATCCGCCTCGAGGCGGTGGGCGCCAGGTGCATGCAGATGGTCGCTCTGGGGGAGTTCCAGCCCTCGGCGAGCAGCATCGCGTTGCAGAGCACGTCGACCTCGCCGCGCTCGAAGGCGGCAAGGATCTCCGCCAGTTCGCGCTTCGGCGTCTCGCCGGAGACCGCCCGGGCAACGATGCCCGCGCCCTGCAACGCTTTGGCGACGTTCTTCGCGTGCTGGACACCGGCCGTGTAAAGGACACCCGGCACTTTGCTGAAGCGGGTCTTGTAGAGGTCGGCGATCGCCACGTTGAAGGGCTCCTGGTCGAGCAGCGCGGCCAGCTCCTCCTGGTCGAAGTCCTGGTCGACCTCTCCTTTGCGCAGCGGCACCTTGGCGATCGTCCGCACCCCCGGGCCAGGCGGGATGCGGATGCTGCGCAACGGCGCGATCACGCCGCGCCGTGCCGCCTGGGCGAGGTCGAAGCGCGAGGTCTGAGTCGGGAAGAGGTCGGCGACGTGGCGGGCGATCAGCGCCCCGGTCGCGGTCATGCCGATGAAGACGGGGCCGGTCCAGGCCCGGATGCAGGCGCTGGTTTTCTCGCCAAGGGCGGTGTGGGCCTCGTCGCAGATCACGATCGAGTAAGCGTCGGAGACTTTCTTGTGATTGCGGACGAACCACTGGTAGGTCTCGACCGTGACCGGCCCGTCGGGATCGTCGCGCCCGTCGAGCAGTGGCGGCCGCAACCGCTCCTTGTAGCCGCGCTCGGAGATCTCGCCGATGAACTGGTCGACCAGGTTGCGGCGATGGGTGAGGATCAGGACGCCGCCGGTGCGCGATGCGTCGATGAAGCCGACCGCGGCGACCGTCTTGCCCGCCCCGGTCGCATGCTCGAACCAGAAGCGGCGGGCGGCGCCCGGATCGTCGGCGACCTCGGCGACAGCCTCCTCGTCCTCCTCGCCGGGTTCTTCCTCCCAGTCCTGGGGCTCCTCATCCGGGGCCAGCTCCTCTGGCTCCTCCTCGTCGTTGGAGTCCTCGTCGGAACTCCCCTTGCCATCGTCGGTGGGATCGGCGACGTCGGCAGCGGCGGGTGCGGCACCGTTTTCGGCCGCCGTCTGCTGCTCGGACATCAGCTCGGTCAGCGTGCCGGAGAGGGCGTCGACCTGGTGCGGGTTGAGCTCGGCGCCGTCGCGCAGCTTCGGCGGCTCCTCGGCCAGCAGCCGCTCCAGGCCGAGCAGCAGGGAGAAGTCCCGGCGCCACTGGATCGAGGGCTCCTCAGCCCCTTCGTCCAGTTCTTTCAGCGCCGCGTCGAGGGCGCGGCGGCGCGCCGTTCCCGGCGCGAGCGCCTCGGGGCCCTCGCCATCGAGCAGCAAGGGCTCACGGGCAAACTCGGCCGCCCGCTCGATGTCGGCGCCTGAAGGAACTGCCGCTTGCGCGGCAACTTCGCTGGTCTTGGCCATGCAGGCTTTGGGTTCGTTCCCGCGACGACGCTGAGCGTGCCGACGAGAAGACTTAAATCAGGATGCCGGGAGTTCGGTTTCTCCCTCCCCGGCTTCTCAAGCGGCTCGCATACGGCGAACCGGACAGACGTATTGTAATCATTGAATTGAGACCGCTGCGGCTGACCCTCCCGTTAATGCTCGCGCTCGCCGCAATTGTTGCGCTCGCGGCGGTCGGTTGCGGCTCCTCGACGAGCGGCGACTACGGCGGCAAACACCCCGACTACGCGAAGGTCCTGGCGGGATCGCCGGCGCCGCTCGCCGCTCTGCACACCCAATCGAACCGGCTGCTCACGGGGGGTGGGGAGGCTTATGAAGAGCGGATCGCCTCCCTGCGCGACTACCCGGTGGTAGTCAACGTCTGGGCCTCTTGGTGCGGCCCCTGTCGCTTCGAGTTTCCACACTTCCAGAGAGCCGCGGCCCAGTACGGAAAGCGGGTCGCCTTCCTCGGTATAGACAGCCAGGATTCCGACGACGCGGCCCGCACCTTCCTCGCGGAGGCCCCAGTCCCTTACCCCAGCTACACCGACCCCGACGAGGAGATCGCCGACAGCGTCGGCGCCAGCCTCGGCCTCCCCGACACGGCCTTCTACGATCGCCGCGGCAAGCTCGTCTACCTCAAGCAGGGTCCCTACGACGATCTGGCCGAGCTGCGAGCCGATATCGAGCGCTATGCCCTCGGCGGCGACACCAAAGGCGGATAATCGGCGCATGGAACTCTTCGTGGTCGTCGCGCTGATCGGGGTGGCCCTGTTGCTGGCCGAGCTGCTGCTTTCGACCGGCGGCATCCTCGCGGCGCTCGGCGCGGCCGGCCTGATCGCCGGCGGCGTCCTCGCCCTCACCGCCGACGCCGACTCGAGCGCGAGCGACTGGGCCGGGCCGGCGCTGATCACGCTCGGCGTCCTCTCCGCGATCAGCTTCTACTTCATCAGCCGCAAAGTGCTCGAGGCGCACCGCGGGCGGCCCGTGCGCGCCGGGCACGAGGAGCTGATCGGCGCCCGGGCGGAGGTCCGTACCTCGCTCGACCCCGAGGGTCAGGTCTGGATCGAGGGCGCGCTGTGGCGGGCGAGGCTGACCGGCGACGGGACGCCGCTGCGACCGGGGGATAGAGTCACGGTCGAGGCAATCGAGGGCCTGACGCTTATGGTCCGGCCCGAGACGTCACCCGCCGGCGCCGAGAAGGGAGCGAGCTGATGGATATCGCGGTCGGAGTGTTTCTGGTCTTGCTCTTCTTCGGCGCGATCGCGCTCGGCGCTTCCGTCCGTGTCCTGCGCGAGTACGAGCGCGGCGTCGTCTTCCGGCTGGGGCGGCTGATCGCAACCAAGGGGCCGGGCCTGATCCTGTTGATCCCGCTGGTCGACCGGATGGAACGGGTCGACCTGCGTACGGTGACGCTGAACATCCCGCCGCAGGAGGTGATCACCCGCGACAACGTGCCCTCGAGCGTCAACGCGGTCGCCTACTTCCGCGTCGTCGACTCCAACCGGGCCATCGTCGAGGTCGAGAACTTCCTCCTCGCCACCTCCCAGATCGCGCAGACGGCGCTGCGCTCGGTACTCGGCAAGGCTGAACTGGACCAGCTGCTCTCCGAGCGCGAGCGGCTCAACGAAGAGCTGCAGACGATCATCGACGAGTCGACCGAGCCCTGGGGCGTGAAGGTGACCGCGGTCGAGATCAAGGACGTCGAAATCCCCGAGCAGATGCAGCGGGCGATGGCACGCCAGGCGGAGGCAGAGCGCGAGCGACGGGCCAAGATCATCAACTCCGAGGGCGAGTACCAGGCCGCGCAGAAGCTCACCGACGCCGCCGACATCATCAGCACCAACCCCGCTTCGCTGCAGCTGCGCTACCTGCAGACGCTGCTCGAGATCGGCAGCAATCAGAACACGACGATCGTCTTCCCGCTGCCGATGGACGTACTCGAGCCCTTCCTGGGTGGGGGCAGGGAGGGAGGGAATCCGCAGCCGAAGACTGGGCCGCGGCCAGCGCCACCGCCTCCGGAGCCGGACGTCCCGCCCGCTCCCGACCCCGACGACCTTCCTCCGTCGCGGGCCTAGAACCCTGAGCGCGCCTGAGATACGTATCGACCAGCTGACCGGGCTGCGGACGATCCTCGCCCCCGGCCGGGCGGACCGACCGCACGGTTTCGGAGGGGCGAAAGAGGACGAGAAGGGCGCCGAGAGCTGCCCCTTCTGCGAGGGTCGCGAGGAGAAGACGCCACCGGAGGTGCACGCGGTGCGGCCGGGAGGAGGCGAGGCCGATACGCCGGGCTGGACGAGTCGAGTAGTGCCGAACCTCTACCCAGCGCTGACAGACACAACGAGCGCGGGCGGCGGCAATCCCCGTGCAACCGCAGCCGGACCGAGGGGCGGCGAGGCGGGTGCCTTTGCCAGCGCCGGCGATCCGCTCTTGGAGTCGCGGCGAGCCGGCGAACCCGACCTCTTCGCCGCGCGACCGGCCGTGGGCGGCCACGAGGTGATCGTCAACGCCCCGGAGCACGTCACCGCGATGGCCGAGCTGAGCGAGGAGCGCTTTCTCGGTGCGATCGCGACCTGGCGCGAGCGGATGCGCGCCCACTCCGATGCCTCCTACGTGCAACTGGTCGTCAACGAGGGCGCGGGGGCCGGTGCCTCCCTCCCCCATACCCATGCCCAGCTCTACGCGCTGCCCTTCGTACCACCGGCGGTGGCACGGGAGCGGGAGCGAGCCGGCGCCTACAGCGAACGCACCGGCGGGGGCGACCTGCTCAGCGACGTCCTGGTCGAGGAGGTGCGTCGCCGCGAGCGACTGGTCGCAATCGACGACGAGGCAGCGCTGATCTGCCCTTGGGCTTCGCGCTCACCCTACGAGCTGCGCGTGGTACCGCGCCTGGGAGCAGCACGCTTCGAGGAGGACAGTGGCGGAGCCGCGATGATCCGTACCGCGATGGGTCTCCTCGCCAAGCGCTTCGAAGGCCCGCCCGAGCTGAACCTCTGGGTCGTCACCGCGCCGCGCGGGGCCGAGCACTTCCACTGGCACGTCGACATCGCTCCGCGCCTCACTGTCAAGGCAGCCTTCGAGCTGGGTACTGGCGTCGACATAAACGTCTATCCGCCGGAGCGTGCCGCCGCCGACTTGCGCGACTGCGTATGACGCCTCAGGACCTATGCGCGCGGCGTTTCGGGTGCCGCTTTCTCACACATTTCAGCTTGCCTTTGACTCTTTTCTTCTGAAAGCCTTTTTTGCACCGCAACGGCCGTGGCGAAGAGGGTGGCACGGTACTCGGCGGCGGCACGATCGTCAGCGGAGGAACACTGGTTTCCTGCACAGGAGGGGGAAGTGGCGGTGGCTGAGGCGGGCTCGCGGTCGTGAATTCGACATCGCCTCCTTGGACGGTACCCGCATTAGTGGTGACCACCAACCGGAAGTGGTAGGTGGTGCCAGGGGCAAGGCCCGAGACGCTGCGACTCTCCGCCACGTCGGTCGTAACCGGTTCCGGCAAAACCGGGCAGGACAGGTTGGTGCCGTACGCGACGCTCGTGCCGTATTCGAAACGGCAGCTGGAGACCGAGCCACCATGGGGATTGACCTTCCCTTTCAAAGTGGCGGCGTTCTGGTTCACCGAAAGCGGAGGTTCCGTCGTTACCGTCGCGGGCGTGGCAGGCAGAGTTTCGAATGTTCCTTCGCTGCTTGTCACAGTGCCCGCGAAGGTGCTCGCTTTAGCGCGATAGCGATAGAGGGTGGCCGGCGACAGACCTGAGACCTGAGCACTGGTTGCGGTGCTGCTCGCTCCGTTGGGGGCGCTGGAGCATTGTTTGCCGGTTGCGTTCGAAAAGCCGTTGACCTGAAAATCGGCGTCGTTCGTGTATTCGAATTTGCACTCCAGCACCGTATGGCCGCTGGGGTTCACGCTGGCCTGAAGGGTCGCCGTTACCTGGCCTATCGGCGACGTCGGTTTGATCGTCGCGGTCGGCGCATGGCTGGAAACCCTGTCGAAGATGAAGAATTTGGCCGTGGAGAAGTCGCCCACGTAGACCTTGTGCGTCGTCGCATTGATGGCAATTTGTGGGGCGACGAGAGTGGCGAACATGGGATCTGGATTCGGAATCGGTCCGGGGTTCGGATCCGAAAACTGGCCGGCGCCGAAGTCGTCGAACTGGACACCTGAGGAGTTGTAGGCGGCGATGTGGTAGCCCTTCCCATTCGGGATATCGCCAACCAGAACGTCGTCGGTTGAAGGGTCGACTCCGACCGCAGCGGCACCAAGGCCGCTTTGCAGTGTGGATGAGTACGAGTAAGGCCCCCCGGAGGATGTCAGCTTCAGGACGCGGTCCGAACTGATGTCAACCACGTAGAGATTGTCGTCGGAGTCCAGCGCGACGCTGACCGGGCGGCCGAAGGAAGAGCCGCCGGGGCACCCGGCGCAACCGATTTCTTCCTGCAGCACTCCGGCCGCGTTGAAAACCTGCACAGTGTGCGTGGCGGCATTGGGGAAGAAGATCTCCCCACTTGAATTGGTGGCGATCTGCGGCAAGGTGACGGTCTCGCTCAACGCAAAAGGCGTCCCGGGCACCCCTGATGACGAGAACGGGTCCATCCTCGGCGTACCGCCTTCCTGTCCGCCAACACGAAAGATCATCTGCGCCGCGTAGAAACCCTGGGTCAGGGGATCGACTGCCACCCCCGTGTAGAAGCCTTCGCCTACGGCGAAGGTTCCAGCAGCAGCCAAGTTGCTCTCAAAGCGGTCGATCTCACCGGGAGTGCCCGAAAGGGGGTTCGTCACCGTGATGGCGACGTAGATGCGCTGGCTGGTCTGGTCGACCGCGATTCCGTGCGGGATCTTGCTGCCGCCGAGGCTTTTGGACGGCGTGGACGCATTCAGCTCGTATCCCGTGGCGGCCTCCGCCGGCGCCGGAGCGACGACCAGGGCCGCGGGCCCGCCGATCACAAGCAAGGCCAAAGCGACCCGCAGCAAGCCCCTTCCGCGCGTCGAGTCGGCAACATGCCGTCGAACGTCTCCCATTCTCGACCTCCCTGCCAGCTTCTTGCCCCGTCTGGGCCAAAGTACCCTGCTGTTTGTGACCCTAACATCAGGATCTCGTCAGCCTGCATCGCTTAACGAGATCATCATCCGCCGCTGCCAGAGCTAGCCATTTGTTGGAGCTCGGTACAGGTTAGGCTCCCCGCCAGTGGCTCCCAACCCGCGCCCGATCCCCCGTTTCATCGCCGACAGCACCCAGGAGGGGATCCCGCATGGGCGTTTTGCCGAGCGGCTCGCGGCGGAATTCCGGGCGGCCTGCGAGTCGATCGAGGATTTACCGGCAGGGGTCGAGGCACCGGCCGAGATCGACTGGTTTCCAGAGCGCGGTTGGGGCGGGCGTGTCTGGGTGCCCGCCGTCGCCCGGGTCGAGGGGCCGGAGGGCGCTCTCGAGCTGTTCGGCCACGTCTCATACGTGCAACCCGGGGACGGGGAGCCGGGGAGCTTCGAGGCAAAGGCGGATTTCACCGACGTCCTCGCGGAGGGCAATCCGGACTGGCGCATCGATCTCAACGACGACGTGATCGGCCGCTGGCGAGGCGAGAACGGCCGCGCCGGCGACGTCACCCTCGTCTGGGGCTGCCCCCTCGTCCGTGGCGCCGTCGCCGCTACCGCGGATCTGGACATGGAGACCGTCGACCAGGAAGCGGTCTCAAACGAACGCTTCACCCTGATCGCCCTCGACGCCCTCGAGGGCTACGGCGACGACGTCTTCATGCAAGTCAAGCTCTGGAGCCGCCGTGCCCAGGAGCTGGCCTCGGAGAGCCTGTACGCCGAGCCGTCCTCGGGGTGACCCGGTGATTCGCGAGCGTTTCTAGCCCGCCCGCTGGGGAGCCGGCTCTAGTCGCGCGCGAAGGACGAACGCAACGGCTTGCACTACAAGAGCTACCAATAGGGCAACGATGAACGCGGTGGGCACGTCCAGATCCGGCAGGCCGATCGCGAGGACAAAGCAGAACGCCGCGAATCCGTAGAAGCCCACCAGGAAATTGCGCAGGAGGACCCTTACCTGATCCGGGCCCCCGCGGGCATGGGTGAACACAGCCAGGACACTCGTGACGATCGGGAATGGCGCGAGCAGTCCACTTAACTCCGGCCCCAGCGCGCCAGAGGCCGCGGTCAGGGCCAGAACCAAGGTGAGCGCCGCGAGCTCCGGCCAGAAATGCGGTCCAACCGGATAGGACGCTCTGTGCCACGCCAGCTCGGGGCGCGACGAGCCCGTAGACGACAACGAACAGGGTCAAGGCTCCGAGACCGAGAAGCGCGCCCGCGGCGGCATCCGCTCCAAAGGAACGGCCGTGCATCAGGGTCAAGACCAACAGGATCGGTCCCGCAACGACCGGTAGACCACCAAGCACACCTGCTATTGCCACGCCCCATCGCCGGGCAGCTAGGGACACGCCGACCACGCAGAGCGGAGCCAAGAGCAATTTGGTTGCCAGCAGGTCCACTTACTTGACCGTAGCCCAGGCCGGGTTGGACTGGCGGCGCTCGAATCAGCGGGAGCGCTGCGCCGCGAGAGCTACCTCACGACTCTAAAACTCAGCGAGGCTGGCGCCGAACGCTGGCCGTCGGAACTAGTGGCTGTGACGGTGAGCGTGTATCGCCCTGGCTTCAACTTGTTGGTCCGCGAGATGCGGCCTTGGAACACCACCTTGTTCACACCGGGGTGACCGGAGAACGAGAGCGAGCCTGCGTGCTTGCGGCCAGCAAGGCGCCTGGCGAAGTCGAACGCAACCGTCGCCTGCACGTTCAGCGTGAAGGAGAACGTCGTCCCTACCGGCAACGCATTGCGGTTGCCGCGATGCCTCTTGCTGATCCGGGCGAGGCCGCTACCTACGCGCCAGACGCGGTGGGACGCCTTGAGCTTCGTCACGACCGGAGCGACAGCGGCGGGTCCTGGACCGGTCTCGACCTCCTTCCCGGCAAGCGAGATCGTCAGCTGTCTCGAGGCCAGGATGCCGCCGCTGTCGGTGACCGTGACGGTCGGCTCGTAGTGGGCAGGCGGCTGCGAACAAGGCGAGCGCACACATATCGCGGTCAGCGGGGTGCCCGTAATTCGCCCGCTCGCCTGATCGATCGAGAGGCCCGGCGGTAATCCAGTCGCGGACCACCGGTACAGCGGCGTTCCACCAGTGGCTTCGACTTGGGCTTCGTAGGGAGTCCCCGCGGTACCCGCCGGCAGCGAGCTGCTTGTAACCAATAGGGGCGCCACGATGGCCGAGGGGTCGAACGTCGTGATGTTGCCGCTCGTCATAGCCGCCGCGCAGAGCGATGCTGACGCGCAGGACACGCTCGTGAATGGGGCGCCGCCGCCATAGCGCCTGGTCCAGTCTGCGCCTGCGTCCGTCGAGCTGAATATCGCGCCCTTGCCGTCCACCGTTGCGCAAGTCGCACCCATGCAGGAGACGGCGACGAGTTCTTTCGCGTCGTCGATGACCTGCCTTGAGGCCGTCGCTTCGCCATTGGAGCCGATCGTGAGGCTGAGGACTTCGCCGCTGCCGTCGACGGCGATGCACGACGCTATCGAGCTGCAAGCGACGCCGCGCAGCGCTGTCGTGCCGTTCACGTTGATGGAGGTCCACCCAGCAACTTCTTTGACCCCTTGTTCGGTAGTGGCGACGTGGACGTTGCCCGAGTCGTCGACCACCGCGCAGAACGACGAGGACAGGCAGGAGACGTCCTTCATCGCGCCGGTGCCGATACTGACCGCCGTCCAGGCGGTCCCCGAGGGTTTGGTCGAGTAGCGGATGAAGCCGTCGCCTTCGTTTGCGCTCACGCAGAAGGACGTCGACGGACAGGAGAAGGCGCCGACGCCGTTAGCGGGTTTGAACGAGGAGAGGAAGGTGCCGCCGAGCGAGCTCACGCGGTAGACATTGCCACCGCCGCCGCTAACTTCGCCAGCGGCGAGCACGCAGAGCGTGGCGGATGGGCACTCGAGGGCATAGCTGGGGCTCGGCCCTGGCCCGCTCCAAAAGTTCCAGGTCCCCGCCGAGGTTGCGCTCACATTCGTCGCGTAAAACGCGTCGCCTTCGCTGTTGGCAGCGACGCAGGTGGCCGTCCCAGGCACGCAAGAGACGGCGTTCAAACTGTTGCCGGCGTCGATCGGCTGCGTGTAGGTGTCGGCGCTGGCGGGACCGGCGCTACTTAGCGCCGACACCGTCGCGGCAGCGACCAAGCATGCGACGATTCGCCTGCCCTTTCGATTGGCCACCTTCACGGCGTGCGCCATTCTGCTCGTGTGCCTCCGATCGACCATCTAGGGCCCCCTCCCTAAAGAACCGACGTGTGTGCATCGAGACTACCGAGCGGTGCTACGCCCCCGGGCCGGGGCGCTTTTGGCGCGTGCCGAAAGCACCCGCGCTACTCGCAAAGGGCCAGGGATTTGAGAAGCGGCCAGATTTGTTCCAACTCTGTTCCAACCCCGGAACACGGGATAATCGAGCCTCCGCCCCGGTAGCTCAGTGGATAGAGCACCGACCTCCTAAGTCGGGTGTCGCAGGTTCGACTCCTGCCCGGGGCGCTAGGCAAAGACCCGCGACAGGTGAACCGATGCTGACTCAGGTGGCCGACGGCGTCTGGGTCCGGCAGAGCGAGTGGGTCTGGGCCAATATGCCGACCCCATAGATATGCACGATCATGCATGTCGTGCGAATGCGCCCACCTGGGATGAGCTAATCTGCATGATCTTGCAGAACTATCCCCTCTAAGGGGTTTGGGCTGCTAAACTGCACGATCATGCAGATTCGCCCAAAACCGCCGGTTGGCCCTCGGGGAATCGGTGCGCGAGTCCGGGAAGCCAGGAAGGAGCTGGGGCTCCGGCAGGACGAGCTGGCCATCGCCGCCGGGGTTAGCACTCGTGCGATCCATCAGATCGAGCATGGGAAGCCGACGAGCCGGCTCGACACCCTCAGTCGTGTCCTCGACGTCCTCGGCCTTGTGCTGACCGTGACCGAGCGCTCTCGCGTGTCCCCCGCCCATCCCGAGGGCCCGCGGTGAGCCACGAGGCCGGCGAAGAGCTCGACGTCTACCTGTCCGGCGCGCCCGTCGGCGTCCTCGAGCGTCGCGGCCCGAAGCGGTATCGGTTCAAATACAGCGAGGACGTCGTTGCGCACCGCGAGGCGGGCGCAATCGTCCTCTCCGCTTCGCTTCCCGTCCAGGAGGGGGAGTTTGCCCCAGCGGCGGCGCGGCCGTTCTTCGACGGCCTCCTGCCCGAGGGCGCCGTGCGGTCGAGCCTCGCCCACTCGCTCGAAGTCAGCACCGAGGACGGCTTTGCCCTGCTCCAGGCGCTCGGAGCCGACTGCGCCGGCGCGGTCGTCGTCCTACCCGCGGGCGAAGCACCCAAGGACCGAGAAGGCAAGATCGCGCCCCTGGACGAAGCCGACCTGGAACGGCTGATCGAGGAGCTTCCCCAGCACCCCCTGGGGATCGACGGCAGGGCGACTGGCGTCCGCCTCAGCCTGGGAGGCATCCAAGAGAAGCTGGTCCTCGTCCGCTCGCCGAATGGGGAGTTCGGCCAGCCCCTGGAAGGAGCGCCCAGCACCTGCATCCTCAAGCCGGAGCACGGACAGTACCCGGAAATCGTCGCCAACGAGGCATTTTGTCTCCGCCTGGCGAGCTCGGCAGGACTCGACGCGGCCAGAGCGGAGCCGCTGCAGGTCGGCGAGCGGCCCTGTCTCTACGTCGAGCGGTTCGACCGCACGATCGCCGGCGACGGCCGGATCGTGCGCATCCACCAGGAGGACATGTGCCAGGCGCTTGGAATCGCCCCGGTGGACAAGTACGAAGCATCCGGCGGACCTTCGATCGCGGCGATCGTCCGGCTGCTGCGCGGCAGCGGCTCGCCGCGGGCGGCGGCCGACGTCCTCAAGGCGATCGAAGCGGCCCTGCTCAACTTCTTGATCGGCAACAGCGACGCCCACGGAAAGAACTTCGCCCTTCTCTACGACCCCGCCGTGGGCGTCCGCTTGGCGCCGCTCTACGACCTCGTCTCGACTCAGGTGTATGAGAACTCAGAGCCCGCGCTGGCGATGCGAATCGGCGGCGCCGAGGACCCCACGAAGGTGGACATGGCCGCCTGGAGACGCCTGGGAGAGGACGTCGGCATCGGCGCCGAGCTGACGACGCTCATAACCGAGCGGACCCAGCGGATCCTCGCCTGCGCCGACGCCCTCGCTGCCACCGCCAAGGCGGAGGGCTGGCACCAACCGGTGATCGATCGCATCGTCGCCTTGGCGAACGAGCGGGCCGGCCAGCTCAACGGTTGAAACGGGCAAGCCGCCGACGCAGCTCGCCTACTTGGACTTTTTCCTCCCCTTCCCGCAGCTCGCCTTCATCACGGGCCTGAAGTCATGCGGCACGCCGTTCTGGCCGGTGAACTGGGCGCTGGCCCGGTTCTTGCCGGCGCAGAGGTTGCGGCTGTTGACAACCAATCCCTTTTTGCCGCCCTGCATGGTGAGGATGAACTTGCTCACCGGCGCGTCGGGGACGCTTTCGAAGGAGCTTCTGATGCCGCCTTTGAAGGAGTCGATGCGGCCGACGATGTCGACGTCGACGAGGCCGTGCAGAGCTGCGACTAGGTCGGGCAGTTTGTGGTTTGAGGACCTCAGGTAGACGGGTCCTTCGACCGGATCATCGAGCAAAGGCGTAAATGCCCTCGCGTAGCCGTACTGGGCCGCTTTCGGACAACCGCCGCCAGCGCCGCCGTTTGCCGCGTACTGCACCCTGGTGCAGATCGTCCTGATGTGGGCCTGGTCGAGGAAGGCCGAGCTCGGCAGGGTCACTACGGCTGCGCCGATGTTGGCGTCTCCGGGCCTTGCGTCGACGACCGCTTTCAAGGCCGGATGGTCTCCTCGCTTCGTCCCTCCGTTCAGCTTCAGGCTGAGCTTCGGCTTGAAGCCGAGACTCGCGCAGTTGGCCGCCTGGTAGCGGGTCTGCAGTCCGATCGGGACGTCGTCGGCTGCGCTGAAGACGTCGAGGAAGCCGCCGAAGAGGGTCGCTTTGGCCGCGCTCGGATCGCAGCTCGTCGGGTTGACGATGAACTCGTTGCGATCGACGTAGACCCTCAGGTCCCTGACCTTCAAGACGATCCCTTTGAGGATGTGGGGGATCGGATCGGATGCGGCGCCGTCGACTTCGACTTCGGCGGTCACCGGGTTCAGGTCCAAGGCCTCCCTGACAACGACCGTTCCTGCGTCGAAGGGACCGGCCACGGCGGGGGTCACCGAGACCACCGACAAGGGATCGCCGTGGTAGGGACCCGCCAGGTAGAGCTGGCCCGCGACGTAGGTCAAGGAGTCTCCAACTCCGGCGCCGGCATAGGTGCGGCCGATCTCGGAGTTGGCGGGACAGCTGGGGCTCGCCTTCTCCTGGCGCCCGGTCTTCGACCTGGCGAAGGCGATCGCGGAGTCGGGGCATTTGCCCACGCCCACCAGCTTGCCCAAGACGCCTGGAGGCAATACAGCGGAGAACTTGGTCATGTCCTGCTCTCCGTCGGCTCTAGTCAGCCGCATGTTGAAGGGGCTATAGGACTTGGCGTTATTGTTGAGCGAGCCCGCCGCGAAGCCGGGGTGGAAGGGCGGCACTCCCGCCGGGGGGCAGGGCCCGCCGTTCACACCTTTGGTTATTTCGAAGTCCGAGGTCACCGTCTTCGGGTTGCTCGGGTCCGAAGCGGGATAGAACTTGGCCTCGGTGGTGTAGGTGCCGCAGGCAGTTGGTGAAACCAGCGCCGCCCTCGCGCCTTCCTTGAAGTGGAAGTTGAAGTGGTTGAAGGGCAATTGCGGGATGTCTTCGATCGTCGTCACCAATTGTCCGGTTTTCGGATCGGCGATCACTTCGAGCGGCTTCTTAACGAGGACGCCGCGGAGCGAGTTACGCAGCACCATGTAGAAGGCGATGTCGGTGTCGAAGGGGTTCTCCGCCCCTGGAGTGCTCGTGGTTGGGTCATCCTGCTGGGCGAGGTAGGCCGAGCCCTCGATCCCCTCCTTGCCGAGCAGCGGCGTGTCCACATGAAGCGTGCCGATCTTCGAGTCGCCGGGACAGCCCTCGCCGTCGATCGAGAAGGTCGTCTCCTTCGCGTACTGGGTGGGGGTGCAGAAGCCGAGGCCTTCGCCGACCGAGGGGTTGATCGTCATTCCCTCGGGAAGCGTCACGACGGCTTTCTGGGCCATCGATTCGGCGATCGCCGCGGGGTTCTCCAAGCCGTCATTGGGGAAGTCGACGTTCAAGTCGAAGGCCGTGCCCGTCTCGCCCTGATCGGTCGAGAGCTGGGTCTCGATCGCCGGATCGAAGCCGAGCTTCTCGCAGCCGTTGACGCCAACCGGGTCCCCGGCCTCGGTCTGCGTCTCAGAGCTGGCCGAGATGAAGTTGCCGCGGTGCTGCCAAGAGTCGGCGCTTAGCGTCGTCTTCAGCGGTCCTGAGCAGGCGCTCGGCATCGTCAAAAGGGCGGTGTGGGTGGGGGTCACCGGACAGGCTTTCCCGAGCGTCTGGATTTTCCCGCAATTACCCCGCCTGAAGTCGTGGGCCGGGTCGGAGGGGTCGCCCCAGAGGTCAACGGTGACGCCCGACATGTTGCCGAAGCCGGGGATGTCAAGCGTCTCGGAAGAGAGGCCGTAGTCGCCGTCGCTGCGGATCTTCGGCAGCAGGTGGATCGGGACGCCGATCCCGGCGGTATTGAAGCCGAACTCGGCCGGGCGGCCCGCCGGAGGAACCATGTTGTAGAGGGGCTGGGTCAGGGCCGGCTGAGCGACCCCGATCCCGATGTTCGACGTGACGTGGACCATGCCGATCGCGGAGGCATCGGGGCACCCTTGTCCTTCCTGCACATCGAGCTGGGCCTCCGTGCAGCGCACCGGCGTCGCTTCGGGGTTGACGACGAAGCCGGCGGGCAGGTCGGCGACGACGGTCTTTGGGTTCTCGACGGGGGGGCCTTTTTCGATCACGTTGAACTGGGCGAAGACCCGCAGCCGGTAGGGATGGGAGCCGGCGCGGCTCTCCGCAGCGGCTCCCGCGTCGAGGATCGCGCTCTCGAAGCTCTCCAGGCCGAAGAGCGGCAGCTCGGAGGTGACCGCGGTCTGCACGCTGTCGGAGTCCGCGACAGCGCCGCCGCCCGCGATCGTCACCCGATTGGTGAGGACCGACGGCGCGTCCGGGGCGACGTTGACCGGGATCTGTAGGTACAGGCGCTCGCCGGGGTGCACAACCGTCGCCCCGCTGCAGCTGACTGAGGCGCTGTCGCAGGATAGGACTTCGTTAGCTACGCCATTGATTTCACCATCGTCGAACATGTGGAAATAGGGCCCGAACCCGGGCGGGTCAGGGTTGAGCGTGACGCCTTCGGGCAGCTCGTCGGTGACGGTGAACGGACCAAGGCTCGGTTTGGAGCCGACGTTGGTGATGGCGGCGATATAGACGTTTTTGCCGCTGTTGTCGCCCGCGGTGAAGTTGGTGGGCGTGACGATCGTGGAGATCTTCCAGGCGGCCCCTGGCGGCGCCGCTGCGGCCACGGCCGGCAAACACGCCGCCGGCAGCGCGATCAGGGCGAGGGTGAGGACGGCGCGGCGAAGCCGCAGGCGGGTCGATGCTCGCTTTGCCGAGATCACTTGGAACCTCCACGGTTGTTGTGACGTTTGTGCTGTTTGGCGGCTTTCAAGCAGCGGACCTTGCCGCCGCTTCTGACCTTGCGCTTGCCTTTCGGGCATTTGCGCGCTTTGGCGCGCGTGTTGGCGTTGCCGGGGCCCTGGAAGGTGGCGCTCGCCGGCGTCTGATCGGTCGGCGGCGCCGGGTTTGCCTGGCAGGCGGTGCTGGCGCAGCTCGGCGGCGCCAGCGTGTGCTGGGATGCCAGGCCCGCGCCGACGCCGGCGTCATAGACGTCGCGCAGGTGGTCCTGGTCGCCCGGTACCAGCTGTTGGCTGGTGAAGAAGAAGACGTGGTCGCCGTTCTTCGAAGCGCCTTGGAAGGTCGAGCGTTCGGGATCGGTGCCGCCCGAGATCAGGTAGAGACAGCCGCCGTCCTGGCTTTCGGATTCGCAGCTGCCAGTTCCCTTCGCCTCCCACTCATAGACGTCGCCGACGCTGTTGGTGTCGCCCGCGACCAACGCGTCGGGGCTCTCGAAGAAGACGCGGTTGCCGTCGGCCGAGAGATTGCGGCTCGGGCCGTTGGTGACGGCGTCGCCCAGCGCTAGGCCATTCGACCCCATGTTGGGTGCCTGGGTGGGCGGGGTCCCCGTCGGCATGCATGAGACGCAGAGGATCTCTTCCTCGGGGGCGCTGTAGCGGAAAAACTCGAAGCAGGCAGCGGCGCTTCCACAGAGACCGGTGTTGTTGTAGCCGGTAAGGCTTTCCCTCGAGCTGAAGAGGAGCGCGCTGCCGTCGGCGCTGACGCGGGCCTGGAATTCACCCGTACTACCCCACTCCGTCTGGACGATGAGCTTGGTAGTCCCGTCGTGGTAGACGTAGAGGTTGCATTTGCCGCTCTGGCAGTCGTTATGTGAGGCACCGGAGGCAAGCACGCCCTCGGCGAAGAAGTAGACATAGGAGCCGTCCTCGGAGGCACCAAGGTAGAACCGCACACCGGCGCCCAGCGGATCGCCGGCGTTTGAATCGACCGTGAGATCGGTCAGCTCGCCAGTTTCGACGTCATAGGAGTAGAGATCCTGACCATGAGCCGGGAAATCTGACGGATTGGCGCATGCATTCGCCCCCGCTGAATGGGCGGTCGAATCGTCGGTCAGTTTCTCGCAGCTGAGGAAGAAGACCTTCGAGCCATCCGGGGTGATGCCCACAAGCCGGGCCGGTTTCTCGCCGCCCGGGTCGAGCGGGGTTCGCTGGGAAGCCGAGATCCAGGTCGTCCTGGCGCCGTCCTCGCGCATGTAGATGCGGCCGGCGGCAAAGGACCTTTCCGTTGGGTTAGCCGTGAAGAAGATGCGGCCGTCGCGGGAGATCCTGTGCCCCGCCTGGCCATAGGTCGTGCCTTCCGGGGGGAGGACGCAGGCCGGGCCGGCCTCGTCGTCGCAGCTCGTCGCCGAGCCCGCGGGAACGCGGTCGGCGAGGGTGAGGGCGCCGTGGTCGAGGTCGTAGAGGTTGGACTTTGCTTCTAGAGCACTGGGCAAGAGTTGGGTTTCGCTGATGATGGCCAGGTGGGAGGGGTCGGCGGTGAAGCCGATGGGAGCCGTACCGACGAATCCGGGGGCAGCGGGACCGGGCCGGAAGGTCGCCGTATCGCTGTCGCGCAGGAAGAGCTGCTGGCCGACGCCGCCGGGCCCTTCGGCGATGACCAACGCGGAGGAGAGGTCCTCGTTCACCCCGAGGACTCTCACTAATCCGCTATTGACCTGGGTGAGGGGCAGGAAGCCGTCGGTGCTCCAGCCATCGGGGCCGCGCGAGGCAAGGAAGGGGACCAGGTTGGAGAGCCCGCCAGTGGTCGGCAGGCCGCCATTGGAGAGGAAGGTGAAGCGGTCGCCGGAAGCGCTCACCGCGCCTTCGGACTTGACTTGGGCGTTGGCGCCGTGCTTGTCGACCGGCGTACCCTGCTCATAGGCGCGGCAGTCGGGCAGGCGCGATCCGGCTCCGGTGCGGAAGTCGTCGTTGGGGCAGGGGGCGAAGGTCGGGTTGGTCGGCGGATAGGTGGCGAAGCTCGTGTCGGTTCCTTCGGTGACGTCAACCGAGTTGGTAGCGACGAAACGGAAGTGGTAGGCGGTACCGGGGCTGAGGCCGCCGATGTGGACGCTGACCGGGTGTTTGCCGTTGTCGGAGGCAAAGCCGAAGGGAGCGCTCTCGGCAGTGCTCTGCCCGTAGGAGGCGGTCGTGCCGTACTCGACACGGTAGGTGGTCTCCCCGCCGCGCGGGTTGATCTTCGCGGCCACGATCGCCTCGGTGGTGCCGACCGTTTCGACCGACTGTTCTTCGACCAGCGGCGATGCGGGGCCGGTGGTGAACTGGCGGTCGAAGCCCGCGCCTTCGCCGATCGAGTTTTTGGCGGCGAGGCGATAGTGGTAGGTCGTCGCCGGGTTTAGGCCGGTGACATTGGCGCTGACCGCGTGGGGGTTGGCGTCGACCGGGATCGAGCCGGCGGCGGGGACGCAGGGGTACTTCTGAGCGGCGGTGACGTTTTCGTATTTGGTTTCGATGAACTGTTTGGCCGGGATGACCTCGAAGTGGCAGTCTTCGACCGCCAGGCCCCTGGGGTTGATCGTGCCGTGCACGGTCGCTTCGGTGGCGCCGATGCCGTCGGCGCCTTCGGTGGTCGTTTTCGGCAGCGAGACCGGCGGACCGAAGACCCGGACCTTGCCGTGTTCGTAGTCGTGGACGTAGACTTCTTCGGTCGTCTCGTCGATCGCGATGCCGCCGAATTCGCCGTAGTATTCGCTGCCCGCGCCGAATTCATAGAGGAAGGTCCCGGCTTCGTCGTAGACCGAGATCGATTCGAAGTGGACGACGTAGAGTTCGTTGGTCGAGCGGTCGAGGGTGAGCGCGTAGCTGATTTCCGGGTCGATTACGGTCGAGGTGTTGTATCCGTCGACTGCCGTCCATTTCTTGGTCGAGCCGAAGTAATCGGTGACGAAGAGGTTGTCCTGGTCGTCGATGGCAATGCGGCAGGGTTCCCCGCCGAAGGGAATGAATCTGATCGTTTCGCCGGTGGGGCCGTACTCGTAGACGCGCCCTTCGTTGGCGTCGGAGACCCAGACGTTGCCCGCGGAGTCGACCGTGACGCCGCAGGCGTAGTTGAAGCCGGTTAGCGGGAAGCCGGGAAGAGTGGCGCCGTTTTCGTCGTAGCCAAAGACTGTGTGACCACTGCTGTTGGCGAGGTAGATGTCGCCCGAGGAGCTGTCGACGGCGATGTCGTCGAAGTAGCTGGCCGTCGGCTCGCTCAGCGGGAAGCTGCCGCCCATGGGCGGGTGACTGCCCGGGGTAGAGGCGTCGAAGCCGTGGATTTTGTGCGCCGCCTGATCGAGCGCGTAGAGGCGATCGTTGCCTTGGTCGAAGGCAAGCGGACCGAGGCCGTAGGCTTCGAAGGAGGATCCCGAGGTGCCGTCGGGACCGAAGGATTCGGTCAGCGTGCGGGCTTCGATCGCGAAGGCCGAGCCAGGAAGAGCGCAGGCTGCCGCCACGAGGGCAGTCAGGAGGGCGGCGAGCATGCCAGAACGACGGACCGACCGGCTGCTTGCGCCACGGCCAGAGTTCGATCCCACCGACGATGCCTTCGCGTGGCTCTTCACGTAGCTCTCTCCTTGTCCCTTGAGCCCTCTGCCGGCCGCTTCCCTTGCGGCTCCCTGGTGGCTCGGTTTCCCTGTGGTGCTTTCCCTGCCCATCAAGCGGGCGTTGCGAGACTGTAAACAACAACCTTTTTAATGTCAAGGAGAGTGTTTTTGTAGAAAAGGGCATTGTTGAGAGCAAGGCGGAAACGCCTGCAAAGAACGGACTCGCAGATAGGTACCGAGGCGGTGCACGACAGCCTGGTGGGGAGTTTGGATCAGCCGCGGTCGGGGCGATCCGGGTACAGCTCGTCGATCGTGACGAGGGCGCGGTAGGGGGCGGCAGCGGCCGCTTCGATCGCTGCGCCACCACCCGCGAGGCGGTCCACGACGGCAACCACTCCGGCCACCTCGAGGCCCTGCTCGCGGACTCGCTCGATCGCCTTCACGGTCGAGCCGCCGCTGGTCACGGTGTCCTCGACGACCAGCACGCGCATGCCCTCCTCCACTGGGCCCTCGACCCAACGCTGCAGGCCATGCTGCTTGCGCTCGCCGCGGACGAAAAAGCCGACCAGGCCTTGGCCGGCGGGAACGGCAAGGGCGGCGCAAGCGGGCGGGATCGCGGCGGTTGCCGGGCCGCCGACAGCGGTCGCCTCCGCCTCGACCGCTGCCGCCGCGATCAGCTCGCCAGCGGCGCGAAACCCCGGCGGGCGCAGCAGCGTCCGGCGGGCGTCGACGTAGTACTGAGCCACCGCGCCGCTGGAGAGCGTCACCTCGCCGATCACCAGCGAGTGCTCGCGCAGCTCGGTGAGCAGAGTCCGCTTGGCGGCGTCGAGATCGGTCATCGCGCCGCGCATCCTACGGCCAGGGGCGCTACCCGAGCGCCTCGCGGAAGCCCTGGCGCCAACTCGCGTAGCGAGGCTGCCAGCCGAGCTCGCGCTTGGCCTTGGCGTTGGAGGCGCCGCGCTGCTCGATCGCGTTCGCGGCGATCGCGCGGCCGGCGACCAACCTCGCCAGCCAGACCGGCACCCGGCGCGGCGGCTTCGCTCCCAGCGCCTCGGCATAGACGGGCACCCACTCGTGCATCGGCCCGGGCTCGTCGTCGACGACGTTGTAGGTGCCGGGGGGGCTCTCCAGAGCAGCGACGACGGCGGCGGCGGCGTCCTCGATGTGGATGAAGGAGAAGAGCCCGGTGCCCTTGCCGACGACGGGCAACCTGCGACGGCGGGCGTCCTCCGCCTGCGAGCCGGCGGCGGCAAACATGGTGCCCGGCCCGTAGAAGTTGCCGAAGCGCAGAACCAACCCCTCCATCGCCTCGGCCCCCAAGACCTGGCGCTCGAGGTCGGCGAGGGCGTCGACCGTATCGCCGAACGGTGGAGGGGCGCCTCTTGCGAGCTCGGCATCCTCGTCCTTCACCCAATCGCCCCGCGGCGCGTAGAGAAAGGCGACGCTCTCGACGATGACGCGGCGGGCTCCCGCGGCGCGGGCCGCGGCGAGCAGGTTGCGGGTGCCCTCGGTCCGAACCCGGTTGGTCGCCGCCAGGGGGTCGGCTTTCCAGTCGATCCGCTCCGGGATCGCGGTCAGCATGTGGACGACCGCCTCGGGCGCCGCCTCCCTGACCGCCGTCTCCAGCGCCGCCGCGTCGTAGACGTCGCAGACGACCGCTTGCGCCCCCGCCGCCCGGATCTCCTCGGCCCGCTCCTCGCGCCGCGTCATCCCGGTCACCTCGTGTCCGGCGCCGACCAGCTGTCGCACCAGCGGCTTGCCGATCGCTCCGGTTGCACCCGCGACAAAGACCTTCATCGCACACCTCCCGTCGGTTCGCTTTCCCGGTTCATCCTTTCGGACACCCGTGCCAGCCAGGCCGAGGCCACCGCGCCGAAGGCGATCAGCAGCGTGTCGGCCCAACCGCGCCCCTCGCTGCGGGCCTCACCGGTATCGAAGGCATGGTTGATCGCGTGAAAGCCGTACCAGAGCGCGCCGAGCCAGAGCAGCGGCGCCCGCCAGGCGGGCCGCACCACCGCGATCGCGAGTGCCACCCCGAAGGCGAGGATGAATGCGCCGACGTCACCGACGTAATGGGAGTTCTCCACCCCGTACTTGCCGATCTCGTCGAAGAAGGTGTCGGGAGCGACCAACGCGATTCCGCCGGTGACGACGTGGTAGGCGGCAACAACTGCCAAGACCGCTCTCAGGGCCCGCTCGGTCATGCGGAACAGCCTATGTACTCGCCAGAGTTCACACCTCGGTCCCCTCGTTGAGGATGTCCATGTACTCGCCGTAGACATACGTCTTACCCCGAGCCCTGCCGGTGACCTCGCGAAGAATGCCGGCCTCCTCGAGGCGCGAGATTGCCGCGTAAACCGGCGGCTCCGACAGCTTCAGCACATCTGCAGCGCTTGGAGGTTTGACCACTACCCGCTTTACGGCCAGATCGTGGACTCGTAACGCCGTCGCCGCCGCGCGACCTAGTCGATGGATGCGAGCGCGGTCGCGCTCGATCATCTCGACGATTCCGCGAGTCGTCTCCGTAGTCGATTCGGCCACATCCACCACGCCCTCCAGAAAGAAGCGGAGCCAGTCCTCCCAGGCACCCTCCTTTCGGACTCTCTGGAGGTATTCGTAGTAGGTCTCGCGGTTTCGCTTCAGGTAGAGGCTCAGATAGAGCAGCGGCCGTCTCAGCACCCCGTGATCCACCAAGAGCAAGGTTATGAGCAGACGCCCGACGCGTCCGTTCCCGTCGAGAAAGGGATGGATGGTCTCGAACTGGACGTGGGAGAGCGCAGCCTTGACCAGGACAGGCGACGGCGTGGGCAGGTCGTGAAGGAATCGCTCGAGATCCGACATCGCCGGTTCGACGTCGGGCCACGGAGGCGGAACGTAGCGCGCGTTCCCCGTTCCGGTTCCGCCTAGCCAATTCTGGCTGCGACGAAACTGACCGGGGGTTTTGTCGGAGCCTCGTCCGGTGCGGAGCAGACATTCGTGGACCTCACGGAGCAGTCGATTGCACAGCGGGAGCCGACCGGAGACGATCGAACTGACGCCGTGGTCCATCGCCGTTATGTAGTTGGCAGTCTCCTCGAGGTCTTCGACCGGAACCCCGGGCGCAGCCTCATTCTCGAAAAGCAACAGGTCGGACAGCGACGAGACGGTTCCCTCGATCTGCGAGGAGAGCACGGCCTCCTTGCGAATGAAGGTGTAGAGGAACTGACTCGGGTCTGGCAGCAGCAAGGTGATTCCGTCAAGCCGACCGAGGGCCTGATTGGCCCGGTCGAGCAGCCTGTGCAGCTCGACGTCTAGATCCAGCGGGGGGTCCGGTGGCAGCGGCGCCGGATGGAAGGCCGTGTAGCTGGCTGGCCCATCCTGGACAGGTCGAAAGCTGCCGGCACGCTCGAATGCCACGGCAGCGGTCATGGTCGCCTTACATAGCGTTCGCTCATCAAGCGAGGAGCTTACTAAAGGAAAGGGCGATATCGCTTACTAAGCCCGGTGCCTGATAGGCGGCGGCTTGCTTGGGTGCTCAGAAGACGAAGATGCTCTCGCCGTAGTGGATGCGCTCGTAGATCTCGGGCTGGTCGGCGATGAAGGTGCGGATGCAACCGTGGCTGGCCGGATAGTCCGGCACCGATTCGTAGCCGTGCACCGCATAGCCGCCGTAGAAGTAGAAGGAGTAGTACATGCCGTGCGAGTTGTAGCCCGGTTCGGTCCTGATGAAGGTGAAGTGGCCGGTGACGGTTGGGGTCGAGGACTTGCCCGAGGAGACCGGGTAGACCGCAAACGGCTTGTCGCCCTTGGCGAAGACCAGCACCTGCTTCGAAAGCGGCGCCTCGACGTGTTCGCCGGCGCCCGGGTGGCGAACCTCGTATTCGCCGCGGCCGGCGAAGACCCGCTTGACCAGCCCCTTCCCGGCCCGCGAACTGCGGGTCATGCCGTTCACTTTGCGGTAGGCGAGGACGCCGCGCCCGGTCTTGCCGCCAAAGCAGCGGCCGCTGTTGACGATGTAGCCCATCTTCCGCATCGCCTTCTTGAAGCCGACGACGACGTCGCTGCACTGGCCCTGGTGCAGAGCCGGGAAGCTGACTCCCCAGCTCTTGCGGACCGTGCTGTCGCCGCCTAACACTGCGGTCGCCTGGTGCCGGGCGCTGACCGCGTACTTGCCGGCTTTCTCGACCCGGATCCTCGCCCGGAAGACGCCGCTGTCGCCCTTGCCCTTGCTGGCGCGGACCGTCTGGCGCTGGATCCGGTGGCCGTTCAGGTAGAAGCTGACCTCGACCCGTTGGCCGGCGACGAAGGGCTTGATCGTGCCGATCGCCGGCACGGTGGAGTAGATCTGGGCCTTGCCGCCGCTCAGATGCCCGATGTGGGTGATCTTCACGGTCGCCTCAGGCGGTCCCTGCGGCGCTTTGTCGGCGGAGTTGCCAGGCTTCTCCGGCCCCTTGGCAGGTGCCGCCGATGCGGCCGTGGGAAGCGCCAGGAGGGCGACGAGGACGAGGGCACGAACGAGGCGGCGACTCATGGGGCGGGGATTCTTGCGGATGGCCCGGCTGGTCGGCTTGTCACGCCTCTGTGATTTCACAGTCAACTGTCTGTAAAAAGAGTGAAACATGGCTTGAAATGGAGGATTTCTCGGCTACGGTCAGCATCAGCGGGGGTGGCTCCCCCGTCACCTAGAAACGGCCCGCGCCTGCGGGCCGTTTCTTCGCTCCGACCCGCTACTGCCCGATCAGGGCCACAGAGTTGTTGAGCATGTGGAGGATGATCCCCGGCACGATCGAGCCGGTCTTCTCATAGAGCAGGGCGAGAATGAAGCCGAAGGCGATCAACGGCGGCACGGCGCTGAGGCCGGTGAGGGCGTGCAGGCCGCCGAAGATCAGGGCGCTGAGGAACGCGGCGGCGAGCCGAGGGAAACGCTCGCGCAGGCCGCCGAAGAGCATGCCGCGGAAGCAGACCTCCTCGCTGATCGGCGCCGCGATCACGATCAGCAGGATCTGGATCGGGACCGCGCCGAATGCTTCGGCGATGTCCTCCTGTTCCGGCGTGCCGAAGATCCCCGCGTAGAGCGCGGCGAAGACCAGGTAGGCGCCGATCGCGGCCAGCATCCACTTCAGCGCCGAGAGGCGGAAGCCGCGCACGCCGAGGCGCCGCAGCGCCTGCCCGACCGAAGTCGCCCCCCAACGCGCCGCGATCGCCATCGGCACCAGCAGGAAACCCAGCGCCGTCGCCAGCTGCACGACCACATTGGCCCCCGCGCTCAGGTCCCCTTCGCCAGGACTATCGACGATCACCGCCGGAATCCCCAAGACGATCCCCGTGCCCAACGCCAGAAGCACCCCAAGGATGGCGGCTTTAGAACCCCAATTCGAGTAGGGAAAAGGGGTCGGGTACCCCTCCTCGCGGCTTGTACTTTTTCGCAAATCCGTCAACGGACGACCGTCGGCGCCTCACCGAAAAAGTTGAGCGGGGAGGGGTACCCGACCCCTTCTGCGACTAGTTTGCCGTCCATGACGCCGCCAGTCTCCCAGGTCTCGCGGTCCACCAAGACCCGTTTGCGCTTCCTGCGACGGCTCACGATCCTGATCGTCTTCCTCGTCCTGGTGGCGATCGCGCTGAGCCAGTTCACTGAGCTGAAGCGCCTCGCCACCGGCATTCTCGCCTCGACCGCGGTGCTGGCCGCGATCATCGGCTTCGCCGCCCAGCACACGATCGCCAACATGGTCGCCGGGGTGCAACTGGCTGTCTCACAGCCGATCCGGATCGGCGATCGGATCGCCTTCGAAGAAGTCGAGGGCAGGGTCCTCGACATCACCCTCTCCTACACCTACGTCGACCCCGGCGACGGCACCGCGGTCGTCATCCCCAACCAACTGCTGGTGGAGGGGGTAGTCCACAACCTCTCCACTGGCGACACGCAGGCCTGAACTCCGCCGGAAGCGAAGTACGCTGTCCAGGTGACGCAGCGCAATCGTCGACGTCATCGACACCGGGGCGGCGTGCGCAGCAAGTTGCTCTTCATCGCCGCTGGCGCCCTGGTGCTGATCGCGATCGTGACGATCGGGGTCGCCTCCTGGGTGCTCGACGTCGCCGCCAAGGCGCCATCGCTTGCCTCCTGCAAACCGATCGAGAAGGGCGGCAACTCCACTATCTACGCCGCCGACGGCAGCAAGCTCGGGATCGTCGAGTCAGACGAAGCCCGCACTCCCGTCTCGATCGACCGGGTCCCCAAGAACCTGCAGAACGCGACGGTCGCGATCGAGGACGAGCGCTTCTTCGACCACGGCGGCATCGACCCGGAGGGCATCGCCCGCGCCGCCCTCAAGAACCTCGAAGCCGGCAAGACGGTCGAGGGCGGCTCGACGATCACGCAGCAGCTAGTGCGCAACCTCTGCATCCGCAACCCCGCCCGCGATCTCGAACGCAAGATCATCGAGGCGGAGCTGGCGATCGAGTACGCCGAGCGCCACTCGAAGCGGGAAATCCTTAGCCAGTACCTCAACACCGCCTCCTACGGAACGATCGACGGCGCCACCGCGATCGGCGTCCAGGGCGCCGCGAAGATCTACTTCTCCAAGCCGGTCTGGGAGCTGACCCTGACGCAGGCGGCCCTGCTGGCCGGCCTGCCCCAGGCGCCGACCGACAACAACCCGGTCCTCAACCCGCGGGGCGCGCTGGCCCGTCGCAACGCGGTGCTCTCGAAGATGGCCGACCTGGGCTACATTTCCCACGAGCAGGCGCGCGTGGCCTGGCAGCGCGGTCTCGGCCTCGATCTGGACGAGAGCTACTTCGAGAAGCGGGAGCCCTACTTCTTCGACTACGTCGAAGACAAGCTGATCAAGTCCTACGGGGTCGACACCGTCCGCAACGGCGGCCTCGACGTCTACACGACGGTCGATCCGCGACTGCAGGAGATCGGCCTGGAAGCGATGCGCTCCGCCCTTCCCTACTCGGAAGACCCCTCCTCGGCGCTGGTCTCGATCAACCCGAAGAACGGCTACGTCAAGGCGATGGTCTCGAGCTCCAACTACGAACAGAGCCAGTTCAACCTCGCCGCGCAGGGCCACCGGCAGCCCGGCTCGACCTTCAAGGGCTTCGTCTTGACGACGGCGCTGAAGCAAGGGATCGATCCCTACTCGACCTACTACACCTCCAAGCACCTCGATCTCGACCTGCCCGAATGGGGCCACTGGGAAGTGAGCACTGCCGATGAGGGCTACCAGGGGACGATCAACCTGCAGCAGGCGACGGTCGCCTCCGACAACACGGTCTTCGCGCAGCTCGACCTCGACGTCGGGCCCCAGAACGTCGCCAGCACGGCGAAGTCGATGGGAATCGAAAGCGAACTCGACGGCATCCCGGCCGAGGGAATCGGCGGCCTGCGGATCGGCGTCTCGCCGCTGGAGCTGACCGACGCCTACGCGACCCTCGCCTCGGGCGGAATCCACCGCAAACCGGTCGCGATCCGCCGCGTCGTCTTCCCCGGCGGGCGCGTCGACCGTCCCGAGCACGCCGAGGCGAAGCGGGTCGTGCCCGAAGCGGTCGCCTACGAGGTGTGGCGACTCCTGCACGACAACATCACCGAAGGCACCGGCACCGCCGCCTACACCGGCTGCTCCGGGCAGGGCGGCAAGACCGGGACGACCGACAACTACACCGATGCTTGGTTCGCCGGCATCCAGCCCAACCTGGCGACCGCCGTTTGGGTCGGCTACCCGCAGTCAAACAAGATCGAAATGACCAGCGTCCACGGCACGACCGTCTTCGGCGGCACCTTCCCGGCGGAAATCTGGCACTCGCTCTACTCGAATGCGGAAGTGCCCTGCGAGGAATTCGACGAACCCAAGACGCCGATCGGCTGGGCGCCGTTCTACGGCCAGTTCACCTCCTCCGGCCCCGGCGGAAGCGACTCCTTCTCCGGCAGCGGAGAGAGAGGGGAAGAAAGCGAAGCCGAAAGGCTGGGTCGCGAAGCGACCGGCGGCTACGACCCAAATGCCTACGCGCCGGGGGTCGGGCAGGAACCGGCCCCCACTCCACCGCCGCCCAGCCCCGGTGGCGGGGTAGGAGGTGCCGGCGTGGGCGGAGGGGGCGTGGCGGGCCGGGGCGGCAGCAAATGAGCCGTCGTCGCTAGGCGGGAGACCGCGTGAGTCCGGGGCTGGCTTATGGCCTGATCTGGGCCGGATTCGTGGCGTACCTGGGCTTGATCGCCGCGGCTCCGGCTCTGGGCCGCCGGCTCGTCTGGGCCGCGATCGTCGTCTCGGTCATCGGCTTTGCCGTGGCTCCTGTCCTCCTCTCGCACGACGTGTACAGCTACGTCGACTACGCGCGGCTGGGAGTCGTGCACGGCCTCGATCCCTATCTCCACCCGCCCGCCGCGGCACCGGCTGACCCGGCCTACGCGCGTGTCACCTGGCCCGACGCGACCAGCGCCTACGGACCGCTGTTCACGCTGGCCACCTACCCGCTGGCATGGCTGCCGGTGGGAACCGCGGTCGCGGCGTTGAAGGCGGCCGCGGCCTGTGCCGTCCTGGCGATCGCCGCGCTGGTGGGCCGGCTCGCAGCGATCCGCGGCATCGGCCCGCTGCGCGCCTCCGCCTTCGTCGCACTCAACCCGCTGGTCCTCGTCCACGTGGTCGGCGGCGCCCACAACGACGGCCTGGCGATGCTTCTCGCAATGACCGCGATCGCCGCGGTGCTGTCGGCCCGCGAGATGAGCGGCGGCGCTGCCTTCGTGGCGGCGTTCGCGATCAAGGCCCCGGCGGTCATAGCCGCACCCTTCGCCCTGGCGAGTCGTATCCGACATTCACCACCCCTGGGTGGGGGAAAAGTCGGATACGCCCCAGCGGTGAAGCTGTTTTTGGGGGCGGGGGCGGCGATCATGGCGGTCGGGGTCGCCGCTTACGCCGCCTTTGGCTGGGGCTGGCTCGACGCGCTCGGCCTGGCTGGCGAAAACCAGCATCGCACCAGCTACATGAGCGTGCCGATCACGGTGGCGCGACTCACCGGCCTGGACCCGACCGCGGTCCGGGCAGTTGCGCTGGTCGGCTACGCGATCTTCTTCGCCTACCTCCTGATCCGAGCCTGGCGCGGGGCGGACTGGCTCAGATGTGCCGCCTGGGCATCGCTAGGCCTCCTCCTAGCCACCGCCTGGCTCCTACCCTGGTACCTGATCTGGGCCCTCCCGCTGGCAGCCCTATCCCGAGACCGTCCCTTACAGCTACTGACCCTGGCCCTAACCGCCTTCCAACTCGGCACCCGAATCCCGCTATAGAACCTCGGGCGCGTGAGCCCCGGCTTGGCGGTCCCGGGCCTCCTCGGCCTGCTCCTCCGGCGACGGGTGGATGACACCGGTCGGAATCGACCAGCCCTCGCGTTTGCCGAGCGCGGTGACGAGCCCGACGTAGATCAGCTCGACGACGGTCAAGACACCGCGCACGGCGATCGCGATCAGCGAGCCGACCGCGAAGCTGTTGCCAGGGACCGCGCTCTTCACCGCCCAGGCGAAGGCGGCGTCCCGAACACCGAGGCCGGCCGGGGCCACGAGGGTGACCAGCGCCGCCACGTAACCAACTGCTTGTGCCGAGCCGACGGTGAGCATTTCGCTGAAGGGAATCGTGCTGACCGAGCGCGCGACGCAATAGATGCCGAGCGAGACCACACCCCAGTTGAAGATGTAGAAGAGGATCAGGGCG
Organism: Solirubrobacterales bacterium; assembly: GCA_044867645.1. Taxonomy (GTDB): domain Bacteria; phylum Actinomycetota; class Thermoleophilia; order Solirubrobacterales; family 70-9; genus VRUE01. Next base: position 47,482 of record JBIOVI010000045.1, on the reverse strand, counting down.
ATTACGCCGCGCAGCGAGATCACCCCTGGCAACGGCTCGCGGCCGAACGCGCCCAGCAGGCGATTGGCAAGCGGTCCGAAGATGCGCGGGTGCAGCAGCGTGATCAGCAGCGGGATCAGCAGCAGCACCGCCCAGCGCAGCGGCTGGCCCTGCAGGTCGGGGTGGCTGATCAGGAAGTAGGCAGCGAAGGCGATCCCAGAGGTGGCGGAGATCGCCTGTTCGTAGACGACGCTGGCGATCGTGATCCGCCGCGGTACCCCCGCCCGCTCGGAGAGCAACACCCGCCCCAGTACATAGAGCACGCTGCCTGGCACGTAGCGCGCGAGCAGCGGCTGGCCCCAGGCGACTTGCGCCCGGCCCGGCCCGATCCGGTAGCCGAGGAAGCGCAAGGTCAGGTCCCAGCCGAGGGCGCTAAGCGCGTAGAAGATCGGCAGGACGATGAAGGCCGGGATCAGCCAGAGCACGTGGAAGTGGACACCCTTGTCCTTGATCTCCGCCCACTGGTCGATGACGGTGAGGACGAGGAAGCCAAAGATGACGACCGCGATCCCGACCTGGATCGCGAGGCGGACGCGTTTGCTGCGCGGCGGGCGGGTGCCGAATCGGGCACCGGCGGCACCGATGCGATGTAGGAGTGGTTGATCCTCTGCCACGTTTGCCGCACCTTAGTGAGATCGGGGGCTGCTACCGGATACCCGCAACGGCAGAATGGGCACATGGGCGAGTTCGAGTTGCTGGCGCGGATCAGAGAGCGGCTGCCTCGAGTCGGGTCCCGGCTCCGACTCGGCAGCGGCGACGATGCCGCGATCTCCGTACCGGGGGGCGCCACTGCCACCTCGGTCGACGCACTGGTCGACGGGGTCCACTTCCGGCGCGAGCGGAGCACCCTGCGCCAGATAGGCCACAAGGCCCTCGCCACTGCCCTCTCCGACCTAGCGGCGATGGGGGCGGAGCCGGGGGAGGCCTACGTCGTCCTCGGCATCCCGGCGGACCTCGACGAGGACGGCTGCATGGAGCTGCTCGACGGGATCGTCGAGCTGGCTGCAGCGTCCGAGACCAGCCTGGCCGGCGGCGACGTGACCCGCGCGCCCGCCCTGACCCTCGCGATGACCGTGGTTGGGCACGCGGACAGTCCGGACGACCTGGTGAGACGGTCGGGGGCGTGTCCCGGCGATGCGCTCGTCGTCACTGGCGAGCTGGGCGGTGCCGCTGCGGGCCTTCTTTTACTGGAGGACAAGCCCGCCAGGGACGTGCCGGGACTTAGGCGTCCATATGGGGGCTTAACTCCCGGCACGTCCGCGGCGCTTGTGGCGCGACAGCTGGAACCGCAGCCTCGCCTCGCCGCCGGGCGCGCCCTGGCCGAGGCCGGGGCGACGGCGATGATCGACCTCAGCGACGGGCTCGGCGGCGACGTCTTGCATCTGGCCAGGGCAAGCGGCGTCGGACTGCGGATCGATGCAATGTCGCTGCCGCTCGCCAGCGGAGTCACCGAGGTCGCAGCAGCGGCTGAAAGCGATGCGTTGGAGCTGGCAGTCAGCGGCGGCGAGGACTACGAGTTGCTGGCCACCCTGCCCGCCGCACGATTCGGCGATGCAGCGAGGCTCGTAACGCAGCAAGGAGGAACGAAACTGACTCGGATCGGCGAGGTCGTCGCCGGCGAGGGGGTCGAGATCAGGCGGCCTGACGGCCAGCTGTTGAAGCCGCGTGGATTCGATCAGCTGGGCTGAGCTGCGACCCGACGAGCAGCGCACGCACGCCGCGGTGGCGCAACATCGCCTGTGCGATCAGCTCAGGCTTGGGCCGGTAATTGCCGTCCTCGATAAGGGTCTTCAGTTGTGGCTGCGGCATCCTGCACCTTCTATCGGCTCCCGGCCCAGGACCCTTAGTTCTTGGTACTCGCACATACGTCCAATGCGGCCGACGAGGCCACCGGATTACTCTTGTGTTTATGCCGAACGGGTCTACGCGGATACTGCTTGTCGACGATGAGCAGTCGTTGCAGACCCTGCTCAGCTATCCGCTTCGCAAGGACGGCTACCACGTCACTTCGGCATTGGACGGTCGCGAAGCGCTGGAGCGCTTTACCGAGGCCCGCTTCGACCTGGTGATCCTCGACCTGATGCTGCCCAAGCTCGACGGAGTCGAAGTCTGTCGCCAGATGCGTCGCCACAGCCAGGTGCCGATCATCATGCTGACCGCGAAGGGGAGCGAGACGGACAAGGTGGCCGGGCTCGAGGTCGGTGCCGACGACTACATCACCAAGCCCTTCTCGATGCGCGAGTTCCGCAGTCGCGTAAAGGCGGCGCTGCGCCGTTCGAGAATGATCGCCGACCCGCCCGACGAGGAGACGATCGAGCACGGCGAGCTGAAGATCGACCCCAGCCGCCGCATGGTGACCCTGGGCGACGAGGAGATAGGCGTCACCTATGTCGAGTTCGAGATCCTCATCGCCCTCGCCCGCTCGCCCGGCAAGGTGCTGAGCCGGGAGACGCTGCTGGAGCACGTCTGGGGCGACTCCGACTACCGCGATCCCCGCACCGTCGACGTCCACATCCGCCATCTGCGCGAGAAGATCGAGGCGGACCCCAAGCAGCCGGAGTACCTGTTCACGGTACGCGGCGTGGGCTATCGCTTCAAGGAATGAGAAGAGTCCGCCTCACTCCCCTCGGCAGCGTGATCACGACCATGTCGCTGTCGATCGGGGCGGCGACGTCGATCATCATCTATGTCTGGGTCGTCGTGATTGGCGGTCACGAGGGGGCCTCGCAGCCGATTCTGATCGGCGGCCTTATCGCTCTCTTGCTCGCGATCGGAGTCGGCTTCTACTCCGCGCAGGTCGTGGCAGCGCGAGTGCAGCGGATTGAGGAGGCCGCGCGCAAGGTCGCCGACGGTGACTTCGCCGCCCCGATCCCCGTCGACTCCTCCGGCCAGCTCGGCCAGCTCGCCCGCACCTTCAACGAAATGCAGCGACGTCTCGCCGAGCTGGACAGCGCCCGCAAGCAGTTCATCGCCAACGCGTCGCACGAGCTGCGCACGCCGATCTTCAGCCTCGGCGGCTTCATCGAGCTGCTCGAGGAGGAGGATCCAAGCCCCGAGGAGCGGGCGGAGTTCGTGCGCACGATGCGCGAGCAGATTCAGCGCCTGACCAAGCTGACCGCCGATCTCCTCAACTTGTCGCAGCTGGATGCCGGCGGCATCGTGATGGCAATCCGCAGCGTCGACCTCAGCTCGCTGGCTAGGGACGTCGCGCGCGAGTTCGGTCCGCGCGCCGATTTGCGCGGCTCACGGCTCGAGCTGCGAACCCCAGACCAGCCGATAATCGCTGTCGCGGACCCTGACCGGGTGCTGCAGATCATTCGTATCCTGCTCGACAACGCCTTCACCCACACGCCGGAAGGAACCAGCGTCACCGTGACCATCTATTCCGTGAACCAGCGCGCCGAGCTGACCGTCTCTGACGACGGCACTGGGATTCCCCAGCGGGTGCAGAAGCGCATCTTCGAGCGTTTCTACACGGCCGACTCGGCTGGGGGGTCGGGGTTGGGCCTGGCGATCGCGCGCGAGCTGGCGCAACGGATGGACGGGCGCATCGCGATCTCCTCCAGCCGGCGTTTCACCGCCTTCACGCTCGACCTGCCGCTCGCCCCGCCAGGCACCCCGCCGCCCGCCCCCGCCGAGCCGGCCAAGGCGACCGCATGAAGCGCGGGGCGGTCTCCCTGGCGGCGCTGCTGGTGCTGCTACCGGCGCTGCTGGTCGGTTGCGGTGGGAACGAGGGCGGAGACTCGGGAGGCGGCGCCCCGGAAGCGACGAAGACGCCGACCCAGGTCGTCGTGCAGGCGGCAAGCGAGGGCTTCGACGCCGCCGAGGTCTACCGCGAAGCAGCTCCGGGCGTGGTCACGATCCGCTCGATCTTTGACAGCGGCGCCGCCGAAGGCTCCGGCTTCGTGCTCGACACCGACGGCAGGATCGTCACCAACGCCCACGTCGTCACCGACGGCGAAGGCGGCGATCGCAAGGAGGCCAAAGCGGTTTTCGTCGAGTTCCCCGACCGCAATGTCGTGCCGGCCAAGATCGTCGGCTTCGATCCCTTTGCCGACGTCGCCCTACTCGAGGTAAAGCCGGACGGCTTCGACCTGCATCCGCTCAAGCTCGGCGACGATGGGGGCCTCGTCGTCGGTCAGCCGGTGGCGGCGATCGGCAGCCCCTTCGGGGAGCAGCAGTCGCTCTCGGTGGGGATCGTCTCGGCGACCGGTCGCTCGGTCAAATCGCTGACCCAGTTCCAGATCGCGGACGCGATCCAGACCGATGCCTCGATCAACCCCGGCAACTCGGGCGGGCCGTTGCTCGACGCCGCCGCCCGAGTGCTCGGCATCAACCAGCAGATCGAGACCAATTCAGGCGCCAACGACGGCGTCGGCTTCGCCGTGCCGATCTCGACCGTGAAGCGCTCCCTCGCACAGCTCGAGCAGGACGGCAGCGCCGAATACGCCTACATCGGGATCTCCAGCCAGGCCCTCTATCCACAGCTGGCCACGAAGCTCGGGCTCGACGCCAACCATGGCGCCCTGCTGGCCGAAGTCGTCCCCGACGGTCCCGCCGACGAGGCCGGCCTGCAGGGAGGCGACGAGAAGCTCAGCTTCCAGGGGCTCCCCTACGAAGTGGGTGGCGACACGATCCTCGCCGTCAACGGACACGAGGTGATCAAGCCGGACGACCTCGCCCGCTTCATCTCATTCTCTAGGCCGGGCAAGGAAGTGACGCTCGAAGTCCTCCACGACGACGGCGACCGGGAGGAAATCGAGGTCACGCTCGGCGACCGGCCGGTTTCTGGACCCAACGGCTGAGTCAATGAAGGGTTGTAGCCCCCATGGGGGGTCCAACCCTTCAACGAACCGGGGGGACCTGCTGTCTAACCGCCGGTGTCTGTAGAAATCCGCGGGTGCTCCAAGAAGTCACCCTCGGCCAGAAGTCCCTCAGCGACTACACGCACATCGCCGGCAAAGAGCTGAGCGAACGAATCCGCGAGTTGGCGGAGCCGCTCAAAGGGCAACGCGTGCTGCACGTGAGCGCCACCGCCTTCGGCGGCGGGGTCTCGGAGATCCTCTACACGATCGTGCCGCTGATGCGCGACGCCGGGCTGGATGCCCACTGGCACGTGATCTTCGGCAAAGAAGAGTTCTTCAACGCCACCAAGCTCCTTCACAACTCGCTGCAGGGCGCCGAGGAGACGCTCAGCGACGAGCAGTGGGCCCTCTTCGACGAGATCAACAAGATCAATGCCGAAGGCCTGGAAGGCGAATGGGACGCGATCATCGTCCACGACCCGCAGCCGATCGGACTGCGGCGCGGCGCGGCCGAGAAGAGCCGCAGCTGGGTCTGGCGCTGCCACATCGACCTCTCTGAGCCAAACCCCGCACCGATCGCGCGGCTGCAACCGCTGATCGAGGAGTACGACGCCACCGTCTGGCACATGCCCGACTACGTGCCGGACGGCATCAACGGCCACAACGGCATCCGCATCATCCCGCCGGCGATCGACCCGCTCTCGCCGAAGAACATGGCCTTCTCGCCCGACGACGCCGCCTTCGTCTGCCACCAGTTCGGGATCGATGTCGATCGCCCCCTGATTACCCAGGTCTCCCGCTTCGACCCTTGGAAGGACCCGATCGGGGTGATCGACGCCTACCGCGAGGTGACCGCGGAGATGCCGGAGGTACAGCTCGCCCTGGTCGGCTCGATGGCCACCGACGATCCCGAGGGCTGGGATTTCTTCCAAGAAACCGTGGAGTACGCGGACAGCGATCCCGATATCAAGATCCTCAACAACCTCAACAACGTCGGCGCGATCGAGGTCAACGCCTTCCAGTCGCAGTCCGACGTCTGCCTGCAGAAGTCGATCCGCGAGGGCTTCGGGCTGACCGTCACCGAGGCGCTCTGGAAGGGCCGGCCGACGGTGGCCGGCAACGTCGGTGGCATCCCGCTGCAGATCGAGGATGGAAAGAGCGGCTTCCTGGTCGACTCGCCGTCAGAGTGTGCGCAGCGCTGCATCGAGATCCTCGCCGACCCGGAGCTGGGCAAGCAACTGGGGCGGGCGGGCAAGGAACATGCCCGCCGCGAGTTCCTCTCTCCACGCCTGCTGCGCGACTGGCTGCAGCTGCTCGGCGAGCTCGATACATAGAGCCTGAAGGGTCTGGGTAGGCTGATGCCGATGCCCGACTCCGATCCCCTGATCATCGTCTCCAACCGCGGGCCGGCCCAGTTCGAGCGGGACGAGGCAGGCGAGCGCACCGTGCAGCGCGGGGGCGGCGGCCTGGTCACCGCACTCTCCGGTCTCGTCTCCCACCGCGAGGCGCTCTGGATCGCCTCGGCGATGACCGACGAGGACGTCGCGGTCTCCGAGGAGCGCGGCGGGCCGGCCGAGCTGACGATCGACGGAATCGACTACCGGGTACTGCTCGTCGGCAGCGACGCCGAAGCCTATGAGCGCTTCTACAACGTGATCGCCAACCCGATCCTCTGGTTCATCCAGCATTACCTCTGGGACCTCTCCAACGCTCCGGACATCCGCCAGGATGAGCTCGACGCCTGGGACTTCGGCTACCAGACGGTCAACCGCGACATCGCCCGCGCCGTGCTGGGCCAGATCGAGGGCCGCGAGCGGCCGCTGGTGATGCTGCACGACTACCACCTCTACACCGCCCCAGGGATGATCCGCGCCGAGCGCCCGGACGCCTTCCTCCACCACTTCGTCCACATCCCCTGGTCGCAACCCGACAGCTGGCGCATCTTGCCGGGCCGGATGCGGGAGGCGATCTACCGGGGCATGCTCGCCAACGACATCATCGGCTTCCATACCCACGCCTACTGCATCAACTTCCTGCGCTGCTGCGACGAACTGCTCGAAGCGGAGGTCGACTACGAGCGCTGTCAGATCCGTCATGACGGCGGGGAGACGCTGGCCCGCGCCTACCCGCTCTCGATCGACGCCGAGCGACTGCGGCGTGCAGCCGAGTCGCCGGAGGTCGCCGCCGCCGAGCGCGAGGTCCTGGAGCGCCGCCGCGAGCACCTGATCATCCGCGTCGACCGGGCCGACCTATCCAAGAACGTGCTGCGCGGCTTCACTGCCTTCGACACCTTCCTCACCCAGCACCCCGAGTTCCGCGAGAAGGTGACCTTCATCGCCCACCTGCAGCCCTCGCGCCAGGACGTGCCCGAGTACGCCGAGTACCTGGAACGGATCGAGGCCCTCGTCGCGGTCGTCAACCATCGCCATGGCACTACCGACTGGATGCCGATCGACCTGAAGATCTACGAGAACTTCCCCGAGGCGGTCGCTCGCTATAAGCACTTCGATCTGCTGATGGTCAACTCGATCTTCGACGGCATGAATCTGGTCGCCAAGGAGGCACCGGCCGTCAATACCCGCGATGGCGTGCTGATGCTCTCCGAGAACACCGGCTCGCACGAGGAGCTGGCCGACTGCGTCCTCTCCGTCAACCCGTTCGACATCCAGGATCAAGCCGACGCGATCTACCGGGCGCTGACCATGGACCCCGAGGAGCGGCGCGTGCGATCGCAGCACCTGAAGGAGATCATCTACGCCCGCAATCCTGGGGATTGGGTCGATGCACAGCTGCGGGACATCGATGAGTTGCGCGAAGCGGTTGCTTAGGTAGGGGCCGGGGCCGTCTCGCGCAACTCGGCGATCTCCGGAGAGCTGGGGGAGAACTGCGCTGGCTACGAACTTGGGCAGCTATGGGATTGCGGATTCGGTGGCGGCTTGCGGCCAAGGGGGCTGCGGTCGTCGCTGCTGGCTTCGTCGCGCTGCAGCTTGCTCCCTCGCTGCTGAAGCCACCTGTGCCCGAACCGCTGCCCGCTGATGTGGGGCTACCTCAAACGACAGCGATACCGTCGCGGGTCCCGATTGCACGGGGAGGGTCGCAAGACCGCGAGTTCCCGCCTGTTCACCGGCGTTCGCCAGCGCGATCGGGGAAGTTCAGTCGAGCGGAAAGTCACATCGGGCGGGTGGTGCGTGGTGGGGGTGTCTCGCGCCGGGCGGAGCCTTCGGAGGGCGAGGTCCCATCTCGCCGACGGCGAGATCCTTCTGCCCGGAGAAGGTCGCAGCCCAAGCGGGGCACCCCCACCACGCGACAGGACCCGCCCGCCGTGGCGTCCGAACCGTCCGTCGTGCCGCCTGAAGCGGCAGTGTCAACACCGCCGCCGATACCCGAATCCGCTCCTCCGCCGCCTCCATCCCCATCGGAACCGCCCGACGACGGCTCGATGGAGTTCGCTCCGCACTAGCCGGGCGCCTCCTCCTCTGCTCCCGCCCAGCCGCAGAGAATCGGATATGGATGCGGCTGGGCTCCCGCGTCCGGGGGCGGCTATAGTCCGACGCCGTTTTGGCGGCAATGCGCGAATACGAGCTGGTTCTGATGCTGGATCCCGGGCGGGACGCCGCGGGACGCGATGGCGTGGCCAACGAGGCGAAGAGCCAGATCGAGGCCGGCGGAACGCTCAAGCACGAGAACAACTGGGGCCTGCGCAAGCTGGCCTATGAGATAGCGCAGCGCAATGAGGCCGACTATCGCTGGTTCCGCTTCGAGGCGCCAACCGAGCTGCTCGAGCAACTCGGCCACAACCTGAAGATCACCGATGGCGTGCTCCGCTTCCGCATCTTCAAAGTCGACGCCAACACGCCGGTGACAGTTCCGCCGGCCACCAGCGCTCCCGGTCCTGGCGCGTCGCGCGAGCGACCCCCCGAAGCTGCCGCTCCCCAAGCGCCGGCCGAGGCCGCGCCTGAGGCCGCTGCCCCGACCGCTGTCGCCGAGCCTCCGGCTGAGACCGAGACCCCTGAGCCTGAGCCTGCCGAGCCTGAGCCCCCCGCCGAGTCCGAGGCTCCCGAGCCTCCGGCTGAGAGCGCCGAGGGCGAGCCTCCGGGCTCCTCCGAGTAGCCCCCTTTTCCGCAGATTCCGGATTTGAGGGGGAGAGTTGCGCCGCCGGCGCTCTTAGACTGGAGTCTCAATAAGCGATCTTGAGGAGTGAGAGCCGTGGCGGCTTCGAATATCAACGTGGTGGTCATCACCGGGAATCTGACCCAGGACCCAGAACTGCGCAGCACGGGAGGTGGCACGTCGGTCTGCGAGCTGAGGGTCGCGGTCAACAGCCGCCGCAAGGACGGTCAGACCGGCGAATGGGTCGACAAGCCCAACTACTTCAACGTCACCGTCTGGGGAGCCCAGGGGGAGAACTGCGCCAACTACTTGTCGAAGGGCCGACCGGTGGCAATCGAAGGGCGGCTCGATTGGCGTGAGTGGGAGGCCAAAGACGGCAGCGGCAAACGGCAGGCCGTACAGATCGTCGCCAACTCCGTTCAGTTTCTCGGCTCGCGCGACGACGGCAATGGGGGCGGCGGCAATGGCAACGGCTTCACTCCCCAGAGCGACACGCCGGCTGACACCTCCGATTACGAGGGTGCCCCGGCTGGCAGTGGTGGCAGCGGGGACGACGACATCCCCTTCTAAGGGAAGGTCTGTAGCATCCCGGGCCGCTTATGGCACGGCAAAGAGAGAACGGAGCTGCAGCAGGTCCGCGTCGGGGACGACGCGGGGCCGAGCGAGTGCGTCCCCGTAAATACACGCGCATCAACTCCGACGCGGTCGATTACAAGGACCTCAACCTCCTGCGTCGCTTCCTCTCCGATAAGGGGAAGACGCGTGGGCGGCGCGTAACGGGGCTTTCGCGCAAGCACCAGCGGCAGCTCTCGGTGGCGGTCAAGCGGGCGCGCGAGATCGCCCTGCTGCCTTACGTCGGAGAGCGCTGATGGCTCAGGCCATCCTTCTCGAGGACGTCGAGAGCCTCGGGCAGCGCGGCGAACCGGTCGACGTGTCCCCCGGCTACCTGCGCAACTATCTGATACCTCGCAAGCTCGCGGCGCCGGCTACCCCCGGTGCGCTGGAGCAGGCCCAGCAGCGTCAGGCAGCGGCCGAAAAGGCCGAGCGGGCGCGGGCGGAGCGGGAAGAGCAGGCGGCCTCTTTGCTCTCCAAGACGGTGCTGACGATCCAACAGCGGGCAGACGACGGCGGCAAGCTGTTCGGCTCAGTCGGCGCCAAGGAGATCGTCGACGCGATCCGCGAGGCACGCGACCTGCGCATCGATCGCCGCAAAGTCCGCCTCGAGCAGCCGCTCAGGGAGATCGGCACTCATATGGTGGAGATCGAGCTGGCCGATGGCACGGTCGCCACGGTTAAGACGATCATCGCCGCCGAGGAGAGCTAGCTGCGGGGTTTTCCCACTCGGCTGACGCGCCGCGCCAGAGCGAGGACGCGGTTCGGCTGGGCGCGATCGGAGCGGGCCACGGTAGCGCTAGCCGCAGTCGCCCTGAGCGGGGCCGGGACGGTGCTTGCGGGTCAGTTCGCCCGGATGTTGCGACGCCGCACCCACGATCCACATGACGGTGGGGCGCTGGTAGAGGCGGCGCCAGCGGCAGCGCTCGACACGGTCAATGTCGCGGTCAGCGGCTACGCAGCAACGCCGCGTAGCGAGACGGTCCTCTTCAACCTACTTGCCGGCTTCCTCGGCGCCTTCGCGCTGGTGCGAATCTCGACTTGGGGGATTCGCGACCGCTGGTGGCCATTCGAAAACGTGCGGGTCGGTGGCCGTCATATCCATCACTTCGTTCCCGGCATCCTGCTCGCCTTCAGCTCCGGCACTGCGGCATTGCTGACCGACAACGACGCCCTCGAGGACCGTCTGGCGATCCCGATGGGCGCCGGCATGGGGCTCACCTTCGACGAGGCGGCGCTGTTGCTCGACCTACGCGACGTCTACTGGACCCGCGAGGGTCTGCTCAGCGTCCAGCTCAGCCTCGGTGCGACGGCGACCCTCAGCATCGCGATCCTCACCCAGCGCATGCTGCGCCGCGGCGAGCAGCGACAGACGGCGGCCGGGCAGATCCCGCCGCCCGAGTCCTATATCTGAGTAGCGATAAACCCGAACAGGGCAGCTAGAGCAACGCCGCAGAACTGGATCATCGTGCGCTGCATCGAGTAGAGGCGGTCCATCATTGCTTCGAAGCGCTCGTCGACTTTCTCGAAGCGTTCGTCGATCTTGTCGAAGCCCCTGTTCATCTCGCCCCGAACCGCGGCGAATTCGGTCTTCATCTCCGTCCGCAGAACGTCGACCTTCCCGTTGAGGTCGTCCATCCGGTCGTCTGTCCAGCGCTCCCTCATCGCCTCCATGATTGCAGCCTAAAAGCTTCGGTGTCGCACGTGCCGCGCGCAGTGAAAAATTTCTGCAACGACTTTCGCCCGGAAGATTCCTTCGCCAATTGCAGACACGCTTCCGACGCTGGGGCCACGCTCTGGTTTGCTTGGAGCGGGTGGGAAATCCGCCGCCGGCTCCCCTTAACTAGAACCTAGATGCCCCAGCCATCCGCAACCCACGTTCCGCCCCAGAACATCGAGGCTGAGGAGTCGGTGCTGGGGGCGATGCTGGTCGCCGAGCCGGCGCTGAGCCGCGTCATCGACGAGGTCAAGCTCAACGCCGAAGACTTCTACCTCGAGAAGCACGCGGCGATCTTCCGCTGTGCCCATGACCTCTACGCCGCCTCCAAGCCCGTCGACGAGCTCAGCGTCAGCGAGGCACTGGTCCAGCGCAACGAGATCGACGCGGCGGGGGGCAAGCACTACGTCTCCGAGCTGGCCGCCAAGGTGCCGGCGGCCGGCAACGCCAAGCACTATGCCGAGATCGTCCAGCAGAACTCGCTGTTGCGGCGCCTGCTCGGTGCCGGACAGGAGATCCAGGGCTGGGTGCACGAGCGCGACGGCGAGCCGCGCGAACTCTCCGAGCGGGCCGAGAAGCTGCTCTTCGACGTCGCCCACAAAGAGCAGGCAAGCGACTTCCGCCTGCTCTCGGAGATTCTCCACGACGAGGTCGACCGGCTGGAGAAGCTCTCGACCGGCGAGCTCGAGCTGACCGGCACTCCCTCCGGCTTCCGCGATATCGACGCGATCACGGGCGGCTTCCAGCCCGGCAACCTGATCATCGTCGCCGCGCGGCCGGCGATGGGGAAGAGCGCGATCGTCGCCAACATCGCCGAGAACGTGGCGGTGAAGCGCCAGATGCCTGTCGCCTTCTTCTCCTTGGAGATGTCGGAGGTGGAGCTGGCGCAGCGCTTCATCGCCTGCCGGGCGCGGATCTCCGGAGACAAGCTGCGCAAGGGCCAAGTCGCGCAGAAGGACTGGCCCAAGGTGGTGCGAGCCTGCAACGAGCTGGAGGAGGCGCCGCTGTGGTTCGACGACTCCTCCGACCTCGGCCTGCTCGACCTGCGGGCAAAGGCGCGGCGCCTGCACGCGCAGACCCAGGATCAGGGGGGGCTCGGCCTGGTGATCGTCGACTACCTACAGCTGATGCGCGCCGACGACCCCCGCGCCAACCGGGTAGAGCAGGTCGGCCAGATGAGCCGTGGCCTGAAGATCCTCGCTCGTGAGCTGGAGGTACCGGTGCTGGCGATCTCCCAGCTCTCCCGCGCCCCCGAGCAGCGTCATCCGCCAAAGCCGATGCTCTCGGACCTGCGCGAGTCCGGATCGATCGAGCAGGACGCCGACGTCGTTGCCTTTCTCTATCGCGAGGACTACTACCGCGATCCTGAAGATGAGCCCGACGGGCTGGCCGACGTGATCATCGCCAAGCATAGGAACGGGCCGATCGGCTCGCCGAAATTGGTCTTCCTCGATCGCTTCCCGAAATTCGCCGATCACAGCGGCCACGAGAGGCCGGTCGAGCAGCCCGCCGGCGAAGGGCCGCCGCTCGAAGACGCCGTCAGCGCGGGGCCTGACTTCTGATGGCCACTGCGCGCAGCGAACCGTTTGCCGAGCAGGTCTGTCCGCTGGGGGTCTGCGACGGATCGGGCTGGATCCTCGGCCCCGAGGACGTTGCGCGTCCATGCGAGTGCCGGGAGCAGCGCCTGCGGCGGGGCCGCGTGCGTGGCGTGGCGTCTGTGATCCCCCCTCGCTACCGCGGCGTCTCCTTCGACCGCCCCCCAATAGGCGACATGGCGCGCAATGCCGAGACGAGAGAGGCTGTCGGGAAGGTACGCGCATTCATCGACAACCTGGATTCGAACCTGGAGGCGGGCCAAGGACTTTGGCTCTTCGGAGATACGGGCACTGGCAAGACGACCCTCGCGATGCTCGTTTCGAAGGAAGCCCTGGAGAAAGGCCATTCGGTAGCGATCTATTCACTGCCGAAACTGCTTGCGCGTATTCGCCGCACCTATGACACAGAGCCTGGCGGAGATTCGTATGCCGCCTTTTTCGAGCGTCTCACCGCGGTGGACCTGCTCCACATCGATGACTTCGGTGCTGAGAAGCGCTCCGACTGGGTCCTTGAGCAGCTATACGCGCTCGTCAACGAGCGATACGAAGATGAGCGTTCAGTCATGCTGACGACCAATCTCACCGTGGACAAGCTCGAAGAGCAGATCGGCGGGCGAACGGTCTCTCGGCTGACCGAGACCTGTGAGCAAGTCCCGTTGTTTGGAGTGGATCGGCGACTCGAGAAGGCCCCTTACTAGCCCACGGGGGGCGCAGTTGGCCGAGCAGGGTCGGCGCACGCCAGATGCGTCAACCAGGCACAATCTCTTCCCGATATGCCTGGCATCGTCATAGTCGGCGCCCAGTGGGGCGACGAGGGGAAGGGCAAGGTCGTCGACCTGCTCGCCGAGCGCGCCGACGTAATCGTGCGCTTTCAGGGCGGTAACAACGCCGGCCACACGATCGTCCGCGACGGCGAGGAGTTCAAGTTCCACCTGATCCCCTCCGGCATCCTCTACCCGGACAAGATCTGCGCGATCGGCAACGGGGTGGTCCTGGACCCGCGCATCCTGCTGGGCGAGATCGACGGGCTGAGGCGGCGCGGGATCGACGTCGGCAACCTGCGGATCTCCGCCAACGCACATCTGATCATGCCTTACCACGTGCTGCTCGACACCGCCGGCGAGGTGATGCTGGGCAAGCTCTCGATCGGGACGACGCGGCGCGGCATCGGCCCCTGCTACGCCGACAAGGCGCTGCGGCTCGGCATCCGGGTCCAGGACCTGCTCGACGAGAAGATCCTGCGCAAGAAGATCCTGGCAGCGCTCGAGCCCAAGCAGCAGGCGCTGCGCGAACTCTCGGTGCAGCGGCGCAAGCTGCGCAAGGAGGCCGGCGAGGGATCGCGCGAGGGCGCCGACCACTCGGTTTCCGAGGCTCCCGACCCACGTCTCGACCTGCACACGATGACCGAGGAGTTCGCCGGCTACGGCCATCGCCTCGAGCCCCACATCGCCGATACCGCTCGCCTCTGCTGGGAAACGCTGGACAGCGGTGGCACCGCGCTCTTCGAGGGCGCTCAGGCGACGCTGCTCGACCTCGACCACGGCACCTATCCCTTCGTCACCTCCTCCAACCCGATCGCGGGTGCCGCCTGCGTGGGGGCGGGGGTCGGGCCAACAGACATCGACGAAGTGTGGGGAGTGGCCAAGGCCTACGCAACCCGGGTCGGTGCTGGACCTTTCCCGACCGAGCTCGACGACGCGGTGGGCCAGCACATGCTGGAACGCGGCCACGAGTACGGGACGACGACGGGGCGAGAGCGCCGCTGCGGCTGGATGGACCTGGTCGCGCTGCGCTACGCCGTCCGCCTCAATCGGATGAGCGCTCTGACGATTACCAAGCTCGACGTGCTGAGCGGCGTCGATCCGCTACGGGTGGCGGTGCGCTACCGCTCACGTGAGGGCGCGATCTTCGACAGCTTCCCGTATCACCAGTCGATTCTGCACTCGGCGGAGCCCGAGTACGAAGAGCTCCCCGGCTTCGAGACCGACCTGACGAGCTGCCGGAGCGAGGCCGACCTGCCACCCCAGGCCCGTGCCTACCTCGATTTCATCGCCGATTTCGTCGGTGTTCCAATCCGCCTGGTCGGCGTCGGGCCCGGCCGTGACCAGGTCGTCTGGATAGGCGACGAACCCAGCCTCCGGGCCGCCTGAACGGAGAAACGCCGGGGTACAGGAGTCGCGATTTCGCGCCTCCTGGTCTAGAGTCTTGGTGTGGCTTCCGGTAGACGCACCGCTAAGGTGAACGAGCGACTGCCGAGGGGTCGTCACGGGCTACCGCGGGAGGCGGTGACGGAGTCCCAGCGGCGTCGAATTCTGCAGGCGATGATCGAAGTCGTCGCCGAGCGAGGCTACCCCGAGACGCGCGTCGTGGACGTGATTGGCGTTGCCGGAGTGTCGAGAAAGACGTTCTATGAGCTGTTCGCCAGCAAGGAGGACTGCTTCCTCGCCGCCTATGACGTTCTGCTTGGCAACCTGCTTGGCGATACGGCGCGGGGATTCGAGTCGAAGCCGGGCTCTCCCTGGGCGGAGCGCGTCGCCGCCGGTCTGGGCGAGCTGCTGAAACATCTCGCCGAGCACCCCGACGAGGGTCGCTTCGCGATCGTCGAGGTGCTGGCCGCCGGGCCGAAGGCGCTGGCTCGACGGGACGCGGCGCTGCGCCAATTCACCGGATTCCTGGACGCCGGCCGCGCCGAGACGTCGGTCGAGCTGCCGGGGATCACCTCGCTCTCGCTTGCCGGTGGCATCAACGAGCTGCTCTACAGCGAGATCCTCCATGGGGCCTCAGCCCGCTTGCCAAGCCGGCTTCCGGACCTGATGTTCTGGATCACGCTGCCTTTCCTGGGCGCCGAGGGCGCCGCTGAAGAGCGTGAGCGAACCCGGCTGTCCATGCTCGAAGCTTGATTTCGCCGGTTTAAGCCGCTCCTTTAAGGGAATGCGGGGGTTACCTAAAGGCCGATGCTGGTAATTTGGCCACGGAGGGATAGTTCATGGCTATCTATGGCCACGGCTCAGACGGGCGGGCCAACAAAGGAGAGAGAATCGAATGCGTAGAAATCTGATGCTGGCACTCGCCCTGGCAGCGGTGCTGTCCCTGGGCGTTGCAGCCATCGCGAGCGCGGTATCGACCACGCTCCGGGCAGGCAACCTCATCATCACCTTCGGCGGCACCACCTCGCCGAAAGCACTACCGAAGAGCCAATACGTGCCGATCACGTCGAACATCTTCGGCAAAATCACGACCAGCGACGGGACCCACCCCTCGGCGTTCCGGGAAGCGATCGTCGATTTCGACAAGGACGTGAAAGTCAACGTCAAAGGCTACCCGGCCTGCAAAGGCGGACAGCTTGAGGCACGCGACACCAAAGCTGCAATGAAAGTCTGCGGCAACACGGTTCTCGGGAGTGGTATCGCACACGTCGAGATCGCGTTCCCCGAACAGAAACCGATCATTGTCACGAGCCCGATCACCGTCTTTAACGGCGGCGAAAAAGGCGGCAAGGTCACGCTGTACATCCACGTCTTCATCACCGTGCCGGCTCCGGCCGCAATCGTCACCACGGTTACGATTTCGAAGAAAGGCGCCGGCCTCCACACGATCTCGAAAATCCCCGTTGCTGCTGGAGGCAGCGGCTCAGCGCTCGACTTCAAATTCAAGCTGGGGAAGACCTACGGCTACAAAGGCAAAAAAGTGGGTTACATCGAAGCGAAATGCCCCGATGGGAACTTCAAGGTCAACGTGACGAAAGTTCTCTTCAAAAACGAAGCCCAAACCCCCGGAGTGGCGCCGACTACGTCGCTCAAAGGCGGACTGGTCGTGCCCTGCACGCCGAAGGGTTAGTACGAGTGAGCTGAGACTTCGCTCTCAGGAAGGACAGGTAAAAGGGCGGCCTCCGGGCCGCCCTTTTTATTGCCACAATTCGAGACTAGTATTGGAAGGTAAATGCGCAGAAGCGCTGCTCTCATACTGGCATTTGGGTTGGCCCTGATCATCGGGGTGGAGCGGGACGCGAACGCGGTTCCGTGCCCACTGACTTCCTGCTACTTCCCCAATTTGAAATTCACGCTGGGGAGCCGGATACTGCCCACGTCGCTCCCGAGACGAGAAGCGGTGCCAGTTACCGCGAGTATCTTCGCCGATGTGAAGACCGCCGACGGGACCCACCCCTCGGCTCTGCGGGAATTAGTCATCGACGTCGACAAGGACATCAGGGTCAACGCCAAGGGCTACCCGGTCTGCGAAAGTCGGCCCCACTACGACGTGCGGAATCCGGAAGCTGCGCTGAAAGCCTGTGGCGACGCGATCCTCAGCAAAGGCAGCGCACACTTCGAGATCGCCTTCCCGGAACAGGACCCGATCACTGTCACGAGCCCGATCACCGTCTTTAACGGCGGCGAAAAAGGCGGCAAGGTCACGCTGTACATCCACGTCTTCATCACCGTGCCGGCTCCGGCCGCAATCGCCACCACGGTTACGATTTCCAGAAAGGGCAGCGGAATCCACTCGGTCGCGAAAATTCCGGTGGTCGCGGGAGGCAGCGGCTCGCTGCTCGACTTCAATTTCAAGCTGGGGAAGACCTACAGCTACAAAGGCAAGAGGGTCGGCTATTTCGAAGCGAAATGCCCGGACGGCAACTTCAAAGTGAATGTGGCGAAAGCCCTTTTCAAAAACGAAGCCCAAACCCCCGGAGTGGCGCCAACGACGTCGCTCAAAGGCGGACTGGTCGTGCCCTGCACGCCAAAGGGCTAGCGCCGCCGACCTGGCCTTTCCCTTTCCGCTATAGCCAAGTCTGCGCACCACTGGTAGCTTTGCCATGAGCGTGTGCTGATTGATCGGGATTGATTTGCGGCTCATTCGTGCAGGTCAAAGAGGAGATGGGATATGCGGAAGCACTCGATGTTGGCGCTGGTCCTGACGGCGGTGCTATCGGTGGGCGTGGCCACTGTGGCAAGTGCAGTGCAGATCAAGACTCAGGCGGGCAACTTGGTCCTCACCTTCGGCGGCAGCACCTCGCCGAAGGCGTTGCCGAGGAGCGAGTACGTTCCGGTCACGACGAATATCTACGGCAAGATCGAAACCAGTGACAAAACCCATCCCTCCGCGTTCAGGGAAACGATCGTCGACATCGACAAGGACGTGAAAGTAAACGTCAAGGGCTACCCGGTCTGCAATGCGGGACAGCTCGAGGCGCAGGACACCCAATCCGCGCTTAAAGTCTGCGGCAGCACGGTCCTCGGCAAGGGCAACGCGCATGTCGAGATCGCCTTCCCCGAACAGAAACCAATCGTGATCACGAGCCCACTGACCGTCTTCAACGGCGGGGAAAGAGGCGGCAAGATTACGTTGCTGATCCACATATTCGTTACCGTGCCGGCGCCGGCCGCGGTCGTCACCAAGGTCACGATCTCCAGGAAGGGAAGTGGCCTCCATTCGGTCGCGAAAATCCCGGTGGTCGCGGGAGGCAGCGGCTCGGGGCTCGACTTCAATTTCAAGCTGGGGAAGACCTACAGCTACAAAGGCAAGAGGGTCGGCTACTTCGAAGCCAAATGCCCGGACGGTGCCTTCAAGGTCAGCGTCCCGAGGACCGTCTTCAAAAACGAAGCGAAAGTCCCCGACGTCGCGGCCGAAACGGTGCTCAGGAACGTCAGGCTGGTCGTGCCCTGCACGCCGAAGGGCTAGGCGTAGCCCAGGCAGGATCTGTTCAGAGACGGACGAAGGGGCGGCGCGAGCCGCCCCTCTCCTTGAAAGCCCTTATTTGCCCTGTTCGAAGGTGTGCTGGTAGGTGGTCGCCGGCCCGCTGCCGTAGATCGGCTCGAAGGGTGCCTGCGAGCTGCAACCGGGAGCGGGGACCGTGGCGGAGCTTTCCTGGCCGGCATAGGCGTAGTGCTTGAGCCGCCCGAAGAAGTCGGTCGCCTGTTTCACGTCGCCTTTGGTCCGCTCGTTGAAGGCGGGTTCGTTCGGGGTATTCGGGTCGAGCGTCGCGGTGATCCCCGAACTGCACTGCCGGGTCTCGAAGTTGAGCAAGCCCTGAGCGAGGCGCTTGTAAGCGAGCGGCTGGCTGTAGGCGCTGTTGCGGTTGGTGGTGAGCCGGTTTGGATAGGTGGCCAGCGCTTCGGGGCCAAACGGAGCGAGCGCGCGCAAGTAGTGGATCTGTTTGCCCGCCGAGCTCAGGTGCACCGCGTTGGTGGCGGCGGTGACGTTGGCGAGCGTCGCGGCAAGATCCTGTTTGTAGAGATCGAGACCGGTAAAGATCGGGTTGAAATTACGCAAGAACGGATCGAGCGCTCGCAGCAGGACGGGGAAGTCCCCACGCAGGAATTTACGTAGGGCGGGGAAGCCCGTCGGGGCGCGGTCGATCACGGTTTCGAGCCCTTCGAAAAGCCCCTTGGCCTGCGGCGCCAGCCTCGAGAACGCAATCAGGGTCGGCGAGAGCTGTTCGGCGGCGGGGACGAGCTGGCGGAACAGCGGCTCGGCGTTGAGCGCGAACTCTTTCAACCGGTCGAGGGTCAGCCTCGACTCGTCCTCGAAGGTCGGGAAGGCACGGAACAACGCTTCGATGTCGCGGTCGCGTGCCGCGGTGGTCCGGAACACGGCGTTTGAGTTACGGATCAGGCTGGCGAGCTCCCCTTCGCGACCGCGCAGGGCCTGGAAGGTGACGGCGCCGTTGCGGAACAGCTGCTTGACCGCCAGTCGCTGGGTGTCCAGAACCCGGAAGAGGCGATCGAATTCGGTGAAGAACGGGTCGAACTCGGCGAAGACGTTGGAGAAGTCCTGCCCACGACCTTGGATCGCGACAGCGCCTTCCTGCATCCATTCTTGAAAGGCGGCGCGGGTGCGCGCATCGAAGGTGCGGAAGATCTCATCGAGTTGCACCGATTCCGCCACGTTGGCGGCGGCGAGCGTCGCTTCGTCGGCCAATTCGGGTCCGTTGGAGTCGCCCGGCGTCAGTTCGACGTAGGTCTCGCCGAGCAGCGTCTTGGTGCGGAGGATGGCTCGGGTCCCCTTTGGAATCGGGCCGTACTTGTCTTCGATGTTGATCGTCGCCAGCGCCTGCTTGCCGTTCGGCGCGACATCGATCTTTTGAACTTTGCCGACCGAGACCCCGGAGATCCGCACGTCGGACTGTTCGGCTAGCTGGGTCGCCTCGTTGAACGGAACCTTGATTTCGTACGGCTTCGCTTTGAACGGGGTCGGGCCGCCAAAGGTGATCCAGAGAAAGAGCAGGATGCCGAAGCAGGACAGCGCAAAGCCGGCGATGACGAGGAGTTGGCCAGTGCTGGGGGCGCGCTTACTCATTTATTGCTGAATTCGCAGTGGCCGGATGGGGTGGAGGCCGGGATTTCTTCTGGGCTGGGGATCCTCAGGCCCTGGACCAGGGTCCTCAGGTACGGCTTCAGCGGGATGATCCCGTAGGCGAGGAAAGAGACGTTGCAGGAGGCCATCGCCACGCCGCGGCTCACTGGCCCCCCTGCATCGGCGAAGTTGAAGGTGGCGTTGAGATTGTGGTTCAGCCAAGGCAGGTAGAAGAGGAAACTCTCCTTTTTCCCCGGCGGCTTGTAGGCCAGCTCGTTGAGGAAGCTGTTGAGGGCGCCGAGCGAAGTGCCGAAGTTGGTCACCGAGGTGTCCACCGCGGGGGCGGCTTCCTTGGTATGGGTGAGTACGGGGCGGATCTGTCGCGTGAAGGGGCGGATCTGATCGCGGATCGGCGCCGTCGTTTGGCTGAACAGCCGCTCGTTGGCCTTGAGCGCGGGGCCGAGCGCCTGCGCTTGCGGAATCAAGCCCAGTAGCGCCGGCTGCGCCACGGTCGTGAAGCGGTCCGAGCTGGCCAGCGCCGAGCGCAGCGCCGAAAGCGTGGAGGGGAACTCGACCAGCGATTCCTGAATCGACTGCTGCTGGTTGGCGAAGTTGCCGAGGGCGTCCTTGGACGAGGTGACGAAGCGTTCCAGCTGAGCGTCGTGCCTGCCCAGCTCGGTCGTCAGCAAGCCGAAATCGTGGATCACGCGGGCTAGCGCCACGCGGCGCTGGGCGACGGCGCGGTTGAGGTCGGCGATGTAGTGGGCGAAGGGCTGGAGGCGTCGCAAAGCGCCGGACAGCTGCCGTCCACGGCCGCCGATCCCCTGAGCGCCGCCGGCGACGAGCAGCTGCAGGTACTGGCGCGTGTCGACGTCGAGCGTCGCGAGGAAGGCCTCCAGCGGAATACTCGGTTCGGTGCGCGAAAGCGGGAAGTCGTGACCCGCTTCGACATGGCCTCCCTCGCGCCCCGGGTCGATCTCGACCGTCATGTCATTCAGGTTGGTTTTGGGCCGGAGCAGAAGGGTCGCGTCGGGGTGGATCAGGGGCAGGTACTTGGGCTCGACATCCATTCCCACCACGGCGTGCCCGTTGTCGAGGTCAACAGAGGAGATCTTGCCGACCTGGACGCCGGCGACCACGACCGCCTGTCCCTGACCCGGGGTGACCGCCTGCGCGTTGCTGAACTCCGCCGTGAGGTGGACGAAGTCTTCCCCGACGAACGGCGCCCAGGACGGCAGCGAGGCTTTCTGCTGGGTGAAGATCCAGAGCGTCATCACGATCGCGATAACCGTGAGGACAGCGATCGCGATCGTGTCTTTGCCACGGCCGCGCGATTGGCGCGAGAGCGAGGCGCGGAAATGCCTCCAGCGGCTTCTGCTGGGAGTCTGCTCGCTCATGGGCCCACCGCAGTCAAGCTCGGAGCGCCAATCTGGCCCAGGGGCCCGTTGACGTCGGGGACGGGGTTCGTGGAACAGCGCACATCCGGCTTCTTCGGCGGCCGGCCGCCGAGCTGCGGCTGTACCCCGAGCGGCGGTGCGACCGCGTAGGCGAAGTCCTGTTTGTCGGTGCTGAGGTTGCCCGACGGGTTCTCCTGCCTGGTAAGCACGTTGCCGGCGCCCGTCTGAGCGCGCAGGTAGGGGCCGTTGCCGTCGAAGTTCTGGCCGGCGCCGGCGAAGTTGACCAGGTAGTAGAAGAACTCGCGGTAGTTGGGACCGCCGGTGCTGAAGCGGTCTCCGATCGTCTGGTTTCCGGTCGGCACGAAAACCTTGCTCGTGCAGAGACTGAGGCGGTTGATCTGCGGAATCGTGTTCGCCTTTCCAGCCTGGGCCGCCCCGGCAAGGCCGGGCGTCGCTTCGCGCAGCAGCTTGGCGACCCCGCCGAGCTCTTTGCCGGAGAACAGCGGCCTGGCCTGCGCGATCCACGGTTTGCCCGCGGCGATGAAGGCCGGTAGCTCGGCGACGGCCGGGCGGAGTTCGATCGAGTAGGCGCGCAGTGCCGGCAGCGTCCGGTTGAGGCTTACCAGTGACTTGCGGCCGGTCCTCAACGTAGGCGCGAGGCGGTGGATCGTGGTCGAGAGGTTCGCCGACTGGGCGGCGAGGGCGCCGGTGAAGGTATTGAAGTTGACGATCAGACCCTGCAGGTCCTCCTCGCGGTTGGCGAAGGCGCCAAACGCCCGGCCCGCGCCGGCGACGAGGCGGGCGAGGTCGCCGGGGTCGGTACCGAGCAAGGCGTTGGTGACCTGGGCGCTGTAGCGCCCAGCGGGACCGCCGTACAGGAAGGCTCCGTTGATGCCTTCGGCGCCGGTCTTGCCTTTCACCTCGGGCAGCTGGGTGGCGTCTTCGGCCGCGGTCGGCTTGCGGTTGAACGCGGTGCCCAGACCCTCCAGCAGGCGGCTGAGGTCGGCGCGGACCGGCGACTGCAGCGCCGTCAGGATCTCGTCGAGCTGGACCGCGGTCGAGGTGCGGCTGGTTGGGATCGTCGCGCCGCTGTCCATCTCCGCCGCGCTCGGGCTGCCCGGGTCGAGGTCGACGAAGAAGTTGCCCTCGAGAAAGATCCGCGGCCGGATCTCGGCAAAGGCGTCGTCGTGGATCGGCCGGCCCTTGCCTTCGACGGTGAAGGTGACCTTGGTGTTGTCGCCGTCGCGACCGACTTCGATCACTTTGCCGATGTCGACGCCGGCGATCCGCACGGGCGAGTTGGTGGAGATGTTGACCCCGTTCGAGAAGGTGGCGCTCAGCGTGTAGCCGTAACCGGTGAAGGGGACGTGTTTGGTGAAGGCCAGGTAGGGCCCGACCGTGAAGACGAAGATGAAGATCACCGCGATCATCGCGTTGCTCGGCCGCCATTTGAAGCGACTGTCGGTGGCCCCGACCCTGGTGTCGCGCTCAGGCAGGCGTCCCATCAGCCTTCTTCTTCCTCATTGGTGGTTCTGGTGCCCCACAGGCTGGGCGACTTTCCGATCGTCGTCCTGCCACCCGCATAGCGCTCGTTGCCGGCTTCGCAGACCCCGTCCTGGCCGGGAGCGGCGGTCCTCGGGTAGGGGTTGAAGTGGAGGTGGTTCCTTCCTTCGGGTCCGTTCGCCGGCGCTGAGGCGGGACCCGACTCCGCGTTGGGCCCGTCCGGCGGCTCGAAGGCGATCAGCCCGAGCCAGTTTCCGTTGCCATTCGATTCGCTGAATGCGTCGGACAGGTTCTTGAACACGAGGCTGAGGTAATTGCAGGTGGTCTGGGCGGGAGTGAGGAACCTGAGCGAGGGGTCGAGCACTTCGTTGGTGTCGATCAGCAGATCGAGGCCGTTGACGACGCCCGGATCGCCTTGGAAGTCGAGCAGGGCTTCCGCGGTCGGGGTCAGCTGCGCATAAAGCGCCGGCGTGCGGTTCAGAGCAGGTATCCCCGCGCGCAGCGCGGCGTCGATGGTCGGCGAGGTTTCGCCCAGAGCCCGCGCGCCCGGCTTAAGCGCCGTGAAAAAGCGTTCGGAGCTGTGGAAAAACGGCCGCAGCGCCGGTAGGTCGGCGGTCACGGCGTCGAGGGTCGGCGGCCCTTTGACGATGGTTTCCTGGATGAACGGTCGCGAGACCCGGGCGAAGGCGGCGAAGGTGCGGTCGAGCGCGACGAAGAGGGTCGCCTGGGTCTCGGCCACCGGGGCGACCGTCGCCGAAAGATTCTCCAGTGCCCGCCAAAAACCGCCGAAGTTGGTGTTCGGCGCGACGATCGCGCTGAGAACGGGCGGGGCGCTTTCGGCGAGCAGGCGCAGGGCACCGATGCCGGCGTTGAACTGGGGGCCACGACCGGCGAGGGCGTTGCCGAATCCAGCCTGGCTGCGCTGGATCGCGGTTCGAGTCTTCTCGTCGAACATGTCGAAGAACTGGTCGATGTCGACCGGTTCGGGGCGAGCGGCCGCGAGCGGGATCGTTTCCCCCGCCTCTAGGCCGTCGGAGGAGTCGCCCGGGACGATCTGCAGGTACTTCAACCCGAGCGGCGATTTGGGGCGGATGATCATCGTCGAGTTGCTCGGGATCGGTTCGGCGCTTTTGTCGAGCTTGAGTTCGAGTTCGGCCGCGATGCGCCCGTCGCCGAGCTGAATCGGTGCCACCGACCTGATTACGCCGACCCGCGCGCCACCGATCCGCACCTCGTTGCCTTTCACCAGCGCGTTCGCGTTCGGCACCCTGGCCTTGAGGTCATAGGTGGAGACGAAGGGAAGGCCGTTGTTGGCGTTGTAGGCGAGGAAAACGGCGACGATCACGACCAGCACGGTTACCGCGCCGACGATCACTGGGCTGCTCGCCACTCCCTGTATGCCGCTGCGATTCCTCATGGGCCCAGGAGGTAGTCGAGGAGGGCACGCTGCGGAGTGGAAGGCTTAGCGTTGGCGCCGAGCTCTTCGCCTTCGCCGAGACTGGGCGCCGGGGCGGGAGCCCGCGCCGGTGGGGCGGGCGAAAACGACTTGGCGGCGCTCGAATCCGCGGAGGTTCCGCCCGTTTCGCCGTTGAGCTCTTCCTGAAGTTGCATGTAGAGCTCCAACGCGTCGGAGGCGGAGGCAGTGGAGCGGGCGAACGGGCCGTTGAAGTTGGCGGAGCAGCCGCTGGTCGGTTCGGTGACGTAGTCGACGCAGTTGGTGAGCGCCGGAAGGGTACGAGCGAAATGGCCGAACTGATCGAATTCGTTCGTCGTAGCGGCACTGTTGTAGATCAGATCGACGAGACCGTCGAAGCCGCCGGTCTTACGCGTGCTGGTCAGGAGCTGGGCCAGGTTGGTGGTTGGACTGACGCCGCTGCGGCCAAGATCGCCCAGCTTGCGGACGATCGGGTCGGCGGCGCGCAGCTTCGGACCCAGCACCTCACCGGTCGCGCCCAGCGACTTCAGCGAAACGGTCGAGGCGGCGGAGAAGGGGGTTAGGGCACGGGTGGCGCTGGTCAGCGAGGGTGCGGCCTTGCCGAGGTCGGCGAAGACCGGAGCGGCGGCGTTGGAGAAGCCTTCGAGACTCCCCATCGTCTGCCTCAGCTCGCGCAGGAAAGCGGGGAATTTGCGCAGCGACGCTTCCAACGCCGCACCTTTTTCGGAGCTGGCCTGCCCCGCCGCCCCCGCGTTGGTGAAGAAGCCGGCGACACTGGTGCGGACGCGCGAGAACGGCCCGAGTATCTCCTCGGAATCGGAGGCGAGCTGGGCCAGCTGGTCGCGTTGCTGACTGAGGATGCCGAAGAGGCGATCGGTGTCGCGCAGTACCGGGTTGGCACGCTTGACGACCTCTTCGAGGTCTTCGCCACGACCGGCAAGCGAGGCACCCAGTTCGTTGAAGATCAAGCGGAAGCGCTGTGCGTAAGGGAGCTGCTGGATGTTGTTGATCAGGTCCGGGTCGACGCTGGTGCTGTTGTTCTCGACCGGCAGCAGGTACTGGCCGGCTCCGGGTTCTCCGTCGGGGATCTTCTTTAGTGCGGGAGGTGGGGGCGAACCCGGGGCGCGAGGGAGAGTCGGGCGGCAATCGACGAACTTCTCGCCGATCAGCGACTGCGGACGGATCAAGCAGCTGGCATCGCGGCGGAAGTCCTGGAAGCCGGGGTCTTCGATCTTCATCACGATCACCGCTTTGCCAGGCACTGCTTGGGGCTTTCCGTCCTCGTAGCTGTCGATCTCACCCGGCATCGTCACGTCGACCGATTCGATTTCGCCAACCGTCGCCCCCGCGACCCGCACTTCCTCGCCCTTGACCATGAAGCCGCCGCTGTCGAAGATCCCGCGGACGACATAGGCGTTGCCGTTGCCCCCCCCGCTGAGCAGCACGACCAGGACGACGATCGCCGCCACCACGCCGGCTGCTATCAGCAGTTTTCTCATGGTCCGGGGGGCGCGTCGGCCGGGTCGCATTCCGATGGACTGACGCTGGAGCCCGCGAAGGGCGGGTCGGTGAACGGGTTAGAGCCATCCGGCGCGGGCTGGGTGGCGCCGCCGGGGCAAGGACGCCTGACCGTGGCCGATTCGGCGTAGATCGAGGCCTGCTCGCTCGGCGGGATCGGTTCCAGGACGCCATTGCCGCTATTGCGCCTGAAGAGGTTCAAGTTGATCTGGGTGCGGGCGTAATGGCCGTTTCCGTCGTAGTAAGCGGTGATCTGGCCGAGCTTGCCGAAGCCGTTGAAGATGTCTGGCGTGTAGGCACGGGCGAAGTTGAGGTTGGGCTGGAAGTCCTCGATCCCCTGCTCGGCGTGTGGAAAGGCCTTCGAGGCCCGCTGCTGCACATCCGGCAGGGCTGCGAGCGCTTCGGCGGTGTCGTTGGCAAAGCCCTTGCGACTGGCGGTGAGACGGAGGTTCTTGAAGACAGGCACCGCTTTGGAGAGGACCGGCCGCAGTTCGCTCAGGAACGGCGCCAGGTTCTTGGTCGCGGGCTTGGCGGTTTCGATCAGCGGGTCGATGTCATCGAGGGCGGCGCGCAGATTGACGAAGGTGGTGTTGCTCTGGCGCATGAACGGGGGCAGCAATTGCAGCGACTCGCTGAACGCTCGGTTCTGGCTGGCGATCGAGGCGAACGCCGTGCTGGCATTGGAAATCGCGCTCGATAGCTCGTTCCCCCTCGCGGCGACCGCCGTGGCCAGCTTGCTGGAGCTGACGATGAAGCGCTCGAACAGCTTCTGGTCGGCATTCAGCTCACCTACGAAGGCGCTGGTCCGGTTGAGCGCGGGGGCGAAGTACTTGAAGGTCTGGTTCGCCTCCTTGCCGCGATCCGAGAACTGTTCGGCGTTGCCGCGGATGAACTCGCCGAGGGCGCGGCGCACCGGGTTGGGGAAGGTGTTGAAGAACTGGTCGAGATCGACCTCGGTCGTGGTTGAGCCGAGCCCGAGAGTGGCGCCGTCGTCGAGCTCCGGGTTGCTGTTCGGCCCGGGGCTGATCGAGATGTAGTGATTGGCAACGCCCGAGAGCGAGGTGGCGCGGATCACGGCGGTGCTGCCCTCGTGGAGTTGCTGGTCGACGCTGACCTCGATCTTCGCCAGGTTGTCGTCGGTGAGGCTGATGCTTTCCACCGAACCGACCGCCTGGCCGCCGATCAGCACCTGGTTGTCCGGCACGAGCTGGCTGGCGTTCTGGAACACCAGGTCGTACTTGTGGCCGCCACCGCCACCGAAGAGCACAACTGCAAGGGCGAGAACGACGATCGCGAGGGCAGCGATGACCGCGGCGCGGGCGGGCGTGACCCCCCGGGCTTTTGCCGGACCTTTCTCCTCGCCTAAGGGTTTGGCAGCCACGGATCGTCGCTTGCGGTTTCCCCCGCCTCCGTACCGGAGGAACAAGCTGCCGAATCGTATCCGAGCGACCACTCGGCACGCTTGGCCGGGACTTGGCTTAACTCGAAGTCAACGCGCCTGCATTCCACGCATGACGCGTGCTCAGACGTTGAGTCGTGGCAGCACCCGGTGCAGCGGTCGCGGCAGCCACCACACACGGTCGCCAATAAGCAGCATCAGGGCCGGCAACAAGACGATGCGAACCACGGTGGCATCCAGCAGCACAGCCACCGTCAGGCCGACGCCGAGCTGGCTGACCGTAGCGATCGGTGCACCGACAAAAGCGATGAAGACCGCCATCATGATCGCCGCGGCGCCGGTTATCACCCTGGCGGTTCTCTCCAGCCCAAAATCGATCGCCTTCGCATTGTCGCCGTCGCGGTCATAGTGCTCTCGCATCCGCACCAGCAGAAAGACCGCATAGTCGATCGAGAGGCCGAATACGACTCCGAAGATCGCGATCGCGCTGACCGCGTCGACGTAGGTGTGGCCGCCGAGCGGCCAGTCCTCGGGCAGGTTGAACAACAGGGTGAGGATGCCGAAAGCGACGGCTACGGTGGCCAGGTTCAGTCCGACGGCGATCGCCGCCAGCGGCAGCGCGCGGAGGACGAGGACGAGGACGAGGAAGGTGGCGATGGTGATCGCGGCCACGGCGACGGGGAGCCGCTCTCGGGTGACGCGACTGTAGTCGTTGAGCTGGGCGGCGCCACCGGCGACTCCGGTGGAGAGGTCGGCTTCGCGTCCCAACGAGACCGCGTCTCGCTCGAGGCGCTTGTTGAGCGCGATCGAGCCAGGAGA
The DNA here is from genome assembly GCA_044867645.1 of Solirubrobacterales bacterium. Taxonomy (GTDB): domain Bacteria; phylum Actinomycetota; class Thermoleophilia; order Solirubrobacterales; family 70-9; genus VRUE01. The sequence goes on along the minus strand of JBIOVI010000045.1, from coordinate 19,243 downwards.
ATTGAACGTGTAGCGGGAGATCACCAGGATCGCCGCCGCCTGGCCGCCGCCCTCGAGGTCGATCGCGGTCGCCGCCCGCTCGCGCGCTCGCGGGCGGGCACCGTCCAAGGCGGAGAGGACGAAGTAGCCGGAGTCGAACAGGCCAGGGACCGCATGGCGAAGACGGCGTGCCCGCCGATTCAAAGACCCCGTATTGGTGAGCACCTGGATCGTCGCTTGCTTCAAGCCCGACTGCAGTGGATAGGAAGCGCTATAGCCTTCGGCGAGTTTCTCCCCCAGCACCGAAGCGCCGCCGCGAAGCCGGGAGATGCCGTCCGCCAGCGCCGTCGCCCCGGCGCCGAGCCGGGCCAAGCCACCGCCAAGACTGGTGGCGGCGCGCGCGAGGCGGGCCGAGCCATGGGCGAGTTTCTTACCCGCGCCTTCGAGCTTGCGCAGCCCGTCGTTGAGCTGCTTTGCGCCCGAGCTGAGCCGCTTCAGGAGGATGATTCCCGAGACCAGCCAATCGGTGACCTGCTTCGATTCGCCCGCGTCTTCGACAAGTCCCGCCTGCAACGCCGCCAGCTCAGCCGGCATCCCCGCGTAGTCGGGCGCGAAGGGAGCGCGGGTGGCCGGATCGGTGCCGCTGACCGCCGCCAGTGCCCGGCGCACGGCTTGCAGCGCCGGATCGTAGTTGGGGTCGCTCTTGCCGACGGTCATTCCCTCGAGCTGTGCGAGGGCGGTGTGAAGCTGTTCGTCAGCCTCCTGGGCCGGCGACTGCAGGCTCGGCAGCTTCTCGTGCGCTTTCTGGTTGAGGGATTTCTGCAGATGCCGCGCGCGGATCAGCGCATTGCGCCGCAAATTGGTCGGCAGGCTTTGCAGCGAGAACTTCAGCTGCAGCGAGGCCAGCGCCGCGCGATGCTGGGCTCCCGCCAAGCGACGAGTACCGTCGGCGAAGATTCGCAGGGCGCCCACCGCTCGCTCGCTGCCCGTACTTGCCCGCGCCAGCCCCATGGCAAGCAGGGTCGCCCCATCCTCCGCCCGGCCCGAGCCATCGGCAAGCAGGTTGGCACCGTAGCTGGCTTGCGATACCCCCGCCCGGAGCTGAGCGACGCCGGCTGCCGCACGTCCAAGATTGCGACCCAGCCGCCCCAGCTGGGCCAGCGGCCCAGCTTCCGTGCCAGAAGCGAAGAGAGCCCCCGCTTGCCGTAGCGGCGCAACAGCGTGGGAAACCTGGGCCGGTCCGATCACCGTCTGCACTCCGGGCTGGGCAGCGATCCGGTGCTGCCAGCGACTTAGGATCGCGAGACGGCGGGGTTCGGTAATGGTGCCGCGGTCCGCGCTGGCGACGATCACGAACGGCGCGTCGTAGCCGGAACCGATCGCCCGCTCGATCAGTTCGAAGTCTTTCCGGGTGGGATCGTCGTGGGCGAGCTGCGTCTGGCTCGGCGGTCCCGTCTTCAGGGCAAGTGCCGGCACTGCCAGCAACAGCAGGATCGCGCCGATCGCGAGGGCAACCGGGGCGGGGCGGCGGAGGGCGGCGGCGACCAGGGTCATCAAGCGCGAGCGTCCTTCGCCCGGCGCCGGCCCGATCCGCCAACGGTCGACGTTGGGGCCGAGCAGGATCAGCACGGCTGGCCCCGCCACAACAGCGACAAGGACGCTGAGCACCACGACGAGCGCGAGCGTCGCCGCGAGCGAGCCGAGCAGCGAGCCGGGGACGATGAAGAACGCCACCAGCATCGAGAGCATCAGGGTGCTCCCCGCAAAGACGGTGGTACGGCCGGCGGTGCGCCGCGTCGCCCGCGCGGCCTCGAGCGGCTCGGCGCCGCCGGCTAACTCTTCCCGGAAGCGAGAGACCATCAGCAGCGCGTAGTCGACCCCGAGCGCCAACCCCATCATCGTGCAAACGGTGAGGGCAAAGGCGTCGACGCTGAACCAGTTGGTGAGGATCGAGAGCAGCCCCCGCGAGCTGATCACCGTGACGGCGCCGAAGGCAAGCGGTATCGCAGCCGCAACCGGCGATCGGAAGACGATCAGCAGGACGATCAGCAGGATCGGTAGGGCGATCAGCTCGCCACGCTCCGTGGCGTCGATCGAGTCGTCCTGAATTGCTCGGGAGAGCGTCGCAAAGCCCGTCTGGGTCTGCCTGACCGGCGGCCTGATAGTCGTCGCCAGGATCTCGTTCAGTTCAGGGACGGTCTCGTTGACCGCCTCGTCGATGCCGACGTGGAAGTCGGCGATGACGATCGCGCGGCGCGGATCGGGGCGAAGCCGCTGCACCGAGCCCAAGTCCCATGGCGAGAGGGTCGTCACGGTCGGGTTTTGCCGCAGCGCCCGGATCAGTTCCGGCCCCTGGCGGTCGATCGCCTCAGCCGGCCCTCGAAGGAGGATTACGAAGGGCGCACTTTCGCCGAAATGCTCGCGCAGCATCTGGTTGGCTCGCGAGGAAGGGGTGCCGGGAATTTCGAGACTGGTCGGGCTGAGCTTTCCCTCGACTCCGGTTCCAAGCGCGCCGAGGACGACGAGGACTGCGAAAGCGGCGACGAGGACCCGGCGCGGGTGACGCAGCAGGGCCGAGAGCGGAGCAGCATTTTGGTCGCGTGGGCGACCCCTCCAACCCCTGCTCCTCCTCAGACGCACCGTGCTAGTTTGGCGGTCAGGGACTACGGACGGGGCTGAAGATGCGGAAGACTCTGTTAAGAACGCTGGTTGTGGTCGCCGCCTTCACGCTGCTCGGGGCAGGTGCCGCCCAGGCGCTCAAGCTGCGGATCGGCAACATCGTCATCGTCGGTGACGGGGGCTTCTCGCCGACGACGCTGCCGAAGCACGAGAACGCGCCGATCAAGCTGTTCGGCCACGCGAAGTTCAGCACCACCGACGGCACCCGCCCCTCACCGCTACGTCAGCTAGTGCTGGAATTCGACAAGCACGGTGCGGTCGAGACCCGGGGCCTGCAGAAATGCACGATGGCAAAGCTGGTAGCGACGACGACCGCGCGGGCCCGCCAGAGCTGTCACGACGCGATCGTCGGCAAGGGGTTCGGGACGGCACTCGTGGAGCTGCCCGAACAGAAGGGAATCGAGGCTTCCTCCCCGCTGACCCTCTTCAACGGTCCGGTTAAGCACGGCAACCCCACCGTCCTCGGCCATGCCCATCTCGATTACCCGGCGCCGACGACCTACGTCATCTTGATCGAGATCCAGAAGGTCAGTCACGGCCGCTACGGCTTCAAGACCGTCGCCAACTTCCCGCGTATCGCCAATGACTACGGCTCGCCGATCTCCGGCCACTTGACGATCGGCCGCGAATGGATGTATCGCGGCCAGCGGCTCAGTTATGCCAACGCGCATTGCGCCGACGGCCGGCTCCAAGCCAAGGCCCAGTTCAGCTTCAAGGACGGCAGTTTCGTCCAGGGGACCATCTTCAAACCCTGCAAGGCGAAGAAGTAGATCGTCCTTCGCTGTAGGCGCTACCCTGACGGTACCCGGGTGTTTGGGGTGCGGATGGGACGGAAGCGACTATTGACGATCGGAGTGGCGCTCGCGACCTGCGCGGCGCTGGTCGCAGGCTCAGCCGACGCAGCCACGGTCAGGGTCGGGACCCTCGTTCTGCAGGCCGACGGGTCGTTCGAGCCTCGGCTGCTGCCGAAACACGCCTTCGCACCGATCAGCTTCCAGGGGCACGGCGACATCAAGACGACCGACGGCTCGGCGCCACCGCCACTGCAGCATGTAAAGATCGACTTCGACCGCGATGGACACCTGACGACGGCAGGCTTGAGCGTCTGCCCCCCGGCGAGCCTCGAAGCGGCAACGCCGCAGCAGGCGCGAAATCGTTGCGCCGGCGCGATCGTCGGCACCGGGCGGGTCGGTGCGACGGTTCCCCTGGGCGCGCTCGGCCGGATCAATTTCAGCTCTCCGCTGACCCTGTTCAACGGACCTCGCCAAAACGGCGATGCAACCGTCATCGCCCACGCTCAGGCTCCCTTCCCAGTTTTCGAGACCTACGTCGTGGTGGTTCCGATCGAACGGCGCGGCGGCGGCACCTACGGCTACCACACCTCGTTCGACATCCCGCCGATTGCCGGTGGCGTCGGGTCGCTGACCCACATCGACGCGAAAATCGGCCGCCACTACCGCGCCGGCGGCAGCGAACGCAGCTATGTTTCCGCCCGTTGCTCGGATGGCATCCTGCAGACTCAGGGCTACTTCTCCTTCGCCGACGGCAACATCATCTACGGCAGCGTCTTCAAAGCCTGCCAGGCGATCGGCTGAGCCGAGCCCGGCGCCGCCGTCTTCCTATACTTGCCGCCCCCGGGGCCGTTAGCTCAACCGGTAGAGCAGGAGACTCTTAATCTCAAGGTTGAAGGTTCGAGTCCTTCACGGCCCACTCACGACTATTCGCCGACGGCGCTGGGCGGCGGGCCGCCCAGGCCGCCGAAGGGGTTCTGCAGTTCTTCTTTGGGCGCCGCTTTCTGTTCCAGTTTCGCGGCCTGTTCCACCTGCTTGTCGAACTGCAAGCCGCGTTTGCGGTATTCGGCCAGCTGTTTTTCTATGCCTTTGGCTTCCGTCTTAGAGGGCACCGCCGCCGCCGCCCGTTTAGCCGCCTTGTCGCCCGCGGCGGGGTTGCCGCTGAAGTACTCGTAGATGGCGAGGCTGCTGAGCGAGCCCAGGGTTGGCTGCTGTCGCGCGGCGATCCGCTGCGCCACGACGGCATTGCGGACGTTCAATTGGATTTCTTCGAGGCTCCTGGAGCCGGATTCCGCCAGCCTGAAGAAAGTCCCAGCGACGAGCTGCGCGGCCGAGGCGCTCGGTTCGTCGCCGGCCTGCTTCAGATAGCCGTTCCATGACACCAAGGCCATTTCGAAGTCACTGTGGGCGGATTCGGGGACGACGGGCGCTTCACCTTCGCCGCCGACTTCGACCTGCGCGTTCCCGGCGGCAATCCGGGTTCGGGTCGCGGACAGCAGCAGCGCCTCGTTAGTTGGGTCTTTCGCCAGCCGCCGTTCGATTCGTTCGGCCTGTTCGTGAAGGACGGAGGCGGCGCTGCTGCTCGAGCTTTGATTGTTGCCGAGAAGTTCGGCGATGTTGACCGGCCCGACGACCAAGAAGAGGCTCCCCCCCATCAGGAGAGCGAGGATCGCGTAAACGACCCGGATCACGTGCCTGCGTTTTCCCCGGGTGTCGAACAGCAACCGTCGCTCGCCGCTTGACGCCATTAGCTCGTCATCTCTCCTGCGTTGAGGGTTTGGCTATGCCTCCCGCTGACTTCGACTTGTCGAAAGCCCGCGCAAGCAAGATACTCAACTCGTACAGAGCAAGTAGAGGCACCATCTCGATCAGCATCGAGATTGGGTCGACTCCGGGGAGCGCCGCGGCGAGCACGGCGATCGCCAGGTATGCGTAGCGCCGGTTGGCGCTGAGCTGAGCCACGCTGACTATGCCGAGCCGGGTAACCGCAAGGATCGCCAGCGGCAACTGGAAGATGATGCCCCCGGCGAGCATCGTCATCGAGAAGAAGCTGTAGTAATCGCGGGCCCGCACCTGGATGTTGAACTGACTCTCGTTGAAGTTGAGCAGAAACTTGACCGCTGCTGGCATCACGACGAAGTAGGCGAAAGCGACTCCGGCCGCGAACAGCAGCGGCGCCAGCAGCAAGATCGGCATTGCGACCCGCCGCTCGCCGTCGCTGAAGGCCGGCAGCACGTAGGCGTAGAGCTGATAGATCAGCACCGGCAGCGAGAGGACGATTGCCCCATACGCGGCGACGGTCAACGTCGTCGTGAACGGCTCGGTCACGCCGAAGGTGATCAGCTGCTTGTGGTCGCCCGGGAGCGGCCCCGAGGCGATTTCGAGCAGCAGGTGGTTCTGCCAGAAGCAGAGCGCAAGAGCGACGCCGAAGGCGGCGGCGCAAACGACGATCCGGGTGCGCAGCTCGTCGAGGTGCTCTACGAGGGTGAGCCGGTCCTCGTGGGAGACCGGCCTGACGCGGCGGGACATCCCGCGGCCTCAGGGCCGCTTGTGGGCGAGCGGCTCCTCGTGCGCGGCGGTCTCGCCCCTGCCGGCCTCGATTTCCTGGGTCGAGGGGCGGCGCTCGTCATCGTCGTCGTTGCCGCCGATCGAGCCGCGGAACTCGCGGATGCCCCTACCGAGGGAGCGGCCCAACTCGGGCAAGCGCTTCGGGCCGAAAACCACGAGGGCAATGATCAGCACGACGATTATCTCTAGGGGACCGACGTTTCCAAGCATCGACCCATGGTAACGGGCGGTGGACGCGACCGGGACAGATCGAATTGAGGCGTCCGCCCTACCCGGTTCTGGGGTTTTCTGGGCTTGCCACGAAAAACTCCGGATTAAAGCGCCGCTTCGCGTGTTCGATAGTCAAGCCATGAACAATGCGAGCCGCACAAAGACGAAGGTTGACCCCGGACTTCACGTCTGCCCCGAGTGCGGCTCGAACCTGGTGCAGCCGACCCGCTGGGAGCAGACCCCGAGGCGCGGCTGCTGGCGCCTTTGGCGGCGCTGTCCCGAGTGCGAGTGGCGTTGCGACGGTGTCCACGGTGAGCGGGAGATCGACGCCTTCGACGAGGTCCTCGACGACGGAGCCGAGGCGCTTGCCTCCGAACTCGATGGACTCGAACGAGAGAGCATGCGCGAGATCGCCGCGGTCTTCTCGACCGCGCTGGCCGCCGATCTGATCACCGCGGACGACTTTCGCTAGCTGTAGCGCTGGACGACCCCGTCGGCGACGAGGTCGAGCAGCTTGCGACGTTCGGCGTCGAAGCCAGCTGAGCCGAGCTGCCGCTTGGCCTGCGCGACCATCTCCAGGGCGCGGGCGCGAACCTGCTCGAGGGCACCGGTAGCGACGATTCGCTCGCAGAGGGCCTCGGCGGCAGTGGCGTCCAGGTCGCGAAGATCGGTGGAGAGGATCCTTGGATCGCGCTCGGCGGCGAGAATCAGCGGCAGCGTCACGGTGCCGTCGAGCAGATCGGTGCCCCGCGCCTTCCCGGTCCGCTCAGGCGGTCCGGAGACATCGAGCACGTCGTCGAGCAGCTGAAAGGCGAGTCCGATCGCCGCCCCGAACTCGCCCAGCCTCTGCTCGTCGCGACCGAGCAGGCAGGCGCATTCGAACAGGGTGGCGGTCTTCAGGCGGCAGCGCTCCAGGTAGCGCGCCTCGGCGATCGAAGTGTCGTAAGCATCGTGGCGCTGCGCCAGCTCCCCCCGAGCAAGCGCCACCGAAGCGGCCGAGAGCAGCTCGATCGAGCGCCGGTCGCCGGCTGCCGCAAGCAGAGCGAAAGCGCGGGAGAAGAGCAGATCGCCGGCTGCCGTAGCGCGGCCGCGGCCGGAGGTGGCGGCCACAGTGGGGAGACCGCGGCGCAGGGATGCCGCGTCGAGCACGTCATCGTGAACCAGGGTCGCCATGTGAACCAGCTCGATCGACGTGGCGGCCCGCACGGCCTTTTCCCCGGCCTCCTCACCCGCGCAGAGCAGGACGAGCAGCGGACGCAGCCGCTTGCCTCCCGCCTCCAGCGTCGCCGCGGCGTCCGCGGCGAGCAACTCGCCGAAGCCGCGACCCTGCTCGCGCAGCTCTTCCTCGACTTGGCCCAGCCTGGCGGGCAGCCAACGGCTCGAAGCATCGAGAACCGCGGTGACCGGAGGCGGCACTGCCGAGTGGCGAGTCACCCCTGGGGCCCGGTCACCGAGCGACGCCGCTGTGGATCGCGATGATGCCACCGGCGAGGACGGTCCAGCGGATGTGCCCCAGCCCGGCCGCGTCCATCTTCTCGGCAAGTCCGCGCGGGCTGGGGAAGCTGCGCACCGACTCGGGCAGATAGCTGTAGGCCTCCGAATCGCCCGCGAGGGCGCCGAGGATCGGTACCGCACGGTCGAACCAGAGCGAGTAGAAGGTCGAGAGCGGCGGTCGCGTCGGCTGGGTGATCTCCAGGATCGCCAGCCTCCCCCCCGGGCGCAGAACGCGCCGCATCTCTTCGAGACCGGCTCCGAGGTCGGAGAGATTGCGGACCCCGAAGCCGACGGTAACCGCATCGAAGCGCCCGTCGTCGTAGGGAAGGTTCAGCGCGTCGGCCCACTCGAAGCGGACTCCGGTGGCGACCTGCTCCGCTGCCTTCTCCCGCGCCAGGTCGAGCATCGGCTCGGAGAAGTCGCAGCCGACGACGTGACCGCCGGGCGTAACCCGGCTCGCCAGCTCCAAGGCAAGATCGCCGGTGCCGCAGCAAACATCGAGGGCGGCGTCTCCGGGTCGCAGCTCCGCTCGCTCGGCGGCGCGTTGCCTCCAGCGATGGTGGAGTCCCGCCGTCATCACCGAGTTGAGCAGGTCGTAGCGACCGGCGATCCGGTCGAACATGCGGTTGACCTGCCCCGCGAACTGGGCGGAGTCCCGGGAGGGCTTAGCCGGAGGGTTAGTCGAGTGAGGCGAGGAAATCGGCGAGCTCGTTGAGCTTCTTCGGCGGTAGGTCGCGGAAGGAAGGCATGATACCCGGGCCGATCTCGACCGAGCGGATGATCGCCGCGCGCGGCACCCTGGCGGCGATGTGGGTCAGGTCCGGACCGGGTCCGTTATTGCCGTTCTCGCCGATCTTGTGGCAGGCGAGACAGCCGGCGCCGGCGACGACCTCCTTGCCTGCCTCATAGCGAGGCGCCACTTCCATCTCGATCTCGGTCGGCGAACCGCCGGTGGCGCCAAGGAAGGTTAGGTAAGCCATCGCGACGATCGTCAGCACGCCGGCAGTCGTGGCGATCGGCCGCCGGGCAGGGTTGCGCTCCGGACCGCGATCGTAGAAGGGCAGCAGGAGCAGCAAGACCATGCAAACGGTCGGTATGCCGATCGTCGCGATCGGGACCAGCTCCGGCGGCTTGATGACCCGCAGCACCTCGAAGAGGAAGAAGAAGTACCACTCAGGCCGCGGCACGTACGTAGTCGAGGTTGGGTCGGCCTTCGGCCCCTGCTCGGCGCCGAGCACGATCGACATCAAGATGATCACGCCGACCACGAGCAGGGCCATGGTCGAGTCCTTCATCACGGCGTAGGGGAAGAAGGGCTTGCCCTTCTTCTTCAGCAGCTCGTACTCCTCGAGGTATGCCTGCTTCTCGCTGGCCTTCATCGCGCCGGCGATCCTCCGTTGCCCTCGACGCCGGCCTCGAGCCTGGAAACCGGTGCGGCGACCTTGGGCTTCTCCGCCCTCAGCCAGGGTGGCGCGGTGGTTCCCAGCTTGACGACGAGGTAGAGATGGGCGCCGATCAGGGCGATGATCGCTCCAGGGATGAGCAGCATGTGGATCGCGTAGAAGCGCGAGAGGGTGGTCGCCCCCAGCTCCGGTCCCGCCCGCAGGAAGTCGCTCAGGTAGGGCCCGACCACCGGGCCGGTGCCGTTGATGTTGATGCCGACCACAGAAGCCCAGAAGGAGCGCTGGTCGAAGGGCAGCAGGTAACCCGTGAAGGCCATCGTCATCGTCAGGATCAGCAGCACGACGCCGATCACCCAGTTCAGCTCGCGCGGGTACTTGTAGGCGCCGAAGAAGAAGACGCGGCCCATGTGGAGGAAGATCAGGATCACCATCACGCTCGAGCCCCACTTGTGCATGCCGTGCACGAAGGCGCCGAGGAAGACGTCGTTGTTGATGTGGGCGATCGAGGCGTAGGCCTGGGTCGTCGAGGGCGTGTAGAACATCGCCAGGAAGACGCCGGTGACCGCCTGCACGATGAAGGCGAAGAGGGTGGCGGAGCCGAGCGTGTAGAACCAGTTGGTCCCCTTCGGCACCTTGCGGTAGAGCATCCCGGTGAGGAAGCCCGAGGCGGAGGTGCGCTGGTCGACCCAAGCAAGGACGTCGGCGGGGGCTTCTTTGGCGCGATCGCCGAGACGCTGGGCGTCGGAAGGACGCTCCGGCGGCGAAGTCTTGAGGTCGGCGGGGGCCGGCACCTTGGAACCGTTGCCCTGGCCGGGCTTGGCCGGTTTGCGGAGCGGCGCCGGGATCAGCGAATCGAGTTTCATCGTCTGCTACCTATCCCCCGCTCGGCGGCGGGAAGGTGGACGGACGGGGTGGATAGAGATATTCCCAGATGCCGCCGGTGAACTCGCCCGGGTCGCGGGCGCGGACCGGCTCCAGCTGCGAGGTGACGCTGTAACGAGGGCCGAGCTCGACCTGGCCATTGCGGATGCGGGTCTGGAACTGATCGAGGGGGCGCACCGGTGGGCCGCCGATTCGCTTGCCCTGAAAGTCGTAGACGCCGCCGTGACAGGGGCAGATGAAGTTGCCGGCAGCCTCGACGAAGCGGACCGGACAGCCCAGGTGAACGCAGCGGTTGGAGACCGCGACCATCTGCTTTGGATCCTCACCAAGCTGCTTCGACCCCTTGCGCACGTAGGCGGTCGTCTTGCCGGCGTCGCCGATGCCCTCGGTTTCGGTGAAGACGACCTGACGATAGGTGTCCTCGACGAAGTCGCCGACCGGCCCGACCGCCTCCCAGCGCTCCTTGCCGCGGTGGAAGATCGGCGCCACCGCGAAGCCGACCGCGGGCAAGACGATCGCCGCGCCGGCGATGCCGCCGAGGCCCTGGGCCGCGACCGTGAAGGCGTGACGGCGAGTCATCGACTCGCCCTCGAAGTAGCCGGGAGGTGCGGGCTTCGCCCGCTCCGCCGGGCTCGCCTCGGCTCCGTTTCGCTTGTCCGCTTCCTCAGCCAATCTTCGCCACTCGATACGGCTGCGGAGTTTATTGCCTCGGCGGCGTGACCGAAGTCGAGGTGGCGCCACGGGGGGCTGACCGGCCGCCGCGGCCATCCCGGCGAGAGCTGGGAGGCTGGTCCTTTATGTACAGAGGATTAACGCCGGGGGCACCGCGGGCAAGCAGGCTGGTATAAGCACCCGGCGTGTTTCTTTGCCGACCCGGTCGGCTGCATCTGGGGAAGGGGAAACGAAATCTGCCGAGCCGCCGCCCGCCGATGAGGCGGGGTCGACAAGAGGGCACCAACGGGGCCGCCAAAGGAGGGAAGCGGTTGCCGTTTGCGCTGCGCAAACCGCGGACCCTGCTCGCGGTCGCGCTGACGGCGATCGCCGTCCTCGCCGTCCTCGGGCAGGGGGTCAAGGACGAGCTGCGCCCCACCTCGCTCAGCATTCCCGGCACCGAATCGGGGCGCGGCGGCGACCTGCTCCAGCAGTATTTCGGCGACACCGCCCCCTTCGCGATCCTGCTCCAGGGGCCGCCCGCCGAGCTCGACCGGCAGGGACCGGCGTTGATCCGCAAGCTGCGCACCGACCCCGCGGTGTCGACGATCTCGCCGTGGGACAAGGGCAGCGTCGACCGCCTGCGCCCTGGGCCGCGCAAGGCGCTGATCCTGGTCGACTTCCACGTCAATGCCGAGGACGCGGTGAGCGACAGCGTCCCCTACCTCGAACGCACCCTGGAAGAGGAGATCTCGCCGCCGGTGCGGGCGTCGCAGACCGGCTTCGCCAGCCTCTTCCGCGCAATCCAGGACGAGACGGTCCACTCGACCGAGGTGGCCGAGATGATCGCGATCCCCTTCCTGCTGCTCGTCCTCCTGCTCGTCTTCCGCTCACCGGTGGCGGCGGCGATCCCGCTCGCGTTCGGCGCGGTGACCGTGACCGCCGCGCGAGGCGTGCTCGCGATCGCCGCCAACTGGATCGCCATCGACGGCTTCGCTTTGACCGTTTGCGTGATGATGGGCTTGGCGCTGGGAGTCGACTACGCGCTGCTGATGGTCTCCCGCTTCCGCGAGGAGCTGGAAGCGGGGACCCCTCCCCTGGAGGCGGCCCGGATGACCCGGCGCACCGCCGGCCGCACCACCGCCTTCGCCGGCTCCACCCTCTTCCTGGCGATGCTCGCGCTCCTCTTCGTGATGCCGGGGACCCTGCTTCTCTCGCTGGCCGGCGCGGCGATCACCGTCACCGGGATCAGCGTCCTCGTCGCGGCGCTGGTCGGGCCACCGCTGCTGGCCGTGCTCGGCCACAACGTCAACCGCTGGCGAATCGGAGGTGCCAGGAACGGGGACGGCGTGATGACGCTCGTCAATCGTGCGCTCCGCCGGCCGCTGCTGGCGGCGGCGCTGATCGGCGGGGTCGTGCTGGTGCTGGCGGCGCCGGTGCTGGCGCTGGAAACCGGGCCGCCGAGCGCCGAACAGCTGCCCGCTTCCAACCAGGCACGCGAGGAATCCGAACTGATCGCCGATGCGATCGGGCCTGGCTGGGATGCTCCCTTCGTCGTCGTCGCGGTCTCCGAGGACGGGCCGATCACCGAAGCCGACAGCCTCGCCGCGCTGAGCCGCTGGCAGCGGCGGATAGCCGCCGATCCCGGCGTGCAGGCGGTGGTCGGGCCGGCGCAGATCAAGGGGCGAGTCGAACCGCTGCAGAAGACGGGAAATGACCTACTGGCCGGCCGGGGAGAAGCCGACCCGGAACAGCTCACGACTCTGGGTAAAAAACTCGGCACGGCTGCTGACGGCGTCAGACAGCTTCGCTCGGGGCTGGAGAAAGCCAGCTACGGAGCAGGCCTGCTCGCGACCGGATCCGGGCGGGCGGGGGCGGGCGCCGAACAGCTCGAAGGGGGGATCGCCAAAGTCGCCTCCGGGGCCGCAAAGGCCGTCGGGGCGCTCGATCGCCTCGCCGACGGCTCGGGCAAGCTAGCCGAAGGTCAACGCACCGCCCAGCTGGGAGCCTTCTCCGTGCAGGGAGCATCGGAGGACCTGCTAAACGGTCTGAAAGGCAATGGTCTGGAACGGGCGCGGAGCCTGCGCGCCGAACTGAAGCAGAGGGCTGCTGCCGACCCTAGCCTCGAGCCGCAGGCGCGCGAAGCGGAAAGGCTGGTCGAAGCGCTGGCGATCGCCCGCAACGAAGCGCAGCGGCTGAGCGGCCAGGCCACCAGGCTTCACGATGGCCAGAGGAAACTCGCCGACGGCGGCGCCCGACTGCACAAAGGGGCGGCGCGGCTGGCCGATGCGGCTGGCCGGTTGCCAGGCGGCCTGGATCGCCTCGAAGGGGGAGCATCGCAGCTGGCTGCTGGCTTGGGGCGACTGCGGGGGGGCGCCGACACTCTGGAAAAGCGCCTGGCCGAAGGCTTCGACCGCTCTCAGCCGCTGCAGACCGGCCTGCGCCGCGCCAACGTGAAAGTGTCGGTCAGCGCCGCCCGCGTCAACCGCAAAGTCGACCGGCTGCGGAAATCTTCGCCGGGGATCTTCGACTCCGGCTACTTCGTCCTCTCGGCGCTGCAGGGAGCCCCTGAGGAAGAACGAAAGCGGGTCTCCCGCATCGTTGACCTGGAAAACAGCGGACAGGCGGCTCAGATAGTCGTCATTCCCCGCTACACCTTCAACACGCCCGGCTCGACGGCCCTCAACGAACGGCTGAAAAAAGATGCCGACGGGCTGGCGGCGGCCACCGGCGCCATCACCGGGGTCACCGGAAGCGCGGCGGAGGTGATCGACTACACGGACACGATCTCCGAACGAATCCCGCTGATGATGGCCGTGATCACGATCGCCACCTTCCTGATCCTGGTCGTCATCCTGCGGGCGCTGCTGATCGCCGCGATCGCGGTCGCCCTGAACCTGGTCACGGTGGCGGTCGCGTTCGGAGTCCTAACCCTGCTCTTCGAGGTGCCTCAGGGGTGGCCGCTGGGCGGCAACAGTTACGTCGACGCGATCGGCGCGGCCGGGATCTTCGGGATCATTTTCGGCCTCTCGATCGACTACGCGGTCTTCCTGCTGATGCGGATGCGGGAGCACTACGAGAACGGGTTCTCCAACCAGGAAGCGATCGTCTTCGGCCTCGAGAAAACGGCCCGCGTGATCACCGGAGCGGCGGCGATCATGATGGCCGTCTTCGTCGCTTTCGCGGGCGCCAACATCGCGACGGTCAGCCAGCTGGGCGTGGGGCTTACGGTGGCGGTGATACTCGACGCGACCGTCGTCCGGATCGTGCTGCTGCCGGCGCTGATGCTGCTGCTTGGCGACCGGGTCTGGTGGCTGCCGCGCCCGCTTGCGAAAATCTTGCCCGAGATCGATCTTCACGGCTCCCGAGCGGGTTAGGGAAGGTGAGAAGATAGGAACTCGTGTATTTTTGATAACCAGGGGTGAGAACAGGGGGGTCGGGCGGCTGCTTCAGTGCCAGCGCCGGACCGGTCAGTGCCAGACAGGAGGATGGATCTAGTGGGAAGCTCAGCAAAGATGTCGTCTCTACCCAGCCTCGCTCTGGCGGCAGCCGTGGCGATGCTCGCGGTGGTCCCGGTCGCGCTGGCCGCCGGACCGGCGACCGAAGAATACGTCGACAGAGTGGAGCCGATCTGCAAGGCCAACACTGACGCCAACTCCCGCATCCTCAAAGGGGTCAAAGAACAGGTGAAGCAGGACAAGCTCGTACCCGCCGGCAAGCGCTTCATCCGCGCTTCCGCGGCGCTCGGCAAGACGGTCACGCAGATTGTGGCGGTGCCGCGTCCGAGCGAAGACGCGACGAAGCTGACGAAATGGATCGGCTACCTGAAAGCGGAGAAGACCTTCCTGCAGAAGATCGGTCAGGCCCTGAAGGCCGATGACAAGTTCCACGCACAGAAACTCGCGGTGGAACTCAACAAGAACAACAACAAAGCCAACAACACGGTGATCAGCTTGCCCTTCGACGAGTGCCGGATCGACTCATCGAGGTTCCTCTAAGTGCGCGCCATAGGGCTGATCGCGCTGGTCTTCCTCGCTGCCTTGGGCGTTGCCGGGGCGGCGCAGGGGGAGGTCGAACAAGACGGGAACCTGATCGTCTCGGTCGATGGGGGGATCACGCCGCGGGCCCTGCCCCGCACCGGTCTCGCGCCCGTCGCGGTCAAGGTCGAAAGCACCTTCAAGTCCGTCGACAACTCCGATCCGCCACCGCAGCTGCGCGAGATCTCGATCGGGATCAACCGCCGCGGCAAGATATTCGACCGCGGCCTGCCGACCTGCAAGGTGCGCAGGATCCAGCCGACGACGATCAAAGCTGCGCGAAGGATCTGCGGCGGAGCGATCGTCGGCAGCGGCCATGTCGAAGTTCGCATCCACCTGATGAGCCAGGAGCCGTTCACGTTCAAAGGCCCCATGCTCGTCTTCCACGCAAAACGTTCCGGCGGAGACCGGCGGCTCCTCGCCCAGGTCTACGGGAAAAAACCCCCCTCGGCGTTCGTCCTGACATTCAAGATCCACAAGCAACAGGGCGAATTCGGGAACTTGATCAAGACGACCCTGCCCGCTCCGGCACGCAAGTGGGCCTACGTGACCCACTTCGACATGAAGCTGCGGCGGACCTACACCTACGAAGGCGAACAGCACAGCTACATAAGCGCGGGCTGCGCCGCGCCGGAAGGGTTCCCCGGAGCGGTCTACCCCTTCGCCCGCGCCAACTTCGGCTTCGCCGGCGGCAACCAGGTGGAAACGACTCTAATCCGCGACTGCAAAGTCCGCTGAGAGAGACAGCCTCTCTCAAGCCCCGCCTATTTTCTGGATGGCCTCCTGCCATAGGTCGGGGACCTCGTCTTCGCGGGCTTCGGTGTGGAGTTGGGCGCAGCGGCTGATCAGGTTGGCCAGCTCGAGCACGGCGGGGGTGTCGCCGAGGGCGGCTAGACGCTCGATGCCGAGGGCGTAGAGGTAGTCGCCGGCTAGCAAAGCAAGGTCGGCGTCGTGACCGGCGAGCAGACGCGGCTCGCCGTAGTGGAGCAAGTAGCCCTCGCGGACGGCCTCGACGACCAGCGCGTACTCCGCTGGAGCCGCCACGGCCCGCGGGCCAGAAGCCGCAAGGGGGCCGAAAACCGGCTGCTCTGTCGGCTCGACGATATGAGGCGAGATCGGCGTGTCCTCCTCGCGCAGCGTCGTTGCGAGGACTTCGAGGACGGCGGCTGGATCGCTCACGACAACACCTCCCGCTTCACCCCAACGCCTCCGCCAGCGACTCCTCAACCGCTTCCAGGGTGCGGTCGACCGTTGCCTCGTCGTGGGCTAGCGAGACGAACCAGGCCTCGAACTGGGACGGTGGGGGGTAGAAGCCGCGGTCGAGCATCGCCCGGCAGAAGCGTGCATGGGCCTCGAGGTCGCAGGCGGAGGCGGTCGCGAAGTCGGTGACCGGCTCGGGGCTGAAAAAGAGGGTGAGAAGGCCGGGGGCTGAGCGGACCTGGAGCGGCCGCTCGCCGGCCAGAGCCGCAAAGCCGGCGGCGAGGCGGTCGGTGAGATCGCCAAGCCGGGAGTAGGCAGCTTGGTCCAGCTTCTGAAGGGTGGCGAGCCCCGCCGCCATCGCAAGCGGATTGCCGGAGAGCGTCCCGGCCTGGTAGACGTCGCCGGCGGGAGCGACCCGCTCCATCGTCCGTGCGGGGCCGCCAAAGGCGGCGGCGGGCAGCCCGCCGCCCAGAACCTTGCCGAGCACGGTGAGATCGGGCTCTATTTCGTAGCGCTCTTGGGCGCCGCCGCGGGCAACCCGGAAACCGCTGATCACCTCATCGAAGACGAGCAATGCACCGGCCTCCCGGGTTGCGTCGCGGAGAAACTCCAGGAAGCCGTCGCTAGGTGGGACGACGCCCATATTGGCGGGGACCGGCTCAGCGAGCAGGGCAGCAACGGCGTGCCCTTCGAGAGCGCGGCCGACGGCGTCGCGATCGTTCCAGGGCACGACCACGGTGCCCGCCGCCTGAGCGGCGGTTACGCCCGGCGTGCCGGGAAGGGCAAGGGTGGCCAGACCGGAGCCGGCGTCGGCCAGGAGACCGTCTGAGTGGCCGTGGTAGGCGCCCGAGAACTTGACCACGACCTCGCGTCCGGTCACGGCGCGGGCGAGGCGGAGCGCGCTCATCGCCGCCTCAGTGCCGGAGCTGGTCATCCTCAGCATCTCGACCGTGGGCACGCGATCGACAACCTCCTCGGCAAGTTCGACCTCGACGGCCGTTGCGGCCCCGTAGCTGGTTCCCCGCGCGGCCGCGGCGGTGACCGCCGAGACGACCTCGGGGTGGGCGTGGCCGAGGATCAGCGGCCCCCAGGAGCCGACCCAATCGAGATAGCGGTTGCCGTCGACGTCGACCAGCTCGCAGCCCTCCCCACGCTCGATGAAGACCGGGTCGCGACCGACCTGCCGCATCGCCCGCACGGGGCTGTTCACTCCGCCGGGAAGAACCTTCAGTGCCCGCTGATACAGCTCGGCGGACATCCGCACGCTACGAGTGCTCAGCTTCCCACCGCGTGTACTCGTCGGTGAAGTAATGAAGGCGGATCTTCTTGTACTCGGTCGAGGAATAGAGGGTGGCGCGATCCTCGGGTCCCATCGCGCACTCAGCGGCGATCGAGTCGAGGATCGCGTCGCACTCCTGCTTGGAGCGGCCATGGGCCATGGTGAAGACGCTGTAGGGCCAGTCCTCGTAGGTGGGTCGCTGGTAGCAGTGGGAGATGCCACGAAAGGAGGCCATCCGCCGCCCCGTCTCCATGATCTCCCCCTCGGGCACCTTCCATACCCCCATGCCATTAGCCGAGAAGCCGGCGCGGCGGTGATAAAGAATCGCCGCGACCCGTCGCAGCAGCTTGCGATCGACCATCGCGCCGAGCCGCTCAAGCAGCTCCTCGGTCGAGATCCCCAGCTCGGACGCGGCGGCGTCGTAGGGCCGCTCAACGGCCTCCATCGGCCCCTGCAGGGCGCGGATCGTGGCGATGTCGCAGTCGTCGTAGGGCTGCGGCTCCAGCTCGCGCGGTGGGGCTGCCTCAACGGCGGTGGCAAGCGCATCGGTCCCCTTCTCCATCTCCAGGTTCATGTTGATCTTGAACAGGGTCAAGGTGGGCAGCTGGCGCATCGACTCGGCGCCGGTCTCGCGCATCAGCGCCTCCAGGGTGCCGTCCATGCCCAGCTCGGAATCGGGCGGGACAGCGATCGTGAACCAGAGGTTGAAGTCGTGGGTGCGCAGGTAATTGTGTGAGACCCCGGGATGGGCGTTGACCGCGGCGGCGGCGCGCTGCGGGTGCTCGGCGTCGACCTTGGCGGCGACCAGCATCGACTCGTAGCCAAGCGCCCGCGTGTCGAAGATCGGGGTGATCTCGCGGATGATCCGCTCGTCCAGCAGCCTCCTGGTGCGGGCGAGGAGGTCATCGAGCTCCAGCTCGGCCTCAGAGGCGAGCAAGGCGAACGGCTCGGGATCGAGCGGGAAGCTCGACTGGAGCAGGTTCATCAGCCGTTTGTCGGTCTCGTCGAGCGGGATCGCGGCGCCGTCCTTACGAGAGCGCGCCTTCGACTGGGGGAGCTTCACCGAAGCCAAGCCGCGGCCTCCTTTGCGTAGTAGGTGACGATCGCGTCGGCGCCGGCCCGACGGATCGAGGTAAGGGTCTCGAGCACCGCGGCGCGCTCGTCGATCCAGCCGTTGGCGGCAGCGGCCTTCAGCATCGAGTACTCGCCGGAGACATGGTAGGCGGCGACCGGGGCGCCGGTCTCCTCCTTGACCCTGCGTACGACGTCGAGGTAGGGGGTCGCCGGCTTGACCATCAGCATGTCGGCACCCTCCTCGAGGTCGAGCTTCGCCTCGCGCACGGCCTCGGCGGCGTTGGCGGGATCGAGCTGGTAGCCGCGCCGGTCGCCGAACTCGGGCGTCGACTCGGCAGCGTCGCGGAAGGGACCGTAGAAGGCCGAGGCGTACTTTGCGCTGTAGGCGACGATCGGCACACCAGCGTGGCCCTCTTCGTCGAGCTGGTGGCGGATTGCGCCGACCCGGCCGTCCATCATGTCGCTCGGCGCCACCGCGTCGGCGCCGGACTCGGCATGGGAGATCGCAGTTTTGGCCAGCAGCTCGATCGTAAGGTCGTTGTCCACCTCGCCGTCGCGGACGAAGCCACAGTGGCCGTGGGACGTGTACTCGCAGAGGCAGACGTCGGTGATCACGGTTAGATCGGGGTGCGCCTCCTTCAGCGCCCGCACTGCCATCTGCACGACGCCCTCCTCGTCGTAGGCGCCCGACCCGGTCTCGTCCTTGTCCGCCGGAACCCCGAAGAGGAGGACGGCGCCGATCCCCGCGGCGGCGGTCTCCGTCGCCTCGGCGACCAGCTCGGAGATCGAAAAGCGTTCGATGCCGGGCATCGACTCGACCTCCTCGCGTACCCCCTCGCCGGCAACCACGAAAGCGGGCTGGATCAGGTGCGCTGGCGAGAGATCGGTCTCGCGGATCAGACCGCGCAGGGTCTCGGTGCGGCGCAGCCTGCGCAGGCGGGTGCTCGGGAAGGGCATCGCCTCGATTGTATGGGTGGATCAGGGTGGGCCGGGTGT
>JBIOVI010000044.1:0-35020 GCA_044867645.1 Solirubrobacterales bacterium | reverse complement strand
AGCCGCGACCGACGCAGTCCTCGAGCCGTTCGATCAGTTCGCGGTGGAGGAAGTTGCGGATCGGGAAGTAGTTGGGGATGCGGACCAGGTTGTTGAGCTCGTAGGGATCTTTTTCGAGGTCGTAGAGCTCCTTCTCGCCATCCGGCCAGGCGATGTACTTGTAGGGGCCGAGGCGAATTCCCTCGTAGTCCTTCGGGGGTGCGAGCAGCGAGATCGTGGCGCCGCCGCCCCGCTGGGCTTTGGAGCTCAACTGCGCGGCCGCATTCGTCTTGCGTGGCCTCGGGCTGCTCTGGTCGCTCGGTTCGGCGATCGCCCCGGCCTCCTGGACGTCGGAGGTCTCGACGAAGGACTCGAAGAGGAAGGGGCGCAGGGTGCGCAGTTCGGGGTCCTTGAAGAAGGGAGTCATCGAGCGCCCGTCGACGCTCTTGTCGGGCTTGACGCCAGCCAGCTCGAGGATCGTCGGGGCGACGTCGATGTTGCCGACGATCTCGCCGGATTCGGTGTTGGCGCGGATGTGCGGGCCACGGATCAGGAAGGGCAGGTGGGTGGCGGGCTCGTAGGCGAGGAACTTGCCGCCGATCAGGCGGTGCTCGCCGAAGAAGAAGCCGTTGTCGGAGGTGAAGATGACGTAGGTGTTGCGCAGCCGTCCCATCAGCCCGAGCGTGTCGATCACCTGTTTGACGCCGTCGTCGACCGAGCGCAGCGACTCGAGCTGCTTCTCGTAGTAGGTGCGGTAGATGCGCTTGTCGGTCGGGGTCAGGTGTTCCGCGTCGCGAATGAAGCGCGGCTTGTCGCTGACGTTGCCCTCGTCGAGGCCTTCGGAGCGGTCGTGCGGAAGCCGTGCCCCCAGGAACCAGTCGTAGTGGCGCGGTGCCGGCTCCGGTCCGGCCGGATGGCGGAAATCGCCGTGCGGGGCGGTGTAGTCGAGCTGGACGTAGAACGGCTGGCCGGCCGGGGTGGCCAGCATCTCCTGCGACGCCATCGAGGTGAACATGTCGGTTGCGTAGAAGCAGGGCAGCCCGTTCGTGGGTGCGAAGGGGCAGCCGAGGTCGTCGCGGACGCCGTATTCGCGCGTGTCCCAACTGCCGGAATCGCCGTAGGGCCCCTCGAGCTGCCCGTTGTTGTTGAGCGTGTAGCCGTAGAAGTAGTGGTTGGTATCGGCCCTCAGCACCGTGTGCCAGGAGTCCCAGCCGGGCGGCACCGTGGTCCCGTTGTCGTACGGCTCGTCGCCGTAGCCGTTGAGGAACTTGCCGACGTGGATCGTGCGGTAGCCGGCGCCGTGCAGCCAGGTCGCGATGTTGTGTTCGTGGGCGGCGCGGAAGGAGAAGCCGTAGTAGCCGCCGTTCGGCTGGACGTTGCCCTTGACGCCGGTGTTGTGGGCGTAGCGTCCGGTCATCAGGCTGACTCGCGACGGGCAGCAGAGCGGGTAGGAGACGTAGTAGCGATTGAAGGTCATGCCCCGCTTGGCGATCAGGTTCTGCGTGCTCGGCATCGCCCGCGTTTCCGGGGCGCCCGGATAGGCGCTGAAGGCGGCATAGAGCCCGTCGAGCGTCTGGTCGTCGGTCTGGATCACGACGAAGCTGGGCGGTTCGGTGCCTGCTTCCGCGCTGTGGGCCTTGCCGACGCTCAGCGTCAGCGCGCAGAGCAGCGCCAGCAGCGCCGCCACGACCAGCAGGCGTGCGTGAGAAGGCAATCTGATTTGGCTGGCACGATCCATCGAAACGCGTTCACCTAGCGCCTACAGGGGGTCGAAACCGCCACCGCGGGCGAAGTTGCGAGCCGTAACGCTAGAAAATCCCTAGGACGAGCAGCCAGGACGCGGGCAACTAGGACGCGCCGAGCTTTTTCACCGCCTCGCGGAAGTTCTTGACCGTAGCGTTTGGCGCTTTACGGCCCTCGAGCTTCTCGCCGTGGCGGTTGACCCAGATCACCGGGACTTTCATTTTGAGCAGCGGGGCGACGTCGGTCCGGTAGCCCGAGCAGATGTGAACCCAGCCTTTTTTGCCGCCGATCCGACGGGCGCACTCTTTGAAGTGGACCGGGTCGGGCTTGTAGCTGCGCACCTGCTGAGCGGTGACGACCAGGTCCAGTTCGGTGCGAAGGTGGCGGCGGGAGACGCCGAGCAGTTTGTCGTCGATGTTGGAGATGATCCCGATCTCATAGCGTTTGCCGAGCCGGTCCATCGCCGCGTTGGCTTCGCGGAAGGGCAGCCAGTAAGCGACGCTGTCGGGCAGGAACTGGGCGCGCGAGGGCTCGATCTCCCAGCCGATCTCGCCGGCGACCTTGACGATCGTGCGACGCAGCACCTCCGCATACAGTTCGTAGGAGCCGGCCATGATCTCCGCCTGAACCTCCATGAAGCGGGCCAGGAACGGGCCTTCGTCGAAGCTGAAGCCGTCCTTCTCGGCCTCTTTCCTGCAGGCCTCGACGATCCCTTTCTCCCAATCGATGAGGGTGCCGTAGCAATCGGTGGTCACCCAATTGATGGATTTCAGAGGAGGAAGCGCCACAGGGCGCGGCATCTTATGCCAATGACGGCGCCTCGGGACGTGACGCCGTCAATCTTGGATAGGCTGCCGCCCGCGCCGTGCGGCGCCACCTGCGGATGGACCTCCTCGAGTATCAGGGCAAGCAGCTTTTCGCTGAGCACGGCATAGCCGTGCCAAGCGGCGAGGTCGCCTCCACCGTCGAGGAGGCTGTCGCTGCGGCGGAGCGCATCGGCTATCCGTGTGCGATCAAGGCCCAGGTTCTGATCGGCGGTCGCGGCAAGGCCGGCGGGATCAAGATCGCCGCCAACCGCGAGGAGGCCGAGCAGCACGCGGGGGCAATCCTCGGCATGGACATCATCGGGCCGCACGGCGAGGGACCCTTCAGGGTCGACCGGGTCTGGGTCGAGGGTGGCTCGGACATCGCCTCGGAGTACTACGCCTCGGTGATCCTCGACCGCGGCGAGAAGAAGCTGCTGGCGATGGTCTCAGCCAAGGGCGGGATGGACATCGAGGCGGTCGCAGCGGAGGATCCGGGCGCGCTGGTCAAGGGGCACATCGACCCGACCCGCCCCTTCACCGCCGCCGAGGCGCGGCCGATCGTCGACGCCGCGGGGCTGGACGAGGACGTCCGCGACGCCGCCGCCGAGGTGGTGGCGAAGCTGGCCGAGGTCGCGACGAGCGAGGACGCGACGCTGATCGAGGTCAACCCGCTGATTGTCACGGCGGGCCGCGAGGTGGTCGCGCTCGACGCCAAGGTGACGATCGACGGCAACGCCCTCTACCGGCATGAGGGGCTGGCCGAGCTCGACGCCGAGTCGATCGACGACCCGCAGGAGGCGATGGCCAGGGAGAAGGGCCTCACCTACGTCAAGCTGGACGGCAACGTCGGCATCCTCGCCAACGGCGCCGGGCTCTGCATGTCGACCCTCGACGTGGTCGCCCAGGCGGGTGGCGCGCCGGCCAACTTCCTCGACGCCGGGGGCGGCTCCAAGGCGGACGCGATCGTCGACGCGCTGACCGTGATCGTCTCCGACGAGAAGGTCACGGCGATCCTCTTCAACATCTTCGGCGGCATCACCCGCTGCGACGAGATCGCCAAGGGCATCGTCGAGGCGTCGGCACAGCTCGACCTCGGTGTGCCGCTGGTCGTCCGCCTCGACGGCACCAACTCGGAAGAGGGGCTGGAGATTCTCGCCGGGGCCGGGCTGGCGAACCTCCACCAGGAGACGACGATGCTCGGCGCCGCCCAGAAAGTGGTCGAGCTGGCCGGGGGCAGCGGCTGATGTCGATCATCGTCAACGAGGACACGAAACTAGTCGTCTCCGGGCTGACCGGCCGCGAGGGCTCCTTCCACGGCCTGCGCAACCGCGCTTACGGAACGCACCTGGCGGCCGGGGTCACTCCCGGCAAGGGCGGCCAGGACGTCGAGGGGGTTCCCGTCTTCGACTCGATCCGCGAGGCGGTTGAGCAGGCGGACGCCAACACCTCGATGATCTTCGTCCCCGCCCGCTTCGCTGCCCCGGCGATCGACGAGGCGATCGAGTCCGGCGTCCACACCGTGATCGCGATCACCGAGGGGATCCCGGTGCTCGACATGCTGAGCACGTATTGGAAGGCCAAAGAGGCTGGCGTGCGGCTGATTGGGCCGAACTGCCCGGGAGTCCTCTCGCCGGGCAAGGCCAACGTCGGCATCATTCCGGCCCAGTTCTTCGACCCCGGCAAGATCGGCGTCGTCTCCAAGTCGGGCACGCTCACCTACCAGATTGGCAACGAGCTGAAGCAGGCGGGCGAGGGCAACTCCTCGATCGTCGGCATCGGCGGCGACCCGATCATCGGCTCGGACTTCATCGACATCCTGAAGCTGTACGAGGCCGATCCGGAGACGGAGCTGATCGTGATGGTCGGCGAGATCGGTGGCGACGCCGAGGAGCGAGCGGCGGAGTTCATCGCCGCTGAGGTCTCCAAGCCGGTGGTCGCCTACATCGCCGGCTTCACGGCGCCACCCGGCAAGCAGATGGGCCATGCCGGCGCGATCATCTCCGGCTCGTCCGGGACCGCACAGGCGAAGAAGGAAGCGCTCGAGGCGAAGGGCGTGCGGGTCGGTGAAAGTCCGACTGAGACCGCGCGGATCGCGGTCGAAGTTCTTCGGGGTTAAAGCGCCTCAGCCGGCGGGTCCTGTCGCCGGACAGACGTCCCGGCTCACCCGCCGGGACGCCAGATCCGGCGCCACCCGCCGGAGAAGCGCCAAGAGGAACTTTCGACCGCGGCTCCGGCGAGCTTGCATGTCCCCGTCCCGCCCGACTCCAGCGAGCTTGCATGCACCGGTGAACTGCAACTCTTGGCGCGCTTGCGTGTCAGAGGGAGGAGACCCGACGTCGGCGAGCGAAAGGAGCGTGCGTGAATAGGCGGGGACTCTTCGCGGTGGTCGCGGCGATCATGGGGCTTTTGGCTCTGGCGCCGGGAGCTATGGGGCGATCCGTTTACGTCACGAACTCCGGCGACGGGACCGTTGTCGTGTTCGACTCCGTGACGCACGCTGTAACCGCGGCGATTCCGCTCGGTGGCGAACCGGTCGACGTGGCGATCACTCCCAACGGCGCCCGTGCCTACGTCGCGAACAAAGGCAAAGACTCGGTCGCGGTGATCGACACCGCGACCAACTCCCCCTTGGTCGAGTCGATCCCGGTCGGCAAAGAACCGGTCGGGATCGCGGCCGCCCCCGATGGCCACAGCATCTACGTCGCCAATTCCGGTGACGAAACGGTCTCCGTGATCGATACCGGCACCAACACCGTCGTCGATTCGCCGATCCGGCTGAACAGGTTGGTCCCCGGCGAAGTCGTTACTCCTGACGGGGTAGCCGTCACCCCTGACGGAACCCGCCTCCTGGTCGCTCAGCGCAGCGGCGATGTCGCGGTCGTCGACACGACGGGCCGCAATATCTTCGGCTCCGTGCCGGATTCCTCGGCGCCATCGCGCCTTGCGATTGGCCCCGGTGGTGGGCGGGGCTTCGTCACCGACAGCGCCGCGGCCACGGTGACCGCCTTTAACCCACCCAGCGGGAACACGATCGGTACTCCGATCTCCGTCGGCTCGAAACCGGCCGGGATCGCGGTCGCCCCGAGCGGCGACACCGCCTACGTCGCCAGCCCTTCCGAAGGCACCGTCACCGCGGTCGACACGGCCCTCAACCTCGCCACTAACGGCGGGCCCAGCGGTGGCTTCCCCGGTGCAACCGGGATCGCGATCAGGCCCGACGGCCTGGAGGGGTACGTGACCAACGGCACCGGCTCGACCGTGTCGATCCTCAATACGACCAGCATCGGTTCGGTGGGAACGATTCAAGTCGGAGCGGCGCCAACGGGCGTCGCGGTCGTGCCGGACCAGGGACCCCAGGCGTCGTTCTTCGTCTCCCCTGCTCGGGGGCGAGCCAAAAAGGCGCTCACCTTCAAGGCGGCGGGCTCGAAGGACTCCGACGGTCAGATCGCCAGCTACGCCTGGGATTTCGGCGACGGCGGCCGCCTCGAGGGAGCGCAGGTCACGCGCAAACACCGCTACAAGAAACCGGGCACCTACCTCGTCACCCTGGCGGTGACCGATAACGAAGGCTGCTCGTCCCGGCTCATCTACACCGGTCAGACCGCATCCTGCAACGGCTCTGGGGCTGCCATCGCCACCGGCCTGATCACCGTGGGCGATACGGCAGGGCCGATTCTGCGCCTCGCTGGCGCCAAGACCCAGGGCCTGCGTCGCAGGGTCAGCATCCGCGCCCGCTGCCCCCGTGAGCCGTGCGGAGTTCGCGCCCGTGGCGTCCTGGTCACGTCCTTCGAACGCCACGGCGAGACGCTCCACCGCAACCGGCGGATCGGCGTGGCGCAGGCGTTGAGTCCTTCCCGCAGTTGGCGCACGCTGCGGCTGCGGGTGCCGGGCGGGGCGCGGCGGGAGGCGAGGCGGACGCTGCTCGGGGGCGGCGAGGCGAAGATCACGGTCTCCGTCGTCGCTCGCGACCTCGACGGCGAACTGCGGCTGGCACGACGCAAGATCGACCTGGTCTTGCCCTAGGCGTTTGCCGCATCGGTACCGGTTTTCAGCATGCGTCGTAGCTCGGTGGCCACCGAGTCAGGTTCGGTCTCGATGCGTCGGTGGGTGAGCCGGACCACGCGGTAGCCGGCGGCTAGCAGCGCCGCGTCGCGGGCCCGATCGCTCTCGAAGGCGGCGCGGTGGTGGTGGAATTCCCAGCTGTCCATCTCCACCACCAGGCGCGGACCGGGCCAGTAGGCGTCCACCTCGTTGTCCAGGATCGAGATGTTGGCAAGGGGAGCGGGGAGGTCGGCGAGGCGCTCGCGGCAGAACTCGGCAAAGCGGTTCTCCAGCGGGGAGCGGCCCGTGACGGGGTGGCTGGCGGTCTCGATGAGGCCACGGAGGGTCACCAGCCCCTTGCGCCGCCCAGCCCGTGCGCAGGCCCGCTCCAACGCCGGCACCTGAAGCAGCTTCAGCCGATCCGCCTCCTCGAAGGCGCGCGCCAGCCGGGTTCGATCGAGGACTTCGGCAAGGTCGAGGAGGGTGCGTGAAGGGGTTGTGACGGGAATTCCCGCTTCGACCGTCCATTCGTCGTCCCTAACCCACGAGCGGTGCAGGAGGAGGCCGGAACGTCCGGAGCGTCCCCTGTTGCTCGTCACCTCCACCGGTGACCGTCGAGGACGTGCTAGGCCCCATAGGCTGGCCGCGCTGCGATGGCTCAGCGCCGCCCCACTTCCACACGCCAGCACGGCGGCCATCCAGCGTCCGTGCTGCGTCAGCCGCCGGTGGCCGACCGCGTATACGCCGCGGTGCAGGGAATGTAGCTGGCCAAGTCGGAGTCGGTGCGCGACCGCGCCGCGGCCGAGCCCATGCTCGGCGAGCTGGCGTCGTGCGACCACTCCGTGTTGGCGCTCGGCCAGGCGGGCAAGTGCGCGTTCGCGCGTCAGCCGCCCCTCGCGGTCGTCCAGGCATTCGACCTGAGTTTCGGCATGCATGGCATGCATAAGCTCAGACGGCACGAATCTCTCCCCCCACGGCGGCGAGGCCGCCGCGCGGAGCCGTTGCTAGGCTCGGCGGCGATGGCCAACGACACGATTTCATTCGCTCGCGGAGCACCCAGCGCCGACATCCTGCCGCGTGACGCCGTGCGTGACGCCGCCGCCGTAGCCCTCGCCGAGGATTGGGAACGGGCCCTTTCCTACGGCACCGGAATCGGGCACCCGGCGCTCTGCCAGTGGGTCGCCGAGCGCCATGGCGGGCTGGACGCGGGGCAGGTGATGATCGCCAACGGCTCGCTCGAGGCGGGCTGGATGCTCTTCGAGCATCTGGTTGGACCAGGCGACCGCGTCGTCGTCGAGCAGCCGACCTACGACCGCACGCTGCTGATGCTGCAGCGGCTTGGGGTGGAGCTGGTGCCGGTGCCACTGGAGTCCGACGGTCTCGACGTGGCAGCGCTGGAGACGGCGCTCCAAGCGGGGCCGATCAAGCTCGCGCATGTCATCCCCAACTTCCACAACCCCGCCGGCTGCACTCTTTCCGCCGAGAAGCGCGTGCGGCTGGTCGAGCTGGCCGCCGAGCACGACTTCTGGCTGTTCGAGGACGACCCCTACCGAGAGCTGCCCTTCGAGGGCGAGGCGCTGGAGACGATGCTCTCGATCGACACCGACGGACGGGTGGTCCACGCCTCCTCTTTCTCGAAGACGGTCAGCCCCGGGGTGCGCGTTGGCTATCTGGCGGGACCGGCGGCGGAGATCGGCGCCCTCGCCAAACGTGCCAACGAGACCTACATCTCACCGAACATGCTGGCCGAGGCCGTGGTGCTCGAGCTGTGCCGATCGGGGGGGCTCGACAGCAACATCGAGTTCGTCAAGGGCGCTCTGCGAGATCGGCGCGACGCGCTGGTCGAGGCGCTGCGAGAGCAGATTCCCGAGGCCGAGTTCGTCGTTCCCGGCGGCGGCTACTTCCTCTGGCTCGATTTGGCTGCTGGGACGGAGACGCCGGCGCTGCTGGCCGAGGCGAAGGGCGAGGGCGTCGCCTTCGTCGCCGGCCCCGATTTCATGATCGAGGGCGGCGAGAACAGCCTCCGCCTTTCTTTCGCCAGCGTTCCGCCGGAGCGGATTCCGGAGGGCGTCGCCCGCATCGCCCGCGCGCTGGAGCGGATTCGCGCCGGCTCGCCGGCCTAGCGCCCGTACCGGTCCGAGGAAAGAACCAGCTGCTCTGGGATCGCCGCGCGCGGCGGTGGGGCCGGATCGGCACGGACGGAAACCGTCTCGGCGACGCTGCGTGAGACCTGGTGCGGGCCGTCGGCGGAGGAGATCGTCACCCCGGCGTCGCCCGAGCTCTCGACCTCACCCTCCAGCCCCGGCTCCAGGCCGGCAGCTTTGAGGTAGTGCAGCAGCTCCTCGGCCTCGTTCTCGAAGCGCAGCACGTGGACCTTCGCCCCGACCTCGACGTCGGCGAGCAGCGAGCCGCGCTCGCGGGCGCCCTCGACGATCGGATGCCCGTGCGGGCAGGTGGTCGCATCGCCGATCGCCGCCCGCATCCGCTCCTCCAGCACCGGCGACATCGCGTGCTCGATCCGCTCCGCCTCCTCGTGGACCTCGTCCCAGGGGATGCCGAGAACGTCGGTGAGGAAGCGCTCGATCATCCGGTGGCGGCGAACGATGTGACTGGCGTGCTCGCGCCCTGACTCGGTGAAACCAAGCGATTTGTCGCTGTTGCGCTCGACGTAGCCGTCCTCGACCAGGCGGCCGACCATCTCGTGCACCGTCGGCGGTGAGAGCTGCATCGCGCGGGCGATGTTGGCGCCGGTCATCGGCAGCCCGGCCTCCTCCAGCCAGAACATCGTCTCCAGGTACTCCTGCTCGGCGACGGTCGCTGTCTCCTGCGACAAGCTTGCTCCTTCCCACGCGGGTCGATCGAATTGGGCCCGCCGATACTAGCTAGCCGAGCATAGGTGTCATCGATGCTCCACGAGGGTGGAGACGACGGCCTCATAGAAGCCGTCGCCCATCGTCCCCTCGGTGACGGTGACGTTGTCCCAGGCGGCGAGGGCGGTGCGCAGGCCGGGGTCACGTTGCGGCCCGTTGGCGACGACGAAGAAGCGCTCTACGGCGGCGGCGACCTCGAGATCCTCGACCGAGTCGCCGATCGCAATGCACTCGGCCGGGTCGTAGCCGCGGGCGCGGGCGTGAGCCGCGACCGCGTTCGCCTTGCTGACCATTCGCGGGACCAGGTGGTAGGCGTGGGTGGGGCCGTCGATCGCCGCCATCTCACGGCCGATCGCGCCGTTGTCGAGCAGGCGGAGGTCGTCGTGGCCCTCGGCGCCGAGCAGCTCGTTCGCCTCGCCGACGTCGACCTTGCCGCGGAAGAGGTGGGAGAGGACGCGGCCGTGGTGCCAGGGGGAGTGGTACTCCAGACGGCCCTCGAAGCGCTCGAACAGCAGCTTGGGGATGCCGCGGCGCTCGATTTTCTCGTAGACGGTGCCCTCCTCGTCGGGGACCAGCTCGCCGGTCAAGAGCGTCGTCTCGCCGTCGATCGCGAAGGCGCAGCCGGCCTCGTAGATGTAGGAGGACTGGCCCATCAGCCGGGCCGCCTCGTGGACCTGCGGCTCGCGGCGGCCGGACATGATCACGACCTCGACCCCGGCCCGGTGGCAGGCCTCGAGGCCGCGCGACTGGGCGAGCGAGAAGCCGCCCTCGGCGTCGCGGAAGAGCGAGCTTCCCTTGCCAAGCAGGGTGCCGTCGAGGTCGGTGTAGACGCATCTCAAGGGCATCGTCGGGTCGCTACGGTAGCCGGATGAACGAGAGCACCCGGCTGCGGGTCCTGTCACGTGGGTGTCGTCCCCGGCTCACCCGCCGGAGACGACACCCACATGCCACCCGCAGAGAGTGCTTTCGATGATCTGGAGACTGTCGGACCGCGAGCTGAATCTAGAGCAACCGGTAGCGGCGGGGATCGTCAACGTGACTGCCGACTCGATGTTCGAGGGGGCGCGGAGCGGGACGCCGGAGCGGGCGATCGAGGACGGGCGGGGGCTGGTCGAGGCGGGCTTCGACATGCTCGACGTCGGGG
Source organism: Solirubrobacterales bacterium (assembly GCA_044867645.1). GTDB lineage: Bacteria > Actinomycetota > Thermoleophilia > Solirubrobacterales > 70-9 > VRUE01. The sequence goes on along the minus strand of JBIOVI010000044.1, from coordinate 24,437 downwards.
CGGTGGCGGCTCGCAGCGGGCCGCCGGTTGACGCCGAGCAGGAGACGGCCGCGCTGGTTCCGGCGATCGAAGGACTGGTCGGGACGGCGGTGCCGGTGTCGGCCGACACGTTTTCGGTCGAGGTGGCGCGGCAGGCGCTGACGGCGGGGGCGGTTGCCGTCAACGACATCTCGGGCGGCTCGGAGGAGATGTTCGAGCTGGTCGCCGAGACGGGCTGCGGCTATGTGTTGATGCACATCGAGGGGCCGCCGCGTGTCGACCGGCCGATGCGTGCCTACGACGATGTCGTCGACCACCTCAAGTCGTGGTTCGGGGGGAGAGTCGAGGGGGCTTCGCGGCTTGGGGTGGCTGAGGAGCAGATTGCCATCGACCCCGGTCTCGACTTCGATCTCACCACCGACCAGGACCTGGAGATCCTGCGCCGGCTCGGCGAGCTGCGCGAGCTGGGTTTGCCGCTCTACGTCTCGCTCTCGCGCAAGGACTTCATCGGCGCGGTGCTGGCCGGCAGCTGGGAGGGCCGCCTGCCGCCAAGCGAACGCGAGTGGGGCACGGTCGCGGCGGCGGCGCTGGCTGTGCGGGGGGGAGCGGACATCCTCCGCATTCACGACCGCAGTTCGCTGCAAGCGGTCAGAGTGGCTGGCGCGATCCAGACTTCGTCAGACAAGGACGCAGGGAGTCGGAATAGCAGCGCTATTTCGACGACCGAGGACACCGTATGACGAAGTCTGGGGCCGCCAGCCTTTTGGAGACGCCGTGGGCGATTGCGATCGACCCCGCGCGACGCGACGGCCGCATCGTCGCCGAGAGCAGTGAGGGGGAGCGCAAGGCGACGCGGGTTGCGCTGCCGCGCTCGCTCGATCCGGCCCTGGTCGAGTCGCTGCGCGCCGCCGGGATCGAGCGCCTCTACTCGCATCAGCGGGAGGCGCTTGCCGCCGCCGCTTCTTCCAACCTGGTGATCACCAGCGGCACCGCCTCAGGCAAGAGCCTCGCCTTCAACCTGCCGGTGCTTGACGGGATCGCCCGCGACTCGAAGCGGCGCGCCCTCTATCTCTACCCGACCAAGGCGCTGGCGCAGGATCAGGCCCGCAAGCTCTCCGCACTGCGTCCGCCGGGTCTGCGCGAGGCGATCTACGACGGCGACACGCCGCGCGAGGAGCGACCGGCGATCCGCCGCCGCAACAACCTCGTCCTCACCAACCCCGACATGCTTCACGTCGGTCTGCTGCCCAACCACAAGAGCTGGGGCGACTTCCTCGCCAACCTCGGCTGGGTCGTGGTCGACGAGGCGCACACCTACCGTGGCGTCTTCGGCTCGCACGTTGCCAACGTGCTGCGGCGACTGCGGCGACTGGCGCGCGCCTACGGCTCAGAGCCGCGCTTCCTGCTCGCCTCGGCGACGATCGCGAACCCGGTCGAACTGGCTGAGCGGCTGGTCGGGGAGCCCTTCGAGTTGATCGACGACGACGGCGCGCCGCGCAGCGGCCGCGAGATCGCGATGTGGAACCCGCCGCTGATCGACAAGGCAAGCGGCACGCGGCGCTCGCCGCTCTCCGAGGCGGCGGAGCTGCTGGTCGAGCTGGTCTCCCAGGGAGTGCGGACGATCTGCTTCCTCAAAAGCCGGCGCGGGATCGAGCTGATCCAGCGCTTCGCCCGCGAGGGGCTGCAGGCACGCGGAAAGGCGGAGTTGGCCAAGCGGATCGCCCCCTACCGCGGCGGCTACACGCCGCAGCAACGGCGTGAGATCGAGGCCCGTCTGGCGGCGGGCGACCTTCTCGCCGTGGTCGCCACCGACGCGCTCGAGTTGGGGATCGACATCGGTGAGCTCGACGCGGCGATCTGCGTCACCTTCCCCGGCACGGTCGCCAGCCTGCGGCAGATGTGGGGACGGGCGGGACGGCAGCGCCGCGGGCTGGCCGTGTACGTCGCCGGCGGGGACGCGCTCGACCAGTTCTTCTGTCGCCACCCGGACGAGTTCATCGACCGGCCGGTCGAGGCGGCGATCCTCGACCACGAGAGCGAGCAGATCGCCTCGCGCCACATGGTCGCTGCCGCCTACGAGCTGCCGCTCAGTGCCGAGGACGACGCCGTCTTCGGTGCGGGCTGGCGCGACCGGGCGGAGCGGCTTGCCTCGGCGGGAGAGCTGCGCCGCGCCGGCGGCAGGCTGCTGCCGCGCGGCAGCGAGTTTGTCGCCGCCAAGATCCCGCTGCGCTCGGCGTCGGCCGACTCGGTCGCGGTGATCGAGCGCGACTCGGGCGAGATGCTCGGCCTGGTCGAGGCCGAGCGCGCCTTCACGACCATCCACCCCGGTGCCGTCTACCTCCACTTGGGGCGCTCCTACGAGGTCGAGCAGCTCGATGTCGAGGGACGGCGCGCGATCGTCTCTCGTTTCGACGGCGACTGGTACACGCGGCCGAAAAAGGAGACCGAGATCTACATCGAGCGGGTCCGGGAGCAGCGCTCGACCTCGGGTGTCGAGCTGAGCTTCGGCGAAGTCTCGGTGAGCGAGCAGGTGATCGCCTTCCAGCGGGTCTCGATCTCCGAGCAGGAGCCGATCGACATCGTCGCCCTGGAGCTGCCCGAGCAGCACTTCGTCACCCAGGCACTCTGGTACGTGCTGCCGGACCTGCTCAGCCGTGCGCTGCCGACGGAGGTGCTGCTCGGCTCGCTGCACGCGACCGAGCACGGCCAGATCGCGGTGCTGCCGCTGATCGCGATGTGCGATCGCTGGGACATCGGCGGCCTCTCGACCAACGTCCACTTCCAGACCGGCCGCTCGACGATCTTCATCTACGACGGCCATCCCGGCGGGGTGGGGATCACGCTGCGTGGCTACGAGCAGTTCGAGCGCCTGCTGGGCGATGCCGAGCGGCTGATCGCCGAGTGTCCATGCGAGTCCGGCTGCCCCTCCTGCGTGCAGAGCCCTAAGTGCGGCAACCTCAACGAACCGCTGCACAAGCAGGGTGCGCTGGAGCTAATGCGGTCGATGAAAGGCTTCGAGCCAGGATGAGCGAGCGGGGACGGCCGAGGCAGATTGCGGTGATCGGGTCCGGACGGTGCGGGGAGGAGACCGAGGCGTGGCGACTCGCCGAGGAGGTCGGGAGACTGCTGGCCGAGGCCGATGTGACCGTGGTCTGCGGTGGCCGGGGTGGGGTAATGGAAGCGGTCGCCCGTGGTGCGGCGGGGGCGGGCGGCGCCGCGATCGGCATCCTCCCCTGGGTCTCCCCGGACGACGCGAACCCTTACTGCACCCAGGTGGTCGCGACCGGGATCGGCCAGGCCCGCAACCTCGCCGTCGTCGCATCGGGCGAGGTCACGATCGCCGTCAGCGGCGAGTGGGGCACGCTCTCGGAGATCGCGCACGCTCGCAATCTGGGGCGGACCGTGGTCACCTTGCGCAGCTGGAGCGTCTCGGGACGGAATGAGATGGAGGGCGGTCCCGGCATCGTCCCCGCCGAAACCCCCGAGGAGGCGGTGGCCGTCGCTCTTGAGGTCATTGGTCTCTGACTCAGCCTGGCCCGTCCGGGCCCAGAGCTCTCGCAGGGCGAGGATGGCGAAGGCGTGAGACCAGGCGAGGGGAGTGGTCGAGCGGGGGATTCCGGTGCGGGCGTCGACTCGCTCGGGGAGGAGCCCGAGTGGCGTCGCCGCGCGACGCAGGTCCGCCATGAGGCTGAGCGCGGCGCGGCGGTCCTTTCGCGCCCGAGCTTCCGATCCATTCGCCCCGTCTTCGTTGTCCTCTTGCCCAGGCAGACCAGCGACCGGTCTCCAGTGCGATTGGGCCAGTACGGCGAGCGTCCAGGCGCTCCAGGCGGTCGGTGCCGTCCAGGGATCCTTGCCGCCAGACCAGCTCTCCGATGGGACGATCCCGAAGCGGCTCTCGCGCTCGGCGACGAGTCGGTGCAGGGTTCGTCGGACCGCCGGGAAGAGGGCCGGGATCGGGAAAGGCCGCACCGCCCAGGCGGCGGCCGAGTCCAGGCCGGAGCCCGGGTCGCCTGCCTCTCGGATCAGCCCGCTCGAGGTCTCGAACATCCGCCGTAACTGCGCCGTCCCCCGTCCGCGAGTCGGCAATGCATCCTGCTTGGATCCCCTTTGCTTGTCGCCGGTTACCTCTGTCGAGGCAATCGCGTTGGCCAGGTAGGCGCCGTTGTCCCCCTCCTGATAGTCGGCTCGATCACGCCACCCCCCGGCGTCATTTGCGCCGTTCCGCGAGATTCCCACGGCGCGCGCGGCGGCGGCGACCCATCCAGCTGCATCGCCTTGGGCATCGCGCCCGGCAACGGGAGCACCGGTTCCACGGAACCGTGCCGCCGCATCGAGATTGAGGTTAAGTAGGAACCGAACCACGCGCCGCGCCTCGGGTCGGTAGCCGGCGGAGGCGAGAGCGATCGCAACGACGCCGGCGTCGCGGGGCCAAACGTAGGCCCAGCTGTCGCGGGCGCCGGCGGCGACGGCCCCTGTACGACGGTCGGTGAGCGCCCGCAGCACAAGCAGCGAGCGGTGGTACATGGCGATTGCCCAGGGCGGCGCGCCGGCTCCCAGCGGCCGGGCGCGAGCGAGCCAGCGCCAGTCGGATCGAGCCGCCGCGGAAATCGGCCGAGACGGGCATGGCTCGGGTTCGATCGAGGCTCCCTCGCCGGAGAGGCATTCGACGAGCCTGCCGCGGATCGCCTGGACGATCTCGATCTCCTTTCCCCCGAGTGGTGCTGTGGTGCGGAGCACGTTGGTTCCCGGCAGGTAGCGCTGGCGAACCGAGTCGGCGCGCCAGAGCGGCAGCAATCTTCCGTCGGGGAGTCTCATGCGGGCGACGATCGCCGTGTCTTGGGACACCGATCCAGCCGCTTGCCGCTCCGCCGGGACTGCGACCAGCCCCCGGCCCGCCGGCCCCGGAGCTCGCAGGTCGACGACGTCGCCGTAGGCATCGACGGCGGCAGTCCTCCCGCCGCTTCCCACCACCGCCACCCCCAGGAACGGCGGTGGCAACCCGGGCAGTCCCGGCGGCGTGCGCGGATCGACCCCGGACCCCCCTGAGGCGACCGCCGCCGCGGCCGTCAGGACGGCGCCGAGCACCAGCGCTGCACGGGTAGCGCCCACCTCTCAATGCAATCAGCCCTCTGGCCCGGCTGTCGCTAGCCTTCGCCCTGCGCGGCGCCTCGTGCGCTCGAGGCGAGGTAGCTCAGTTGGTAGAGCACACGACTGAAAATCGTGGTGTCGTGGGTTCGATTCCCACCCTCGCCATTCCCCGATCCCAGGTCTAGCCACAAATCGAGGCTCGGGCTTGGGTCGGGCGGATGAGCCGGGGGGGTAACGCTCTGGTAACAGGAGGGTCAGGTGGCGCGGATAACAGATGAGCAGTTCGAGCTTCTGGCGAGGATCGTTGACGCCTATTGGACGCCGAGTGCGCAGGGGCAGAAGCTGGACTTGGTTTACATCAGCGCGTCGGGAAGCCTGACGTTTCTTGATCACCATGCGATAGAGGGCCGTCCTCAGATCGACTATCCCGACCTTGAGGAATTGGAGTCGCATAGTCTTGTCGTCCTCAAACCGAGCAGGGAACGCTCAGGTTCGCTCTATCCGACTGCCGATGGCAAGCACCTCGTTGAGGAGCAACGGCGCATTGAACAAATTACTCGGGCGGACGCTGCAATTGGTGATGGTTCCGGCGGATCGCGCATCAGTTGGGAGGCGACGTTGCCCGCCCTCCAAGCTGTCGTTGACCTCTACGCCCAGGTTGGCGCAGGGGAAGACGTTTCTCAGATGCAGGTCAATCAACGCCTCGAACGAAAGGACGGCGATTCAGACACCAGCCGCGCCTTTGAAGTGCTGGAGCGCGGCGAGTATTTTGAAGGCACCACGAGCATCGACGGGCTTCCAGGGGCGCTGACAGTGGTTCCAACCGAGAAGGCGCTTCAACTCCTCGCGGGCTGGCCTGCCGATGGCGCAGTCGCGCTGGAGCGGCTTGTCGGGACTCTTCAAGCGCGGATCGACGCCAGTTCTGATGAGGACGAGAAGGGGAGGCTCAAGCGCGTGCTGAATGCGGTTCAGGGCGTCGGCGAGAACGTCGCTGCGGAAGTCTTGACGAAGGTGATGCTGGGCGGATAGCAGGTTCCGTCCACCTGCTGTGCTGTCATGCCAAAGCGGACTCGGAACCATTGTCCCGAACCACCGTGACGGCCAAGGCCACGATGACCCGGTACAGCCGCCAAACTTCTGCGCTGGATAGCGCAAAGGAACGTTCCGAAGGGTCGTCCCAAGACCGATATCGAGTCCCGGCCGGGGTCCACACCTAGCCGGGACTTCTTGGTTCTAGGCCCTTTCGTCAGGCTGCATTGGCTTCGTCGTTCCTAGGAAGTCTGCATCTGAGTGGGCGCGGGAGCCGACCACCACCGTCGCTGGTCGGGCCTCATCCCGCAGACCTCAAGCTCGGGAATAACCATCAGTCGCTCACTCCGGCGGTGCCAGTATCTCCGCCGCCGCGATCGCCGCCTCATGCAGTGGTGCCTCAGCGCTTGGGATTCCACGTTGGGTCGGGCTGTACGTGCGAGGGGCTAGCTTTGTGATCTCGACCGCCATATCAACCAAGCTCAAAACTACCCACTCGGCCCGCCACCGCTTCCTTACGCTGATGTCCCCTGCTCCAGCTGAGTGAGCGCTCCGCGCAGCCGTCATAGACTCGCGCGGCAGTGGCCCGCAAGCGCGACATCAAGCAGTTCAGACAAGCCTGCAAAGAGGTTGGGCTGACGCCTCGGGAGCGTTATGAAGCAAGCGAGGAGTTCCATGCCGCGAAGGAAGGCTTGGGGACGCAGGAGCACATGAGCTATGGCGAGTTGCTGGTTTGGCTGCGACAATGGAGGAAGCGCTAATGGCAACTGTCGTAGCTCTAGACGCTTCTCCTGCGAATGTCCTGCGCTCTATGCGGGGGTCGATTGTCGATGCAAAAAAGGCGTATCCCGATGTGCTTCATGTCGAGATCCGCGATTCCGCCGGCGAGTTGTGGCGACTTGCGACTCAGGATGCCGAGTGGTCCCCCGTCGATCCCCCCGAGCTGGTTGGCCAGGACATCGAAGATGCGGAGATTGATGAGAGCTCCGGCGAGCTTCGTTGCAAGCTCTCCAGTGGCTCGGTTCTAGACGTCCGCCCCGGCGGGGCTCATGAGGAAGACGATCCGCCGAATTGGGAGTTGATCACGCCAGGTGGCGTTCTTCTTGAGTTCGGACCCGGTGTTCGCTGGCAGATCAGCGAAGCCGACGCTCCGGCATCGTCTCGTCGCTAATTGCGCTCGAGTTCGACGTCCCGGCGTGATCGTGCCTGACGTTTGGGGCACGACGACCCTCTCCGTGTCCCAAACCCAGCGGCATCTGACCGGAACTACGGGGAATCAACGCTCAGGCGCCTATTACAATGCGAAGCGAGGTAGCCCCGAATTCCGCATAGCGATGCGGTTCTCGCGAGATATCCGGGCCAGTTCCAGTCGGCCCGGATACTCGACTGAAAATCGTGGTGTCGTGGGTTCGATTCCCACCCTCGCCATTCCCCGATCCCAGGTCTGGCCTCAAAATATCGCCCGTCGAGGGCATGAGCGGAGCTTTCAGCGTGGTCAGGGGGCGTCGAGGAGCTGATCGGCAGGTGCGTAGTCGTCGCGTAGCACCTCGGAGCCGTCCGCAAATGACTCGACTTCGTTGGAGCTCAGGGAGGTCACGTATTCGTATTCCGACATTGCGGTCTCGGGAATCTTTCGGTCGGAAGCGAGCAGGACGGCGTTGCCGCCTAGTGGGTGTTCTTCTTCGCCGAAGGTGACGAGGCGGACATCGGCGAAGGCGTCGAGCAGAGTCGCCGCCTCGGCCCTCTGCAGTTCAAACTCGTTGCGGTCGATCACGTTGAGCGCATAGAGGCCTCGTGGCTTGAGCACGCGCTTCACTTCCTCGGTCCACTCGGCGGTTGCCAGGTGCCATGGCACCGAGACATTGCCGAACGCGTCACCTACGACGACATCGGCGCTGTCGCTGCCGATGTCGAGCATGCCAATACGCGCGTCGCCGAGCGAGACTTGAAGCACCGGCGAGGTGCGCAGCTCTAAGCGCTCCCTGTCGAAGTCCACCAGTTCGCTGTCGACCTCGAGGACCTGCGCGTGGGAGCCGGGACGCGTCGCATTGAGCCAGCGCGGCAAGGTGAAGCCACCCCCGCCTATGAAGACGACGTCGAGCGGGGCTTTGGGGGCGTTCATCGCGTCGATCGCCTTTGCGATCCAACGCACGTAGTCGAACTCGAGATGCGTCGGGTCATTGAGATCGACGTAGGAGTGGTGCAGGTCGTCGAGCACCAGTTCGTAGCCGCCCGGGTTGTCGGGGTCGGCTTCGAGGTTGACGCAGTGGTACTTGGTCTCCGCTTCGCAGGGGGAGTCGAGGCTGCCCGACCACGCGCCGAGCACCAAGGCGGAGAGGGCGACACCGGTCACCCCCGCCACTGAGAGCAGCCGCGACGAGAAACCGAGCGCGACACCGGCGAGCACCAAGACGCCGCCGATCGCCAGCACGGCACTTCCGACGGGCAGCAGGGGAACCAGCACGAACCCGGCGCCGAAGGTGCCGATGAGCGCGCCGGCGGTTGCCCAAGCCGAAAGTCCCCCGACGACGGTTCCGCTCGCACGCAGGTCGTGCAGCTGCAGGTGGGCGACGGCGGGGGAAACGGCGCTGAGAACCGCCGCGGCGGGAACGAGCGCGATGATGGTGATGCCAAGCGCGGCGAGATTGCCGTCGCCGCGCGCCCCCGGGCCGAGCCAGTGCACCACCGGCACGATCAGCAGCGCGAGCACCCCGCCGCCAATCAGCAGCCAGACGACCAGGCGCCGCGTGTCGGTGCGGTCCGCGAGATAGCCGCCGGTTGCGGCACCGAGGGCGATGCCCGCGAGCGCCGCGCCGATGATCGAAGTCGTCGTCTCCAGCGTCAGGCCGACGTAGGGGGCGAGTAGGCGGACGGCGAGGATCTCCAGCACGAGAACCGCGCCCGCGGCGACGAAGACGAGCGCCGCGGCACCGAGCGGCGGTAGGGCATTGGGGAGTTGCGGGCCGCCCTTTTCCTCGGCGGCCGGCCGGTTCCTGCCCCGCGGCTTCCCCCCCTTTGCCCGCGGCTTCGTCGCCATCGGGCGTAGCCTACAAGGGCGAACTGAACGTTCTAAGAGACTTTGGCCCGGCGCTCAGAGCGTCGAGGCGCGCCCCCCCAGAGCCAGGTCGAGCGCGGCAACGATCCGCTCGGGCTGTTCGATCTGCGGATAGTGCGCCGCGTCGGGGAGCTCGATCGTCTCCACTCCCGGGCGCAGGGCACGAAGGCCTTCCAGGACCGCGACGCGGGCGACCGGGTCGCGCAGGCCCCAGGCGAGGGTGAGCGAGCCCGGCCAGTCGCGGATGGCGCCATGCCAGCGGTCGGTGAAGCGTTCGCGCTCGTCCATGTAGTGGATCGTGCGGTGGGCGATGCGCTGGCCGCCGTTGTGAGCGAGCAGCGACCACTGGTCGGCCGCCTCCTCGGCACCGAGTGGATGCTCGGGCGAGAAGACGCGCGAGAACTGGGCGCGGAAGCTGGCCTCCGTCGTCAGTCGGGCGAAGAGCGGGCCGAGGGGACCGCGCAGGAGTCGCTGGCCGACGGTCGGCTTGGACAGGTGCAGCAGCATGCTGCCGTTGAAGAGCAGCACCCCGGCGAGGCGCATCTCGAGCTCGCCGCGCAGGTTACGGGCCATCAGCTCGGTGGCGACCGAGGTGCCCATGTCATGGCCGATTACGAAGACCGGCGGCGAGCCGGCGCGGCGGATCAGCTCCTCGGCGGCGTCGGCTTGCCAGGCCAGCGTGTAGAGGTGGTCGCGCGGCTTCTCGGAGAGGCCGAAGCCGAGGAAGTCGAACGCCAGCGTCGCCTGTTCGCGACGCACCTCGAACAGCTTGCGCCAGTCGTAGGTGCTGGACGGGAAGCCGTGCAGGAACAGCAGCAGCGGAGCTTCGCTGCCCTCGCGACGGTGGACGAACAGCCGCCGGCCCAAGACGTCCTCGATCGAGCCGGCCTCGCGCCAGCGCTGCACCCTCTCCGTCAGCATGCCTATCCGCCGGCCACGAAGCCGTCGGGCTCCTCGACCACGCCGTTCACCAGCTCGCCGATCCCCTCGATCTCGACCCGAACCGTGTCGCCGACGTGGAGCAGGTTGTCGCGGATCGGCTGGCGGCCGATGCCGACGCCGGCCGGCGTGCCGGTGGCGATCGTGTCGCCGGGCTCGAGGGTGAAGGCTTCGGAGAGATGGGAGACCTGCTGGAAGCAGTCGAAGACCATCTCGCCGGTGCTCGCGTCTTGGCGCAGATCGTCGTTGACGAAGCAGCGGATGCGGAGGTTCTGCGGGTCGCCGAGCTCGTCGCCGGTCACCAGCCAGGGGCCGAGCGGCCCATGGGTATCGAAGGACTTGCCGATCGTCATCGTCTGCGCCCGCCCCTGCCAGTCCCGAACGCTGATGTCGTTTGCGGCGGTGTAGCCGGCGATCGCATCGGCCGCCTCATCGACCGGGACGTGGCGGCAGCGTTTGCCGATCACGATCGCCAGCTCGGCCTCGTAGTCGAGGAAGGTCGATACCCGCGGCATGTGGACGTCGGCGCCGGGTCCGACCACGCAGGTCGCCTGCTTGTTGAAGAAGACTGGAACCTCGGGCGCCTCCATCCCCATCTCGGCGATGTGGTCGGCGTAGTTGAGCGCGATGCCCAGGTACTTGCGCGGGGTGGCCGGCGCCAGCAGCCGCACCTCGGAGAGCGCGAGGCGAGGCGCCCCTCCGGCCAGGCTCTCGAGGCCCTCCCGACCGACCTCGTCCAGGGCGGCCGCCGGTTCGGCCGGCACCTCCGTCGAGGAGAGGTCGACGATCTCCTCGCCCTCGACGAGGCCGAGCGCAGGGGCACTGCCGTCGGCCGCGAACCGGCACAGCTTCATCGCGCCGTGACCTCGCGATCGCTCTCGGCGTCCGGCTCAGACGATGCCTCGGAAGGCGCGCTCCGCAGCAGCCACCAGTCGACGACATAGCCGCCGAATGGCACCACAGCGCCGACGAGGATCCAGAAGGTCGTGCGGCCGGACCAGCCGAGCCGCGGGCGGATGTTGAGCGCGATCGCGACGTAGGCGATGAACAACCCACCGTGGATCGGGCCGAGGATCTGCACCCCGAGCTCACCGCCACCGGTCCGTTTGACGTAGGAGGCGATCAGCAGAGCGATGAAGCTGGTCGCCTCGACCAGGGCGATGTAGCGCATGGCCCTCACGACCGGAAATCTATTCGAGCTCGTCGATGAGCCCGGCGACGCGGCGCTCGATCTCCTCGCGGGTGGCACGGACCTCGGCGAGCGAGCGGCCCTTGGGATCGGCGAGATCCCAGTCGAGGTAGCGCTTGCCGGGGATGTAGGGGCATTCGTCACCGCAGCCCATCGTCACCACGACGTCGGCCCACTCGGCGTCAGCGTCGCTGAGCTTGCGAGGGATGCGGTCGGCGAGATCGATGCCGAGCTCGGCTATCGCCTCGACCACCTCGGGATGGACGCGGTCGGTAGGGGTCGTGCCGGCCGAGCGCACTTCGTGATCGCCTCCCGCGGCGCGCGCGAAGAGCGCCTCGCTCATCTGCGAGCGGCCGGCATTGTGGAGGCAGACGAAGAGAACACGGGCCATCAGGCTCGCTCCGCCTTCGGCTCGACCGCCGGCACGTGCTCGCCGCGGACGAGCTGGTAGGCGAGGGCGCCGAGGGCGGCGCCGGCGATCGGGGCGACGACGTAGATCCAGAGATCGTGCAATTCGCCGGAGACGAGCCCGGGGCCGATCGAGCGGGCCGGGTTCATCGAGGCGCCGGTGATCGGGCCGCCGAAGAGCGCGTCGAGACCGACGGTGCCGCCGATCGCGATCGCCGCACCCGCGCCGACCGCGCGCGTGTCGGTCGCCACGGCCATGATCACGAACATCAGGAAGGCGGTCAGCACCGTCTCGTAGGCGATCGCGCTGCCGGTGCCGACGCTGGGCAGGGTGGCTCCGAGCGAGGCAGGCTGGCTCGGCCAGACCGCTAGCAGCAGCGCCGCCGCGGCGATCGCGCCGAGCAGCTGCGCGGCCAGATAGGCCAGTGCCTCGCGTCCGGGGAAGTGCCTGGTCAGGGCGAAGGCGAGCGTCACGGCTGGATTGAGATGCGCGCCGGACAGGTGCCCGGTCGCGTAAACCATCGCCATGATCGCGAGGCCGAAGACGAGCGAGACGCCGACCGCACCGAGTACCCCGTCATGAACCGCGTTAGTGACGATCGCCCCGCAGCCGGCGAAGACGAGGGCGAAGGCGCCGATCGCCTCGGCGGCCGAGCGGCGCAGCAGGTTGGGGCGGTCGTCCACGCGGCGCCTCAGCAGCAAGCGGCCGCGGGATCGCCCGATCCCAGCGCCAGCCGCTCCGGCATGGAGAACACGTCGCGCACCGCGTCGAGCGCGCCGGGCACGAGCTTGAAGTAGCTGTAGGTGCCGCGGGTCTCGCGCTCGACGATGCCCGCCTCGACCAGCTGCTTGAGGTGGTGGCTGACCGTTCCCTGCGAGAGCCCGAGCAGCGGCTGCACCTCGCAAACGCAGACCGGCTCGCCGTCGGCGCGCAGCAGCAGGTTGACGATCCGCAGCCGATGCCGGTCGGCGAGAGCCTTGATCACCGTCTCGAGCTCGACGGCCCGCTCGTCGGAGAGCGAGGACCCGGCGAGCGGCGTGCAGCAGTCGATTACGGGAAGCTCGTTAGCGGCCATGGGCGAACGGTACCAAGATTCATCGATATTCATCGATGAATCGAAGCTCTAAAATCCGCACAGAGCGATGGGGCTCGCTCCCTCATAACCGCGGCCCAAGCCGCTGACGGTCCCTACCACGTCCCGTTGACGTCGATAGGAGACCACAATGCGAGTGACGCGATTCGACCTTCGCCGCCTGGCTGCGATCTACGCCGGCGGGATGCTGGGAGCCCTCGCCCGGGTGGGATTGGCCGTGGCAACTGCGCCGGCGCCCGGCGAGTGGCCGTGGGCGACCTTTGCGGTCAACATGGCCGGCGCCCTGCTGCTCGGCTTCTTCATCGCGCGTCTGCGCGACCATCCCGAGGACAGCCTCGCCCATCCCTTTCTCACCACCGGGATCTGCGGCACCCTGACCACCTTCTCCACCCTGCAGTTGGAGCTGTTCGAAATGGTCGACGGTGGGGACCTCGGCCTCGCCGCGGCTTACGTCGGAGCCACCCTCGCCGCCGGTTACGCCTTCGTCCGGCTCGGGCTCGTCCTGGAGCGGCGCCCGGAGGTCGTCAAATGAGGCGGGGCGCGTTTATCGGGATATACCCGAGTAAGGCGCCGGGGGGGCGGCTGTGAGCGGTCCGGCCTGGATCGCCGTCGGCTTGCTCGGTGGCGCCGCCGCCGCTGCCCGCTTCCTGATCGATGCCGCCGTCACGGCGCGCGCCGATCGCCCCTTCCCGCTCGGCATTCTCGCCGTCAACATCGGTGGCGCGCTCGCCCTCGGCCTGGTCGCCGGCGCAGCGCTGGAAGGGGAGGCGCTGGTCGTCGTCGCCGGCGGCGGCATCGGCTCCTTCACCACTTTCTCGACCTGGATCCTCGACTCCCACCGCCTAGCCGACGCCGGCCACACCCGGCTTGTCTGGCTCAACCTCGGCCTCTCGCTGGTCGCCGGCTTCGCCGCGGTCGCCCTTGGACACTGGCTCGGCGAGTTGCTCTGAAACTCCACTTGCGGGGCGCGACGAACCGTCCGCAGCCGTCTCTACCTTGAGCGCAGGATGACTCAGCAAGCGTTGACCGACAGCCTCGAGCTCTCACTCGACCCGGCGCCGGCCGCGAACGACGTCGTCGACGCGCCGGTCGAGGTGCGTGTTCGCGTACCGCTGCGGGATCTGCAGGACGGGCAGCGGGTCAAGGGCGTCTACGCCGTGCGCGAGCGCGAGCTGCGCCGTAAGCGCAACGGCGAGCCGTGGCTGCGGCTGGTGCTCTGCGACGCCAGCGGCAACGCCGAGGCGGTTGCCTGGGAGGACGCCGAGGCTCGCTATGCCCTCGCCGCACCAGGTGCGGCCGTCCACGTCGGCGGCATCTTCGAGATGAGCGAGCGCTGGGGCCCGAAGATCAAGCTCGCGGAGCTGTGCGAGGCCGCGCCGGACGAGTACGAGACCGCCGATCTCGCCGCCGAGTCCGGGATCTCCTTCGAGAGCCTGGAGAGCAAACTGCGCCAGCTGCTCGAGACGGTCCAGGAGCCGCAGCTGCGCGAGTTGCTCGATCGCTTCTTCGGCGAGCGGGCGGAGATCTGGGCGCGCTTCCGCGACGCCCCCGCGGCGAAGGTCTACCACCAGGCCTATCGGCACGGGCTGCTCGAGCACACCGTTTCCGTTGCCCAGGCGGTCAGCGCCGCGGCCAACTTCTTCCCCGGCATCGATCGGGAGGTAGCCGTCGCCGGCGCCCTGCTGCACGACATCGGCAAGACCGTCGCCTACAACGACGATCCGCTGGCGATCGACCTCACCGACGCCGGCCGGCTGCAGGGCGAGATCCCGCTCGGCTACTACACGGTGCGCCGCGAGATCGAGGAGATCCCCGGCTTCGATCCCTCGCTAGCCCAGGCCGTCCTCCACATCATCCTCAGCCACCACGGCTCGCTCGAGCATGGCTCGCCGGTCGTCCCCGCCACCCGCGAGGCCGTCCTCGTCCACATGATCGACAACCTCGGCGGCCGCCTCGGCAGCTTCGACCGTCTCGAGCGCGAGCTGCCCGCCGGCGAGTCCTGGTCGAACTTCGACCGCGCTCTATCCGGCTCAGCCTACTTCGGCAGTCGCGCCGCCGCCTGACGACGGCGGTCTCGCGACGGGCCCTCAGAAGCGCCGCGTGCAGCGTTCGATCTTGGCAACGTCCTGATCCGCACGCTTGATGCACTTGATCAGCCGCTGGGGGTTGGCGCCGCGCTTCTTGGTCGCCTTGAACGAGTGGCGGATCTCCCGTTGGACCTGGCGGTTGACCGTGTTGAGCGTCTTGCCGATTTCGTCGAGGCCGCTGGAGTGGATCGCGTCGCTGGTCGTCTTCAGAACCGGCTTGACGATGAACAGGTAACAGAGGAAGAGCACGCCGGCGGTGACGGCCAGGCGGATGATCCCGGACGTCACGTTGCCGAAGAGGTTGCGAAGGATGTCCATGGCGAGGGGGAACAGTATCTGGCTCGAAAGCGCCAAAATGCGGCTTTCCAGCAGCTGGCGCGGGGGCTCGCCAAGTCGCCCTCACTATCCTGGGCTCCGTGGCCAAGGACACCGAGAAGCTGATCCGCCAGCTCTCGCTGATCTCCTTCCTGATGGCCCAGGGAAGGCCGGTCTCGGCCCTGGAGATCAAGCGCGAGGTGGAGGGCTACAGCGACATGAACGACGACGCCTTCGCGCGCCGCTTCTACGCGGATCGCGCCGAGCTGGAGAGCCTCGGCATCCAGCTCGGGGTGGAGAAACCGGGCGAGGGCTTCTTCGAGGCGGAGCTCTACTCGCTGCCACCGGAGAACTTCTACCTCGACCCGATCAAATTCGAGGACGACGAGCTGGCCTCGCTCAGCACCGCGCTCTCGCTGCTCACCGACGGCGGCTTCGCTTACGCCGAGCCGCTGCGGCTCGCCCTGCAGCAGGTCGCCTGGGGACATCCGAACCCGCTCAGCGAGGGCGAGCGGGCGCCGGTCGAGATGGCGATGACGGCTTCGGCCGGCGGCCGCGACCTCTCGCAGCGACTGTCGAAGATCGAGACGGCGATCTCACGCCGCAAGACGATCGAGTTCACCTACTACACGATGGAGCGCGACGAGACCGAGAAGCGCAAGGTCGACCCCTACCACCTCGTCTTCCGCTCCGGCCAGTTCTACCTGATCGGCCACGCGCACGAGCGCGATGCGGTGCGCGTCTTCCGCCTCTCCCGCATCCAGGGCAAGGTCGGCTACGCCTCCAAGGCCGAGCACGACTTCTCGCCGCCCGAGGACTTCGATCGCCGCGACTACGGCCAGCGCGCCGACTGGCAGCTGGGGGAGATCCGCGGCACGGCGAAGATCTTCGTCCGCGATCGCATCGCCTGGCTGGTCGAGCGCGACTACGGCGCCTATGGCGAGCTGCGCCCGGCGCGCAAGGCGGACGACGCACCCGGCAAAGGCTCGGTCTTCGAGACGGACTACGCGTCGCCGCGCGAGCTGATCGCCTGGGTGCTGCGCTGGCGCCAGAACGCCCAGGTGCTGGAGCCGGAGGAGCTGCGCGAGGACGCCGACAGTCGCCTCGACCTCCTCCACGATCGCCATCGCAGCGACTTCGAACCGGCGGAGACGGTCGAGCGGCCGCTGCGCGAAGCGCCGCCGCGGTCCCGTGGCAACGGCCGCGGCGAGGCAGCGATCCGCCCCGAGCGCTTTGCCCGCCTCGTCACCCTCGCCGGCATGCTGATCGACTCGGCCAAGCAGGGTGAGCGGCTGCGCGCCTCCGAGCTGCGCCAGCGGCTCGAGCTGACCGAAGAGGAGCTGCAGGAGGACATCGACCTGCTCAACGTCGTCAACTTCGGCGGCGGCACCTACGTTCTTTACGCGGAAATCCAGGGTGACGAGATCGAGGTCGACTCCGAGCCCTACGGCGACAACTTCGCCCGACCGGCGCGACTGCTGCCACTGGAGGCGAAGGCTCTCGTCGCGGCGATCGACCTCTTCGGCGATCACCTGCCGCAGGGCGGCCTGCAGAGCGCCCGCGAGAAGATCATCAAGGCGCTCGGTCACGACCCCTCGGAGGAGGGCCTGGAGATCGCCTCGGGCAGCGGCGGCGACACCGAGGTCGCTCGCGTCGTCAACGAGGCGATAGCGGGTCGTCGGGTTCTGGAGATCCAGTACTACAAGGAGAACGAGGACCAGTTCACCAAGCGCCGGGTCGAGCCCTACCGGCTCGAGAACGGCCGCGAGGGTTGGTACGTGGAGTGCTACGACCTGACCAAAGAGGGGATCCGCCACTTCAAGCTGGACCGGATTAAGGAGGCGGCGGCGAGTAGCGAGACCTTCGAGCCACGACCGGAGGTCGAAGAGCTGGCCGGGGTCGAGGGCTGGATGACCGATGGCGAGGTGCCGACCGCCCAGGTTGCCCGTGTCTGGGTCTCCCCGGAGCGAGCCCGGTGGCTGCGCGAGGAGCGCACGGTGGTCGAAGAGCTCGCCGACGGCGCTGTCGTCGTCGAGCTGCCCTTCGCGGGAACCTCATGGCTGGTGCGGGAGGTCCTGCGCGGCGCCGGCGACCTGGTGGTGCTGGAGCCGGAGGAGGCGCGCGAAGCGATCGCCGCCGAAGTCGCGGCTAGCGCTGCGTGACTCCGGAGCCCATTCCGGTAGGGCTTTTACTTAACTTTTTCGGTGGTTCGTGGTCGAGCTGTCGCCCTATGCCCTCGACGAAAAAGTACAAGACGTTTCAGCCCTACCGGAATGGGCTCTGAAGTGACCCAGGCGCCTGGGCACGCGGAGATTGTGAGGGTTGTGGCGCCGAATCCGGGGCCGATGACGCTGGAGGGGACCAATACCTATCTCTATGGGTCCGATCCGTGTGTGGTGATCGATCCTGGGCCCGACGATGCCGGCCACCGCGAGGCAGTGCTAGCCGCGGCGGAGGAGCGGGGTGGAATCGGCCTCGTCCTGCTCACCCACGGGCATGGCGATCATGCCGAGGGGGCGCAGCCGTTGGCCGCCGACGCAGGGAGCGGAACGGGGCGTTTGCCGGGCGCCGGGGAGGGTCGGGAACCGGTCGGGCCGCCACCGGTGATCCTGCCCAGTGACGGCGAGGAGCACGGTGAGCTGCGCGCCGTTGCCACCCCTGGCCACACCGCCGATCATGTTTGTTTCTTTACTGCCGACGGCGTCTGCTTCAGCGGCGACCTCGTGCTGGGCGAGGGCTCGACCTTCGTCCCGCCCGACGGTGGCTCGCTAGCCGCCTATATGGAGTCGCTGCGCTTGGTCCAAGCAGAGCCGATCGAGCTGATTTGCCCTGGCCACGGCCCCTGGGTCACCGACCCCGCGGCGAAGCTGGCCGAGTACGTCGAGCATCGCGAGATGCGCGAGCGTCGTCTGCTCGCCGCCCTCGAGCGCGGCGAGCATTCGAAGGAAGCCCTCCTCGCCGAGGCCTGGAGCGACGTCCCCGAGCAGCTCCGTCCCGCCGCGGCCCTTGTCATGGAGGCGCACCTGCAGAAGCTGGAGGCCGAAGGCCGGCTGCCGGCCGATCTGCGCGACTAGGGATCCTGGCTAGCCAGCCAGTAATGTGGTTTCCGATGAAGCGCAGGAAAGCAGTGCGGGCCGGACTGGTGGCGGGTGCCGCGAGCACCGGCCTGGCCGCAGCCACTGTTGCCGCCGCCTGGCACTGGCTGGCGCGGCGGCCGTTGCCCAAGCAGAAGGGGACGATCGAGCTGCCGGAGCTGGAGAGGCCCGTGCGGGTGCGGCGCGATCGCTGGGGCGTTCCCCACGTCCAGGCCGCCGATGCCGCCGACCTCTGGTTCGCCGAGGGGTTCTGCCATGGCCAGGACCGGCTCTGGCAGATGGACTTCTACCGCCGCGTCCTCTCCGGCCGGGTCTCCGAGTTCGCCGGCGCCGAGGGGCTGCCGGTCGACCGGCTGATGCGGACGCTGGGAATGCGGCGCGTCGCCGAGCGCGAGGCGGCGAACCTCGACCCCGAGTTGCTGGCGCTGCTGGAGCGCTTCTGCGAGGGGGTCAATGCGGCGGCCGCGAGCGCCAAGGCACTGCCCTTCGAGATGCAGCTGCTGCGGCTCGAGTTCGAGCCCTGGCGCCCGCGCGACATCCTCGGCTTGGGCAAGCTGCTCGCCTTCGGCCTCTCGACCAACTGGGAGAAGGAGCTGCTGCGGGCGGACATGACCCGCGAGCTGGGCCCTGAGCTGGCCGCCAGGCTCGACCCCGGCTACCCGGCCGACAACCCGGTCGTAACCCAGGAAGCCTGGTCGGGGGACGGCCTCGGCCTAGCCGAGCAGATCGACGCGGTGCGCCGCTCGATCGGGATGGCCGCCGAGGCGAGCGGCTCCAACAACTGGGCCGTATCCGGCGCGCACAGCGCCACCGGCTCGCCGCTGATCGCCGGCGATCCCCACCTGCCGCCGAGCATGCCCGGCATCTGGTACCAGGTTGGGCTCACCCTCGGCGATCGCTTCGTCCGCGGCGCCTCGCTGCCCGGGATGCCGGGCGTCTACATGGGCCAGAACAACGACGTCTGCTGGACCTTCACCAACGTGATGGCCGACGTCCAAGACCTCTTCGTCGAGCGGATCGAGGGCGACCGCTACCTGTTCGAGGGCGAGTGGCTGCCGCTCGAGGTGGTGCGGGAGGAGATCGCGGTGAAGGGCCAGGCCACTCCGGAGGTGCTCGACGTGCGGCTCACCCATCACGGCCCGCTCGTCAACGAGGCCCTCGGTGCCGACGACTCCGAGCCGCTCGCGCTGCGCTGGATCACCCTCGACCAGCCGACTGCCTTCGCCGGGATGTTCGAGCTGCACGAGATCGGCTCCGGCCCAGAGCTGGTCGCCAAGCTGGAGGGCCACACGTCCCCGGGGTCGAACTTGATCTGGGCCGACCGCCACGGCTTGATCGGGTACAAGCTGACCGGCCGACTGCCGCTGCGCAAGGGCGGCTGCCCCGACCTGCCGAAGCCGGGCTGGGACGGTGAGTTCGAGTGGGAGGGGACGATCCCCTACGACGAGCTGCCGGAGGTCACGGATCCCGAGAGCGGCTTCCTGATCACCGCCAACAACCGCATCGTCGGCGACGAGTACCCGCACCACATCACCAGCGATTGGCTAGACGGCTTCCGGGCGCGGCGAATCGAGGATCTGCTGCGGTCCAGCGACGAGCACGACATCGACGGCTTCGAGGCGATGCAGTCGGACAACCTCTCGATTCCGGGACTGGAGGCGGCGCGGCGGCTCGGCCGGCTGAATCCAGTCGGGCAGCGGGAGACGAGCGCGCTCGAGCGTCTGCGCAGCTGGGACGGTCGCCTCGACCCGGACTCGATCGCCGGCACGATCTACCAGGCCTTCCTGCTGCGGCTGGCGCGCGAGGTCGCCCGCGCGGCGATCGGCGACCGCGACCTCTGCGAGCGCTGGCTGGATCGGGCCGACAACGGGTTTACCCCGCACGTCACCTCGCCCTGGCGCTGGCATTCGCACCTGATGGACCTCTGGGAGGAAGGTGACGAGGAGCTGATTGGCCGGCCCTGGGACGAGCTTGTGTTGGAGGCGCTGGCGGGGGCGCTCGACGACCTCAGCGACCGCTTCGGCCCCGAGCCCGAGGGCTGGCGCTGGGGCCACGTCCACGAGATGGAGTTCCCGCATCCGCTCGGCGAGGCAAACCCGCTGCTGCATCGTCTCCTCAATCGCAGCCTGCGGGCGGGCGGCGCGCAGGAGACGGTCAGCCAGATCGCCTACGACCCCAACGACCCCTACAAAGCGGTCTGGGCGCCGAGCTGGCGGATGGTCGCCGACCCAACGGATCCCGAGCGTTCACGCTGGCAGATGTTCACCGGCCAGTCCGGCCACCCGGCCAGCCCGCACTACGACGACTTGCAGGCCGATTGGCTGCAGGGCCGCACCCAGCCGATGGCCGGCGTGGGCCCCTGGCGCGAGCTGGACCTCGTCCCCGTCGGCTGAGGGCGGCGCCCTGAAGGGACGTGCCGGGACTTAAGGGTCCCTATGGGTGCCTAAGGATGATGGGCTGCTGAACCCGGCGCATGCGCATGACGATCTCGCTGATGCGGCGCTGGCGCAGCAGGTTGCTGGCCGGCCCGCCCATGTCGGTGCCCGGTGCGAACCCGGCGGCGGACTTGAGATCGAGCCCGGCGCAGAATGCACGGCCGGCCCCCTGCATCACCACAACCCGCACTGCCCGCTCGAAGCAGAGCTTCCCGAAATAGTCGAGCAGCTCGTCGACCAGCACATCGTTGAGGGCATTGAGCACCTCGGGACGGTTGAGCCTAACCCAGTCGACCGGCCCCTCCCGCCGCACATCCAGGTGGACGTACGATGGAACGGGGCCTGGCGGCGCTGCCTCGGGCATGGTGCCTCCTCTTGTGATGTCCTGCAGGCACCTGCGGCTGCGGATCGACCGCCCCACGCGTCAGAGCGTCTGCCCGTCATCGAGGGTGAAGATGCTGCCGGTCACCGCGCGCGACGCGCCGGACGCGAGATAGGCAACGATCTCGTCGAGGTCCTCGGGCGCCATCAGGCGCCGGCGCGGGAACGAGGCGATCAGCTTGAGGCCGCTCGGCTCGCGCAGGAAATCGCCGTTGAGCTCGGTCTCGACGTAACCCGGACAGATGACATTGACGTTGATGCCGCGGTTGCACCATTCCCGTGCCAGGCTCTTGCCGAGGCTTGCCACGGCGGCTTTCGACGCACAGTAGGCGGCGACGCCCGGCAGAGGCTTGAAGGCGCCGATGGAGGAGACGAGCACGATCCGTCCCCTCGCACTGTCGCTGCTGCCGGCCGCGATCATGCGGCGAGCACCCTCGCGGGCGGTGAGGAAGACGCCGCGCAGGTTGACCCCGATGACGCGATCGAAGTCGTCAGCGGACAGGTCGAGCGCCATGCCGCGGCGGTTTGTTCCTGCGTTGGCGATCACCGTGTCGATGAGCCCACCGAGCTCCGCGCAAGCCACGTCGAAGCCGCCGATGATCGACTTCTCGTCTTCGACATCCATCGCAATCGGGCAGGCCCGGCCGCCCGCGCCCTCGATCTCGCGGGCAACCTCGGACAGCCCCTCGGTGCGACGGGCTGCCAGCGCCACGCTGGCTCCGCGCGCCGCAAGAGCCAGCGCGAAGCGACGCCCAAGCCCCGAGGAAGCACCGGTTATGAGAACCCGACGCCTTGCCAGATCCGACACAGGAATGGCCCTCTCGTATGGCTGATGCCGCAATGGCTGGACCTGTCCACGCCGCCTCGGGGACGCCAGGGCCACCGTAGGGGCAGCATCCTTCAGCGCACAAGGACACCGTTCCATATCGCGGACACGCGGCGGCGCATTGAGGTCGCCCCACAGGCAAACGACGTTGATGATGCCGGTCCGTGTGACCGCACGCCGTGCCGACGCAAAGCTGGCTGGGAACAGCCCATCCCATGCGGTGCTCGTCGCCGGTGGCGCACCTCGCCGATGCCAGCCTTGCACCTTCGCGGTTTCCTCGCGGCGGCCGGCATGCGAACCTGTGCCTCATGAGCAGCACCGACAAACCGCCGGCCGGCTCCACGGCAAGCTTCGGCTTCCGGGAGGTGGCGGCGGAGGACCGCCAGGGTCTCGTCAACAGCGTGTTCTCCAGCGTCGCCGGCCGCTACGACCTCATGAACGACCTGATGTCGGGCGGCCTGCACCGGTTGTGGAAGGACGACCTGGTTGCGTGGCTCGCGCCACCGAAATCGGAGCGCCGCTTCGATCTTCTTGACGTGGCCGGCGGCACGGGCGACGTGGCCGAGCGCGTGCTGGCCGCGGGCGGACGCAACTGCAGGGCGCTGCTGTGCGACATCAGCCCGGAGATGGTCGCGGTGGCCAGAAAGCGACACAGTGCAGCCGCTGCCGGCGGCCGCATGGCTTTCGCCCTCGCCAACGCGGAGGCGTTGCCGTTTCCCGACCGGTCGTTCGATGCCTATACGATCGCGTTCGGCATCCGCAACGTCACCAACATTGCAGGTGCGCTGGCCGAGGCCTATCGCGTGCTCAGGATCGGCGGCCGCTTTCTCTGCCTAGAGTTCTCGGCCTGCGAGGTGCCGCTGCTTGACCGGCTTTACGATTTCCACTCCTTCGAGGTCATTCCGCGGCTGGGCGCCATGGCCGCTGGGGCGAGCGAGCCCTATCAGTACCTTGTCGAAAGCATCCGGAAATTCCCCCGGCAGGAGCCGTTCGCCCAGATGATCCAGAACGCCGGCTTCGGCCGCGTGTCGTACCGCAATCTCACCGGCGGGATCGCCGCCATGCATTCGGGTTGGCGAACCTGAAAGTGCGACCAGTCCGGGGCGGCACCGAACCCTGAGCGCTCATTCTGAACAATGTTCTAGAACGTTCTCAGCGGCCCCTTCTCGCCTTCCAACCACATCGATATCTGCCGCGGAAGCTTGGGTGCCTTGCGCCCGTCGGGCGTTGACGGAAGCGGGCGGCGGTGTATAAGCCGCGCCCAACTTACGCTGCGCTGCGACGTCTCCGAAGCAGTCGGGAAAAGCTGCCTCCATGGCACAAGCTGCCGCCGCCCACGGCGCCGATGACGGGCAATCCACTCACGACCGGCGCGTTTGGGCCCTGGCACTGGGCTCCATCGGTGTCGTGTTCGGCGACATCGGCACCAGCCCTCTCTACGCGTTGCGCGAGGCCGTGAAGGCGTCGTCGGGCGGCGACGATGCCGTGCTCGGGATCCTGTCGCTGGTGGTGTGGACGATGCTGCTCATCGTCACGCTCAAATACGTGCTCGTTCTTCTCAACGCCGATAACAAGGGCGAAGGCGGCACTTTCGCGCTGATGGCGCTCGGCCAGTCCGTGGCCAAGCGCAGTGCCACCCTGATCCTGGTGCTGGGCGTGGTCGGCGCGGCCTTCTTCTACGGCGACGCAGTCCTCACTCCCGCGATCTCGGTTCTGTCCGCGGTCGAGGGCCTGAAGCTCGTGACGCCGCACATCGGCGAGCATGCGATCCTCGCGCTGACCGTGGCGATCCTCGTGCTCCTGTTCGCGGTGCAGTCGCGAGGGACCGCCGCGGTGGCGCAATATTTCGGCCCGATCATGCTCGTCTGGTTCGCGGCGATCACGGTCGGCGGCCTCATCCACATCATCGTCGACCCGCGGGTGTTTCTTGCGCTGAACCCGCTGCTCGGCGTCCAGTTCATCATGACGCATGGCGTGATCGGCCTCGTTGTGATGGGCCTCGTCTTCCTCGCCGTCACCGGCGCCGAGGCCCTTTACGCCGACCTCGGCCATTTCGGGCGCAAGCCGATCCAACTCGGCTGGCTCTGCATCGTGCAGCCGGCCCTCATCATCAACTACTTCGGTCAGGGCGCCCTGCTGCTCGCGCATCCGGAGGCCATCGACAACCCCTTCTACCGGCTCTACCCCGGCTGGGCTCTGATCCCCATGGTGGTGCTGGCGACGGTTGCCACCGTCATCGCCAGCCAGGCTGTGATCACGGGCGCCTTCTCCTTCACCCGGCAGGCCATCCAGCTGGGGCTCCTGCCCCGCCTCGCCATCCGCCACACCTCCGAGAGCGTCGCCGGCCAGATCTACCTGCCGCGCGTCAACCAGATCCTGTTCGCAGGCGTGCTGTTCGTGACGCTGACTTTCCGCAGTTCCAGCGACCTCGCCGCCGCCTACGGCCTCTCGGTCACCGCCACCATGGTGGTCGACAGCCTGATGGCGTTCTTCGTGGTCTGGCGGTGCTGGGGCTGG
>JBIOVI010000043.1:0-2648 GCA_044867645.1 Solirubrobacterales bacterium | reverse complement strand
ATCGGCCGGGTGACGCTGCGGACCTCGGCACCGCTGTACTTCGACCGCTACGCCGACAACCGCACCACGGGCTCGTTCATCCTCATCGACGAGGCCACGAACGAGACGGTCGGCGCGGGCATGATCGATGACGGACGCTGACGCGCCGCGCTCGGCCAACGTCGTCTGGCAGCCCGGGGAGATCACCCGCGAGGCGCGCTGGCAGGCGCTCGGCGGGCCGGGCGCGACGGTCTGGTTCACCGGCCTGCCCTCCTCGGGCAAGTCGACGGTCGCGGCCGCGGTCGAGGCCAAGCTGCTCGCCGAGGGCCGCCCCGCCTACGTGCTCGACGGCGACAACCTGCGCCACGGGCTCAACGGCAACCTCGGCTTCTCGCCCGAGGACCGGCGCGAGAACGTGCGCCGCACCGCCGAGGTCGCGGCGCTGATGGCCGACGCCGGCGTGACCGCGCTCGCCTCGCTCGTCTCACCGTTCCGGGCCGACCGCGAGGCGGCGCGCGCCGCCCACGTCGCGCGCGGGCTGCGCTTCCTCGAGGTCTGGGTCTCGACGCCGCTGGAGGAGTGCGAGAAGCGCGACACGAAGGGGCTCTACGCGAGGGCGCGGGCAGGGGAGATCCCCGACTTCACCGGCGTCGGGCAGCCCTACGAGGAGCCCGAGGCGCCCGATCTCGAGGTCGCGTTCGGCGAGCCGCTCGAGGCCGCCGCAGACCGCGTCCTGGCCGCCCTGCGCAGCTAGCGCAGCCAGGTCCGCATGATGGCGTTCGTGAAGCCGATCCCGTAGCGGATCACGGCCGGCTTCTTCGAGTGCCCGTGCAGGCGCGAGACGACCGTCACGGGCACCTCGACGGCCGGCACGCCGCGCTTGATCGCCTCGATCATGAACTCGGAGGTGTGGAACTGCTCCTGGCGCAGTACCAGCTGAGGCAGGACCGTGGCGCGAACGGCGCGATAGCCGTTGGAGCAGTCGGTGACGTGGGTGCGGGTGATGAAAGAGACGAGGCGGTTGAAGAAGACGATGCCGAGCTCGCGGGCGAAGTGGTTGCTGTCCGCCTCGCCGAGGACGCGGGAGCCGTGGGCGACGTCGACCTCGCGGTCGAGGACCGGCTTGACCAGGCGCTCCATCTCGGCGGGTAGATGCTGGCCGTCGGCGTCGAGGGTGACGACGATCTCCGCCCCGGAGTCGGCCATCAGCCGGTAGCCGGTTCGCAGCGCCGCGCCGCCGCCGCGGTTGATCACGTGGCGGGCGACGATCGCGCCGTGCTCGGCGGCGACGTCGCCGGTGCCGTCGCGGGAGCCGTCGTCGACGACGAGCACCGCGGTCTCCACTCCGCATACCTCGCTCGGGATCAGGTCCAGCACCTGGCCGACGTTTTCGGCCTCGTTGTAGGCGGGAACGAGGATCGCGACCTTGCCGCGGAAGCGCTGCGGCAGCTCGGCCTGGCGGAACTCCTCCCAGGCGAGCCCCTCGAGCACCGCTGAGAGCTGGCGGGCGTTGCGGGCTGCCTGCGACAGCGCCCTGAGGATCAGCAGGAAGAGGATGAAGATCGAGAAGACCGCGAGACCGAGGATGCGACCGCCGTTCCCCTTCTCGAAGGAGAAGGCGGAGAGCAGCTTGTCGGTCAGCTCGGTCCCCGAGACGAGAGCCAGGCCCAGCCCGGCCGCCAACAGGATCAGCACGTCGACGTTGCGCAGGGTGCGTCGGCGCAGGATCGCGAAAGCGACGATCGCGGTCGCGAATATCAGCCCGGCGGCGCGGAGCGCCGTCAGCTCGGAGGGGAAGATGCCTGCCTCGGGAACCATGAGCCGCTGGAGGATAGGGCCGCACCCACTCGAGCTAGGGCTACGCCGGCAAGCGGAAAGACAAGTGCCATCAGGATCTCGTTGCGCCGCGGAGCCGCCAGCGAGGCGGCCCCAACCAGGGTGACGAGGACGATCGGGGTCGCCATTGCGACCAGCTCCCACCAGCGCCGCCGCGAAGCGAGCACGCCGAGACCGGCCAGGCCGAGCAAAACGATCAGCACCTGGACCACCCGGCCGACGGTGCTGCTCATCGCTTCACCGATTCCGCCGCTCCACATTCGCCATACCTTGCGCACGGTCATCGCTGCGTAGCCGAGCGGGTCCTCCTCGAGGTAGTCGTAGAAATTCTCTTTACCGATCTTGCCGAGCGCCTCGTCGCGAGGAAGGTCCGGGTAGCGGGCGGCGACGCGGTCGAAGAGGGGGGTCGGGTCGATCCGATCGAGCGCATCCGATCCCGGCTCCAGCTCGCGGCCCAGGTAGCGCCGCACCAACAGGGCCTTGGTCCTCTGGTACTCACCATCGGCCGGAAGTAGCGTTCCGACATAGAGCGCCTTACCCCCGCCGGTGGAGATCGGCACGGTGCGATCGAGGACGACCTGGTTTCGCACCGCCCAAGGCACGATCGGAAGGATCAGCGCGATAACGAAGAGGGCCGCGGCGGCCAGGCCTGGCTGCAAACCGCGTTCCCGGCCAACCCGAATCAACGTCAGCACCGCAAAGGCGATCCCCACCAGCAAGTACTCCGGGCGGATCATTGCGGTTGCACCGAACAGGAGCCCCGGGATCAGCCACCTGGCGCGCGGGTCCTGTCGTGGGGAGAGGGGGGCGCTGTGGGCGGGGTCGTAGATCGG
>JBIOVI010000042.1:0-89230 GCA_044867645.1 Solirubrobacterales bacterium | reverse complement strand
ACATCGACGAGTCCGAGGTCTTGACCCCCGCCGACGAGCGCAACCACATCGACAAGCTCGCCTTCGAGGTGCCGTTCGTCTGCGGCGCCACCAACCTCGGCGAGGCGCTGCGGCGGATCGGCGAGGGGGCGGCGATGATCCGCTCCAAGGGCGAGGCTGGCACCGGCAACGTGGTCGAGGCGGTGCGCCACATGCGTGAGATCGTCGGCGGGATCAAGCGGCTAACGCAGCTGGGGGCGGAGGAGCTGGCCGCAGCGGCCAAGGAGCAGCAGGCGCCGCTCGAAGTCGTCCACGAGGTCGCGGAGAAGGGCCGCCTACCGGTGCCGATGTTCTGTGCCGGCGGGATCGCCACGCCGGCCGATGCGGCGCTGATGATGCAGCTTGGTGCCGAGGGGAACTTCGTCGGGTCTGGGATCTTCAAGAGCGCCGACCCCGAGCGCCGCGCCCGGGCCATCGTCGAGGCGACCACGCACTTCAACGATCCCGAGCGTGTGGCCGCGGCGTCGGTTGGCCTTGGCGAGGCAATGGCGGGGCTCGAGATCTCTGAGCTAGCCGCCGCCGACGCGCTCCTGCAGGACCGCGGTGCCTGAGACCTCCGGGCTGCGCATCGGGGTCCTTGCGATTCAGGGCGGTTTCGAAGCGCACCTGACGATCCTGCGGGAGCTCGGTGCGGCGGCGATCGAGGTTCGTGTGCCCGCCGATCTGGAGGACCTCGACGGCTTGGTGATTCCTGGCGGGGAGAGCACGACGATCGTCAAGGGGATCGAGTCGGCCGGCCTCCAGGAGGGGATTCGACAGCACCACGAGGAAGGGCGGCCGGTGTTCGGCACCTGCGCCGGGATGATCGTCTGCGACGACGCCCACCTCGATCTGATCGACGCGACGGCACGGCGCAACGCATTCGGCCGCCAACTGCAGAGCTTCGAGGCGGACCTCGCGGTCGAGGGAATCGGCGAGGAGCCGCTGCGCGCCGTGTTCATCCGTGCGCCCTGGGTCGAGCGGCACGGTCCCAGTGTCGAGCTGCTCGCCTCCCACGACGGGCACCCGGTGGCGATTCGCGACGGCAGTGTGCTGGCCTGCGCCTTCCACCCCGAGCTGACCGACGATTCGCGGCTGCACGCACTGTTCATGGCAATGACTACCAGCGCCCAGTCGCGCGAGGAGGCGGAGACGTGAGAGACCCGAGAGCGGAACGGTTGGCCAAGATCCTGGTCGGTTACTCGACCGAGGTGAAAGAGGGCGAGATCGTCTCGATCGACGGCGAGAGCGCCGCGGAGCCACTGCTGATGGCGGTTTACGAGGAGGTCCTCAAGGTCGGGGCCCATCCGATCCTCAACGTCTCCCTCGACGGCCAGGCCGCGGCTTATTACAGGCACGCCAGCGACTCACAGCTCGACTGGATCTCGCCGGTCTCCGAATGGCTGCTCGACCACGCCGACGTTCGAATCGCGATCGGCGCCAGCACGAACACGCGCGAGCTGTCCGCGGTACCGCCTCAGCGGCAGACCCGCCGCCAGATGGCGACGGGGGAGCTGCTGGGGCGGGCGATGGAGCGCAGTGCCAAAGGCGAGTTCCGCTGGTGCTACACGCTCTTCCCGACCAACGCCTACGCCGCGGAGGCGGAAATGAGCCTGGCCGACTACGAGGACTTCTATTACGGCGCCTGCCTCGCTGACGACGGCGACCCGCTGACCGCCTGGAAGCGGGCGTCGGAGGAGTGCAAGCGCCTGGCAGAGTGGATCGAGGGACACGAGGAGGTGCGGGTGGTGGCCCCCGGCACCGACATCGTCCTCGGCATTGCCGGCCGCACCTTCATCCCGTGCGACGGCCGCCACAACATGCCCGACGGTGAGTTCTTCACCGGCCCGGTCGAGGACTCGGTCGAAGGCGAGGTGACCTTTCACCTGCCGGCGACGATCGGCGGCCGCGAGGTGGCCGGCGTGCGGCTGCGCTTCGAGTCGGGCAAGGTCGTCGAGGCAAGCGCCGAGCGGGGTGAGGAGTTCCTAGTCGAGCTGCTGGACACCGACGCTGGAGCGCGCCGCCTCGGCGAGCTGGGGATCGGCACCAACTACGCGATCGACCGCGGCACCCGCGAGGTGCTGCTCGACGAGAAGCTCGGCGGCACCGTCCACATGGCGGTCGGCAAGAGCTATCCGGAGTCGGGCGGAGTCAACGACTCCGCCGTCCACACCGATCTGGTCTGCGACCTGCGCCTCGGCGGAAAGATCGAAGTCGACGGCGAGGACTTCCAGGTCGACGGCAAGTTCGTCGTCTGAGCGCCCGTCGCGCAGAGCAGGGGCCGTGCGGGTCTTCCTGCCCTGCCTGCCCTTCTCTTCCGAGCCCCCACCGGAGCTGATTAGGAAAATCGTGAACCCCAGCAGAATCAACGCCGCGAGAATCACGGGTACTACGCGCGTACTTTTCGGAGGCGACCACTCGTGCTTGCTTGCCGATCGCACGGCGAAGAAGCCGATGATTGCCAGGCTGACGATGACGCCTAGGAAGATCGGGAAGCCCAGGGGGTCTTTGCGGGCGGGGATTTCGAGGTTGGTGCCAAAAACTCCGGCGAGCAGGGTCGGGATCAGGATGATCGATGCGAGCAGCGCGGCGATGAACTGGAAATGCTCACGCTGAGCCTGCTCGTAGACCGTTAGGGCCTGTCTGGCCACCTGGGCGGCGAGATGGCAGTCCTCGTGGAGGGCGTGGACATTGTCGAGGGCGAATCGATAACGCCGCTCGACCTCCGGAGGGACCAGTTTCTGGGCCGCCTCCTCGGCATCGGGCATCTTCCCGCTGAAACGCCGCAGGATCGTCGCCAGGTTGCGGTCGAGCTGATTCGCGATCTCAGCTAACCCGTCGATCGTCTCGACGGCCTTTACCGCCAGGGCTTTCAGTTTCGGACGACGCCCGCTACCTTGATCGTCATCGGCGTTTAGGTCCGCTGCGGTCTCTTCGGCTTGTTTGAGCTTCGCGCGAATCTGGCCGGAGACGGCGCGGGCACTCGTTGCCTGGTGCATCCCGATCGCCTCCGCGACCTCACGGCCCGTCGGCATCCGTTGCAGCGGCAAGAACCGCGTCAGCACGTTTGCCGGTACCAGCATGTCCGGCGAAGTGCGTGGCCGGTCAGCCGCCTCCGTCGGGCAAAAGGCGTCAGGCAGTCGCACCGAGAGAACCGTGCGTCCAAACACAGCGAGATTTGCGTGGAGCACCGTGTACCAGGTATCGGTGTCCTCCGGCCCGCAGTCGCCGGGCACGAAGCCCGCCGTTGGGAACGCCGTCAGGGGATCGCCTTCGAGCCCCTCGCTGAGCTCGTCCACCGTTCGCCCTTTCCAAAGGGCATCGCGAACGGTCCCAAAGGCTCCCCTGGTGTAGGCATAGGGCAGTGCGCGCAGGAGCGTCTTTGCCGGGGGCTCACCATCCGCTCTATGCGGCGCGGGAGGCTCGAGCCCGACGGCAGCTAGCACGGGACCCATTGGGGTCCAGTCCATCAGCGGCGTTGGCAGCGCCGTCCAGACGTCGAACTCGCCTTCGAGCCATGTGCACTGGTCCTTGCTTACGTCGCTGAGGCGGCTCTCTATCCATACGGTGCTCTCGTTTGCGACCGCCTCTCTGAGGAGTTCCAGCTGACGATCGCCGGCGAGAGGGTCGATGACATGGCAATCGCCACTGTCTGGGTTCCAGAAGGTCCCACAGACTGGGAGCACGCGAATCGACTCGTTCGGGTTGCCGAACTCCTCACCCATTGAGTGAAAACACTATGCGCTAAACAGTTAACGCGTATTACTGGTTTGGAAGTGGAGAACCGGCCAGGAGGAAGAACCAGGCGACGAAGACCAGGCCAGCGAGCAGGACGGAGCCCATCAGCACCGCCTCGACCACGGTCGTGGTGCCTGCCGCGGTGCCGGTGTCGCGCATGCTTTTCAACCAGCTTGGTCGCATCGGGGCGAGTCGGTTGGTGCCGGTGATCCGTACGTACAGCGCATTGAGAAGCCCGATCAGCCAAGCGTCGATCACCACGGTCACGATGATCCCGATCGCGACCACCGCGTAGGGGCCCTCGCTGGGAAATTGGGTCTGGGAGACCTTTGAGCCGATCCAGATCCAGCCAAGTGGGATCGCGGTCCATAGAGCCAACGCCGTCACCAGCATCGCGACGAAGACAGCGCTTGCGGCCAGGCCGCGAGCCGGGCTCGTTCCATGCGAGTGGGTGGCCGTTTCTGAGCGCATCCCGGTCCTCATAGAATGGCAAAACGATGTCTGGGCACTCGAAGTGGTCCTCGATCAAACACAAGAAGGGCGCCGCCGACGCCAAACGCGGCAAGCTCTTCACCAAGCTGGCGCGTGCGATCACCGTCGCGGCCCGCGATGGCGGTGGCGATCCCGACGGTAACCCGGCGCTCGCGACGGCGATTCAGAAGGCGCGCGACGCGTCGATGCCGAAGGAAAACATTCAGCGGGCGGTCGACCGGGGTAGCGGTGCGGGGGCCGACGCCACGGCGATCGAGCGAGTCGTCTTCGAGGGCTACGGACCTGGCGGCGCTGCCGTCCTGGTCGAAGCGCTGACCGACAACCGCAATCGCACCAGCGCCGAAGTGCGGCACGCCTTCAGCAAGCACAACGGCAGTCTTGGCGAGCCAGGGTCGGTCGCCTGGATCTTCGAGAAACGCGGTGTAGTCGCGATCGACGGCGTTCGCTACGGCGAGGATGACCTGATCGCGGCGATCGATGCTGGCGCCGAGGACGTCCGCGAGGAGGGCGACCTGCTGCGGGTGCTCTGCGAACCGGCGGACCTGGCGGCCGTGCGGGAAGCGCTCGAGGCGGCCGGCGTGGAGATCGAGTCCACGGATCTGGCGATGGAGCCGAAGAGCGCGGTTGAGGTCAAGGGCAACGATGCCAAATCGCTGCTGGGTCTGATCGAGGCGCTGGAAGAGGACGATGACGTCAACGAGGTCCACGCCAACTTCGACATCCCCGAAGAGGTGCTACAGCAGCTCGCCTAGCCCCCTGGCCGGAAGGCATCCGGGGCTTTTCCCAGAATCAGTTCCCATGGAAGTAGTGATGGGGATCGACCCAGGCGCCGCCAACCTCGGATTCGGCATCGTCCGAGTCGAGGGCAATCGCATGGTCGCGCTCGATGGCGGCGTCGTCGAGACGTCGGCCGAGATGCCGATGGAGCGTCGCTTGGAGCGGATCCACGGATCGCTAGCGGAGCTGATCGCCTGGCACGAGCCAAAGGCGATGGCGATCGAGGATGTCTTCTTCGGCAAGAACGTACGCACGGCGATGGCGGTTGGACAGGCCAGCGGGGTCGCGATGCTGGTCGCCGCCCAGGGTGGGGTCAGCTGCTTCACCTACACGCCACAGGCGATCAAGATGGCCGTCTGCGGCAGCGGCGCGGCGGGCAAGAAGCAGGTCCAGCGCATGGTCGGCACCCTGCTCGGGTTGCCCGAGATGCCGAGTCCCGATCATGCCGCCGACGCGCTGGCGGTTGCGATTTGCCATGGCGGCGGAGCCGGTCACCGTGAGGCGGCGGAGCTGGCCGCGGCCGGCGTGGCGGGACGGGCGGCGGGATGATCGCCGCGGTTCGGGGTGAGGTAATGGTGCGGCGTCCCGATCACGTTGTGATCGATACCGGCGGCGTCGGCTACCGGCTCACCGTGTCGGCGGAAACTTTGAAAGCCGTGCCAGCGACCGGGCGCGAGGCCTTCCTGCATGCTGAGCTCGTCTCACGCGAGGACTCGCTGGCGCTGTTCGGGTTTGCCTCCGAGGAGGAGCGCGACCTTTTCGGCCAGTTGGTCTCGGTGAGCGGGGTCGGACCAAAAGTGGCGATCGCGGTTCTCTCGGGCGGTCCGGCCCGCGAGCTGCTGCGTGCGATTGCCGCGGGTGACGCAAAACGCTTTCAAGCCGCGCCCGGTATCGGCAAGCGGACCGCGGAGCGGATCATCGTTGAGCTGCGGGAGAAAGTCGCGGGGGCGCTGGAGGAAGAGGTGGTGCTAGCGGCGACAGAGGATGGCGACCCGCGCGCCCTCGCTCGAGACGGTCTGGTCAATCTCGGCTACGCGCCGCTCGAAGCGGAGCAACTGCTCGACGGGATCGAGGGCGGCGATGCTGAGGAATTGCTGGCGACCGCGCTGCGCAAGGCCGGGACGGGGAGGAAGGCCGCGTGAGCGAAAAGCGGATACGAACCCCGGGCATAGACGGGGAGCCGATCCCGGTCGACGCCGAGGTGCGAGTCCACGACGCCCGGGCCGACGTCCCGGACGAGGATCTCGATCGATCGCTGCGCCCCCCGAGCCTCGCTGATTTCGTCAATCAGGCCCAGGCCACCGATCAGCTGGCGATCTTCATCGAGGCGGCGCGGCGGCGCGGCGAGCCGCTCGACCATGTCCTGTTGGCCGGTCCACCCGGGCTCGGCAAGACTTCGCTCGCCCACATCGTCGCCGCCGAGATGGAGGTGCCGCTGGTCCAGACCGCCGGTCCGGCACTGGAGCGCAAGGCCGACGTCGCCTCGTTTCTAACCGCGCTGGAGCCGGGCAGCGTCTTCTTCATCGACGAGATCCACCGGCTTGGCCGCGCGGTCGAGGAGACGCTCTATCCGGCGATGGAGGACGGAGAGCTGCCGGTCGTGCTCGGCCAGGGCGCCGGCGCCCGCACCGTGACCTTGCCGCTGCCGCCGTTCACGCTGGTCGGTGCCACCACTCGCGCCGGTTTGCTGACGACGCCCCTGCGCGATCGCTTCGGTGTCTGCCACCGCCTCGAGCACTACAGCCCCGAGCACCTGGCCGAGATCGTCGAGCGCTCCGCGGGCATCCTCGAGGTCGAGATCGACGCTGAGGGGGCGCAGATCATCGCCAGCCGCTCGCGAGGCACCCCACGCGTCGCCAACCGGCTGCTGAAGCGGGTGCGGGACTTTGCCCAGGTGAAGGGCAGCGGCATCGTCGACGCCGAGGTCGCCGCTGCCGGGCTGGAAATGCTCGAGGTCGACGCAGGTGGGCTCGACCGCAGCGATCGCAACCTGCTCGACACGGTCGCGTCGAAGTTCGCCGGTGGCCCGGTCGGGCTCTCGACGCTGGCCGTCGCGATCGGTGAGGAGCAGGACACGATCGAGGACGTGCTCGAGCCCTATCTGCTCCAGCAGGGTCTGCTCAAGCGGACTCCAAGGGGTCGGGTTCTGACCGAGCGGGCCTACGAGCACCTGGGGCTGCCGCCGCCCGACCGAGCGCACAGTCTGTTCTGAGCGGACTCTCAGTAGCCTGTCGGGGGATGCCTTTCTTCATCTGCCCCAACTGCGGGAACCGGGAGCTGAGCGCCGACCGGACAGCCGGCTTCAGCACCCGTCCCAAGGGCTGCTCGAAGTGCGGCTTCGGCTTCGTTTTCGAGCTGCTCGACGACTACTACCCGGCCCCTAACGCGGCCTTTTTCGTCTGCGATCGACAGGCGCGGGTGATTGACGCCGGGCGCGGCAGCTTCGAGCTGACCGGGCTTACCGACGAAGACGTGATCGGTCGTCCCGTGAAAGAGGTGCTGGGCCTGCAATGGCTGCAGCCGGGCGACGGCGGCGAAACCGCCGATATCGACGGCGACGGCACAGCAGATCCAATCGAGACCTCGCTCGAGTGGGGGGTGCGCTCGCTGGGCAAGAAAGTCGCGGTCAACGCCGAGGGCGACCTGCCTGCCGAAGCGGTGGCCGATGTGTTTCCCGCCTACGACGACGACGGCGGCCTGCTGATCGTCTTGACGCCGGAGGGCTGAGGGATCGTGCGCCGGCGCAGGAACCTCTTCGTGCTGCTCTTCGTCTTGGCCCTGATCGCGCTCTCGGCCCTGGTCATCGCCAGCAAGCCGACCCGGCTCGGACTCGACTTGAAGGGGGGCGTCGAGCTGGTCTACCAGGGCACCCCGACCGGCCAGGTAAAGGAAGTCAGCGGCGGCGACATCGAACGCTCGATCGAAATCATCCGCGAGCGGATCGACAAGCTGGGGGTGTCGGAGCCCGAGGTCGCCCGCCTCGGCACCACCGAGATCTCGGTCAGCCTGCCAGACGTCACCAACGCCGAGCGAGCGATCGAGCAGGTCGGCACTACGGCCCAGCTCCAGTTTTACGACTGGGAGCCCAACCTGATCGGCCGCGAGAAAACGATCGGCGGCACGCCCGGCCGTGAACCACCGGCCAAAGTCATCGAAGAAGCGAACAAAGAATGGACCGCCGCCGGGCGTAGCACCTCGAAACAGGAGAACCAGCAGCTGATCTTCTCCGGCGCCTTCCCGAGTCCCTACGCGGCCGTCCAGCTCGCCGCCGAACAGAAGCCGGTCGCCGGTTGCACCACCTGCTCGACGACGAAACCGCGCTACTACTTGTTCGACGGGACTCCGGAGCACAAGCTGATCGCAGGTCCCGAGTTCTCTAAAGAAGACCTTTTCATCAGTGCGACCGGCGAAAAACGACCCCATAAAAAAGAATGCGAAGACGAAGAAATCGGCAACTGCCAGATCCTGCTGGTGGTCCCACCGGGAACGGTCGTGATCTCCGAACAGCCGTCCGACCCCAACGGGAAACCGGTCGAGGGGATCGAAAACGCCGGTTGGTACGCGCTGAAAGACGAACCGGCTCTCTCCGGCACTGACATCACCGATCCGAAGCAGGAACAGGACGAACTCGGCCAGCCGAACGTCACCTTCAACTTCACCGACAAAGGCCAGGAGGCATTCCAGGAGGTGACCCGTCGGATAGCCCAGCGAGGCCAGGCGCGCGCCGTGGGTCTGGCCTCCGGTGAACAGGCCGAACGGCTCTCCGGCCACTTCGTGGTCGTCCTCGACAACGAAGTCAAGACCCGCCCGATCATCGATTTCTCGCAGAATCCAGATGGGATCGACGGCCGCACTGGCGCGCAAATCTCGGGTGGCTTCTCCAGCATCCAGGAAGCGCAGGACCTGGCGACCTTCCTTCAGATCGGTGCCTTGCCGATCAACCTGAAGCTGATCAGCCAGACGCAGGTTTCGGCGACGCTCGGCAGCCAGGCTCTCGACGCTGGGATCAAGGCCGGCGTGGTGGCTCTGATCCTGGTCTTCCTCTTCCTCCTGCTCTACTACCGCTTCCTCGGCTTGATCGCGGTGGTCGCCCTAATCGCCTACGGGGTGATCTTCTTCGCCCTGATCAAACTGATCCCGATCACCATGACCCTGCCGGGCATCGCAGGGCTGATCCTGACGATCGGGGTGGCGGCCGACTCCAACATCGTCATCTTCGAGCGGATCAAGGAGGAGGTGCGCGCCGGCCGGCCGATGGCGAGCGCGATCGCGGCCGGTTACCGCCGCGGTATCGCGACGATCGTCGACGCCAACGTCGTCACCCTGCTGACCGCCTTCATTCTCTTCGTGCTGGCGACCGCCGGCGTCAAGGGCTTCGCCTTCACGCTTGGGGTCGGCACGATCGTCTCGCTGCTGACCGCGGTCGTCTTCACCCAGGCGTTGCTGCTCAGCATGAGCCGTTCGAGGCTGCTGCGCTCGCCGAGCGCTCTCGGGGCGACCGGCAAACAGGTGCGTTGGCACTTCGACTTCATGGGCGCGAGCCGCTGGTTCTTCTCAGTCTCCGGCGTGATCCTGCTCGTCGGTGCGCTGGCGCTGGCGACGCAGCAGCTCAACTTCGGCATCGACTTCGAGTCGGGGACGAGGATCAAAGTCGCGCTGACGAAACCGACGGACGAGGAAGGCGTTCGCGACGCGCTCGACTCCGCCGGTATCTCCAGTGAGGAGGTCCAGCAGGTCTCCGATCCCGAACTGGGCGACAACGTCTTCCAGATCCAGACCCGCCAGCTGCAGCCCGACCGGGTCGAGGTTGCGCAGGGTGCGCTCGAGTCCGAGTTCGGGGTGGAGGAAAACGGTTTCGACAGCACCAGCGTCGGGCCGACCTTTGGCCAGCAGGTCGCCGACAGCGCTCTCAAGGCACTGATCTTCTCCCTGCTCGTGATCTGCGCCTACGTCGCCTTCCGTTTCGACCCGAAGTTCGCGGTACCGGTGCTGATCGCGATCTTCCACGACATCCTGATAACCGCGGGTGTCTACTCGCTGACCGGCCGGGAGGTGACGAGCGGAACGGTCGCCGCCTTCCTCACCATCTTGGGCTACTCGCTCTACGACACGATCATCGTCTTCGACCGGATCCGCGAGAACATGCCGCGGATGCCGCGCGCCGCCTTCTCCCAAATCGTCAATCGCTCGATGAGCGAGGTGCTGACCCGCTCGCTGGCGACCAGCTTCTCGACCTTGCTCGGGGTGGTCTCGCTGCTGATCTTCGGCGGCGCGACGCTGAAAGACTTCGCCTTCGCGATGGGCATCGGAATCCTTTCCGGTACCTACTCGTCGATCTTCATCGCCTCGCCTGTGCTGACCGCCTGGAAGGAACGTGAGCCAGGCTTCGAGCGGCGACGCGCCAGGATCGCTGCGGCCGACGGCACCGTCCCCGCCTTTGCCGACGAGATCGAGCTGGCCAAGCTCAGCGACGACACCGAGACCGACGCCGAGATCGAGGAGGCGCTGTCCGCCCAGCAGGAGCCACAGCCGAGGTCGGGAGCCGTGGCAACGGCCGACCCGCCAAGCGGCGACGGCGCGGGACCATCGTCGAACGGCGAGCCGCCGCCGGTGGATCCGGAGACCGCCGCCCGCCGCGAGCGCAACGCCCAGCGGCGCGAGCGGCGCAAACAGCGCCGTAAGCACGGGAGGAATCGGTAGATGACCGCCTCCGCGACCACGAAGGCGGTCATCTGATGGCACTGCTCGTCTGGTTCACGATGGGGATTGCCCTCTGGCACTTCACGGTCTTTCTGCCCGATCGCTTTTGGCAAGGCATAGTTGGCGCTTTCCTCGGTTCGGTGATCGGCGCGGTCGTCTTCGGCGCGATCGTCGAGATCGCCACCGGTCGCGGCCTGGGCACCACCGACGTCGGCACCGCACTCACTGCCATCCCCGGCGTTGCGATCGGCCTCGCGGTGGTTTGGGCGGTCGGCGTCCGAGCCGAGCGCGAGCAGCTCTAGCCCCGCATTTTCCGCTTCGCGCCGAGGTATTTGCCGCCGGAGCGCCTCCTAGCTTGAGGGCGTGCCGGAAAGCGTCCAGCTGGAGACCATCAAGGCCTATCGGGCCGATCCCTACTCCTACCGGGAGGCGCGAGCGCTCGCCGAGGAGCTGGGCCTGAGCGAGCCGGTCGCGATCACGCTGGTGCGGCGCGGCTACCGCACGCCCGAGGCGGCCCGCGCCTTTCTCGCCGCCGACGAGTCCCACCCGCCGGGGGCGTTTGAGTCGATGGGTGACGTTTCCGCACGCGTCCTCGCGGCGGTTCGCGAGGGCAGGCGGATCACCGTCCACGGCGACTTCGACGTCGACGGCGTCTGCGCCACGACGATCCTGGTTTCGACTCTGCGTGAGCTTGGCGGCGAGTGCGACTGGCTGATCCCCGACCGAATCGCGGATGGCTACGGGCTCAGCGCCGACAACGTCGAACGCCTCGCCGATCGGGGAACCTCGCTGCTGATCACCGTCGACTGCGGGGTCACCGCCGTCGAGGAGGTTGCGCTGGCAAAGTCGCTGGGGATGGAGGTCGTCGTCACCGACCACCACCAGCCTGGCCCGGAGCTGCCCGACTGCCCGATCCCTCTGCGGCGGAGTCGGATCTAGACCTCGTGGCCCTTGCCACCGTCGCCGACGTGGTTCCTCTGGTGGGCGAGAACCGGTCGCTGGTGCGGCGGGGGCTGGCCGAGGTTCGGCGGGCGCGGCGGCCGGGGATGCGGGCGCTGCTGGAAGCTGCGAAGTGCGAGCCGACCCAGGTGGACGAGGGGGATCTTGCCTTCCGGCTGGCGCCGCGGATCAATGCTGCTGGGCGTCTCTATCGAGCTGACGCCGGGGTGGAGCTGTTCCTCACCGAGGATGAAGGGCGGGCAGCGGAGATCGCCACGGAGCTGAGTCGGGCGAACGGGGAGCGCAGGGCTACCGAGCGCGAGGTGGACGCCGCTGCCGAGGCGGCTCGGCGCGAGCTTCCGGAAGAGCTGCGCGAGGCACCTGGCCTGGTCGTCGCCGGCGAGGGCTGGCACCCCGGCGTGATCGGGATCGTCGCCTCGCGGCTGGCCGAGCGCCATCACCGGCCGGTCGTCGTCGTCTCGCTCGATGGCGAGGGGGGAGGACGGGGCTCTGGCCGCAGCATCCCCGGTTTCGACCTGCTGGCCGGACTGGAGGCTTGTGCCGAGCACCTGGAGAGCTTCGGGGGGCATCGCGCGGCGGCCGGTCTTGAATTGCGGGCCGCGAGCCTCCCTGCCTTTCGCGAAGCGTTCGCCGCCCACGCCGCCTCGATGCTTGGCCCGGAAGATCTGCGGCGCACCGAGCGAATCGATGCGATGGTCGGCGGCGCCGACCTCGGGCTCGACCTCGCCGAGGAGCTGGAGCGGCTGGCGCCGTTCGGGATGGGCAATCCTGGCGTGCGCCTGCTGGTCCCGGCCGCCCAGGTGCGCGACGTTCGCACGATGGGCGAGGGCAAGCATTCCCGCTTCAGCCTCCACAGCGGCGCCCACCGGGCTCTTGGCGTCGCATTCGGACGAGCGCAGCTCGGGGTCGAGGAGGACGAACCGGTCGACGCCGCGGTGCGGCTCGAGGTAAACCGCTGGAATGGGTCGGTCGAGCCGCGGGTGGTCCTCCGTGAGCTCTACCCACGGGACACAAGCCTCGACGGGCAAGAGGACCGTGGCGAGGAGCTCTGGTGGGAGCGGTTTGAGCACGAGCTGGCCATCGATCCCGCCGACTGGCCGCCGACGAGTCCGGCGGGAGACCCCGCGAAGGCCGGCCGCCGGGAGTTGCGCCCACGCAGCTCCCCGGCCGCGGTCGTCGCCGAGCTGAAATCGAGCGGCGTCGGAGAGGTGCTTGCCGTCGTCGCCGACCGCCAGCGACGCGCCGCTTTGGGGGGGGACGGGATCGTGTTGGCAGACGCCACCACGTTGGAGCGAGAACCCGAGCTGGCAACCGGCTTCGAGCACGTCGTCCTCGTCGACCCACCCGCCTTCGTGCACGTCGAGGGCTTCGCCGTTCGTCCCGCTCCCGATCGCGGCTATGCCCACTTCGCCTGGGGAGAGGCCGAGCACCGTTTCGCGCTGACGATGCTCGACGAGCAGCTCGCCAGGCGAGATGCCCTGATGGCCCTCTACAGGGACTTGCGCGAGGTGGGCGAGGCGAGTGGCGCGCGCCTGCTGGGAGCTCTTCGCGGCCGTGGCCTTCACGCTCGCAGTCCGGAGACGGCGGCACGCTGCGTGAGAGTCCTAGCGGAGTTGGAGCTCTTGCGGGGATCGGCCAATGGGGGTGGCGGCAGCCTGGGGGTCGTATCCTCCGAGGGGACAGAACTCGAGCGCTCGGCCGCGTTCCGTGCCTATGGCGCTCGCCACCAGGAGGGCCTGCGATACCTCGAACGACGCAAACAGCCGTAGAGCAACAGGAGCTCCTCGCCGACCTCTTCGCCGTGGTCGAGGAGTTCGACTCCACGCCTGCCGCCGAAAACGGGGCCGGTGGAGGCGCCGCGGTGGCGGTTGCGACGATCGACCGGACCGCGCTTACGCATGCCTTCGACTTCGCCTGTGAGCGCCACGCCGACCAGCTGCGCCGCTCCGGTGACGAGTTCATCACCCACCCGGTCGGGGTCGCGCAGATCTGCGCCGGCATGCGACTCGACACCGAGACGCTCTGCGCGGCGCTGTTGCACGACACCGTCGAGGACACCAGCGCCAGCCTGGAGGAGATTCGAACCGAGTTCGGTGAGGAGGTCGCCCAGCTCGTCGACGGCGTCACCAAGTTGACGGGGATGACCTTCGAGAGTCGCGACGAGCGCCAGGCGGAGAACTACCGCAAGATGATGGTGGCGATGGCCACCGACGTCAGGGTGATCCTGATCAAGCTGGCCGACCGCCTCCACAACATGCGCACCCTGGGGGCGTTGCCAAAGCAGAAGCAGATGGTGAAGTCGCGGGAGACGCTGGAGATTTACGCGCCGCTCGCCCACCGGCTGGGCATCCACGCGATCAAATGGGAGCTGGAGGACCTCGCCTTTGCGACCTTGCATCCGCGCAAGTACAAGGAGATCAAACAGCTGGTCGCCCAGCAGCGTGACGAGCGTGAGGTTTACGTCACCGGGGCGGGCGAGTTCCTTGGCGAAGAGCTGGAGGCGGTTGGCATCGAGGCTGAGATCTCCGGCCGCGCAAAGCACTTCTACTCGATCTACACGAAGATGACCAAGAAGGGCCGCGAGTTCAACGAGATCTTCGATTTGACGGCGATGCGGGTGATCGTCGGCTCGGTCAAGGACTGCTACGGAGCGATCGGCGTCATCCACTCGCTCTGGAAGCCCCTGCCCGGCCGCTTCAAGGACTTCGTCGCGATGCCGAAGGCCAACATGTACCAGGCGCTGCACACGACGGTGATCGGGCCGGAGGGCAAGCCGCTCGAGATCCAGATCCGCACCCAGGAGATGCACAAGCTCGCCGAGTATGGGATCGCGGCCCACGTCGCCTACAAAGAGGGTGGCACCGCCAACCCACAGCGCGAGAAGATGACCTGGCTGCGGCAGCTGGTCGAGGCCGAGGGGGAGCAGGATCCGGCCGAGTTCCTCGAGTCGCTCAAGGTCGACCTCTTCGAGGACGAGGTCTTCGTCTTCACCCCGAAGGGCGAGGTGAAGAACCTCTCAGCCGGTTCGACGCCGCTCGACTTCGCCTACGCCGTGCACACCGACGTCGGCCACCGCTGCGTTGGGGCCAAGGTCAACGGCAGCATCGTGCCGCTGCACTACCAGCTGCGCTCCGGCGACATCGTCGAGGTGCTGACCGCGAAACAAAACCGAGGTCCGTCGCGCGACTGGCTGAAACTGGTGCGGACCAGCCGCGCTCGCAACAAGATCCGCGCCTTCTTCAAACAGGAACGGCGCGAGGACGCGGAGCACAAGGGACGCGAGGCGCTCGAGGAGGCGCTGCGCAAGCGAGGCCTGCCGATGCAGAAGCTGGCGATGTCGCCGCTGCTCGCTCAGGTGATCCGCGAGATGGGCTTCCGCAAGGGGACCGAGTTCTATATCGCGCTGGGCCAGGGCAAGATCTCCACCAAGGCTGTCGCCAACAAGCTGATGCAGCGGCTGAAAGCCGGTGAGGCGGTCGAGGAGGAGGAGCCGCTCGGTTTCGAGGGCGCCCGCGAGGACAAGGCGAGGCGGACCAAGGACGCCTCCAACTACGGGATTCGGGTCAAGGGCGCCGACAACGTTGCGGTGCGGCTCGCCAAGTGCTGCCGCCCGGTGCCCGGCGATGCGATTGCCGGCTATGTCTCGCTTGGCCGCGGCATCACCATCCACCGTGCCGACTGCAAGAACGTGAAGGCGTTGATGAAGGCTCCCGAACGCTTCGTCGACGTCAGCTGGGACGGCGAGAACGAGTCCTCCTACCGGGTCGAGCTGCAGATAGACGCCTACGATCGCACTCGCCTGCTCGAGGACCTGTCGCGCACCTTCTCCGAGGCCGGCATCAACATCCTCGGGGCGAGCTGCATGACCAAGCACCCCATGGTGAAGAACCGCTTCGTGGTCGAGGTCGGCGACACCGAGCAGCTGAAGCAGTGCGTCTCGCGCCTGCGCAACGTCGACGGCGTCTTCGATGCCTACCGGATCACGCCCACGCTTTGATCAGGCGATGACGGTCAGCGCCTTCGGCGCCACTCCCAGGTCCAGCTTGGTGCGCTCACCGATGTAATCGCCGTCGACTTGGACCGGGAAGGGACGTATGGTGCCGTCCCGGGTCGTCGAGATCGAGGCGATGGCGGCGGTCGCCACGTTTTCGTAGTGCTCGATCTGGCGGTGACGCGCCGCGGGCCGCTTCCCGCTGAAGAGGCGTGGGATCAGGGTCGGCATGTCACGCTGGGTGGCACGCTTGAGCACACCGACGGAAAGCGTGCCGTCGTCGATCTCGACCCCCTCACAGACACGCACCGGCCGGCTGGCGAAGTAGGTGAAGGGGTCCGAGTTCTGGGCCAGGGCGGTCACTCCCTCGGTCGCGTCGCCGTCGATCTCCACCCGCAGCCTCACGGGATTGACCATGTAGCTGCGATAGAAGGCCGAGATCGCCGCCCAGCTGTAGTAATACGGGCCCGCTCGGGACTTGAGGCGGGGGTGTGCGTCGACTCGCTTGACCACGGTTGCGTCGATCCCAACGCCACAGGAAAAGACGAAATGGCGATCGCCGACGCTACCGAGGTCGACCTTGCGGGGAGCCCACTCGTCCACCAGAGTCAACAGGTGCTCAGTCGCGTCGACGACGTCGTTGGGAATGCCGAGGGTGCGGCAGACGACATTGGTGGAGCCGCCGGGCAGGACCGAGACCGGGACGTCGGTTCCGGCGAGGCCGTTGGCCACCTCGTTCAGCGTCCCGTCGCCGCCGAAGGCGACGACGATGTCGTAGCCGTGGTCGCGCACCTCGCGACCGATCTCGGTGGCGTGGTTCTGCGCCTCGGTAGCAACGGTCTCGACCTCGTAACGGCCCTGCAGC
The DNA here is from genome assembly GCA_044867645.1 of Solirubrobacterales bacterium. Taxonomy (GTDB): domain Bacteria; phylum Actinomycetota; class Thermoleophilia; order Solirubrobacterales; family 70-9; genus VRUE01. The sequence goes on along the minus strand of JBIOVI010000042.1, from coordinate 72,689 downwards.
GCGTAGACGACCAGGTTCTTGAGCCGGTCGGAGACCGTAGTCGCATAGGGATTGACGATCAGCAGCATCCGCTTCTTGCTGCTCCGCCTACCTGGTCGCCTCATAGCCGCCCACCCCCTCGCCGGCTTCGCGCACGCGCAAGCCTCTGGGGTCGGTCCGCGGCGGCCACGAGCCCCTAAACCTAGCCATAAGGCTCGTCGCCCGTGTCGAGCTAGATCGAATCGCGGTTGAAGAGACCGGCGGCTGCCGCGATGACCGCCGCCACGAGGGCGTATCCCAGGAAGGAGAGCACCAGCTCGACCCAGGCCATGCAGCCGGTTGCCGACCACCAGCGGGTCTGACCCAGGTCGAGGACGGGAACGGTGGTGTCGATGGCGTAGATGATCGGCTCGAACGGGGGTGCCAGCAAGGAGGCCGGCGCGAACGCGCTTTCGTTGAGGGAGAAGGTCACGGCCCCGATCGCCATCACCAGGGCGAGCCACAACGCGGCACGCCAGTTCCGGTAGCCGTATCCGACCGTCAACCAGAGGAAGTCGTGCCAGAGCCCGCGCGGGCTCCACAGGCGCAGGTCCTTGCGGAAGCGTCGCTCGTTGGCGATCCCGACCTTGCGGGCATCGCTGCGATGGCCAATGCGGCGAAAGGCCTCGGCCAGCTCCGCGTACACGCCGGGGTAATGGCGCCTCTCCTGCGACCGGGCGATCCAGCGCAGGCGTTGCTCGGCGTTCAGCGGTTCGCGGAGCCACTCGTATCGAAAGCCGTCGAGGAGGAGGCGCTCCGGCAGCGCGCCAGCGAACTGCCCCCGTCTGGTGTCCCACAGGCTGCGAACGTGCGCATTGCGAAGGTCGACCACGTCGTCGACGCGTTTGAAGGCGACGATCAGCTCGCCGATCTCGGCCCCATTGAGGTTGAGCTCGGCTCTCCCGCCCGATTCGCCGATCAGCTCGCTGCCGATCAGGGCGAGCTGCCCGCCGACTCGAGCCCCGACCAGGCGTACGGCGCCCTTCGCGGAAAGTTTGTGGCAGAACAGGTTTTGCTCCACCTCCATGCCGTCGGCGGCCAGGGCGTTAGTCGACGCGTCGTCGCGGTCCTCGCCCGCGTCGAGCTTCGCCCCGTCGAAGGACACTTGCCCGCCGACCTTGGCACCGATGAAGCGAACCGTCCCCTGAGCGGTGAAGGGGTCGCGACAAAACATGCTTTCGGCCACCTCGACCCGATCGGCGGTGAGGGCAGGGCTCAGACGGCCCTGCTCGTCCGCCTTACCCTCCAGCGTCGCCCCGTCGAAGGACAGCTGCCCGCCGATCTTCGCGCCGAGCAACCTGACCTCCCCCTTGGCGGCGAATCCGTGGCTGCACGACATCCCGCCGGCGACTTTCATGCGGTCTGCGCTGAAGGCGGGGTGGGGGATTCCGCGCTCGTCGTTCACCGCTTCCAGCGTCGCCCCGTCGAAGGACAGCTGCCCGCCGACCTTGGCGCCGATCATGCGGATCTCGCCCTTGGCCCGAAACTCGCGCCGACAAAACATGCTTTCGGCCACCTCGACTCGATCGGCGGTGAGGGCGGCGCTGGGACGGCCCTGCTCGTCTGTCTCGCTTTCGAGGTTTGCGCCCTCGAAGGACAGCTGCCCGCCAATCTTCGCGCCGAGCAGCCTGACCTCCCCCTTGGCGGAGAGCCGGGTGCAGAACAGATCGCCGTCGACTTCGGCGCCGTCGGCGGTGAGTGCGGGGATCAAGACGCCCCCGCCGTCGGTCTGCGCCGCCAGCGTCGCCCCCTCGAAGGACAGCTGCCCGCCGATCTTCGCGCCGATCAGCCTCAGCTCGCCGACGGCGGACAGGCCCTCGGCGAAGATGTCTCGACCGGTCTCGATCCCGTCGACATTGAGGGCTGGCCGCAGGGCGCCGTTCGGCCCGTCCTTACCCTCCAGCGTCGCCCCGTCGAAGGACAGCTGCCCGCCGATCTTCGCGCCGAGCAGCCTGACCTCGCCGCTGGCCGAGAACCCGTCCGTGCAGAAGAGATTGCCAGCCACCTCGACTCGATCGCCGGTCATCGCATAGCCCCGTCGGTTGTCCTCGCCATTGCCGGCGAGCGTGGCGCCGTTTAGCGAAACCTGCCCGCCGATCCTGGCGGCGACGAGCGACAGCAGACCTCCGATCGTCGATCCCTGCAGTACTAGGTTCCAGCGAAGGTCCAGCTGGTCCGCGACCAGGTCGCCCTGAATCTGGCAACCGATGAGTGCGATCTCCGTCGCCGTTGCCTGGTAGAGGTTGACCGTGTCATCGAGCTCGCAGGCGCTGAGGCGGAGCCGCGGTCGAATGCGCTGGTCCTGGAGGTTGAGGACGCCCGTCACCCGCACTCTCTCAAGCCACAGACAAGCGTCGCCCTCCTCTCGATCGGTGGTCGCGAGCAGCACCTCGCGAACGGTTTGAGCCGACACCGTGGGCATCCCCTCGTCCTCGTTCACCGGTCCGAACGGCTCGTCGTTCGCTATTGCCGCTTCGAGCTCCCGCTTCTGGATTTCCTCCGACATTTTGCCGGCGGGATATTGACGAAATGGGCGGGCGTTATCGAGCGCTAAGTCGCCTCATACCGGATTACCTCCCCGTCCTCGACTTCTCGCACTCGCCCTTCGTTGAGCAGCAGGTCGGCATGGCCGATCACCTCCGAGAGGGTGAGGAAGGCCTGGGTGACGGCGACGTTCCCCCAGATCGTCTGGGCGATCTCGTAGCCGCTGCGGGGTTGCTCGGCGATCAGCCTGTAGATCTTCTCCTTGCGCCGTTCGTGCTTGGCGAGGCGATCGTCGATCAGGGCGACGTGGTTCGTAATCGGCTCGCCGTGGCCAGAGAGGACGAACTCGGCCGGCATCTCCCGCGTCTTCTTCATCGACTCGATGTAGGTGACGAGTGCCTGGGTGCGCTGCGAGGAGCCGTCGAGCGGGCGGGTGATCAACGGGTTGGAGGAGATGTGGGCGATCAGGTGGTCGGCCGCGATCAGGATTCGCCGCTCCTCGTCCCAGAAGACGGTGTCGGACGGGCTGTGTCCGGGTCTGTGCAGGGTCTCCAGGGTGCGATCGCGGAAGCCGATCGCCTCGCCATCGGCCAGCCGTCGAGTCACCTCCGCGCGAGAGCCCCAGCCGCGGAAGCTGCGCGAGACGCTCTGCAGGGCGAAGGCCACCTCCTGCGGGATGCCGTTGCGGAGCATCAGGTCGACCGCGAACTGGTCCTCCTCTTCAGCGTCCTCGCTGAAGTTGGCGAGCCGCTCGGCGGCGAGGCCGAGGGCGGCGACGTCGGCGCCGGAATGCTCGACGACGATCTCGACCAGCCCGAGGTGGTCGATGTGTTGGTGGGTGAGGATGACCAGGTCGAGATCGTCGATTGAGTGACCGCGCTGGTTGAGCTGGCTCTGCAGCTCGTCGAGCGCTTTGCCCGAGTTGGGGCCGGTGTCGATCAGGGTCAGCGGCTCGTCTTCGAGCAGATAGCAGTTGACCCTGCCGACGGCGAAGGGGGTGGGGATGCGGAGGCGGTGGATGCCAGCGGCCTCTGCGCGCTGGAGCGCCTCCTCCGGAGTCAGGCTCACGCCCTTATCAACCCCAGAACCTCGTCCCGTTTCGCCTTCATGTGCTCCTCGGAGGCGAGCGACTCGAGGTTGAGGCGGAGCAGCGGCTCGGTGTTGGAGGGGCGCACGTTGAAGTGCCACTCGGGATAGTCGATCGAGACCCCGTCGAGGTGGCCGATCTCCCCGTCCGAGTAGCGGGCCTCGATCTCCGCCAGCTTTGCCTCCTGGGCGGCGACCTCCGAGTTGATCTCGCCGGAGATGAAGTAGTGGGAACGGAACTCGGCCATCAGCTCCGCCAGCGCACGGCCCTCCTTGGATAGCAACTCCAAAATGAGCAGAGCGGGGATCGTGCCGGAGTCGGCGCACCAGAAGTCGCGGAAGTAGTAGTGGCCGGAAACCTCACCCCCGAAAACGGCGCCCACCTCGCGCATCCGTTCCTTGAAGAAGGCGTGGCCGACCCGGGAGAGATCGGAGAGCCCGCCTTCGGCGGCTACGACATCGGGAACCGCGCGGCTGGAGCGAGGGTCGTAGAGAACCATCGCGCCCGGGTTTTTGGCCAGCGCCGCGCGGGCCAGCAGCGCGCAGATGAAATCGCCATCGCAAAATTGGCCCTTGCCGTCGATGAAGAAGCAGCGGTCGGCGTCGCCGTCCCACGCGATCCCCAGATCGGCGCCCGCCGAACGCACCCGTGCTTCGATCAGCTTACGGTTCTGCTCTAGCAGCGGGTTGGGTTCGTGGTCGGGAAACTCACCGTTGGGTTCGAAGTACATCTCGTCCAGCTCGAGGCCGAGCCGGCGCAGTATCGGTCCGACCATCGGGCCTGCCATCCCGTTGCCGCCGTCGACGACCACCTTCAAGGGGGCCACCGCCGCGGGATCGATGAAGGAGAGAGCGTGCTCGTGGTACTCGTCCCAGATGTCGACCTCATCCACGGAGCCTCCGCCGGGGGCCGTGCCGAGCCCAGCCTCGATCTCCCGGTACACGTCCCCAATCCCGGCATCGCCAGACAGCGCCAGGGCGCCCTCGCGAATCAGCTTCACCCCGGTGTAGGCCTTCGGGTTGTGCGAGGCGGTCACCATCGCACCCCCGTCCAGCTCGCCCGAACCGACCAGGTGGTAGAGCATCTCGGTGGCGACCATGCCGGCATCGAGAACCGCGACGCCCTCCGCGACCAGCCCCTCGCGGACCTGCGCGGCCATCGCCGGTGCGGTCAGCCGCATGTCGCGACCGAGGCCGACCCGCAAATCCCCCGGCTGCTTGCCGCGCAGCCGCGCCAGCACCCTGGCGAACGCGCGCCCGACCGCGAGCGCGGTCGTCTCGTCCATCTCCTCGCCATAGATGCCGCGGATGTCATAAGCCTTGAAGATTCCGGGCGGCGCCAAGGCTGGTTGCTCGCTCAAAACGCCCCCTTCAACGCCTCGTAGCTTTGCTCCAGCGTCTGCGGCATCACTCTGGTATCGGCGATCACCGGCATGAAGTTGGTGTCGCCGCCCCAGCGCGGAACCACGTGGAGGTGGATGTGGTGCTCGACGCCGGCGCCGGCGACGCGGCCCTGGTTGAAGCCGACGTTGTATCCGTGCGGCTCGTAAACGTCTTCGAGGCGGCTCATCGCCCGCTGGGCCAAGGTCATCGTCTCGGCCACGGTCTCCGCCGACAGGTCCTGGATACGCCCGATGTGCTCGTAGGGCGCCACCATCAGGTGGCCGTTGGTGTAGGGGAAGAGGTTGAGGATCACGAAGGCGCGCTCGCCCCGATGCACGATCAGGTTCGCCGCGTCGTCTTCCGCCGCCGGCTTGGAGCAGAAGATGCACTCCTCCTCGCTGTCCTTGGAAGCGTCCTTCACGTAGGCGAGGCGCCAGGGCGCCCAGATGCGATGGTTGGCCACAGGCCATCAATCCTATGGAAGACCAAGGCCGCGATTCGTCCGCATAAGTCGCACCTCCACCGCTCCCGCGCGGGCGCGCTCATGACCACCGGAAGCAACGCGCCCGCGCTCCCGCGTTCGGGGGTGCTAAAGCCAGCCGCGTTTGCGGAAGTAGGCGACCATCGCGGCGAGCATCGCCAGCATCGCGCCGACGATCAGGTAGAAGTCGGTCTCATCGCCTTCGCCGGGCACGCCGACGTTCATCCCCCAGATGCTGGCGATCAGGGTCAGCGGCAGGACGATGACGCTGATCGAGGTGAGGACACGGAGAATGTCGTTGACGCGATGGGAGATCACCGACTCGTTGGTCTCAGCTAGCGCCTCGACCACCTCCTTGTAGTTCTCAAGCATGTCCCAGATCCGCTCGTGGGCATCGACGATGTCGTCGAAATAGATCTCGAGGTCGAGATCGGTCGCCAGGTAGCGCTGCTTGACTTTCTCCAGGTCGCGCAGCACCGGTCGCTGCGGGCGAATCACCTTGCGGAAGTTGATGATCTCCTGCTTGACGTTGGAGATGTCGCGCACGACTTCCTCCGAGCGACCCTCGAAGATGTCGTCCTCCAGCGCGTCGAGCTTGTTGCCGATCTTGCGCAGCATCGGGAAGCAGTAATCGAAGCTGTCGTCGACGAGGCGGTACAGCAGGTAGCCCGAGCCGCGTGAGAAGAGCTGCTCGCGCAACTCCTCCTTGGCGCGGCAGCGCTCGAACAGGTACTCGACCGGCTGCAAGGGCTGGTTTGGAATCGTCACCACGTAGCCGGGACCGACGAAGAGGTCGAGCTCGCCGGCGCCAAGGCGGCCGACCGCGGGGTCAAAGACGGGGAAGTGGAGGACGATGAAGAGGTAGTCGTCGTAGACGTCGATCTTCGGCCGCTGGTTGCGGGAGAGAACGTCCTCGAGGTCGAGCGCGTGAAAATCGAAGTGGGTCTCGAGCCAGGCTCGCTCGAGGGCACCCGGGCGCTCGATGTTTACCCAGCGCAGGCCGCTGGAGTCGATCTGCTCGACCTTGGGCGTCTGTGGCTCAGCCTGCGGCGCCGCGAGGGTATCGCGCCGGGCAGCCCGCCTCAGCCGTGGTTTCGGAAGGTTCGGCATCGTTCGGGCTCATCTTCTCGTCGGCGATCGCGGGCATTGTCACGTGCAGGTTAAACAGCCATCGCAGACGGCGAGCACGATCGCTGTCAACGACAAAGTCATTGCTATAGTCGACGCAACATAAGCGCCACATCTAGAGGGGTGGAGGGACTGGCCCGCAGAAGCCCCGGCAACCACCTCGGACCATCGGTTCGAGGGGAGGTGCCAAGTCCAGCAGGTCGATTTCAGGACCTGGGAGATGTGGGGAAGGCGTCCGATCGGACCTCTGCCCCACAGGCGGAGGTTTTTTTCTAGGTCGAAGGAAAAGGAAGATCGGATGTCAATCGAGAACCTGAAGTGCAAGGAGTGCGGGGCTACCTACGAGCTGGACGCCAGCTACGCCTGCGAGAACTGCTTCGGCCCGCTGGAAGTCGCCTACGACCACTCCTCGCTCGACGCTGCTGAGGCAAAGCGTCGCATTCAGGCTGGCTCGCAGGGAATCTGGCGCTATGCGGATTTCCTACCGTTCACCGGACGCCCGGGCGACCCGCTCGAGCCTGGCCTGACGCCGTTGCTGCGAGCCGACCGGCTTGCCGACCGGCTCGGCCTCGACGCCGAGGTCTGGGTCAAGAACGACGCCGCCAACCCGACCCACTCCTTCAAGGACAGAGTCGTCGCCGTCGCGGTCGCGAAGGCGCGTGAGCTGGGCTTCAAGACGGTGGCCTGTGCCTCGACCGGCAACCTGGCCAACGCCGTCGCCGCCCACGCCGCCGCTGCGGGGCTCGAGTCCTACGTGCTCGTTCCCGCCAATCTCGAGGAGCAGAAGCTGCTCGCCACCGGGATCTACGGGACCAACTTGGTCGGGGTGCGGGGCAACTACGACGACGTCAACCGCCTCTGCACGCAGCTCGCGGAATCCCGCCCCTGGGCCTTCGTCAACGTCAACCTGCGGCCCTACTACGCGGAGGGCTCAAAGACTCTCGCCTACGAGACCGCCGAGCAGCTCGGCTGGGAGCTGCCGGACCGGGTCGTCTGCCCGATCGCCTCCGGCTCGCTCTTCACCAAGCTTGGCCGCGGCTTTCAAGAGTGGCTCGACCTCGATTTGGTGAGCGGTTCTCAGCCGGTTTTCAACGGCGCTCAGGCGCTTGGCTGCAGTCCGGTGGCGACTGCCTTCGCCGAGGGCTGGGACGTCTGCAAGCCGCAGAAGCCGGAGACGATCGCCAAGAGCCTTGCGATCGGCGACCCCGCCGATGGCCCCTACGCGCTGGAGCAGGCGCGCCGCACCGGTGGCGCGATCGACTCGGTAACCGACGACGAGATCCGCACCGCGATCCGCCTCTTGGCCGAGACGACCGGGATCTTCACCGAGACCGCGGGTGGGGTGACCGTCGGCGTGCTTGCCAAGCTGGCCGAGCGCGGCGACATCGCCCCCGGCGAGCGGGTCGTCATCTACATCACCGGCGAGGGACTGAAGACGCTGGACGCGACTCGCGATAGTTTCCACATGCACGAGATCGACCCCGATCTCGACAGCTTCGAGGCCGAGTTCGAGCAGCAGGAGGTAACCGTCTGATGGCAGTCACCGTGAAGATCCCGACTCAGCTGCGCGCGGCGACGGGCGGCGACGCGGAGGTGGAGGTCTCCGGCGCGACCGTCGGCGAGGTGCTCGACGCGGTCTTCGAGGCGCATGGCGAGCTACGCGAGCGGATCACCCAGGACGGAGACCTGCGCCGCTTCGTCAACGTCTACGTCAGCGGCGAGGACATCCGCTTCCAGCAGGGCTTGGAGACCGCCATCAGCGAGGGCGACGAGGTGACGATCTTGCCTGCGGTGGCAGGTGGTTGAGGTCGCTGCGACTCGATGAAGCATTGTTGACCCCGTAGGGACCACAATCCTTCATCGAGCGATGAAACCGCCCGTCGTAATCCTCTGCGGGGGCCGAGGTACGCGGCTGCGCGAGCGCACCGAGACCGTGCCAAAGGCACTGGTCGAGATCGGCGGCCGGCCGATTGTCTGGCACGTAATCGGGATCTACGCGGCGCAGGGCTTCAAGCGCTTCCTGCTCGCCACCGGCTATCTGGGTGAGGCAATCGAGGAGTTCGTTTCCGCCGAGCCGTGGCCGGGCGATGTCTCGGTCGAGTGCATCGATACCGGCCTCGACACCCCCACCGGCGGGCGGATTGCCCTCCTCGCCGACCGACTCCGCCGGGATGGTGCGTTCTGCGCGACCTACGCCGACGGCGTTGCCGACATCGATCTCGCCGCGCTGCTCGCTTCCCATCGTGACCATGGGAGGTTGGCGACGATGACCGTGGTGCGACCGCATCTACAGTGGGGGGTAGCGGAGGTCGGTCGCGATGGTCGGGTCGAGGGCTTTGTCGAGAAGCCGCGCAGCGAGCACTGGATCAACGGAGGCTTCTTCTGCTTCGAGCCCGGCGCGCTGCCCTACATCGAAGAGGACAGCATGCTGGAGCGCGAGCCACTGACCAGGCTGGCGGCAGACGGGCAGCTACGGGCTCACCGCCACGAGGGTTTCTGGGACTGCATGGACACCTACAAGGACGCTGTCGTGCTCAACGACCTATGGGAGGCTGGGGAAGCCCCGTGGAAGGCGCTGGCGGAGGCGGGCGCGCGGTGAGCAGGGTCCTGGTCAGCGGCGCCCACGGTTTCGTCGGCTCGCATCTTGCAAGGGCACTGTTGGAGCGCGGCGACGCGGTGCGGGTGCTCGACCGGCCGGCGCCGCGCCTTGCCGATGTTGGCGGCGAGCGGCTCTCCGGACTGGATCTTCTCGGGATTCGCGGCGAGGTCGAGCTGGTCGAGGCCGACCTGCGCGACGCCGACGCCGTGAGCATCGCCGTGGAAGGGGTCGACTCGGTCTTCCACCTCGCCGCGCAGACGATCGTCGGGGTAGCGCGGGAATCGCCGCTGGAGACCTTCGAGGTCAACGTGCGCGGCGCCTGGGACGTCTTCGAGGCGTGTCGTGTGCACGAGGTCGAAAGGGTTGTCTTCGCCTCCTCCGACAAGGCCTACGGCCCCAGTCCCGAATTGCCTTACCGCGAGGATTTCCCGCTGCGCGCCGCCAATCCCTACGACGCCAGCAAGGCTGCTGCGGACACGATCGCGCGCAGCTACGCGAGCGCGTACGGGATGCCGCTCGCGGTGACCCGTTTCGCCAACATCTACGGCGGGGGCGACCTCAACTTCTCGCGGTTGATTCCGGAGACCGTGGTCGCTTTGCTCGACGGTCGCGCGCCGCTGATCCGCTCGGACGGCAGCCCGGAGCGGGATTTCCTCCATGTCGATGACGCGGTTGCCGCCTATCTGGCTATTGCCGACGCGCTTCCCGGCGCGGCCGGTGAGGCTTTCAACGCGGGCGGCGAGCGCCCGCACTCGGTGCGCGAGGTGGTCGAGCTGATCGCCGCGGTGGCCGGAACCGGCATCCAGCCGGACTTCCGCGGCACCGGTAATCCCGACGGGGAGATCGATCGCCAGTTCGTCGACTCGAGCAAGCTGTGCGAGCTGACCGGCTGGTGCCCCGCGGTCCAGCTCGAAGAGGGCCTGCTCCACACCCTGCAGTGGTACCGCGAGCATCCCCACGCTCGGCCTGAAATGGTTGGAGCCGGAGCCGCGACGCCGCCGGGCTAGTCTCAGGTGCCATGTGCGGACGATTCACGGTCACGGCAAAAGACACGAAGACGATCGCCGACCGGTTCCAAGTAGAGCTGGAAAGGTCGCTGGAGCGCAACTCCTCCGGCGAGGCGCCGCCGCCGACGAAAGAGCGGATCGAGAAAGCTGAATCGGGGCTGGGTCGATTCAACGTTGCGCCAACCCAGGAGGTGCTGACGGTGCGCTCGTCTCCTGACCCCGATGAGGCCGCACGCAGCGAGCGCGAGGCGCGGCTGATGCGCTGGGGGCTGGTGCCGCGCTGGGCCAAGGACCTCAAGGTCGGCTACCGGATGATCAACGCCAAAGCCGAGAACCTCGACTCCAGCCGGGCCTATGCGCCGCTGGTCGGCAAGTTCCGCCATCGCTGCCTGATCGTTGCCGACGGCTTCTATGAGTGGATGAGGGCGGAGGATCCCAAGCAGCCGCGGCAGCCCTGGCGCTTCACCGTCGACGGCGGCGAGCCGTTTGCCTTCGCCGGCCTCTGCACGCGCAAGGAGTGGGGGGACGAGGGGGACCGTGGCTTCGAGGATGGCTGGCTCTACAGCTGCACGATCGTCACCACGACGCCGAACGAGGTGGTCGCCAAGGTGCACGACCGGATGCCGGCGATCCTGCCGAGCGCCGAGGCCGAGGCGGCCTGGCTGCGTCCCGACCTCGAGGTCGAGGACGCGATCGCGATGTGCGCGCCACTGCCCGCGTCGCGGATGGAGGGCACTCCGGCGAACCCGAAGCTGAACAAGGTCGGCAAAGGAATCGAGGGCCCGGAGCTGCTTGTGGCGCCCGAAAGCGTGTGAGCTTTGGGCTGCATGGCGACCAAAAGCTCACACGCAACCAGCCAGCTCCTGTAGAGGGTCAGCCGCCGAGTGGGTCGATCTTGCCGGCGGTGCGCACGGCTGCCTTGCCGGCGCCGGTCTCGACCGAGCAGGAGACGCTGGCAGTCGGAGTGCCGGCGGTGCGCCAGAAGGAGGCGAGACCGAGCTCGAGCGGCTCTTCGAGGCGACCTTCGGGGAGTCCCCACTGCCATTCCTGCGAATAGGTTCGGTGGGGCATCCAGCTGACCACGACGCCAGGCAGATCGGTGAAGGCTTCGAAGGCGTCACCGAGTTCGAGCGAGGCGAATTCGGCTCCTTGGATCGGCAGCCGTACCCCGACGCTCGCGGGGACTTCTTGCTTGGTCAGGTTGTATTCGCCGCTGGAACGGGGGAAGGCGCCACGGCTGTTGACCGTACGGCCCAGTTCGGCCCCATCGCCCCTCATTCGGCAGCGCACTCGCGCCTGGCCTACGGCCGAGCCGGCCTCGATCCGCAGCACCGAGGTGGCGCGGAAGATCCGTTCGCCGTTGATGTTGTCTTCGCTCGCACGCAGGCCGCCGTCTTCGAGGCGCATCGAGCCGCCGCCCGGGATCGCCGCCGGCTGCGAGTCCGGCAGCGGCGCCCGCGTCACCCATTCGATCTCGACCGAGCTGCCACCGGTCTCATCGGTGGCCAGAGCGGCGGCGGCGAAGGTGGCGATCAGCCCGATCGCGATCACAACGAGCGCCCCGCGCGGCGGGCGGCTGTCTCGATTCGGCTCCACGAGGCCGTATTAGACACGAAGGCACGGCGACCGGGAGATCCGATTCAGAGAATTTTCATATGCGGCACTCCTGGGTCTTGATTCGTCACAACCGGCCGGCGACGGTAGGCATATGCCGTCCATTAAAAAATGGAACGGGAGGATGCTCGACGCGGACGAGCCGGTATGGCAGCCCCTGCTCGATCTTGCTTCCGATCACATCGACGACTTCATGTGGATGTTCGCAGTCGAGCTGGAGGACGGCCGCCGCCTCGAGGCCTACAAGCACTGGTGGACCAGGCGCTACATTCACCTCGCACTCGATGGTCGGGCGTTCGCTTATGAATACTCCGGTCGGTTTGGCGGTGGTGGCCCGTCTTGGTATCGCGAGGTCGACCCGACGGAGCATCTTGAGCGCGTTCTACCCAAGGGCCAGCAGTTGGCTGACTACCAGCGCTTACTGGAACGCGCCCGGCAGGATTCGAACCTGCGGCCTCTGCCTCCGGAGGGCAGCGCTCTATCCAGCTGAGCTACGGGCGCTTGGGGTGCAGCTTAGTCCGTCTCTCACTTGCCGAGCAATGATCAACCCACGCCTCGTCTGGCTATAGACATAAAGTTTCGACATGGCACGCGGAGGGAGCGGGAATGCGGGGGAGGCAAAGGTATTGGCGGCGCTGGTGTGTCGCGACTTCCACGTCTTGATCCCCTTCGGTGAGGGGCACCCCTACGACCTCGTGATCGGGCTTGGCGATGCAACATTTTTGCGAATTCAATGCAAGACAGCTTGGCCACAGAAGGGTTGCATGGTCTTCAATTCCCGCACCACAGACCACGGTCGCGGGAGGCAGTCGTATACGGGTCTCGCGGACATCTTCGGCGTTTACTTTCCGCCCGCTGGGTCCGTGTATTTAGTTCCGATCGGTGCTGTTGCTGGCTTTGCTGGACGCTTGCGTTTGGCACCCACCCGCAACAACCAAAAACGAGGCATCCGGTTTGCCGCCGACTTCGAGATTGATCGGTGGACGATCAATTCGCTGCGTGAGATCGTTCAGCCCCGTGGGGTTCGCGATGAAGCGACACTGAGCGTCGCGTAGGCTCGCGACTTATGGACCTTTCAGTCGCCTTTCTCGGCACTGGCGGCGCCGTGCCGTCGGCGCGGCGTTCGACCGCGAGCGTGCTCGTAACGCGTGGCGGCGAACGGCTGCTGTTCGATTGTGGCGAGGGGACGCAGCGACAGATGCAGCGCTCGCTCGGGCTGGTCCAGGTCGACGAGATCTACTTCACCCACTTTCACGCCGATCACTTCCTCGGTCTGCCCGGGCTGCTGAAAACCTACGACCTGACCGAGCGTGAGCGGCCACTCACCGTCTACGGCCCCCGTGGCCTGCGCGACCTCTTTCAGAGCATGGCTCGGGTGATCGGCAGGGTGGGATACAGGCTGGAGCTGGTCGAGCTGGAGCCTGGCGACGTGGTGGACCTGGAGGGCGCCGAAATTCGCGTCTTCCCGGTCGAGCACAGCGTGCGCGCTTTCGGCTACACGCTGGTCGAGGCGGAGCGACCGGGACGCTTCGATCCAGAGACCGCGAAGAGGCTCGGGGTAAGGGAAGGGCCCGACTTCGCCGCTCTGCAGCGTGGCGAGAGGGTGGAGGGCTCCACCGGGCCGGTCGAGCCCGGTGACGTGATGGGCGAGTCGCGCCCTGGCCGCACGGTGGTTATCACCGGCGACACCGCGCCATGCCGTGCGACGGTCGACGCGGCGCGCGGCGCCGAGCTGCTCATCCACGACGCCAGCTTCGCCGAGGAGGAGGCACAGCGCGCCGTCGATACCGGTCATTCCACCGTCGGCCAGGCCGCCGCCGTGGCCCGCGAGGCCGAGGTCAAGCTGCTCGCCCTGGTCCACATCTCCTCCCGCTACCACGTAGGCAAGATCCTCGACGAGGCGAAGGAGGTCTTCGAGCCGACGGTCGCGCCCCGCGACTTCGACGTGATCGATCTTCCCTTCCCAGAGCGCGGAGAACCCCAGCTCGTCCAAAACGGCGCACGGGAGAGGGGTGAGGACGGCGCCCCTGGCAAGTTGAGGAGCGAAAAGGAGGCCGATCCCCCTCGCGAAAGCTCGTCGTCGGAGAACAGCAGCGCGTAGGACAGGTGGGGGTGGCATCGGGATGCCTCCCCCGGCACCGCGGAGTGGTTCCGCCCCGAAGGGGCTCCAGGTTTCACCGCCTTCGACGGTGATGGGCACTCCCGAGGCCACCCCCACCTGTCCCCCTTCATTGCTACTCTGGGCGCCGTCCTTTAACCGGGTCCTGTGAGGCCAGTAAGGAGCGAATTTTGAGCGAGAAGGTCGTGCTCGAGCGCGACGACCTGAGGCGGACGCTGCGGCGGATCGCCCACGAGATCGCCGAGGGCAATCCAGAGCCCGAGCGACTCGCGATCGTCGGCATCCACACCCGGGGCGCGCTGATCGCTCGCCGCCTCCACGCCCTGATCGGCGAGCTGACCGAGGCGGAGACGCCGATCGGCGACCTGGACATCTCCTTCTACCGCGACGACGTGGGCGCCAAGGCTCCGGCCACCCAGCCCGTGGTTCACTCCTCCCACATCGACTTCGACCTGACCGGGCGCACGGTCGTCCTCATCGACGACGTGCTCTTCACGGGCCGCACCGTGCGCGCCGCGATCGACGCTCTCTTCGACTACGGACGACCGCAGCGGGTGCAACTCGCGGTGCTCTGCGACCGCGGCCACCGCGAGCTGCCGATCCGCCCGGACTACGTCGGCAAGAACCTGCCGACCGCACGTGGCGAGCGGGTGAACGTCCGCCTGGAAGAGGTCGACGAGGTCGATGAGGTGACGATCTCCGAGCCGCAGACCGCGGAGGCGATGGCATGAAGCACCTGCTCGGCATCGATCAGCTTGGCCGGGCGGAGATCGAGTCGATCCTCGAGCGTGCCGAGAGCTTCGCCGAGGTCGGGCGCCGCGACATCAAAAAGGTGCCGACCCTGCGCGGCCGCACCGTGGTCAGCGTCTTCTACGAGTCGAGCACTCGCACCAGCTCCTCTTTCGAGCTTGCCGCCAAGCGCCTCTCCGCCGACCTCATCTCGCTCAAGGCGGCTGGCTCGTCGGTAGACAAGGGCGAGTCGCTGAAAGACACAGTCGCGACCCTCTCCGCCTACGACCCGGCGGCCATCGTCCTGCGTCATCCCTATGCCGGGGCTGCGCAGCTGGTCGCCGAGTGGTCAGAGGCCTCCGTGGTCAACGCCGGCGACGGAAAGCACGAGCACCCGAGCCAGGCCTTGCTCGACCTCTTCACCCTGCGCCGTCGCCTCGACTCGCTCGAGGGCAAGCGGATCTGGATCGTCGGCGACGTGCTTCACAGTCGTGTGGCCCGCTCCAACCTAGTCGCCTTCCAGGCGATGGGCGCGGAGGTGACCGTCTGCGGACCGCCGGCTCTGATCCCCCGTGGCATCGAGCAGCTCGGCTGCGAGATCGCCTACTCCCTGGACCGCCTTGGCGAGGCCGATGTCGTCTACGCGCTGCGACTCCAGAAGGAGCGGATGGCAGAGAGCTTCGTGCCCTCCGTGCGCGAGTACGCGGCACGTTTTCAGATCGACTCGCGTCGGCTTGGACCGCGCCAACTGCTGATGCATCCAGGTCCGGTGAATCGGGGGGTCGAGCTCTCCGGCGACGCGATCGACTCGCCGCAGTCGCTGATGACCGAGCAGGTTGCCGCCGGCTTGGTGGTGCGGATGGCGATCCTCTACGAGCTGCTGGCAGCCGGCGACGAGCAGCCCGCGCCCGCCGCGGGCGATCCAAATCAGAGACCGACGCCGATCGGGCAACCGGCGTGAGCCTCGCCGAGGCGCTCGACATGCGCTCCGGCGAGGGCGCCGACCTGATCCTGCGCGGGGCGACCGTGCTCGACCCCGTCGCCGGTATCGAGGGTGTCCACGACCTCGTGATCCGGGACGGGCGGGTCGCCGAGCTAGCGGCCCCCGGCAGCGCCGCCGCGGATGGTCTGGAGGAGGTCCAGGCCGAGGGCCTGCATGCCTTTCCCGCCTTCTTCGATCCGCACGTCCACCTGCGAACCCCCGGCCACGAGCACAAAGAGGACCTCGAGACCGGCAGCCGCTCCGCCGCGGCCGGCGGCTACTGCGGGATCCTCGCGATGGCAAACACCGAGCCCACGGTGAGCACCCCCGCCGACGTCGAGGCCTTGCGCGAGGCGGCGCGCGAGGGCGCCTCGATCCCGGTCGGCTTCCTCGCCACCGTGACCCGGGGCATGGAGGGGGAGGAGCTGACCGAGATGGGGGCGATCCGCGACGCCGGTGCGGTCGGCTTCAGCGATGACGGACTGCCGATCCGCAGCGCCCGCGTCCTGCGTCGCGCCCTTCAGTACCAGCGCCTCTGCGGCGGCACGATCGCCCTCCACGAGGAGGACCCCGATCTTTCCGGAGAAGGTGTGATGCACGAGGGCCCGGTCTCGGCCGCGCTCGGCCTAGCCGGGATTCCCTCGGTCTCGGAGTCGACGATGATCGCCAGGGACGCAGCGCTGGCCGGTTACGAGGCCGGGCGGATCCACGTGCAGCACCTCTCCGCCACCGAGTCGGTCGAGGCGGTGCGCGCAGCCAAGGCAGCTGGCGTCGAGATCAGCTGCGAGGCGAGCCCGCACCACCTCTGCCTCACCGACGAGGAGGTGCGCAGCCTCGACCCTCGCCGCTTCAAGATGAATCCACCGCTTCGCTCGGAGAACGACCGCCAGGCTCTGATCGAGGGTCTTCGGGAGGGCACGATCGATTGCATCGCTACCGACCACGCACCGCATGCGCTGGAGGAAAAGGAGGTTCCGTTCGAGCAGGCGGCGATGGGGGTCACCGGCTTGGAGACCGCCTTCGCCGCGCTCCACACCGACCTCGTTCGCCCCGGAGTTCTCGACCTCGCGCTCCTGATCGAGCGAATGGCCGGCGGCGCCGCGCCCTTCGACCTCGAGCGGCCGACGTTGACGCCGGGCAGCGAGGCCAACGTCGCCCTCTGCGACCTGAATGCCGAGTGGACGGTGGGGGAGGAGGGCTATGAGAGCCGCTCGCAGAACTCTTGGTGTGCCGGCCGAAAGTTGACCGGCCGGGTGCTGATGACCGTGGCGGGCGGCCAGGTGGCCTACCGGCTGCGCAGCTTCAGTCTGGGAGTTGCGGCATGAGCGCCGGCTACCTCCTGCTCGAAGACGGGACCCGGTTCGACGGCGATCTCTGCGGGCATTTGGGCGACGTCACCGGCGAGGTCGTCTTCAACACCTCGATGACCGGCTACCAGGAGTCGGTCACCGACCCTTCCTATGCCGGTCAAATCATCGTCTTCACCTACCCGCTGATCGGCAACTACGGCGTTTCCGCAGAGGCGATGGAGTCGGACCGAATCCACGCTCGCGGAGCGGTGATGCGCGATCCGAAGAACCGCGAGGACGTCGCCACCGCCGAGGGCGGCTGGCTCGACTGGCTTGTCGACTGCGGCGTGCCCGGGATCGGCGGCATCGACACGCGGGCGCTGGTCCGCCACATCCGCGACCGCGGCGCGATGCGCGGTGGGATCTTCGCCGCCGACCTGACCGAGGCCGACGCGCGCGAACGGATCGGCGCCGAGCCCTCGATGGACGGAGCCGACCTGGCGCGCACCGTGACCCCGCCCGAGCCGGTCCGCTTCGACGGCGACGGCCCACACGTGGTCGGGATCGACACCGGGGTCAAGCTGAACATCGTTCGCCAGCTGCGCGAGCGTGGCTGTCGCCTCACCCTGTTTCCCTGCACCTCTTCCGCCGAGCAGGTCCTTGCAGAGGAGCCCGACGTCGTCTTCCTCGCCAACGGGCCCGGCGATCCAAGTGCCCTCGACTACATCGTCGACACCGTGCGCGAGTTGGTCGGGGTGAAGCCGCTGTTCGGCATCTGCCTCGGCCATCAGCTGCTCTGCCGCGCGGTCGGCCTGGAGACCTACAAGCTGCCCTTCGGCCATCGCGGCGCCAATCACCCGGTGAAGGACTTGGCCAGCGGCCGGATCGACATCACCTCGCAGAACCACGGCTTCGCCGTGTTGGGGCCGGGGGGTGAGCCGCGGATCGAGGCCGACGAGCCGGTCCGCTGGGAGACCGACTTCGGCGTCGCCGAGCTCTCCCACCTCAACCTCTACGACCGTACGGTCGAGGGCCTCGTGCTCAAGGATGTCGCGGCGGCGACGGTCCAGTACCACCCGGAGGCCGGCCCGGGGCCGCACGACGCCCGCCACCTCTTCGATTCCTTCCTGGCATTGGCACATGCCTAAGCGAACCGACATCGGGAAGATCCTGCTGATCGGCTCGGGGCCGATCGTGATCGGACAGGCCGCCGAGTTCGACTACTCCGGCGTGCAGGCTTGCAAGGTGCTGCTCGAGGAGGGCTACGAGGTCGTCCTCGTCAACTCCAACCCGGCGACGATCATGACCGACCCGGAGTTCGCCACCGCCACCTACGT
Organism: Solirubrobacterales bacterium; assembly: GCA_044867645.1. Lineage (GTDB taxonomy): Bacteria > Actinomycetota > Thermoleophilia > Solirubrobacterales > 70-9 > VRUE01. Next base: position 54,433 of record JBIOVI010000042.1, on the reverse strand, counting down.
CGAGCCCCTGTTGCCGGGGCCGGTGGCGAAGATCATCGAGAAGGAGCGCCCCGATGCACTGCTGCCGACCCTGGGCGGGCAGACGGCGCTCAACGTGGCGATGGCCCTGCACGAGGACGGCACCCTGGAGCGCTTCGGGGTCGAGCTGATCGGCGCCGACCACACCGCGATCCGCCGCGCCGAGGACCGCGAGGAGTTCCGCCGCACGATGACCGAGGCGGGCCTTCGCATCCCCTGGTCGCTGACCGTCGGCAGTCTCGGCGAGGTCGAGACCGCGCTCGCCGACGGCCACATCTCGTTGCCCGCGATCGTCCGCCCGGCGTTCACCCTCGGCGGTCAGGGTGGCGGCGTCGGCAAGACCGAGACCGAGTTGCGGCAGGTCGTCTCCGAGGGCCTCGCCGCGAGCCCGATCAACCAGGTGCTGGTCGAGGAGTCGGTGCTGGGTTGGGCCGAGTTCGAGCTCGAGGTGATGCGCGACCGCAACGACAACGTCGTGATTATCTGCTCGATCGAGAACGTCGACCCGATGGGTGTCCACACCGGCGATTCGGTCACCGTCGCCCCCGCCCAGACCCTGACCGATCGGCTCTACCAGGAGCTGCGCGATCAGGCGATCAAGGTGATCCGCGCCGTCGGCGTCGAGACCGGCGGCTCCAATATCCAGTTCGGGGTCAACCCGCGAGACGGCGAGATCGTCGTGATCGAGATGAACCCGCGGGTCTCGCGCTCCTCGGCCCTGGCCTCGAAGGCGACCGGCTTTCCAATCGCCAAGATGGCGGCGAAGCTGGCGGTCGGCTACGCGCTGGAGGAGATTCCCAACGACATCACCCGCGCCACGCCGGCTTCTTTCGAGCCGACGATCGACTACGTCGTGACGAAGATTCCGCGCTTTGCCTTCGAGAAGTTCCCGGGCGCGGAGGGCCGTCTCTCGACCCACATGCAGAGCGTCGGAGAGGCGATGGCGATCGGCCGTACCTTCCGCGAGTCCTTTGCCAAGGCGATGCGCTCGCGCGAGCTCGACGCCGCGGTCGAACCGCCTGCCGACGATGAGGAGCTGCTGGCGGCGATCGCGTCCCCAAGCGCCGAGCGCTTCGACTTGGTGCTGGAGGCCTTCCGGCGCGGACTCGGAATCGAGGCGGTGCACGAGCGATGCCTGGTCGATCTCTGGTTCCTGCGCGAGCTGCGCTGCCTCGCCCTCGAAGGCGACGGCACCGAGGGACTGGCCCGCGCCTACAAGTCGGTCGATACCTGCGCGGCCGAGTTCGAGGCGGCGACCCCCTACTACTACTCGACCCACGAGCGCCAGGCGCCAGGCGGCTCGGTCGCGTCGGAGGTGCGGCGCGGGGACCGCGACTCGGTGGTAATCCTCGGCGCCGGACCGAACCGAATCGGGCAGGGCATCGAGTTCGACTACTGCTGCGTGCACGCCGCGATGACTGTCCGTGAGCTGGGTCGCGACGCGGTAATGGTCAACTGCAACCCGGAGACGGTCTCGACCGACTACGACACCTCCGACCGCCTCTACTTCGAGCCGTTGACCGCCGAGGACGTGCTTGCGGTCTGCGAACAGGAGACGCCCGAGGGGATGATCGTCCAGTTCGGCGGCCAGACCCCGCTGAAGCTGGCACGTGCCCTCGAGGAAGCTGGCGTGCCGCTGCTCGGCACGCCGGTCGACGCGATCGACCTCGCCGAGGATCGCGGCCGTTTCGGCGCCTTGCTGCGCCGCCTTGGCATCGCGCACCCGCCTTACGGGACGGCGCACTCGGCCGAGGAAGCGGCCGAGATCGCCGAGGAGGTCGGCTTTCCGCTGCTGGTCCGCCCGTCCTACGTGCTGGGGGGGCGGGCGATGGAGATCTGTTACTCGACCGAGAACCTCAGTGCCTACCTGGAGGCCCACGTGAAAGCCGACCAGGAGCATCCGCTGCTGCTCGACCGCTTCCTCGAGAACGCGATCGAGATCGACGTCGACGCCCTCGCCGACGGCGAGCGGGTCCACGTTGCCGGGATCATGCAGCACGTCGAGGAAGCCGGGGTGCACTCCGGCGACTCGGCCTGCGTGATCCCGCCGATGAGCATCGGTGAGGAGATGCTGGAGCAGATCCGCGCGATGACGGAGCGGATCGCGCTGGAGCTGGGGGTGGTCGGGCTGATCAACATCCAGTACGCCATCGCCGGCGGCGAGCTCTACGTGATCGAGGCCAACCCCCGTGCTTCGCGCACGGTGCCCTTCGTATCCAAGGCGACCGGGACGCCGCTGGCAAAGGTCGCGGCAAAGCTGATGCTGGGCGGGAAGCTCGCCGACCTCGACCTGCCGGATCCACCCCGCGGCCACGTCAGCGTCAAGGAGGCGGTACTCCCCTTCGCCCGCTTCGCCGGGGTCGACTCGGTGCTCGGCCCGGAGATGAAGAGCACTGGCGAGGTGATGGGGATCGCCGCCGACTTCCCGACTGCCTTCGCCAAGGCGCAGGCGGCAGCAGGGGTGCTGCTGCCGACAGAGGGGGCCGTTTTCATCACCGTCACCGATGTCGACAAGCCGGCGGCGACCCAGCTCGCTGCCCGTTTCCACGACCTCGGCTTCGAGATCATCGCCACCGCGGGAACGGCACAGTCGATCTCTTCGATGGGCGTGCCGGTGACGCGGATCAACCGGGTCGGCGAGGGCTCGCCCCACGTCGTCGACCTGATCCGGGAGCGGCGCTGCGATCTGGTGATCAACACCCCGACCGGCTCGGGCGCTCGTGTCGACGGTCACGCGATCCGGACGGCGGCGGTACGTCACTCGATTCCCTGCGTGACGACGATGACGGGCGCCACCGCCGCCGTGAGGGCGATCGCGGCCCAGAAGCAGGGCGAGGCGGAAGTGCTCTCATTGCAGGAGGTACATGATGGAACGCGCGCCACCTCCTCTGCCGCGCCCGATGCCTGAGGAATCGGATATGGGCCGGCATCCGGCTCTGTGTTCGGAGGCCGCGGGCGCACCGTGGGGGCGGCGGCTGTGTGCGGTGACGGAGAACCGAGCCTCCGGGGGCTACCGCCTCTTCTCCCTGCTCGACCCGACCGGGCCGGAGCCGTTACCGGGCCAGTTCTACATGCTCGCCACCGAACGGCACTGGGAGGATGGGGGTGGGCGGCCGTTCCTTCCTCGAGCCTTCTCGGTTGCCGAGGCTGAGTCGACCGACGAGGGCGTCCGTCTCGATTTCCTAATCGAGGGGATCGGCCCCGGCACCGATCGGCTCTGCGCTCTGCTGCCGGACGAGCAGGTCTGGGTCAACGGGCCGCTGGGCAACGCCTTCTCGGAGGCTCACGAGCTGACGCCAGGCGCGGCGGGCGCGATCCTCGTCGGTGGCGGCATCGGCATCGCCCCTCTGGCCCTTCTGCGTCGCCAGTTTGCCGCCCGCAACGTCCCGACTCGGGTTCTGCTCGGTTTCCGCGATGAAGCCCACTCTGGTGGCCTAGACGATCTCTTTGCCTGCTGTGAGGTCGGTCTGGCCAGCGACGACGGTCACGTCGGCCATCGCGGCTTCGTCACTGACCTGCTCTCAACCATGCTCGAAGGCGACGATGCCGGCAGCGCCGTCGTCTACGCCTGCGGCCCCCCACAGATGCTCGACGCTGTCGCAGCCCTCTGCACGGAGCGAGATGTCGCTTGTGAGCTGGCCATGGAGTCACCCATGGCCTGTGGCTTCGGCGCCTGTTTCGGCTGCGCCGTGCCGAAGGCCGGTGGCGGCTACATGCGCCTTTGCGTCGACGGGCCGGTGGTGCGGGCGACGGGGGAGGGCCAGGAGTCCCCCATCGTCAAACCGCGTCGGTCGCGGAGCGAGGGCTCGCGTCCCGGCGGCTCGCAAGTTGCCGACGGGGAATTCCTGGCCCTCCCCCCACGGCCCGCAACTTCCGTCAGCTTCTGCGGGCTGAAGTTGGAGCACCCCGTGATCAATGCGTCAGGAACGTTCGATGCGATAGCCGCGAGGCGCGTGTATGGGGACGCGCTGCTGGACGAGTTCCCGTTTTCGGCGTTTGTGTCGAAGACGATCACGCCGGAGCCGCGAGCTGGGAATGAGCCCCAGCGCATTTGGGAGACCCCCATGGGGATGATCAACTCGATCGGCCTGCCGAACAAAGGCTTAGAGGGCTTCCTGGCGGAGGACCTGCCGCAGCTTGCCGAGCTGCCGGTGCCCCTGATCGTCTCAGTGATGGCCACGGGACGCGATGACTTCGGACGGATGGTGGCGGCGCTCGACGATTGCGACGAGGTGACGGCGATCGAGCTCAACGTGTCCTGTCCCAACGTCCACTCAGGCCTGATCGTCGGAGAGCAGCCCACTGAGACCGAGGCGCTGCTGGAGACGCTGCGGCCGCTGACGCAGAAGCCGCTGATAGTCAAGCTGACTCCGAACGTCGCCGACCCCGCCTCGGTGGCCGTCGGCGCCGAAGAGGGAGGGGCAGACGCGGTCTCTCTGATCAACACCCTGAAGGCGTCCGCAATCGACCCGGCGAACGGAAAACCAGCCATCGGAGCCGGGCATGGTGGCCTTTCGGGTCCGGCTGTCCGGCCGGTCGCGATCGCCCAGGTGCGGGCGGTGGCAAGCGCCGTCGAGCTGCCGATCGTCGGCATGGGTGGGGTCAGCTGTGGGGACGATGCCCACGAGATGCTGACCGCCGGCGCGGCGCTGGTCGCGGTCGGAACCGAGAACTTCAGGGACCCGCGGGCCGGACACCGCATTGCCGCAGAGCTCTTTGAGCGGATTTCCAACGCGGCCTAACCTCAACCTCGACTGAAGGTCTAGGTGAATTTGAAGGAAAACCCCTCGGATGCCCTTGCACGGCCGCGAGCCGCGGCTATACTCGCCGCCCACATGCCCGCCCCAGTCAAGACCTCCGCAGCGGCCCCCGAGAGGTCGCTGGACCAGCGGATGGATGCCCTCAAGCGGGCAAACGACATCCGCACCGCTCGCGCCAAGCTGAAGAAGGACCTGAAAGCGGGCAAGGCGAGCATCCACGCGCTCCTGCTCGACCCACCCGAGTACGTGATGACCGCCAAGGTCTTCGACATGCTGCTCGCGGTCCCCAAGTACGGCCGCGTCAAGACCAACCGGATTCTCAACCAGTGCCGCATCTCTCCTTCGAAGACGATCGGCGGTCTCTCAGAGCGCCAGCGCGCAGAGCTCGTCTCTCAGTTGCGCCGATAGCGAAGTCGACCGCGGTAGCGGTCAATATCCCCGGCCGCATGGCGAAAGTCTTCGTGATCACCGGGCCCAGCGGGGTCGGCAAGGGAACCCTGATCGCCAAGCTGCTTGAGCGCGTGCCCGGGCTGGAGCTGTCGGTCTCGGCGACGACGCGCGAGCCTCGCGAGGGAGAGGTCGACGGGCGGGACTACCACTTTCTCACCCCTGAGGAGTTCGACGGGCGCGTCGAGCGCGAAGACTTCCTCGAGTTCGCCACCTACAGCGGCAATCGTTACGGGACCCTGCGCTCCGAGGTGCGCAAGCGCCTCGACGCGGGTCACTCGGTGGTGCTCGAGATCGAGGTCCAGGGGGCGCGGCAGGTTCGCGCCGCCATGCGGGAGTCTGTCCAAGTCTTCATCGCCCCCCCCGATCCGGGCGTGTTGCGCGAGCGGCTGGAGTCCCGGGGCGCCGACTCCCCCGCCGCCATCGAAGCCCGCCTGGAGGTCGCGGAGCAAGAGCTGACCGCTCAGGACGAGTTTGCCCACCGGGTCGTAAACGCAGATCTGGAGCGGGCTGCCGACGATCTGGAGGGGATCGTGCGCGCCGAGCTGGGCTTACCTCTAGACTCCGCTGCCGAATGATCAAGCCACGCGTAGACAAACTCCTCGAGCACGCCGACTCGCATTACGCCGCGGTCGTCGTTGCGGCGAAGCGAGCCCGACAGATAAACAGCTATTTCCACAACCTCGGCGAGGGCGGCTTCGGCGAGTATCCGCCGCCGATGGTCGAGACTCGCGGCGACCGCAACTACCTCTCGATGGCGCTGGAGGAGCTTGCCGAGGGCAAGCTCAAATACGAGTATCGCGCCTAGCGCACCCGCTTCCTAGGAGAAGACATGGCCAGAATCCTGCTCGGCGTAAGCGGCGGGATCGCCGCCTACAAGTCGTTGGAGCTGGCCCGCCTTGCCACTTTGGCTGGGCATGGCGTGCGAGTGGCGATGACGGAGGCCGCCGGCCGTTTCGTCGGTGCCGCTTCCTTTGAGGGGATAGTCGGCGCCCCGGTCCTGACCTCCGAGTTCGAGCGCGATCCGCTGCGCGGTGCCTTTCCGGGCGATCCGCCGCCCATGCATGACCCGATCGGCCACCTCGAGGTCGTCGCCAACTGCGACGTCTACCTGGTCGCGCCGGCCTCTGCCAGCACGATCGCCAAGCTTGCCACCGGGATGGCGGACTCGATGTTGAGCACCTCCTTCCTCGCCTGCACCGCACCTCGCTTGGTCGCCCCGGCGATGAACGACCGCATGTACGCGGACGCGGCTACGCAAGCGAACCTGGCGACGCTGCGCGAGCGTGGGGTAGAGGTGATCGAGCCAGGCGAAGGTCGGCTCGCCTCCCGTGGCGAGTTAGGCCGGGGGCGGCTCCCCGATCCAGCCGACCTGCTGGCTCGACTGGAAGCCGTGCTGCCAGCGGGCGAGCGACCCTGGGACGGCCTTCGCGTCTTGGTCACCGCGGGCGGCACCCGAGAGCCGATCGACCCAGTGCGCTTCCTCGGCAACCGCTCGAGCGGCCGCATGGGCCTGGCTCTGGCGGCCGCGGCCGTCCGCCGCGGCGCGGACGTGACCTTGATCGCCGCCAATGTCGCCCTGCCGGAGCAGGCCGGCGTCCGCCGGATCGACGTCGAGACCGCTGCTGAGCTGGCGGAGGCCTCCCGCGCCGAGTTCGGCTCCGCCCACGTCCTGCTGATGGCCGCCGCACCTGCCGATTTCAAGGCGAGCGAGCCGGCCAGCGACAAGCTGAAGCGCGAGGGCGCCATCGACCTTCGCCTGGAGCCCACCGAGGACATCCTCGCCAGCCTCGCCGCGATCCGCACGGAGGAGCAAACCATCGTCGGCTTCGCCGCCGAACACGGCAACGACGCAGACCGAGCCCGCGAGAAGCTAACCCGAAAGGGCGCCGACCTCATAGTCCTCAACGACGTCTCCGACCCGAACATCGGCTTCGAGAGCCAAGAAAACGCCGCAACCCTGATCGGCTCCAGTGACGAGACCACGCTTCCGCAGGCGTCAAAGGACGTCATCGCCGAGCAGATCCTCGACCGAGTAGACCAGCTCCGCAGCAAGTCAGACCTTCACGCCAGGTAGCCCGGTGGGGCATCGAGGGGGCGGGGATGTGCTCTCGCGGGAATGTCGCGAGAGCGGCGACATGCAATCTGGCGGTCGCGTGGCGTAGCCGCGCTCAAACTCGGTCGCTAAGCCCCGCAGGAGCGTGCGACATCAATTCCCGCGAGAGCACATCCCCCGCCCCTCCTGGCGCGACGCATCGACCGGGCTATACTGACCCCAAGCTTTTTGTCCCTATGCAGTAGCGAGAAGTGGGCCTGGCCCACTTTTTTTTCGCCCCAAACCAGGCATGGCAGACCTCAAGGACAGCATTCAGCAGCAGCTCACCGAGCTCGATACCGAGCTCGACCTGGTTGCCCTCGAGCAACCGGGGACCGAATCGCTGCGCCTTTTCATCGATCACCCCGGGGGCGTCGATCTGGCGCTTTGCGAACGCGTCACGAGACACCTCAACGACCTTCGTGCCGAGTACTCGCTCGAGGTCTCGTCACCGGGCCCCAAGTACCGCCGCGCCAAGCCAGTTTCCGAAACGACCGAGGAGCAGCCGTGAGCAAGGAGATCGTCGAAGCAATCAAAGCTCTCGAGCAGGAGAAGGGCATCTCCGCCGACAAGCTGATGGACGCGCTCGCCGATGCCCTGCTGTCGGCCTACAAGAAGACGCCGGGAGCGGCAAAGTACGCACGCGTCGACCTCGACCACGAAACCGGCGACTTCCGGGTTTTCGAACTGATCCTGCCGGCCGAGCTGGAGGAGAAGCTGCTGGCTGAGGCCGCCGAGGCGCAGGAGGAAGAAGAGCGCGAGATCGACCCCGAGACCGGCGAGCTGAAAGAGCCCGAGGAGCCCGAACTGGATCCGGAGATGATCGCTCCCTACGAGGACCAGATCGAGACCCGCGACGTCACCCCGGAGGACTTCGGCCGGATCGCCGCACAGACCGCGAAGCAGGTGATCCTGCAGCGAATTCGCGAGGCGGAACGGATGATGATGTTCGAGGAGTACCAGGACCGGGTCGGCGAGCTGATCACCGGAATCATCCAGCAGTCCGACAAGCGCTACACGCTGGTCCAGCTGCGCGAGCGGGTCGAGGCGCTGCTGCCCAAGTCCGAGCAGGTCTACAACGAGCGCTACGACCACGGAATGCGGGTGAAGGCGGTGATCACCGACGTCTCCGACTCGACCAAGGGCCCGGCGATAGTCGTCTCGCGGCGCAGCCCGGAGCTGATCAAGAGCCTGTTCGAAATGGAGGTGCCGGAGATCGCCGACAAGCTGGTCGAGATCGTCGGCGTCGCCCGCGAGCCCGGCTACCGCTCGAAGATCGCCGTCGTCTCCCACACCGAGGGCGTCGACCCCGTCGGCGCCTGCGTCGGACCGCGCGGCTCGCGGGTACGAATGGTCGTCTCAGAGCTGCGCGGCGAGAAGATCGACATCATCCCCCACAACGACGAGCCGGCCCGCTTCGTCGCCAAGGCCCTCTCGCCGGCCCGGGTGCGCGAGGTGATCGTCGACGACGAGGAGCGCCAGGCGACGGTGATCGTCCCCGACGACCAGCTCTCGCTGGCGATCGGCCGCGACGGGCAGAACGCCCGACTGGCGGCTCGCCTGACCGGCTGGCGGGTCGACATCAAGTCCGAGACCGAGTTCGCGCAGGACGAGGAGGAGGTCGAGTACGAGGGTGAGGAGCAGTCGGACGGGCACTGCATGGCGGTGCTTTCCAACGGTCGCCGCTGCCCCAACGCCGCGATCGCCGACTCCTCCTACTGCGGCTTGCCCACGCATCAGGCTCTGAGTCGCTTCGATACCAACCAGATCGCGGTGCTGGCGCCGCTGGCGGAGGGCGAGATCGCGATCCTCGCCGATTCCGCCGCTGATGGGGGTCAGGTAAGGGAGATCGTGACGAAGGCCGAAGCTGAATTCGAGGAGCCCGTCGGCGAGGAGCCCACCGCCACGCCACCCGCTGGAGAGGCGCCTGAGGACGGTCAGCCCGAGGGCGATGCTTCCGCCCCCGCCGAGCCTGAAGCCGAACAGGCTCAGGACGAGGCCCCTGCGGAGGAGACGTCTCAGGACGAGGCTGCTGAGGAGGAATCGGCCGAGGACTCCGAGACCGAGGAGACTGTTGCTGAGGAGGCTGAGCAGGCTTAGTGGCAAAGAAGCGCGTTCATGAAATCGCCAAGGCGCAGGGTGTCGCCAGCAAAGAGCTGCTTGCGGCGCTGAAAAAGGCCGGGATCGAGGCGAAAGCCGCGGCCTCCAGCGTCGAGGAGGGTGAGGCGCTGAAAGCGCTTGCGGCCGCCAAGGAGAATGGCGGCGGTACCGCGACCGCGACCAAACCCGCGCCGAAAGCAGAGGCTAAGCCCGCCCCCGCGCAATCAAAGCCCAAGGCCGAGGTGGCGTCGCCGAAAGGCGATGGAAAGACGGCCTCGAAAGCAGCTGCGCAACCGACGGAGAAACCTGCCGCCAAACCGTCTCCCGCCGCCAAAAAACCAACTGGGTCGACGAAGAAACGGCGGGTCGTGATCGACTCGCAGGCGGCTCGTCGCGACCAGATGGGCGGTCCGCCGCCGCAGCGGCCGCCGCGGCGGCGGGGGGGCAGGCGCCGCCGGCCCCTGCTCGAGGAGCCGCCGGTCAAAACGGAGGAGCCGGCCGAGCCGGAGGCGACCAAGGTCAACTCGGGGGCGACCGTGCGCGAGGTCGCCGAGCTGCTCGGCCTGGGCAGCGCCGAGGTGATCAAGAAGCTGATGACGATGGGGGAGATGGCGACGCTCACCCAGACCCTCACCGACGAGTCGATCAAGGCGATCGCCGACGAGTACGACCGCAAGATCGAGATCGTCACCGCCGCCGAGGAGGAGCCCGAGGCGCCGGAGTTCGAGGACCCCGAGGACTCGCTTGCCCCGCGCCCCCCCGTGGTCACGATCATGGGTCACGTCGACCACGGCAAGACGTCCCTGCTCGACGCGATCCGCGAGACCGAGGTTGCGGCCGGCGAGGCCGGTGGGATCACCCAGCACATTGGCGCCTACCAGGTTCACCACAGCGACAAGACGATCACCTTCCTCGACACCCCGGGCCACGCGGCCTTCACCGCGATGCGTGCCCGCGGCGCCAAGGTCACCGACATCGCCGTCGTTGTCGTCGCCGCCGACGACGGCGTCATGCCGCAGACCAAAGAGGCGATCGACCACGCCCGCGCGGCCGACGTGCCGATTCTGATCGCTGTCAACAAGATCGACAAAGAGGGCGCGCAGCCCGACCGCGTCCGCAACGAGCTTGCCACCGATGGCCTTACGCCCGAGGACTGGGGCGGGGAGACTGTTTACTGCGACGTCTCCGCCAAGACGCACGAAGGCCTCGAGAACCTGCTCGACATGATCCTGTTGGTCAGCGAGCTCGAGGAGCTCGGCGCTAACCCAAACGCCCCGGCTTCCGGCACGGTGGTCGAGTCGCAGCTCGATCCCGGCCGCGGCCCGGTCGTCACGATCCTCGTCCAGCGCGGCACACTCGCGGTGGGCGACGCCCTAGTCGCCGGCCCGCAATGGGGGCGGGTGCGGGCGATGCACGACTTCACCGGCGACCGGGTGCAGAAAGCGGGACCGGGAATGCCGGTCGAGGTGCTCGGCTTCGACGGGGTCTGCGAGGCGGGAGAGCACGTGCGCGTGGTCGAGAACGACCGCCGCGCCCGTCAGCTCGCCCAGGAGCGCGGCAACCGGCTCAAGACCGAGGCCCTGGCCCGGCGCCAGGCGCGCAAGGTCAGCCTCGAGGAGGTCTTCTCCCGTGCCCAGGAAGGCGACATCAAGGAGCTCAACATCGTCCTCAAGGCCGACGTCGCCGGCTCGCTGGAGGCTCTCCAGGACGAGATCGCCAAAGTCCCGCAGGAGCAGGTGGGAATCAACATCATCCACTCGCAGACCGGCGGCATAAACGAGTCCGACGTAATGCTGGCCTCTGCCTCGGAAGCGATCGTGATCGGCTTCAACGTGCGCCCGCTGGCCGACGCCCGCCGAGCCGCCGAGCGCGAGGGGGTCGACGTCCGCACCTACTCGGTGATCTACAAAATCACCGAGGACCTGCGCAACGCGATGGAGGGAATGCTCGAGGCGGTCGAGGTCGAGGAGATCCTCGGCGAGGCGGAGATCAAACAGACCTTCAAGGCCTCCAAAGTCGGCCGCATCGCCGGCTGCATCGTCACCGAGGGCAAAGTCGCCCGCGACGCCAACGTCCGCCTGATCCGCGAGGGAACGGTGATCTGGGACGGCAAGCTCGGCTCCCTGCGCCGTTTCAAAGACAACGTGCAGGAGGTCGAGGAGGGCCAGGAGTGCGGCATCGTGCTCGAGGGCTACGCCGACGTCAAGGAGGGCGACGTGCTCGAGTTCTTCAAGACCAAGCAGGTCGAGCAGACGCTGGAGTAGGATGACCGCCCCTCGCATGCGCCGCATCAACGAGGTGCTTCGCGAGGTGATCGGCGCAGCGATCGCCACCGAACTGAGCGACCCTCGGATCGGCTTCGTCACCGTGACCTCGGTCGATACCAGCCCAGACCTCCGCAGCGCCAAGGTGCACGTCAGCGTGCTCGGCGAGGAGGACGCGCGCGAGGAGGCGCTGGCCGGGTTGCGCTCCTCGCACGGGGTCCTGCAGTCGAAGATCGCCGCCGAGACGCGGATGAAGCGGACCCCGACCCTCTCCTTCCACTACGACCCGACGGTCGAGCAGGGAATGAGGATCTCGCGTTTGCTCGAAGAAGAAGAGCGATGAGCGAGACGACCGATATCGACGCCACGGCAATCGAGCGCGTCGCCAATGAGATCCGCAGCCGCGAGCGCTTCCTGCTCACCGCCCACGAGGGCCCCGATGGCGATGCGCTCGGCTCGCTTCTCGGCATGCACCGGCTCCTCACCCAGCTCGGCAAGGACTCGGTGATGTTCCTGGCGGCGAAGGAGTTCCCGCTGCCGATCGAGTACCGCTTCCTGCCCTTGGAGGAGGTCTTCCACGAGCCGCCGGCCGACATGGCCGACCGGGCGGTGGTCTTCCTCGACTGCGGCAACATCGACCGCATGCCGGTCGACTTCCTCAGCGAGGACGGTCACTTCACGATCAACATCGACCACCACCATGACAACACGCTGTTCGGCGACGTCAACCTGGTCGAGGTCGACGCCTCCTGCACCGCCGAGATCGTCTACGAGCTAGCGGTTCTGCTCGAGGTGGAAATCACGCCGGATATGGCCGCCGCCCTCTACGTCGGCCTGGTCACCGACACCGGCAAGTTCATGTACGAGAACACCGACGAGCGTACCCACCGGATCGCCGCCGACCTGATCGAAGCCGGGGTCGACGTCGACGAGACCTACCGACGCCTCTACGAGCATGTGCCGCTCGCCAAGTTGCGGCTGCTTTCACGCGCCCTGGATGGGATCCAGCACCACTGCGACGGCAAGCTCGTGCTTGCCTACATCACCGCTGCCGACTACGCGGCAAGCGGCGCCGGGGAGGAGATGACCGAGGGGATCATCGATCACTTGCGTTCGGTCGAGGGAGCCCGGGTCGCCGCTTTGATTCGCGACCTCGGCGACCGCGGGCGGGCGGCCCGCAAGGTCAGCTTGCGCTCCAGCAGCGGCGAGGTGGACGTCTCGGCGATCGCCCGCAAGCACGGCGGCGGAGGGCATAAGCGCGCTGCCGGCTTCTCTACCGATTTGGAGCTGGACGAACTGGTTGTCTTCCTCTGCGGCGAGACCGTCGCCCAGCTCGATTCCTGAACGTGTCGGCGGAGGCGGAGGGGACGGTGCTGCTCTGCGACAAGCCGGCAGGGATAACCTCGCACGACATGGTGCGGCGAGTGCGACGCGAACGCGGTTGCAAGGCGGGGCACGCCGGAACGCTCGATCCCTTCGCGACTGGTCTTTTGCTGGTTCTGCTGGGACGGGCGACGCGACTGCAGCGGACTCTCACCGGCCTGCCCAAGACCTACCTGGCGACGGCCCGGCTCGGCTGGCGCTCCAGCAGCGGCGACCCGGACGGCGAGCTGACGGAGACCGGCATCATCCCCGCCTCGCTGCAGTTGCCCACCGGCACCGTGCGCCAGCGGGTGCCGATGACCTCTGCCGTGCGGGTCGGCGGCGAGCGGCTCTACCGCAAGGCGCACCGCGGCGAGACCGTGGCGACGCCGGAGCGCGACGTCGAGGTCTACAAAGCCGAGCTGCTCGACCACGACTCCGAGCGCGCCCGCTATGAGATCGAGTGCTCGACCGGCACCTACGTCCGAACCCTGATCGAGACCCTTGGCGATGCCTATTGCGAGGAGCTGCGTCGCACCGCAATCGGCCCGTTTCGGGTCGAGGACGCGGGCACGGAGCTGCCCCCCGAGCGCATCGGAGAACTGGTGCCCGCCGCGGCGGAGGCCCTGCGTTAGTGGATCGCTGATGGCCAATATCGAAGTCACCCGCCTGCCCGACGCACAGCCACGGCCGCGCCACGTCGCGATCGGAACCTTCGACGGCGTTCACCGCGGTCATCAAGCCGTGATCGAGGGCGCCGATACGGTGCTGACCTTCGACCCGCACCCGCTCGAGATCCTCCACCCGGCTGCGCTGCCAAAGCTGATCATGCCTTTCGAGGTGAAGCGCGACGTGATCGAGGGCCTTGGCGTGCGGGAGCTCGTCGTCATCCCCTTCGACCGCGAGTTCGCGACCCTCTCCGCCGAGGACTTCATCGAGCGGATTCTGATCGCGAAGCTGAGCGCGGAGCGGGTATCGGTCGGCGAGAACTTCCGCTTTGGGGCTAAGGCGAAGGGCGACCCCGCGATGCTCGCGGTGCGGACGGAGTTCGAGACGCGGGTCGTGCCATTGGTCGAGGTCGACGGCGAGACCGTCTCCTCCACCCGGGTCCGGGCGCTCGTCGCCGCCGGCGATATGGAGCGCGCCCAGCACTGTCTCGGAGCCCCGTTCATGGTCGAGGGAACCGTGGTCGAGGGGGACCAGAGGGGCCGGGAGCTGGGCTTTCCGACCGCAAACATCGTCCCCAACGACCGCCTCGCGATCCCAGGTCACGGCGTCTATGCCGCGTTCGCAAACGGCGTTCCGGCGGCCGTCAACGTCGGTGTGCGCCCCACGTTCGACAGCGGTCGCGGGGTTCTGATCGAGACCTACCTGATCGATCGCAACCAGGACCTCTACGGAACCACGCTGCGGGTTGCTTTCGTCGAGAGGCTGCGGGGCGAGAAGCGCTTCGCCGGGGTCGAGGATCTGATCGCCCAGATGCGGATCGACGTCGAGGACGCGAAGCGGGTCTGTGCTAGCTTCACCGACGCCTCATGAGCCTGACGAAAGAGAAAAAGACCGAGCTGATCGGCAAATACGGTCGTGCGAACGGCGACACCGGGTCCGCCGAGGTTCAGGTCGCCTTGCTGACCGAGCGGATCAACGAGCTCACCGAGCATCTCCGCTCGCACGCCAAAGACCACCACTCGCGCCGCGGCTTGCTGATGCTGGTCGGCAAGCGCCGCCGCATGCTCCGCTATCTGGAGCGCACCGACCTCGAGCGCTATCGCTCTCTGGTCGCCGAGCTCGGCCTGCGGCGATGATCGCTGCCGGCGAGCCGGCTCCCGACTTCACCTTGCGCAATCAGGACGGCGAGCGTGTTTCGCTCTCCGACTTTCGAGGTCGCAAGGTTCTGCTCGTCTTCTACCCAATGGATTTCAGCCCGGTCTGCTCCGACCAGCTCTCGCTCTACCAAGAGGTGAAGCCGGAAATCGCCGCAAAGGGAGTCGAGCTGATTGGCATTAGCGTCGACCACGGCTTTGCCCACAAGGCCTTTCAGGAGAAGCTGGGAATCGACACCGCCCTGCTCGCCGACTTCGAGCCGAAGGGGGAGGTTGCTCGCGCTTACGGCGCCTACATCGAGAAGGTCGGACACGCCAACCGCTCGCTTGTCCTGGTGGACGAGGCCGGCACGGTGGAGTGGGTCCACGAGTCGCCGACCCCCCTGGAGATCCCGGGCGCCAATGTGATCTTCGACGCCCTGGAGGCTGTCCGGTCTGACGCCTGATCTGACCAGCGCGGCGATCCCCCCGGCGGGGCCGGATGACCACGTGCGCGGCGAGGGGGAGACGCTGATCGTCTATGCCGATCTCGGCTGTCCCCATTGCGCCGCCGCCTGGACCGAGATCGCGTCGCGGCCGGTGGCGCTCGTCTTCCGGCATTTCCCGGTGGCCAGCAAGCATCCACGCTCGCCCGCGCTGCACGCGGCGGCCGAGGCAGCCGGACTGCAGGGCCGCTTCTTCGAGATGGTCGATTCTCTCTATGCCGACCACAGCCACGTCGACGATCCCCACCTCTGGGCTCGGGTCGAGCAGCTCGACCTCGACCTCGGCCGCTTCGAGGTGGACCGCCGCTCGAGCGAGGTGGGGGTCCGGATCCGTCGTGACTTCGAGTCCGGCATCCGCGGCGGCGTTACCGGCACCCCGGCCCTCTTCCCCTGACGTGCCGGGAGTTAGAGGTCCCTATAGGTGCATAACTACCGGCACGTCCCGGCGTCTGTACTCTCCCAGGGGACAGAGAACGTGAGTTCTGAAAGCAAATGGCCACCATCCGGGTGGCCGGAGGTAGGACAACTAAATGAGCATGTTTGACGTTAGCCGCGTTTCGGCGGATGTCGGCGACAGCCAGATCTCCTTCGAGACGGGCAAACTCGCGAAGCAGGCGGGTGGCGCGGTCGTAGTTCAGGCCGGCGACACGATGGTGCTGTGCACCGCAACCGTCGGGAACCTTCGCGACGTGGACTTCCTTCCCCTCACCGTCGACGTCGAGGAGCGGATGTACGCCGCGGGCAAGATCCCCGGCTCGTTCTTCCGCCGCGAGGGGCGCTCGGGTGAGAAGGCAACCCTGACCGCCCGCATGATCGACCGGCCGATTCGGCCACTGTTCCCGAAGGGCTGGCACTACGAGACGCAGCTGGTCGCGATTCCGATGTCGGTGGACCAGGTCCACCCTTACGACATCCTCGCGATGAACGGCGCCTCGGCGGCACTGGCGATCTCACCGGTGCCCGTCGCCGCCCACGTCGGCGCGGTGCGGATCGGGAAGCTCGACGGCGACTTCGTCGTCAACCCCTCCGAGGAGGACCTCGCCGAGCTCGATCTCGACCTGATCGTCGCCGGCACCGACGAGGCGATCCTGATGGTCGAGGCAGGCGCCAGCGGCGTCACCGAGCAGGAGATCCTCGACGCGCTCGATATCGCCCACTCGGAGATCAAGAAGCTCGTCGCCGCGATGGAGGAGCTGCAACAGAAGGTCGGTAAGGAGAAGATCGCGGTCGAGGCTCCGAGCATCGACGAGAGCCTGATCGACGAGATCCGCTCCTCCCATGGCCAGGCCCTGGTCGACGCGATCGCCACCGAGGGCAAGCTCGAGCGCTACGAGGCGATCGACGAGGTCAAGGACGAGGTGGTCGCCAAGTACGCGCCCGAGACCGACGACGAGGCGGACGCCGAGCGCAAGTCCGAAGTCGCCGCGGCCTTCTCTCACATCGAGAAGGACACGATCCGCAAGGCGATCGCCGTCGACAAGAAGCGCCCCGACGGCCGCGCCCAGGACGAGATCCGGCCGATCGAGTGCGAGGTCGACATCTCCCCCCGCGTGCACGGCTCGGCGCTGTTCACCCGCGGCGAGACGCAGATCCTCTCCAACGTCGCCCTCGGCACGACCCGGATGGACATGCGGATCGACACGCTGGGATTGGAGACCTCGAAGAAGTTCTGGCATCACTACAACTTCCCGCCCTTCTCGGTGGGAGAGGCGGGTTTCATGCGCGGCCCGAAGCGGCGCGACATCGGCCATGGCGCGCTTGCCGAGCGGGCGCTCGTCGCCACGATCCCCAATGAAGAGGACTTTCCCTACGTGATCAGGGTGGTCTCGGAGACGCTCGAGTCGAACGGCTCCTCCTCGATGGGCTCGGTCTGTGCCTCCTCGATGGCGCTGCAGGCCGCCGGAGTGCCGGTTTCTGCGCCGGTTGCCGGGGTCGCGATGGGCTTGATCAAGGAGGGCGACGACTACATCGTCCTCACCGACATCGCTGGTGTCGAGGACCACCTCGGCGACATGGACTTCAAGGTTGCCGGAACCGCGGACGGGATCACCGCTCTGCAGATGGACATCAAGATCACCGGCGTCACCTTCGAGATCCTCACCGACGCGCTCGAGCAGGCCAACAAGGGGCGTCAGTTCATCCTCGGCAAGATGGCCGAGGCGATCGACGGTCCGCGGGAGACGCTCTCCAAGCACGCGCCGCGAATCGAGGCGATCAAGATCGACCAGGAGAAGATCGGCGCCGTGATCGGCAAAGGCGGCGAAACGATCCGCGCTCTCTGCGAGGAGTTCGAAGCCGAAATCGACGTCGAGGACGACGGCACGATCCGGATCTACGCACCGACCGGCGAACTGGTCGAGGCCTGCGTGGCGCGGATCGAGTCGATGACCAAGGAGGCCGAGATCGGCGACAAGTACCCCGCCGCCAAGGTCGTCAAGACCACCACGTTCGGCGCCTTCGTCGAGCTGGTCAAGGGTACCGACGGCCTGCTGCACATCTCCAACGTGAAGCCCGGCGAGCGGGTCGACTCGGTCGACGACGTGCTCAGCGCCGGAGACGAGATCGACGTCACCGTGGTCGAGGTGGACAGGGAGCGCGGGCGGATCGGCCTGCGCCTCTCCGATGACCCGTCGGTGGCCGGCAAATCGCCCGAGGAGCTGGCGGCGGTCGGTTCCGGCGATGGCGGGCCCCGCCGCAACGGCGGCGACCGTGAGCGCGGCGGCCGCAGGCGTGAGCGCGAGCGGCGTCGCTAGACGGTTGAGCGCCGCGAGGATCAGCGAGCTCGACCCCGGCGTCCGGGTCGTGACCGAGGAGGTTCCTTCGGTCCGATCGGTGGCCCTGGGGCTCTGGGTTCGCACCGGTTCCAGGAACGAGACGCCGGCTCAGGCCGGCGTCTCGCATTTCCTCGAGCACCTGCTGTTCAAGGGCACCGCTCGCTTCTCGGCGATCGAGATCTCCGAGCGCTTCGACGGGCTCGGCGCCTCGGTCAACGCGGCGACCGGCAAGGAGACGACCCATCTCCACGCCCGCTTCCTCGACGAACACACCGAGGAGGTCTTCGACCTGCTGGCAGAAATGCTGCTTGCCCCGGCCTACCCCGAAATCGACTCCGAGCGTGAGGTCGTGCTGGAGGAGATAGCGATGTACGAGGACGAGCCGCAGGACCGGGTCCACGACATTCTCGCCGAGGCCGTCTTCGGTGAGCACCCGCTCGGTCGCCGGGTGCTCGGTGAGGCCGAGGTGATCGCCTCGATCCCG
This sequence comes from Solirubrobacterales bacterium, assembly GCA_044867645.1. Lineage (GTDB taxonomy): Bacteria > Actinomycetota > Thermoleophilia > Solirubrobacterales > 70-9 > VRUE01. The sequence continues at coordinate 35,821 of JBIOVI010000042.1, read as the reverse complement.
ATCCCTGACATCGACGCCTACCATCGCCAGCGCTACACCGGCGCCAACGTTGTCGTCGGCGCCGCCGGCCATCTCGACCACGACCGTATCGTCGCCCTCTCGGAGAGGCTGGTCTCACCGCCGCCGGGCGGGGAAGGGAACGCCTCCGCCCAGGGACCCGGCGAAGCGGGACGGCTCTGCTTTTATCCGAAGGACACCGAGCAGTACCACATCTGCTTCGGCGCGCCTGGGATCGTCAGGGACGACGAGCGTCGCTACGCACTCGCCGTCCTCGACTCGATCTTCGGCGGCTCGACCTCGTCGCGACTTTTCCGCGAGGTGCGGGAGAAGCGCGGCCTCGCCTATTCGGTCGGGTCCTACAACGAGCAGTACACCGACTCGGGACTTGTGGCGACCTACGTCGGCACCCGCGAGGACAACGTCGAGGAGGCCTGTGCGGTGATCGGCACCGAGCTCGAGCGCCTGCGTTCGGAGCCGGTCTCAGCCGAGGAGCTGACCCGCGCCAAGGAGAACGTCAAGGGGCGCCTCGTGCTTTCCTCCGAGTCGACGGCGGCACGGATGACGCGAATCTCGCGGGCGACGCTGTTCGGCCTGCCGATCGAAAGCCTCGACGCGATGCTGGCCAAGGTGGATGCCGTGACCGTGGAGGAGCTGAGCGAGCTCGCGACCGAGCTCTACGGCGCCGAGCGGCTCTCCGCCGCCTGCGTCGGCCGCGACGAGGACTGCTTCCGCAAGGCGCTGGCCCCCGTCAGCGAGGGTCTGGTCGCGGCATGATCCGGGTCGCGGTCTCGGGTGCGGCCGGTCGAATGGGCCAGACCGTCTGCGAAGCGGTGGAAGGGGGCGAGGGCATGGAGCTAGCGGCGAAGGCCGATCCAGCCCTCGGAGTAGAGCTCGGCAGCGTGCTTGGCGAGGCCGACGTCGTCGTCGACTTCAGCACCCCGGACACGGCGCTGGACAACGTGAGAGCCGCTCTCGAGGCAGGCGTCCACGCGGTGGTCGGCACGACTGGCTTCGACCTCGAAGCGCTCCGCGAGGTAGCCGAGGGAAGCGAGGCGAACTGCTTCGTCGCCCCTAACTTCGCGATCGGCGCCGTGCTGCTGATGGAGGTGGCGCAGACGGTCGCCGCCCACATGCCGGAGTGCGAGATCGTCGAGCTGCACCACGACCGCAAGCTCGATGCGCCGTCCGGTACCGCCAACCGAACCGCGGAGCTAATCCGGGATGCCGGCGGCAATGTCCACGAGCCGATCCACTCGGTGCGGCTTCCGGGGCTTGTCGCGCACCAGGAAGCGATCTTCGGCGGCGAGGGTCAGACGCTCTCGATCCGCCACGACTCGATCGACCGGGTCTCCTTCATGCCGGGCGTCCTGCTCGCGGTTCGCAAGGTCGCCGGCCTGCCGGACCGCTTTACGGTCGGCCTCGAGAAGCTGCTGTAGGTTCCCCAACCATGGGAGACGAGCTCGCACGCCTTGATGCCACCGCCCAGGCCGATCTGATCCGCGGCGGCGAGGCGACCGCCGCCGAGCTGACCGAAGCGGCGATCGCACGCATCGAAGCGACCAATGGCGACATCAACGCCGTCATCCACCCGCTCTTCGAGGAGGGGCTCGAAGCGGCTCGGGGAGACCTCCCCGACGGGCCCTTCAAGGGCGTCCCCTTCCTGCTCAAGGACCTTGGCGCGGCCTTCGCCGGTCAGCCGCTGCACCTGGGTATGGGTTATCTGAAGGAACGCGATTTTCGGGCGCCGGTCGACACCTTCCTGGCGGAGCGCTTCCGTGCCGCGGGGCTTATCACGATCGGCAAGACGAACTGCCCCGAGCTGGGGATCCTGCCGACGACCGAGCCGCGCGCCTATGGACCGAGTCGCAACCCCTGGAACCTGGATCGCTCGACCGGTGGGTCGAGCGGTGGCTCGGCGGCCGCGGTGGCGGCGGGCATGGTGCCGATGGCCCACGCCAACGACGGCGGCGGCTCGATCCGCATCCCGGCGGCCAACTGCGGCCTGGTGGGCCTCAAGCCGAGCCGCCAGCGCACCAGCGAGGGCCCGCTTGTCGGCGATTTCATGTCCGGCCTGACCGCCGAGCTGGTCGTATCGCGTTCGGTCAGGGACACCGCGGCGATCCTCGAGGCGGTCCACGGACCGGCTCCGGGCGATCCCTATGTCGCCCCGCCGCCATCGCGCCCGTATACCGAGGAGGTCGGCGCTGACCCTGGCAGGCTGCGAATCGCGCTTTGGACCGAGACCGTGATCGAGCGGGACGCGGATCCCGAGGTGGTGATGGCGGCAAGGGCCGGTGCGAAGGCGCTGGAGGGGTGTGGACATCAGGTCGAGGAGCCTGATTTGAGCATGCTCGGAAGCCTCGACATGGTCGAGCCCTTCCTGGTGCGCTGGGCGGCGGGCCAAGCGCAGGCGCTCGATCAGCTCGGCACCATCGGCGGGCAGCCGATCGGGCCGGACGATGTCGAGCCCCTGACCTGGGCGCTGGCAGAGATCGGCCGCAGCCGCAGCGCTGGCGATTATCTGACCGCGGTCGGCCAGCACCAGGTGATGAGCCGGATGCTCGCCGGCATCCACGAGTCCGGCTTCGACCTCTTGCTGACCCCGACCATGGGGGAGCCACCGCCACCGCTCGGCACCTTCGACGACTCCGGCCCGGACCCGATGGTGGCCTTCGAGCGAGCCTTCCTCGCCGGCTGCTTCACCGCCGCCTTCAACGCCACCGGCCAGCCCGCGATCTCGTTGCCCTTGCACTGGAGCGAGGACGGGTTGCCGGTCGGGGTCCAGCTGGTCGCTCCCCTCGGCCGCGAGGACCTGTTGCTGCGAGTTGCCTCCCAGCTCGAGCAGGCGGTTCCGTGGGCCGACCGGACCGCACCGGCTTTCGTCGCGTGACCACCCCGATACCCTGCCTGCGATGAACGAGTTCCGAGGTGTGATTACCGCAATGGCGACGCCCTTCGACGAAGGGGGCGGAGTCGACGAGGCAGCTGCCCGGCAGCTGGCCTCGCACCTGATCGAGCACGGCTCACACGGAGTCGTCGTCGCCGGCTCCACCGGTGAGGCGGCGACTCTCGACGATGCCGAGCACATCTCGCTGCTGGCCGCCATCGTCGATGAGATCGGCGATCGAGCGACGGTGATCTGCGGCACCGGCACCAACGACACCCGCCACTCGATCGAGCTGACCGAGGCCGCGGCCGATGCCGGCGCCGAGGGGGCTCTGATCGTCACGCCGTACTACAACAAGCCCACTCCGGCAGGACTTATGGGCCACTTCGAAGCGATCGCGGCAGCGGTTCCCGACCTGCCTCTGATCGCCTACAACATCCCCTCCAGGGTGGTGATCAACGTCCCCCCCGAGCTGCTCGCGCAGATCGGCGAGATCGACAGCGTGGTCGCGGTCAAGCAGGCCAACAACGAGGATCTGGGCCCGATCGAGGGGCTGGACGTGCTGGCTGGCAACGACGAGGTCTTCCTGCGCACGCTCGAACTCGGTTGCGCCGGCGGTATCCTCGTCGGCTCGCATCTGGTCGGTGACCAGATGCGAGCCATCTGGGACGCAGCCCAGAACGGCGATCTGGAGCGGGCGCGAGAGATCGACGCCGAGCTGCAGCCCCTGTATGAGGCACTCGGGATGGTCACCAACCCGATCCCGCTGAAGGCGGCACTGGAGATGGTCGGCTTGATCCCCTCCGGCGCTTTGCGCCTACCCTTGGCTGAAGTCGACCCGGAGCAGCGCACGGCGGTACGCGAGGCGCTCGACGCCGTCGGCGTCGCGGTGGGTTCCTAGCCAAATGGCGTCGAAGCTGCGAGTGCTGCCGCTCGGCGGGCTGGGCGAGATCGGCAAGAACATGACTGTGATCGAGTACGGCGGTCGGATCGTCGTGGTCGACACCGGGTTGATGTTCCCGACCGCGGAGATGCTCGGGATCGACCTGGTCCTGCCGGACTTCTCCTACCTGCGCGACCGCGCCGAGGACATCGAGGCCATCGTCCTCACTCACGGCCACGAGGACCACGTCGGGGCGCTGCCGTACGTGCTGCGCGAGATCGGCATGCCGCCAGTCATCTACGGCGGCCTGCTGACGATCGGCATGGTCCGCTCCAAGCTCGACGAGCACAAGCTGAAGGAGGCGCCGCTGGAGGAGCTGCCGGCCGGCGAGAAGGTCAAGGCGGGCCCCTTCGAGCTGGAGCTCGTCCACCTCTCGCACTCGATCCCCGATGCCCGCGGCGTGATCATCGACACCGAGGTGGGCAAGATCCTGATGACCGGCGACTACAAGTTCGACCAGACGCCGGTCGATGGGCGACCCGCCGACATCTCGCGCCTCGCCGAGCTGGGGCGAGACGGCCTGCTGTTGCTCTGCGGCGACTCGACCAACGCCGACCGGCCGGGAATAGCGCCTTCGGAGTCGAGTGTCGGGCCGGCGCTGCTCGAGACCTTCTCCGCCTGCAAGGGGCGCATCATCGTCACCTCCTTCGCCTCCAACATCCATCGCGTGCAGCAGGTGATCGATGCCGCCGTCGCTCTCGATCGACGGGTCGCCCTGGTCGGCCGCTCGATGCGCAAGAACTTCAACATCGCCTCCAGCCTCGGCATCGCCGCGGCGCCGTCCGGCCTTTTCATCCAGCCGCGCGAGATCGAGGACTTCCCGGATGAGAAGGTGGTCGTGATCTCGACCGGCAGCCAAGGAGAGCCGCTCTCGGCGTTGCGGCGGATGGCGAACAACGACCACCGCGACGTCGAGCTGCACTCCGGCGACACGGTCGTCTTCTCGGCCACGCCGGTGCCCGGCAACGAGCGCGCCGTGAACGAAACGATCGACCGCATCTACGAGATCGGCGCCTCGGTGGTGACCGCGAAAGAGGCCCCGATCCACGCCTCCGGCCACGGCTGGCAGGAGGAGCTGAAGCTGATGATCAACCTGACCAAACCGCGTTACGTGATGCCGATTCACGGCGATCATCAACGGCTGCGGCTGCACGCCGACCTCGCTTACTCGGTGGGGATCGAACCCGAGAACGTGTTCCAGGGTCGCAACGGCCTGCCATTGGAGGTCGATGCCAGCGGCGCCCGTTTCGGCGAGGACGTCCATGCCGGTGTCGTCTACGTCGACGGGGTAAACGTCGGCGAGCCCGACGACGTGGCGCTGCGCGACCGGCGGGAGATATCCGCCGACGGCATCTTCATCGTCGTCGCGACGATCTCCTCGGACGACGGCAGCGTCGTCGCCGACCCCGAGGTGATCGTCAGGGGCGTCGCTCTGCCCGATGAAGGCGATCCGCTGGTCGAAGAGCTCAAAGACGTGGTCGAGGACTCGCTGGAGGACGCGGCCGGGGCCGGGACCCGCGAGCTGCACCTGATCCAAGAAGACCTCCACGACGCGATCGCGAAGCTCGTCTACGAGAAGCTGCGCAGCCGGCCGATGATCCTGCCGGTGGTGGTTGAGGTCTAGCGGGCGCGAGCGGCAAAGAAAGGGACCCGCCGACCGCGTTGGGGAGAGCCGGCGAGTCCCTTTGTGTCTCGTCCGCGGTAGAAGCTAGATCCGGCTGCTAAAGCCGATCTAAAGCGGGGCTAATTCCGTGGTGAGATTTCCCCAGAGGTAGCCGAACACGGAAGAGGGCGCCGCCGCGATCGGACTCACCAACCTCGACGCTGCCCCCGTGCGAGCTAGCCACCGCGCGGACGATCGCGAGTCCGAGGCCGCTGCCGCCACCCACCGCGGTGTCGGCCGGTCCTTCGCCGCGGACGAAGCGCTCGAAAATCTGCCCGCGCAGCTGGGACGGCACGCCCGGACCATCATCCGCGACTTCGAGCACCGCGTCGGCATCCTCGGCGCGCAGACGCAGCTCGATCCTCGAGCCGGCAGGGGTGTGGCGGACCGCGTTGTCGAGCAGGTTGAGAATCATTCGGTGCAACTCGTCGGGATTGCCGTCGACCGGCAGCGGCCGGTCGTTTTCGATCCGTAGCTCGCGTTCGCCGATCGTCGGCGCGACCTCCGCCACCGCACTGGCGGCCGCCTCGGCCAAATCGCACCTGGTCCGGGCGCCGATCCGACCGGCGTCGGCCCGCGCGAGGAGTAGCAGGTCGGCGACCAGGCGGCTCATCCGGCTCGAGGAGCGCAACGCCGAGTCGACCATCGCCCGCTCCTCCTCTCCTCCTAGCTGCTCGAGCGAGGCCTGGAGCAGCTCCAGGTTGGCGAGGATGCTGGTCAGCGGGGTGCGCAGCTCGTGCGACGCGTCGGCGACGAACTCGCGCTGCCTCTTCAGGGCCGCTTCGCGCTCGGCGCGAGTGGCATCGAGCGAGCGAAGCATCTGCTCGAGCGTTTGCGCCAGCTCGCCCACCTCATCGTCGGCCGGAGGCTGGGGCATGTGGCTGGAGGGATCGCCGGTCTCGGCGATTGTCCGAGCCGTGGCGGTCAGGGAAGAGATGGGCCGCATCGCTCGCCGCGCGATCGCGACCCCGGCGAGGCTGGCCAGCAGGGTTGCCCCCAGCACGCCCGCCGCGATGAACAGCCAGAGGCGATCGATGGTCGAGTCGACGTGCTGCTGGTTGCGGCCGTACTGGACGTAGCCCGCGATCCGGCCGCTTTGGCGGCTGCGCAGGACGACCGTGACCACACGCATCTCGCCGACACTGTGGACACCGGGGGTCGGCGGCCCCAGCTCAGCCGCGTTCGGACTGGTGTCGAGCTGCTGCGCGCGGGCGTCGTAGATCCGTACCGAGGCGTCATTGGGGCTGACGAAGTCGCCGAGGTCCGGCTCGCGGATGATCAGCGTGTTGGTGATCGTGTCGACGATCTGGACCTGGGAGGCAAGGACCGAGACGGCCCCGGCCATCTCGCGGTTGAAGTCATCGCGGACTCGCTGTGCGGCGAGGTTGCCGATGATGACGCCGAAGAGGACCAGGATCGCCAGCGTCAAGCCGGCCGAGGTCGCGGCGAGCCTCCAGCGAACTGGCCAGCCGCGCGGGTGCATGAGCCGGCCGATGGGACCTACTCCTTCAAGACGTAGCCCGCGCCGCGTTTGGTGTGGAGAAGGCGGGTCTCCTCGCCGGCCTCGAGCTTGCGGCGCAGATTGGAGATGAAGACGTCGATCGTGTTGGTGGCCGCCATCGGGTCGTAGCCCCAGACCTCGTCGAGCAGGCGCTCGCGCGAGACGACCAGGCGCTCGTTTCGCATCATGTACTCGAGCAGCTCAAACTCGCGGTTGGTCAGCTCGAGCTCGCGCTGGCCGCGCCGCACCTCGCGGGTGTCCGGGTTGAGGCTCAGGTCCCCGACCTGCAGCGAGGCGGAGCCGCGTGGCGGCCGGCGACGCAGCAGGGCGCGGATCCGGGCCAGCAGCTCCTTGCGCTCGAACGGCTTCACCAGATAGTCGTCGGCGCCGCTGTCGAGGCCATCGACCCTGTCCTCGGTCTCCGCCCGCGCGGTCAGCATCAGGATCGGGACGTCGCTGTCCGCCCGCAGGCGGCGGCAGACCTCGACCCCGTCGAGCCGCGGCAGGCCGAGGTCGAGCACGACCAGGTCGGGGACGAAACCGATCGCGGCATCGAGCGCCTCGACCCCATCGACGGACGTCCGCACCTCGTAGCCCTCGTTGCGGAGCGAACGACGCAGCACGTCGGCGATCTCCGCATCGTCCTCGACGACGAGCACGCGCCCTCCGGCGGGATCGATGTCGGTTGCCAGCATCGCAACGATGTTAGCCCTGTCTGACCGAGACTTCGCCTGCTTTTAGCGCGAATTTAGGCACGCATATACCCGCAAGGCGCGTGTTCAGGGGCGGTTGGCATCTGCGCCGCTTGGCATGATCGGACGCAGCCTTGAGTTCTCCCGCCGCAGTCCACCTCCATGCCCACAGCGAGTATTCGCTGCTCGACGGCGCCTGCAAGATCGACGCAATGGCAGCACGGGCGGCGGAGCTTGGCCAGCCCGCGCTGGGACTTACCGACCACGGCGTGATGAACGGAGCTGTCGACCTCTACAAGGCCTGTAAGAAGCATGGGATCAAACCGATCGCAGGGCTGGAGGCTTATCTCGTCGACGATGTCGCGTCGATCAAGGAAAAGCCGAAGTACGAGCGCAACCACCTCACCCTGCTGGCCGAGAACGACGCTGGCTTCGCCAACCTGGTCAAGCTCACCTCCGCGGGCTTCCTGGAAGGCTTCTCGCGCGGCAAGGCCAACGTCGACATGGAGCTGCTCTCGGCTCACTCCGAGGGCGTCATCGTTCTCACCGGGTGCCTGCAATCGCGCTTCTGCCGTCGCCTGGTCGAGGAGCGGCCCGACGATGCCCGCGCCCACCTCGACGACCTGATCCAGGCCTTCGGCCCGGAGCAGGTCTATTTCGAGGTGCAGAAAAACGGGCTCGACGAGCAGGAGAAGGCGAACCAGGGCATTGCCCGCTTCGCTCGCGAGCTGAACCGGCCGCTGGTCGGCACCGCCGACGTGCACTACCTGCGCCGCGAGGACTTCGACAACCATGCGGCGCTGCTCTGCGTGCAGACCAAGTCGACCCTGGAAGCGCCGAAGCTGAGCTTCGATACCAACGAGTTCTTCCTCAAGAGCAACGAGGAGATGGCGGGCTCGTTCGCCGAGTGGCCGGAGGCGATCCCGACCACGCTGGAGATCGCCGAGCGCTGCGAGATCGAGATCGAGCTGGGCAAATTGCTGCTGCCGCGCTACCCGACCCCGGACGGCTCAGAGCCGGAGGCGATGCTGCGCAAGATCGCCGGCGAGGGGCTGCGCGCCCGCTACGGCGACCCGCCTCCCGCCGAGGCGGTCGAGCGGCTCGAGTTCGAGCTCGGGGTGATCGAGGAGATGGGCTTCGCCTCCTATTTCCTGATCGTCTGGGACTTCATCCGCTACGCCAAGGAGAACGGCGTCGCGGTCGGACCTGGGCGCGGCTCGGCCGCCGGCTCGATCGTCTCCTATTCGCTCAACATCACCGACCTCGACCCACTCGCCAACGACCTGCTGTTCGAGCGCTTCCTCAATCCAGGGCGCAAATCGATGCCGGACATCGACATCGACTTCTCCGTGCGCGGGCGAGAGCGGGTGATCCGCTATGTGGGAGAGAAATACGGGCGCGAGTCGGTCGCCCAGATCGTCACCTTCGGCAAGATGGCGCCACGTGCCGCCACTCGCGACGCCGCCCGCGTGCTCGGCTTCGACTACGGCAGCGGCGACCGCCTCGCCAAGCAGATTCCCGAGCCGATCCTCGGTCGCAACCCATCCTTCGAGGAATGCCTCAAGCCGGGCCAGGAGCTGAAACGGACCTACGATTCCGAGCCCGACGCGAAGCGGATCCTCGACGTCGCCCAGGGGTTGGAGGGGATCATCCGCAACAACTCGATCCACGCCGCCGCGGTGGTGATCGCCGACCGCCCGCTGCAGGAGATCGTGCCGCTGCAGCTGGCAGAGGATCGGGGCGCCCCCGCCAACGGCAACGGCGGCAAGGGCGAGCGCCAGTACAAGGTCGTGACCCAGTACTCGATGGGCCCGATCGAGGAGATTGGCCTGCTGAAGATGGACTTCCTCGGCCTGCGCAACCTCGACGTGATCGAGGACGCGGTCGAGATCATCCGCCGTTCGCGCGGGGTCGAGCTGGAGATGACCGAGATCCCGATGGACGATGCCGAGACCTTCGAGATGCTCGCCAGGGGCGACGGCACCGGAGTCTTCCAGCTCGAGTCGGAGGGCATGCGCGAGGCGATGAAGAAGGTGCGGCCGACCGAGTTCGACGACATCGTTGCCCTCGTCTCCCTCTACCGGCCCGGTGCGATGCGCTACATCCCCGACTACGCGAAGGGAAAGCGCAACCCCGAAGCGGTCACCTATCCCGACGATCGCCTGCGACCGATCACCGAGCCCACCTACGGCTGCGTTCTCTACCAGGAGCAGCTGATGGAGATCGCCAAGCGGATGGCCGGCTTCAGCCCGGCCGAGGCGGACGACCTGCGCAAGGCGATCGGCAAGAAGAAGCGCGACCTGATGGCGACGATGAAGGCCAAATTTATGGAGGGGATGAAGGCCTCGGGCACCGCGACGAAGGTGGCCAGCGATATGTGGTCGCTGATGGAGGCCGCCGCCGACTATTCCTTCAACAAGTCGCACGCCGCCTGCTACGCGCTGATCGCCTACCGCACCGCATACCTCAAGGCCAACTACCCGGCCGAGTACATGGCGGCCGTGATCTCCTCGGTGATGAACACCAAAGACAAGGTGCCGTTCTTCGTCAACCGTTGCGAGGAGATGGGCATCGACGTGCTGCCGCCCGACGTCAATTCCTCCGGCCACGACTTCGTCGTCTCCGAGAAGGCGATCCGCTTCGGCCTCGACGCGGTCAAGAACGTCGGCCACAGCGCGGTCGAGGCGATCCTGCGCGCTCGCGAGGAGGGCGAGATCGCTTCGCTGTGGGATTTCTGCGAGCGCGTCGACGCGCGTGCGGTGAACAAAAGGGCGATCGAATGCTTGATCAAGTGCGGTGCGCTCGACTCCACCGGCGCGACCCGTAAGGGAATGCTCGAAGCGCTGCCGGCAGCCCAGTCGGCGGGGCAGAAAGCGCAGGAGGATGCGCAGCTGGGCCAGGGCTCGATCTTCGATTTCGGCGAGGGAGGGGGAGAGGGGAGTGTCGACGGCGCCGCCCGCGCCCATCACCGCCCGCCGATCTCGGCGGTCGAGTTCGAGCGCCGCGAGCTGCTGGCAATGGAGAAGGAGACGCTCGGCACCTACCTCTCTTCGCACCCGCTCTCCGAAGTGCGAGAGGCGCTGCGCGCCAGGGTCGACTGCGGCTTGGCGGAGCTGGGGGGCAAACCGGACGGTGCCTGGGTCACGGTCGGCGGGATCGTCACCGAGAGCAAAAAAATCCGTACCAAGAGCGGCAACCAGATGATGTTCGCGACCTTGGACGACGTCGAGGGCCAAGTCGAGATGCTCGTCTTCAAGGCCGACCAGGCGGAGAGCGCCACCGCGATCGCGCCCGACGCGATCGTCCTCGTCCGCGGTCGGATCGACCACAAGGAGCGGGGGGAGACCAAGCTCGTCGTGCAGGAAGCGGAGCGGTTCGAACCCGACGTCGAAGAGATCGCCCGGGCAAGTGCGGCCGCGGTCGCGCCCGCCGAGCCCCTGAAGCTGACGATCGACGCGGCGAGCCTGCGCCGTCCCGGCATGTTCGACCAGCTGAAGGAAGTCTTCGAGCACCACAAGGGCGAAGCCGACGTTCATCTCGCGATTCGCGGCGAGAACGGAGCCCCAACCGAGGTGAAGCTCGGCGAGGAGTTCCGGGTGCGGCCGTCCAGCGGGCTGCGCGCCGAGCTGGATCAGGTGCTTGGGGCTGACGCCCTAGCCGCCTAGACTTCCGGTGTGCCCGCAACGCGCGCAAAGACCGGTGAGTGTCGCCAGTGTCGTTCGTTCTGCGACAAGATGGTCGAGCCGCGCGGCTGCGTCGAAATGGGCTGCCGCTTCCTCTACAGCGTCATCGACGGGCTGACCGGCACTCAGTACGTCGGTTGCATGCAGGAGGTCTTCCGCGCCCGGGTCGAGCTCGACGCGGTGCAGCAGCCCGGCGGCTTCGGCGGCGTCAAGATGACCGGCAAAGCGTTGCCCCACTGTCCCTTCTCGGTCGAGCGCGCCTACGCCGGTTCGGGCCCGGAGTACGACTGCGTCAATCGGCGCTTCTTCGATTGCAGCGATGGAGGCCCGGAGGGGCTGCGGGCCTTCGACCTACGCGATCTTGCATCCGAGTCGCCCGGCGTATAAGACAACATGATTCTGTGTAGGATCGCGCCATGAGCGATTCCTCAGCAGTGGCGGAGGCAGAGCCGGCCGTGGCGCAGGCAGCCGGAGACGGCGTCGGGGCGGAGGGCCCCAAGTTCACGCTCGAGCTGAACCAGGACCAGAAGGACATCCGCGAGTGGGTGCACGGCTTCGCCGAGGGCGTCGTGCGCCCCGCCGCCGCGGAGTGGGACGAGCGCGAGGAGACGCCCTGGCCGGTGATCCAGGAGGCCGCCAAGATCGGCCTCTACAGCTTCGAAGCGCTCGGCCAGTTCTTCGGCGACGACACCGGTCTGACGCTGCCGATCGCCAACGAGGAGCTCTTCTGGGGGGATGCGGGCATCGGCATGGCGATCATGGGCACCTCGCTTGCCGTCGCCGCGATCTTTGGGCAGGGGACCCCAGAGCAGATGGGCGAGTGGATCCCGCAGTGCTTCGGTACCGCGGACGATCCCAAGGTCGCCGCCTTCTGCTCCTCCGAGCCGGACGCCGGCTCCGACGTGGCTGCGATCCGGACGACCGCCAAGTACGACGAGGCAAAGGACGAGTGGGTGCTGAACGGCCAGAAGGCCTGGGCGACCAACGGCGGCATCGCCGACGTCCATGTCGTGATCGCTTCTGTCGATCGCGAGCTGCGCTCGCGCGGCCACGCCGCCTTCGTGATCCCACCGGGGACGAAGGGCTGCGAGCAGGGCGCCAAGGTGAAGAAGCACGGTCTGCGCGCCTCTCACACGGCTGACGTCCACCTGGACGACTGCCGGATTCCAGGCTCCTGTCTGCTCGGTGGCAAAGAGAAGCTCGACGAGCGACTGGCGCGGGTACGCGAGGGCAAGAGCTCCAAGTCGCAGGCTGCGATGCAGACCTTCGAGGCGAGCCGGCCGACGGTCGGGGCCCAGGCGATCGGCATCGCCCGCGCGGCCTACGAGTACGCGCTCGACTACGCGAAAGAGCGGCAGCAGTTCGGCAGGGCAATCGTCGAGAACCAGGCGATCGCATTCACCCTCGCCGACATAAAGATGGAGATCGATGCCGCCCGCCTGCTCGTCTGGCGCGCAGCATGGATGGGCCGCAACGGCCACAAGTTCGAGAACGCCGAGGGCTCGATGTCGAAGCTGAAGGCGGGCGAGGTCGCGGTCTGGTCAACCGAGCGGGCGATCCAGATCCTCGGCGGCAACGGCTACACCCGCGAGTTCCCGGTCGAGCGGATGCACCGCGACGCGAAGATCTACACGATCTTCGAGGGCACCTCCGAGATCCAGCGCCTGGTCATTTCCCGCGCGATTTCCGGCGTTCAGATCAGGTAGACAGCGCCGCAAGTAAGGAAGCCCGGTCGTCCTCTGGGCGAATTGATGTCGCACGCGCTTCGCGCTTAGCGACGATGTTGGAGCGCGGCTCCGCCACGCAGGAGACAGATTGCATGTCGCCGCTTCGCGACATTCGCCCAGAGCACGACCGGACTCCCTCTCACGGAGAGTGGACACTGCCGATTTGCTTAGTGTGCGCCGACCTTGAGACTAGTCTCAGCCACGGGATGGCATTTCTCCACATCACGTCTGAGATGACGGCTGGAGAGTTCCTTGTGGGGGTGGGCACCCTAGCGCTCGCCACATTCACGGCATGGCTGGCGCGACGGACGAGTGCCGAGGTTCAAGTCAGCGAAAAACAGATGCGGCTTTCGCACGAAAGCATCGAGGCACTCGATCGACCGTTCATCGTCCCTGAGCGCCGCGCCAACAGAGGGATTCTGATTGGTGATGGACATTTGACAGCCAAGCTGTGTAATCACGGCAAGGGATCCGCCCTCGTCGAGGAGGTCCAGCTAGTCAGCGACGCCTGGACTCAGTACCTCCAAAATCCATTTGAAAACAGCGTTCGGGCGATTGCGCCCGCGGGCGAGTTGGCGATACGCATCCCGCTCACCCAAAGTCCACCGCCCGAAGGGGGCGAGCTGGCCTTCCGGGTTTTCTACAGGTCGGCTTCCGGTGTCAGATACGTGACCATCTCTGAAGCTCGTGTCGTGTCCGACGGCCTCATCGACTTCACCGGGCACCAAAGGGTGGATACGGCGAGTAGCCGCGCGTTTTCCCACGCTTGACGACGCACGGCGTGTGGCTAGAGGACGGCGGTGCGCTCTCGCGGGAATGTCGCGAAGCGGCGATATGCAATCTGATGATTGCGCGGCGTTAGCCGCGCTCAGCCACCGTCGCTAAGCGCGAAGCGCGTGCGACATCAATTCCCGCGAGAGCGCACCGCCGTCCTTCACGCCTTGCGGCGTTTGAGTCCGGCTTTTCTCAGGTGCTTGGCTGCCTGCACTTCTTTCTTGTCAGGACCTTTCTTGTTGGGTCCGGGCGTCTCCAGGGTGGCCGGCAGGCTCTCGAATCTCGGCTCGGAGAGGAAGGCGGCGAGGCCCTGCTTGCCCATCTCGCCCTTGCCGATGTTGGCGTGGCGGTCGCGGCAGGAGCCGAGCGGGGCGGCGGCGTCGTTGACGTGAAGGCAGCGGAGGCGGTCTAGGCCCACCTTCTCGTCGGCTTCGTCGACGACGGCGGTGAGGTGCTTCTCATCGGTCACGTCGTAGCCCTGCACGAAGAGGTGGCATGAGTCGAGGCAGAGGCCGAGGCGCTTGCCGGCGCCGGCCAGCTCGATCAGCTCGGCGGTCTCGTCGAAGTCGCGGCCGAGCAGGCCTTTGTGACCCGCGGTCTGCTCGAGTAGCAGCGGGCAGCTCTCGCTGTCCTTAAGCGCCGCGGCGATGACTTTCGCCGCGCGTTTCATCGAGGGGCCGTGGGGCTCGCCTTTCTGTGCGCCGGGGTGGAGAACGACGCCGGCGGCACCGATCCCGTCGCCGGTACGCAATGCGTGGGTCAGCGAGTCGAGTGACTTCTTGCGCATCTCCCTGTCTTTGGTCGCGCAGTTGATCAAGTAGACGGCGTGAATGACGACCGCTTCGACCGGCGAATCGGCCATCGCCTCGCGAAAGGCGGCGAAGTCCTCGGGTCCGTATTTCGTCGGCCGCCACATCCGCGGGCTCTGATTGAAGATCTGGATCGACTCGCAGCCGAGCTCGGTGCCACGCTCGATCGCCTTCGGCAATCCGCCCGAGGTGGAAACATGCGCGCCGATCAACATGTCTGAAGAAACTCCCCGATTGAGATTTGCCCCCTCGCCGACCGGTGCTCTGCACATCGGCGGAGCGAGGACGGCACTCTACAACTGGCTGGCGGCACGCCACGACGGCGGTTCGCTGGTCCTGCGGATCGAGGACACCGACCGCGAGCGCTCCACCGAGGAGAACGTCGAGCAGATTCTCGACGCGCTGCGCTGGCTCGAGCTCGACTGGGACGAGGGACCCGTCTCGCAGGCATCGCGGGCCGAGCGGCACCATGCGGCGCTGCAGAGCCTGCTCGAGAGCGGCGCCGCGTATCGCGACCCGGCGACGGCCAAGGAGGTCGAGGCCTGGAAGGCGGAGCACGGAGCCGATCGGGGGTATCGGGGCGAGCCGGTCGAGGGGCCGGGGGCGGCGGTTCGGCTGCGGGTGCCAGACGAGGGCGAGACGGTGGTGGAGGACCTGATCCGCGGCCTGGTCAGCTTCCCCAACCGCAGCTACGACGACTTCGTCATCGCCCGCGGCGACGACTCGGTCCTCTACAACTTCGCGGTCGCGGTCGACGACGCCGAGATGGGGATCACCGACGTGGTCCGCGGCGACGACCATCTCTCCAACACCCCCAAGCAACTGCTCGTCCTCGACGCGCTCGGCTTCGAGCCCCCCCGTTACGCGCACTTGCCGCTCCTGCACGGTCCGGACGGGCGCAAGCTCTCCAAGCGGCACGGCGCCGCCTCGGTCCAGGAGCTGCGCGAGGCCGGTTACCTCCCCGCCGCGGTCCGCAACTACCTGGCGCTGCTCGGCTGGGGAGCCGACGACGACGCAACCCTGATCCCCACGGCGGAGCTGGTCGAGCGCTTTCGGGTCGAGGACGTGGGCAGGGCGGCCGCGATCTTCGACGAGAAGAAGCTGCGCTGGGTCAACGGCCGCTACATGCGCGAGATGCCGCTCGACGACTACATGCGCGCCGTCGCGCAGCACCTCGGCCGCGAGCCGGACGCACGGCTGCGAGCGGCCTGCGAGATCGTCCAGGAGAAAGCCCAGACCCTGGCGGAGGTCTGGCCGCTGATCCGCTTTCTCTTCGAACCACCGGTCGAGGACGAGAAAGCCTGGCGCAAGGTGATGAAGGGGGAGGCGTCGGAGGCGCTGAAGGCCTCTCGTGAGGCGCTTGCCGCGGCCGACAGCTTCGACTCCAAGTCGGTGGAGTCGGCCTTGTCGCCGCTGCCCGAGCGGCTGGGCGTCAAGCCGGGGCGGGTCTACCAGCCGATCCGGGTCGCGATCACCGGCGGCACCGTCTCGCCGGGAATCTTCGAATCGCTGGCGGCGCTCGGTCGCGAGGACTCGCTGGTCCGGGTCGATGCCGCGATCGAGCGACTTCGACCTTGACGAACAACCGCCGTTGCGGTCGCCAGCCAATTTGGACAAAGGAAATCTCAATTTATCCTCACTAATGAGGAGGCCGGTGCTAAACCGAACGTCCTTAGCTGCCGATGAGGGGGGCGGAGCATGTCCCCCATGGCGCCGACTAGACAACAGGGCAACGGCAAGGTCCAAAAGGCCGACGCTACGCAGGGCAGGAGCGATGCCGCAGCCCCCGGTGCCCGCCTCGCCGCCGCCTTCGAGGCGGTTGAGAAATTCCCCGCCCTGATCGAGTCCCGTGCCCGGGTGATGCGGGCGGCCACCGCAGAGACCGCTCGCGTGGGTGAGCTGGTCGATGCGGTCGAGGCCGATGTCGCGCTGACGATCGCCACCCTGCGCTTCGCCAACCGCTCGAGCACCGGCGGCACGGTCGGCGGCATTCCCGCGGCGATCGAAGTCCTAAAGCCCTCCGGCGTCTTGGCCATCGCCGGCACTGCGTCGGTCTTCGACTTCTTCGAGACCAACGGCGGCTGGGAGCTGAGGCCGGAGCAGTTCCGCGTCCATGCCCTTGCGACCCAGCAGGCGGCGGCCCTGATCGGACGCGAGATCGGCTGGCCCGATCGCGATGAGCTGATCGTTGCCGCCCTGCTCCACGACATCGGCCGGCTCGTGATCTCCAAGCTTCACCCGGGTCGTCGTTCCTATTTCGACGCCACCTCGCGCACGCCCGAGCAGCGGATCCGCGAAGAACGCGACCAGCTCGGCATCGACCACGCCTTGGTCGGCGGAGTGCTGGCACGGCGCTGGAACGTCCCGCAGCGGATAGCGGTGGCGATCGAGCGTCACCATGCCGAGGACGCCGACGGCCTGGCTGCGATAGTCGCCACCGCGGACATGGTCGCGCATTACTCGCAGGGGGAGGCGGTTACGCCCGAGCGCCTGCGCGAGACGGCAAAGCGCTGCGGCCTGAACCCCGACGGCCTGCGCGAGCTGCTTTACGAGCTTCCGTATCCGCGCCAGGACACTCCTCGCGTCAGCGAGCCCTGCCCGCTCTCGGCACGCGAGCTGGACGTTCTCCGGCATCTCTCCGAGGGCATGGTCTACAAGCAGATCGCCGGCGAGATGCAGCTCTCGGTCTCGACGATCCGCACCCACCTGCACAACGTCTACGGCAAGATCGGCGCCGTCGATCGTGCCCAGGCGGTCCTCACCGCCCGCGATCGAGGCTGGATCTAGCTACTCGATCAACGACTCACGCAGCGCTATCGCGACGGCGTGAGTTCTGTTTCTCGCACCGAGACGGGCAAGGGTGTTCTTGGTGTGGGTCTTGATCGTTTCCTCGCTGAGCCCCAGTTCGCGTGCCGCGACGGCGGTGGAGCCGCCATCGGCGAGCAGCTGCAAGATCTCGCGCTGGCGCCGCGTCAGCTTCCCCCGGCTGCCGGTAGGGGGGACGGCCGGATCGACGAACCGCTCCTGCTCGAGTGCCGCCCAGGCGGCCTTGGCCAGCTCTTCGGCCCCCGCGGTGCGTGCGACGTAAGCGCTGGCGCCCGCCTGCAGGGCGGCCGAGGCGAGATGGCGCTCGGGACGCTCGCCGTGGGCGACTATCCCCATCCCCGGCGCGGTCTTGCGCAGCGCTCGGATTGCATCGTGCCCAGGCAGGATTTCGTCTCCGACCGGTCCCCGCCTTAGATCGACGATCGCGACATCGACGCTGCCGATGTCGTGGATCAAGCCGATCGCCTCGTCGCGGCTCTCGCTTTCGTGAATCTCGAAATCGCTCGCGAGCACCTGGCGCACGCCCAGCCGGACCAGCGGATGAGAATCGATAACCAGGCAGTGTGGGCGGACGGAGCCCAAGAGCCGATCCTAACCCAGCGGGGTCCGCGTCGTGCGGTAGAAAGGCTCTTGTGATTTCCATCACCTCGAAGTCCCGCTATGCGGTCGTCGCGATGGCGGAGCTGGCTCGCTCGGGTGAGAGGCCGGTGCCGATCAAGGAGCTGGCCGAGCGACGAGGCATCCCCGAGCAGTTCCTCGAGCAGCTCTTCTCAACTCTGCGCCGGGCCGGGTTGCTGACCAGCCACCGCGGCATGAAAGGCGGTTACACGCTCGCCCGCCCCGCCGACGAGATCAGCGTGCTGGAGGTAGTCCAGGCCCTCGACGGCAAAGTCGGCCAGGAGGCGGACGAGGCAGGCGGCATCTGGGCCGAGGGCGTCGCCGCGCTGCGCAAGGTCTTCGGCCAAACGACGATCGCCGAAGTCGCCCGCCGCGAGGCCGAGGAGGCTGGCTCCGGGATGTACTTCATCTGAACCCCGTATTCGGGCCATTTCTTCGTGAGCCGAGATGAGCAAATGGCCGATTCGCAGGTCTACGTCTGCGACCTGGACGGAACCCTGCTGCGCTCCGACGGGACGCTCAGCGAGTTCGCTCAGCGCGGGCTCAACCAGCTCTTGGACGCCGATGTGAACCTGACGGTCGCCAGCGCGCGCGGCATGCCTGGCATGCGTGCGCTGCTCTCTGGTGTCCGCCTTCGCCTGCCGGTGATCGAGCTGAACGGGGCATTCGTCTCGGAGATGGAGAGCGGTCGCCACCTGGTCAGCAACGTTCTCTCCAGAGCCGAGGCCTGCGCCGCGGTGGGCCTGATACTCGAGAGCGGCAACGACCCTGTGATCTCCTCGTGGGACGGTACGCAGGACGGTGTCCACTTCGGCTCGCGCACGAACGAATCGACCGAGTGGTACGTGGAGGAGAAGCGGAAGTACCGCGATCCGCGACTGGCGCCCTGCGAGGATCTGCTGGGGATCGCTCGGGAGAAGGACGTTGCGCAGATCACCACCTTCGCCCTCGACAGCGACGCCGTGGCGCTGAGCGAGCGACTTTGCGAGGCCGTCGGCGACGGGGCAATCGTGCACGGCGCGGCCAACATCTATTGGCCCGGCTGGACCGAAATCACGGTCCAGCATCGAGATGCGGTGAAGGGAGCGGGGATCCTGGCTCTTCTTGCCGCCTGCGGGAATGAGGATGTCGATGTCGTCGCCTGTGGCGACCACCTCAACGACCTATCGATGTTCGCCGTCGCGACTCACAGCATCGCCCCGGCAAATGCACATCCTGAGGTGCTGGAAAGAGCCACGGAGATCGTCCGCTCCAACGACGAGGACGGGATCGTCCGACATCTATTGCATCGCCATACCCTCTCGTGAGCCAAGCGACGTACCAGCGATAGGGTCGAGTCGTGAGTCCGCGAGGACAATGGCAGTGAAGATCGGGGCAGAGGCTTCGGCGGTCGTCGGCAACACGCCGCTAGTTGCGCTGCAGCGGTTGGCCGAGGGGCTGCCGGCCGAGGTCTGCGCGAAGCTCGAGTACTTCAATCCCGGCGGCTCGGTCAAGGACCGGATCGGGGTGGCGATGATCGATGCGGCCGAGCAGGAGGGACTGATCGAGCGGGGCCGCTCGGTGATCGTCGAGCCGACCAGCGGCAACACCGGGATCGCGCTGGCGATGGTCTGCGCGGCGCGCGGCTACGAGCTGATCCTCACCCTGCCTGAGGGAATGAGCAGGGAGCGGGCGAAGCTGCTGCGCGCCTACGGCGCCGAGGTGCGCGAGACGCCCTCCCTGGGAGGGATGACCGAGGCGGTCGAGCTGGCGGAGGAGATCCGCGAACAGCGCAAGGGCTTCATCCCGCAGCAGTTCTCCAACCCGGCCAACCCCGAGGTGCATCGCCGCACGACGGCGGAGGAGATCTGGCGGGACACGGACGGCGAGGTCGGCGCCTTCGTCGCCGGCGTCGGCACCGGCGGCACGATCACCGGGGTAGGCGGCATGCTGCGCGAACGCAATCCCGAAGCCCTCGTGGTCGCCGTCGAGCCAGCCACCTCACCAGTCCTCTCCGGCGGTGCTCCCGGTCCCCACAAGATCCAGGGGATCGGGGCGGGTTTCGTCCCCTCGGTCCTTGACCGCTCGGTGATCGACGAGACGATCGCCGTCTCCGACGAGGATGCGCTGGAGACGGCTCGGCTGGCCGCCCAGCGGGAGGGGGTCCTCGCCGGCATCTCCGCCGGCGCCAACATCAAGGCCGCGCTGGAGGTGGCGGCGCGGCCCGAGCTCGCCGGTAAGAGGGTGGTGACGGTGGTCTGCGACTCGGGAGAGCGCTACATGTCCTTACCCTTCTTTGCACCATGAAGCTGCTGAAGCGAGTGACGCAAGAGATCCGGGCCGACGTGGCCGCGGCGCGGGATCGCGACCCTGCGGCCCATGGCGTCTCCACCTTCGAGATCCTCACCGGCTGGGCCGGGGTCCAGGCGTTGCTCGCACACCGGTTCGCCCACGCGCTGCGCGACGCCGGCGTGCCGCTGGCCCCCGGCGCGATCGCCTACGTCAGCCGTGCGGTCACCGGGGTCGAGATCCACCCCGCGGCGAAGATCGGGCCCGAGTTCTTCATCGACCACGGCTCGGGGGTGGTGATCGGCGAGACGGCGGAAATCGGCAGGCGGGTCACCCTTTACCAGGGGGTGACGCTGGGTGGCACGGGATTCCAGCCCGGCAAGCGTCATCCGACGCTGGGCGACAACGTGACCGTCGGCTCGGGCGCCAAGCTGCTCGGCCCGATCGCCGTCGGCGACGGCGCCAAGGTCGGCGCCAACACGGTCGTCGTCGAGGACGTGCCACCGAGCTCGACCGTGGTCGGCAATCCCGGCCACCCGGTCAAGGTCGAGGGCCGGCGACCCGAGGGTCCGGACGCCGACTGGATCCATCTACCCGACCCGATCGCCGAGGCGATCAAGACGCTCTCGGAGCGGATCGCCAGGCTCGAGGAGCGTCTTGCCGAGCTGGACGGAGGCGAGGGGTCCGCCGCAGAGGACGCCGAGCCGCAACCCCGCACTGGCCGCTCCTCGGCCGGCGGCTGAGTGGCGACTTTCCGGCGCTATACGGAGGAAAACTTGCCAAGGGGCTAGCCGCTTCTCTCTCTATGCTCGACCCGATGCTTCAGGAGGCAGATACGGAAGCGGCTAATGACACACCGGAAGAGACCGCGGGAGCGCCGACCGAACCCGGCGCCGACCGGGCCGAGCGCCTGCTGGCGGGGCTCAACGAGCCGCAGCAGGAGGCGGTGCGACACGGCGAGGGGCCGTTGCTGGTCCTCGCAGGAGCCGGCTCCGGCAAGACCAGGGTCCTGACTCATCGCATCGCCTACCTGCTCGCCACCGACGCGGCGCGGCCGGGGGAGATCCTGGCGATCACCTTCACCAACAAGGCGGCTAACGAGATGCGCGAGCGGGTCGAGACTCTGGTCGGCCGCTCGGCGCGGGCGATGTGGGTGACGACGTTCCACTCGGCGTGCGCCCGCATGCTGCGCGCCGACGCCGAGCGGCTCGGCTACTCGCGCGGCTTCACTATCTACGACGAGTCCGATTCGCTGCGGATGCTCAAACGCTGCATGGAGGAGCTTCACGTCGACCCCAAGCGCTATCCGCCGCGGGCGATCCGCGCGCAGATCTCCGGGGCGAAGAACCAGCTCGTCGATGCGGAGGCCTACGCGCAATCGCAGGGCAGCGTCTTCGAGGAAACCACGGCAGAGGCCTTCCGGCTCTACGAGAAACGGATGCTCGAGGCCAACGCGATGGACTTCGACGACCTGCTGGTTCGCACGGTGAATGCGCTGGAGCTGTTCGAGGAGGTGCGAGAGCGCTGGCGCCGCACCTTCCGCCACGTCCTCGTCGATGAGTACCAGGACACCAACCACGCCCAGTACCGGCTCCTGCAGCTACTCACCTCCGAGCACGGCAACCTGATGGTGGTCGGCGACGAGGATCAGTCGGTGTACGGCTTCCGCCACGCCGATATCCGCAACATCCTCGATTTCGAGAAGGACTTCCCCGAGGCAGCGGTGGTCAAGCTCGAGCAGAACTACCGCTCGACCCAGACGATCCTCTCCGCCGCCAACGCGGTGGTCGAGCGCAACCGACAGCGGCGGCCGAAGCGGCTCTGGACCGAACTGTCAGGCGGCGAGCCGCTACAGCTGCGCGAGCTCTCCGACGAGCACGAGGAGGCGCGCTGGGTGGCGGGGGAGATCGAGCGGCTCGGCGAGGACGAGGGGGTGCGGCGCGAGGAGGTCGCCGTCTTCTACCGGACCAACGCGATGAGTCGCGTGCTCGAGGACACGCTGGTCCGCTTCGAGCTGCCCTACCAGGTCATTGGGGGCACCAAGTTCTACGAGCGGGCGGAGATCAAGGATGCCGTCGCCTACCTCAGCCTGCTGATCAACCCGGCGGACCAGGTCTCCTTCGCGCGGATCGTCAACTCGCCGCGGCGCGGGATCGGCAAAACCAGCCAGGGACGCCTAGCCGCGCACGCCAACACGACCGGGCTGCCGATCTGGGAGGTCGCCGGCCGGGTCGAGGAGGTGCCGGGCCTGGGGGCGGCGGCGATCAAGGCGGTTTCTCGCTTCCAAGAGACGATGGAGGGACTTCGAGCGAGGGCCGACTCGGCCCCGGTAGCCGAGCTGCTGGAGGCGGTGCTGCGCGAGAGCGGCTATCTCGACGCGCTCGCGGCGGAGCGGACGGTGGAGGCCGAGGGGCGGGCGGAGAACCTGGAGGAGCTGGTCGGGGTCGCGGCCGAGTTCGACGTCAACCGCGAGCTGGAGGGCGAGGGGGACCTCTCGCCACTGGAGGAGTTCCTGCAGCAGATCTCCCTTTACACCGAGCAGGATGGGCTACGCGACGAGTCGGCGATCACCCTGATGACCCTGCACAACGCCAAGGGCCTCGAGTACGAGACCGTCTTCATCGTCGGTTGCGAGGACGGCTCGTTCCCGCATATGAAAGCCCTGGAAGAGGGGGGCGAGGAGGAGGAGCGCCGCCTCTGCTACGTCGGCATTACCCGCGCTCGCCGTCGCCTCTACATGACCTGGACCCGGGAACGACGGCTGTTCGGCCGCGCCGAGCGCAACCTCCCTTCGCGCTTCGTCGACGAGCTGCCCGAGGAGCTGACCGAGCGCCATTCCAGCGCCCCAAGTCTCGGAACCGGTTGGGGGACGGAGACCTCGGTTGGAGCCGCGGCCCCGGTCGATCCCGGCGCGGCACTGGCGCTGCAGACCGGGGACGACGTCGTGCATGCGAGCTTCGGCGATGGGGTCGTCACCGCGGTTGAGCCCGGTGGGGTCGTCGTCGTCCGCTTCTCGGGGGATGGCGCGGAGCGCAAGCTGATGGCCGACTACGCGCCGATCCGCAGGCGGTGAGCGCGCTGGCAGCACGGCTCATAGACGGCAAGGCGGTCGCCGCGACGGTGCGCGAGCGGGTGCGGGCCGAAGTCGCCGAGCTGGTCGCGGCGGGGGGGCGGTCGCCAGGCCTGGCGACCGTGCTCGTCGGCGAGGACCCGGCCTCGCAGGTCTACGTGCGCAACAAGCACCGCGCCTGCGAGGAGGCCGGGATGCGCTCCTTCAACCACGACCTGCCGGCCACGACGAGCGAGGACGAGCTGCTCCGGCTGGTCGACGAGCTGGGTCGCGACGATGAGGTGGACGGCATCCTCGTCCAGCTACCGGTCCCCGACCAGATCGACCCCGATCGAGTCGTCGCGGCACTCGACCCGGCGAAGGACGTCGACGGATTGACCCCCGTGAACGCGGGGCTGCTCGCGCACGGCATGCCGGGGCTAGTCCCGTGCACGCCCACCGGGGTGATGGAGCTGTTGCGCCAAGAGGATGTGGAGCTGGAAGGCGCCGAAGCGGTGGTGGTCGGCCGCTCGAAGCTCGTCGGCGTGCCGATCGCCCGGCTGCTGCTTGGTGCAAACGCGACGGTGACCAGCTGCCACTCGCGCAGCCGCGACCTCGCCGCGATCTGCCGGCGCGCCGACGTGCTGGTTGCGGCGGTCGGCGTTCCGCACCTGCTCGGCGCCGAGGCGATCAAGCCCGGCGCGGTGATTATCGACGTCGGTGTGAACCGCACCGCGGAGGGGCTCCGCGGCGACGTCGACTTCGAGGCCGCTGTTGAGCTGGCGGCGGCGATCACGCCCGTCCCCGGCGGCGTCGGTCCGATGACGATCGCAATGCTGCTCGTAAATACGTTGGCTGCCGCCCGAGCCCGGGTGTAGGGTCGGGTTCGACCCCTACTCCTCGGAGGGATGTGTAGATGGAAGCTGACAGGTTGAGCACGGGGGAGAAGGTCTCCGCGGTCTCCGCGATCCTCCTCTTCATATTCATGTTCTTCGACTGGTTCGGCGCCAAGGTCTCGGGCGTCCCCGGCTTCTCCGGCAGCATCGAAGGGGGTGGCGGCAGCGCTTGGGACGCGCTCGACGTGATCCCGCTCTTCCTGATGCTGGCGATCGTCGTGGCTCTCGCCGTGGCCGTCATTCGCCTCACCGACGCCGATCTCGAGCCACCGGTATCGATGAACGCGATTGTGGCGGGGCTGGGTGGCCTCGCCGTGCTGCTGATCCTCTACCGGATCGTCGATCCACCGGGCAGCGACGCCATCGCGGGCGTCTCCGTGGACATCACGCTCAAGCTCGGCATCTTCCTCAGCCTGATCGCCGCGGCCGGTATCGCCTACGGCGGCTACAGCGCGATGCGCGAGGAAGGCGCAACCTTCGGCGACGCCGCCGACCGGCTTTCGGGCGGCGGCGGGGGTGGCGGCCAGCCACCCGCCGGTGGACCCCCTCCGCCTCCACCGCCTCCGGGGCAGCAGCCACCTCCATCCCAGAGCCAACCGCCTCCGCCCCCGCCTCCTCCAACGAACTAAGCCAGACGGGCTCAGACCAAGTAGGGCTAGGACGCAGGGAGGTCGTCGAGGGGAGCGCACTACCGGTGCGTGACCCGAAGGCGGCCGACCGAGGACAACGCCCTACGCCGGTATGAGCCCGTCTGCCACCTTTTTCGCAAAAGCAATGACCGTCATCATCGGGTTAACCCCGACCGAAGTGGGAAATAGGGAGGCATCGGCGACGTAGAGGCCCTCGACGCCGTTGACCGAGCCGTCGGCGGCGCAGACGCCCTCTCCCGTGTTGGCGGAAATCCTCGCCGTCCCCATCGGATGGAAGGCCTCGAGGCGCAGCTGCGAGGGCTTGATGGCGGTCGTCTCAAAGGAGGCGAGGTCGTGGGGACGCAGAACTGGGATGCCGGCGATGTTGGGATAGACCTCGGACGCGCCAGCCGCGAAGTGGAGCTCGGCGGCGCGGGCGATGCCGAAGGCGAGGCGCTTCGCGTCCTCGGTGCTCAGCGCATAGCTGACTCGCAGCGAGCCATTGCCGGTGACCCCGACGCGACCAGCGGACTCGTCGGAGAGGTGGACGCCGATCGAGCCCATCCGGTCGAAGCCGAGGATCGCTTCCTGGTGCTCGCGCCCTGAGCCCAACAGCCAGGCCCCGCCGAAGGGCAGCGGCGTGAAGGTCGCCTCGAGCAGGATGCGCTGCGGCTCCCACTCGTCGACGTAGTAGCTCTGCATCACGCCCTCCCAGCCGCGCACCTCCTCCTCGTAGCGCGCACCGACCCAGCAGGCTGGGTGGATATGGAGGTTGCGGCCGACCTGGTGGCCGCCCAGCCCGGAGCGCAGCAGCAGCTCCGGGGTGCCCATCGCCCCACCGGCGACGACGGTCCCGAGGCGGGCGCTCACTGAGTAGGGCCGGCGAGTGCCGTTGGCGCTACCGGTATCGGTAGCCACGCTTTGCACGCCCGTCGCCCGGCCGGCCGCGACGCTGACGCGCCGCACCTCGACCCCGGTGCGCAGGCGTGCCCCGGCCGCGACGGCACGCGGCAGGTAGCTGACGTTCATCCCGCGCTTGGCATCGATCGCGCAGCCAAAGGGGCAGGAGCTGCACTGCACGCAGTTGCCGGCGTTGCGGGAGATCGGGCCACCGCCCGCGCCAAGCGCCCGCGCTCCCTCCATCGCCAGTTGCCCGTTGCGCCCCATCCGCTCCGGATCGAGCGGGGTAACGCGCAGGAACTCCTCGGCCTCGGCGAAGTCGGGCGCGAGCTCGCCAGCCCAGCCAATGCCGTAGCGATCGCGCCAGTGGTCGAGCACCGTGTCGGGGGCGCGGAAGCAGGTGCCGGAGTTGACCACGGTCGTGCCGCCCACGGTCCTGCCGACCGGCACCGGAATCGGTGGTCGGCCCTCGGCGATCGTCAGGCCGCCATCGCGGTAGAGCGAGGCGATCGCGTCCAGCGGGTCGCTCGGGTAGCTGTCGCGGTCGTAGCGGTCGCCGGCCTCGAGGACGATTACGTCGAGGCCCGCCTCGGCCAGGGTCGCCGCCGCGACTGCTCCGCCCGCGCCCGAGCCGACGATGACGACGTCGCATTCCTCTCCCTCCCCGGCGGGAGCGGTGTCGCCCAGGGGACCGGCGGGCTCGGGCAGCGAGCCGTCAGCGAGACGGCAGGCGGTCTCGAGGCCGAGCCGCTGCTCGACCCGGGGGTCGACCGCGTAGCCGATCGTCGTGAAGGTCTTGGCCATAAGCAGCAGCTCGTGGTGGAGGCCGAAGCGGGAACGCTCCATGCGCCGCAGGAAGTCCTCGCGGGCGGCTGCGTCGAGGTGGCTGAATCGCCAGGGAAACGGCAGCCACTCGAATACCCGCAGCCCGAGCCTGATCCGGACCAGCAGTCGTGGCGAGAGCGAGGTGAGGAACTCGGAGACCGGGCCGGAGACGTTCACCTCGCGCTCGGCGGCGGGCAGACCGTCGAGGGCGGGGGCCATCGCCTCGCAGATCGCGCTCAAGGTGCGTTGCTCGGCGGTCGACAACCCCGGCGGGCGCTGTCAGCCGGGGGCGACGGGCCGGTCGATGCGGCCTGCCAGAGACCAGAGCCACAACGCCGCCAGGGCGAGAAAGCCGTCGACCAGGAAGTTGAGCAGGTAGATGAAGACGTCCTGGTCGAAGAGGTAGAAGCCCAGCGAGCCAAGCGAGGACGCGGTCTTACCCGCCGCCAGCACGAGGAGGAAAGGCCGGTAGCGGACGACGTCGGCCTGGGCGACCGCGCAGATGCCGGTGATCACGACCATGTAGGCGAAGGCGAGCGCCAGCCAGAGCTGCTCCTCGCCGTGGGGGGCGCGGGCGAAGTCCCCGATCGAGTCGCCGAGGTCGGAGATCGTGTCGAGAACGCCGCTGGGAACGGCGATGAAGAGGATGCCGACGACCGCGAAGCTGACCGCCATCAACCGCAGGCCGAGGACAACGAACGCCTCTGCTTTCGTTCCCCGCATCGCCGGCACTCTAGCTGGCTGCACAGCCAAAGACGGCCTGGATTGGGCACGAGGGCAACGATGCGCGCTACCTTGGAGCTATGACCCGCGGCGCACAGCTGGGAGCGGCGCTCGCCTCGCTCGCGGCGCTCTTGCTCGCCGTCGCACCCGCCTCCGGCGAGACCACCCACGTCTACCCCGTCACGTTGACGATCGCCGTGGACAGGGCTGCACACAAGATCGGTGGCACCGTCACCTCCGACGCCCCGGCCGAGTTCTGCGAACAGAGCACGGTTCGAGTTCGCAAAGCGATGCCAGGGCACGACGACGTCGTCGCGTACCTCACCCCCTACGCCAACAAATGGGGGATGAGGTCCCGCCCCACCCTCCGCGGGGCGCGGGTCTACGCCGAAGTTTCGGCTTACCACCTGCCCGGCCGGCCGGTCGAATGCCTCGGTGCCCGCTCGCGAACGGTCACGGCGCCATAGCGACCGGCGGCTTCCTCCGCTCCCGAAAGCAGGCCACCTAGAATCCCGCCCGTGATCGAGCGGGAGCAAGTCCTTCACGTCGCCAAGCTGGCCCGGTTGCGACTGTCCGAGGACGAGGTGGAGAAGATGAGCGGGGAGCTCTCAGGGATCCTCGAGCACGTCGACCGGATCGGGGAGCTGGACCTGGAGGACGTGGAACCGACTTCGCACGTGGTCGAGCTGGAGAACGTCCTGCGCCCGGACGAGCCGCGACCGAGCTGGCCCAGGGATGTGGTGCTGGAGCAAGCCCCGGACCCCGCCGATGACGCGTTCAGGGTCCCGTCCCCGCAGGCCGAATGATGGAAGGGATTCGGGGCTTGTCCGTCGCCGAAGCCGTGGCGGAGATTGCGGCCGGCGGGATCTCTCGCGAGGAGTACTTCGAGACCTGGCGCGACGCCGCATCCGGAGATGAGCTGAACGCCTATCTCTGGCGCGCCGGGGACAGCGGCGCGAACGGCGAGGTGGACGCGCCGCTCGCTGGGATACCCGTTGCGATCAAGGACATCTTCTGCACCGAGGGCGTGCCGACCACGGCGGCCTCGCGGATCATCGAGGGCTACCGCCCGCCCTACACGGCGACCGCGGTGCGGCGACTGAACGAGGCCGGTGCCAGCCTGCTCGGCAAGACCAATATGGACGAGTTCGCGATGGGGTCCTCCAACGAGAACTCGGCCTATGGACCGGTGCTGAACCCGTGGGACCGCGGGCGGGTGCCGGGCGGGTCCTCGGGCGGGTCCGCCGCCGTCGTCGCCGGCGGCCTCGCGCCCTGCGCGATCGGCACCGACACCGGTGGCTCGATCCGCCAGCCAGCTTCGCTCTGCGGGATCGTCGGCTTGAAGCCCACCTACGGCGCGGTCTCCCGCTACGGGATGATCGCCTTCGCCTCCTCGCTCGACCAGTGCGGCCCGCTGACTCGCGACGTCACCGACGCGGCGCTCCTGCTGGCGGCGCTCGAGGGACGCGACCAGTGCGATTCGACCTCGGTTGGGATCGAGGGCGGCATCGAGGCCCCCACGCGCGAGGATCTAAGCGGGTTGCGCTTCGCGGTGCCCACAGAGCTCGCCCACGACGCGATCGAGCCGGGGGTGAGGGCGGTCTTCGAGGCCACCCTGGAGACGATCGAGCGGCTCGGGGGCGAGATCGCCGAGGTTCCGCTGCCGCACGCCGAGCACGGCATCTCCGCCTACTACGTGATCGCGCCGGCCGAGGCGTCGTCGAACCTGGCTCGTTACGACGGCGTCCGCTACGGCGTGCGCGCCGAAGCGAGCGATCTGATCGAGATGTACGAGACGACGCGTGCCGAGGGATTCGGGGCGGAGGTGAAGCGCCGCATCATGCTGGGCACCTACGCGCTCTCCTCCGGCTACTACGACGCCTACTACGGACGCGCCCAGAAAGTCCGCACCAAGATCTCCGAGGACTTCGACTCGGCCTTCGAGCGGGTCGACTTCGTCGTCACGCCGACCTCTCCCTCGGTTGCCTTCGGCCTCGGTGAGAAGACCGACGACCCGCTGGCGATGTACATGAACGACTTCTTCACTGTGCCGATGAGCCTGGCGGGCATCCCGGCGATCTCGATCCCGGCGGGCCTCGCCGAGCCAGAAGGAGGCGGGCCCCGGCTGCCGGTCGGGTTCCAGATCGCCGCCCCTGCCTTTGCCGAGCAGCGACTGCTCGACGCCGCGCACGCCCTCGAGGGGGCGATCGGGTTCGAGGCGAAACCGGGGGAGGGCGGCGATGGCTGAGCTGGAGGCTGTGATCGGGCTGGAGATCCACGTCCAGCTCTCGACCCGGACGAAGATGTTCTGCGGCTGCGCGCTCTCCTTCGGCGACGAGCCGAACGTCCACACCTGCCCGGTCTGCCTCGCCCACCCCGGCGTGTTGCCGGTGCCCAACGAGGAGGCGATCCGCTACGCGCTGAAGATCGCCGCGGCGCTGGAGTGCGACGTGGCGGCGCGCTCGATCTTCCACCGCAAGAACTACTTCTATCCGGACAATCCGAAGGCCTACCAGATCAGCCAGTACGACCTGCCGCTTGCCGTTGACGGCCGTCTCGGCGAGGTGCGGATCCATCGGGCCCACCTCGAGGAGGACGCGGCGAAGACGATCCATCTCGGCGAGTCGGGACGGATCCACGGATCGGGCGCCTCGCTGGTCGACTTCAACCGCGGCGGCACGCCGCTGGTCGAGATTGTCACCGAGCCGGACCTGCGCAGCGCGGCGGAGGCCGCCGCCTGGGCGCGCCTGCTGCGTACCACCGTCGGCCAGCTCGACGTCTCCGACGTCAACATGGAGGAGGGCAGCCTGCGGATCGACGCCAACGTCTCCGTGCGGCCCGCCGGCAGCGAGCAGCTGGGGACCAAGACCGAGCTGAAGAACATGAACAGCTTTCGCTTTCTCGAACGGGGAATCGAGGCCGAGCTGGCACGGCAGCGGGAGCTGATCGAGGCGGGGGGGAGCGTGGTGCAGGAGACGCTCCATTTCCACCCCGAGGACGGCTCGCTGACCGCGCTGCGCTCGAAGGAGGAGGCGCACGACTACCGCTACTTCCCCGAGCCCGACCTGGTGCCCCTAGCGCCGACCGAGGCGATGCTGAAGGAGGCGCGAGAGGCGCTGCCCGAGTTGCCCGAGGCCCGGATGGCGCGCTACCGCGAGGAGCTTGGGCTAGCCGAGGACGCGGCCACGGTGCTAGTCGCCGATCCGGAGACGGCCGACTACTTCGAGCGGGCTGCCCGCGTCGCCGGCGAGGTCGAGCCTCGCGTGCTCGCCAACTGGGTCACCGGCGAGCTGGCCGCCGCCCTGCGCCAGGAGGGTGTCGACGACGCGACCGCCTCCAAGGTCGAGCCCGAGGCGCTCGCCGCCCTGGCGATCATGGTCCAGGAGAAGAAGATCTCGCACGGCAGCGGCAAGCAGGTTCTTGCGTCGATGGTCGCCGAAGGTGGCGATCCCGCCGCGATAGTAGAGCGCGACGGCCTCGCCCAGATCGCCGACAGCGGCGAGCTGGAATCGATAGTCGCCGCCGCGGTCGATGCCAACCCGGAGGCCGCCGACCAGGTTCGCGCCGGCAACCAGAAGGCGATCGGCGCCATCGTCGGCGCGGTGATGAAGGAGACCAAAGGCCGTGCCGACGGCGGCGAGGTCAACCGCCTGATCCAGGAGAAGCTGGGGGAGTAGGTCAAATGCAGATTCGCACTTTGTGACAAGTTGTTACAAAGTGCTAAGTTGACTCCATGGCCTGGAACGTCGTCATCGCCGGGGGTGGATTCGGTGGGGCGATGGCGGCGCGGGAGCTGGAGCGGATCATGGCGAAGCAGTCGGCGCGGCTGACCCTGGTCAACGACGTCAACTTCCTGCTCTACACGCCGTTCCTGCCCGAGGCCGCCGCGGGGACGCTCGAGCCGCGCCACGTGGTCACGCCGCTGCGCGAGATCCTCGAGCGCACCTACCTGCGGCTGGGAACGGTCTCCGGCCACGATCCCGAGGCGCGCACGGTCGAGCTGCGGACTCGTGAGGGAGAGGCCGAGACGCTCCCCTACGACCAGCTCCTGCTCGCCCTCGGCTCGGTCTCGCGGGTGCTACCGGTCCCCGGCCTCTCCGAGCACGCCGTCGGCTTCAAAACCCTCGCCGACGCGATCTGGCTCCGCAACCACGTGGTCGAAACGCTGGAGGCGGCCAACGCGACTGAGGATCCCGCCCGGCGCGACGAGCTTCTCACCTACGTGTTCGTCGGCGGCGGCTACGCCGGCCTGGAGGCATTGGCCGAGCTCCAGGACTTCGCCGCCGACGCGATGGAGAGCTACCCACGCGCCCGCCTGCATGGCATGCGCTGGGTCCTGGTCGAGGCCAGCGACAGAGTGTTGCCGGAGATCGACGCCGGCCTCGCTGAGTACGCGCTGCGGGAGCTGCGCGGACGCGGGATCGACATCCGTCTCGAGACGACCTTGGAGGAGGTCACGGCCAATCGTGCCCGGCTCTCGAACGGCGAGACCCTGCCGACCCGCACCGTCGTCTGGACCGCCGGCGTCGCCCCCCATCCAAGCCTGCGCCAGCTCTCGCTGTCGCTCGACGAGCGCGGTCGCGTGCCGGTCGACACCCACCTGCGGGTCGAAGGGTCGGACTCGGTCTGGGCGATCGGCGACTGCGCCGCCGCCCCGGACCCGCGCGGCGGCCTCTACCCGCCGACCGCACAGCACGCCGTCAGGCAAGGCCCGGTCGCGGCACGCAACATCGCTGCCGAGCTGGGGGTGGGCACGGCTCGGCCATTCGAGTACCGCGGCAATGCCTCATTCGTCAACCTCGGTCGGTACAAGGCGGTGGGAAAAGTCGGCGGCCGCACCTTCCGCGGCTTCCCGGCCTGGTGGATGGCGCGCACCTACCACATGAGTCAGATTCCGGGCGCCGCGCGCAAGGCGCGCGCGGTGATCGACTGGACGGCCAGCCTGCCCTTCCGTCGTGACCTCGCCGAGGTCGGCTCGATCGGGCACCCACAGCGCCTGGGCGCGACAATGGGGCCGTGGGATTCGAGTACGTCGTCATAGCGTTCTTCTTCGGGCTGGCCACCGCGATCGTCGGCCGCGGCAAGGGCAGCTCGTTCTGGCTCTGGCTGCTGATCGGGACGGTGCTGCCGCCGCTGGGCCTGATCGCGGTGATCCTCTATCGCTCGGAGAAGCACGAACCGGAACGGCAGTGCCCCAACTGCCACAAGGCCGTGAAGCTCTACGTTCAGGTTTGCCCCCGCTGCGGCATGGATCTCTATCTGCCCGATCCCGCCCAGGTCCGTCACCCCGGAGTGGGGTAGGGGAACCGCGCAGCGGGTAGAGGCCCGGCGACGAGCCAAGGAGGAAATCGTTTGCGCCGCCGTATCTGGAAGGTCGCCGCGTTAGTCGTCTCGCTTTCGCTCTGCTGTGCGGTCGGCGCCTCGGCGGCGACGCTTCGCCTTGTCGGCGAATTCGACCAGCCGATCTTCATTGCCTCCGATCCGGCGAACCCGGACGAGCTGCTGGTGGTGGAGCGGGAGGGCAGGGTGATCCTCTCCAGCGGCACGGCCGCTCAACCCTTCGCCGATCTGACCTCGCTGGTGAGCTGCTGTAGCGGCGAGCGCGGGCTGCTTTCGATCGCGCTCGCCCCGGACTACGTCTCCTCGGGGCGCTTCTACGCCGCCTACACGGGGGAGGCCGCGGCGGGAGGGGCGGAGGGCGACCTCCACGTCGACGCCTTCCGGCCGGGGGGCGCGGGCGAGCCGGCCCTGGTGCGCGAGCCGATCGTCGCGATCGGCCACGCGGACGAGGCGAACCACAACGGCGGTCAGATCCAGTTCGGCCCCGACGGCTACCTCTACGTCTCGGTCGGCGACGGCGGTGGGTCGGGCGACCCGTTTGAAAGCGGGCAGAATCTGGACACCCTGCTCGGCAAGATCCTGCGCATCGACCCCCGGCCGGGGGCCACGCCGAGCTACGCGATTCCCGCCGGCAACCCCTTCGCCGGCCAACCCGGCCTCGACGAGATCTGGAGCTACGGGCTGCGCAATCCGTGGCGCTTCTCCTTCGACCGCGCCAACGGAGACATGATCATCGGCGACGTCGGCCAGGGCGTCCGCGAGGAGGTCGATTTGGCGCCGAGCCCGGCGGCGGGCGCGGTCGGTGGGGAGGAGGCGAACTACGGATGGAACTGCCGCGAGGGGTTCATCGCCTACGCGGGCGCGCCTGAAAGCTGCGACAGCATCGGCGGCTTTACCGATCCCGTCTTCGACTATCCCCATACCGACCCCGGCGACGGGGGCGCGCACGGCTGCGCCATCACCGGCGGCTACGTAGTCCGCGATCCAAGCCTCGGCGACCTCTTCGGTCGCTATCTCTATGCGGACTTCTGCATCGGCGAGATCCGCTCACTCGTGCTGCCCGCAACTGCTGGGAGTCGGGCGACCGGAGATCGGTCAGAGGGCATCAGCGTCTCCGGCCCGGTCTCGTTCGGCGAGGACTCCTGCGGCCGCCTTTACGTCGCCTCGAACGGGGGCGCGGTGTACCGCCTCGAGGGAGCGATCGCTCCGGACTGTTCCGGGGCGCCTTCGGTCCCCACGGTTCCAGGAGGACCGGCAGGGCCCGGCGTGGGCGTGGCGAGCTCCCTTCCCCTGGCAACGCTCGCGCCCACGCCCGCAACCCCACGAGCCCGGATCCTGCTGCTGGCGAGGATCCGTCGGCTTGGAGACCAATCGACGTTCGTCCTCTCGACCCGCGTATCTCCCTGCGCAGGGCATGGCGGAAGCGAGGTGCAGCTCAATCGCGGCGGCAGGCGCATCGCCTCGAAGCCGCTCGACCCGGACTGCGTTGCCCATTTCCGCCTGCGAGTCGGCGCTCGGGCGACCTTCCGGGCGCTGCTCCCCTCGCCCCAGTCGGGCCCGCTCAGATCACGGCGCCTCGTCGTCTTCGCCGACCGTGGCCGCTGACCCAGCCGCCGGCGAAGCGCCCAGGGCGGCCTGGATTGCCGCAGTGTCCCAGCGGCCGATCGCGTCGAACACCCGGCCGTCGCGAAGCTCGAAGCGCCCGATGCCATCCCAGGCGAGGCGCTCGCCGTTTACCGTCGCCTCCATCGCGTACTCGACGAAGACGATGTCCCCGCGCGCCGCCCTGGCTCGAGCCAACCCGGCAGAGCTACCGATGCCGTGGAGCAGGGCTGGGGCCCTGCGCGAGTTGGCGGGGCTGGTCGAGCGAGGCGACCTGAGCCTGGACGCCGGGGCGGAGTCGAGCACCGCGGTCGCCGGTCTCCTCTCGGTGCCGGGGATCGGGCCCTGGACGGCCTCCTACATCGCGATGCGGGCACTCGGAGACCCGGATGCCTATCCGGTCGGCGACGCGGGACTACGGCGAGCACTGGAGCGGCGCGGGTACGCGGCGGACCGGGCAGGCGAGAGGCAAATGGCCGAGGCCTGGCGACCCTGGCGCTCCTACGCCGTCGCCCATCTCTGGCGGAGCCTCAACCGCGAGCCTGCTAGCGCAGCCAGGTCCTGACGATCGCGTTGGCGAAGCCGAGCCCGTAACGAACGACGGCCGGCTTCTTCGAGTGACCGTGGAGGCGCCGCTCGACCGTGACCGGGACCTCCCTGGCCGGGATGCCGCGCTTGATCGCCTCGATCATGAACTCGGAGGTGTGGAACTGCTCCTGGCGTAGGACCAGCTGCGGCAGCACCGTGGTGCGCACGGCGCGGTAGCCGTTGGAGCAGTCGGTGACGTGGGTGCGGGTGATCGCCGAGACGAGGCGGTTGAAGAAGACGATCCCCAGCTCGCGGGCGAAGTGGTTGCGGTCGGCCTGGCCGAGCACGCGCGAGCCGTGGGCGACGTCGACTTCGCCGTCGAGCACCGGTTTGACCAGGCGCTCCATCTCGGCGGGCAGGTGCTGCCCGTCGGCGTCGAGGGTGACGACGATCTCGGCGCCCGATTCGACCATCAGCCGGTAGCCGGTGCGCAGCGCCGCGCCGCCGCCGCGGTTGGTGACGTGGCGGGCGACCGCGGCGCCGTGTGCGGCGGCGACGTCGCCGGTGCCGTCGCGGGAGCCGTCGTCGACGACCAGGGTCTCGGTGGCGACGCCGCAGACCCTGGCCGGCATCTGGTCGAGCACGTGGCCGATGTTCTCGGCCTCGTTGTAGGCGGGGACCAGGATCGCGATCTTGCCGCGGAAGCGCTCGGGCAGCGCCGCCTGGCGGAACTCCTCCCAGGCCAGCCCCTCGAGCACGGCGGAGAGCTGGCGCGCGTTGCGGGCCGCCTGGGAGAGCGCCCGCAGGATCAGCCCGAAGAGGATGAAGATGGCGAAGACGGCGAGGCCGAGAATGCGGCCGCCATTGCCCTTTTCGAAGGAGGAGGCGGAGAGCAGGCCGTCGACGACTTCGGTCCCCGAGACCAGTGCCAGGCCGAG
>JBIOVI010000041.1:0-189114 GCA_044867645.1 Solirubrobacterales bacterium | reverse complement strand
CGAGGAGCAGCAGGAGTTCAAAGATCAGGCGCGTGCCTTTGCCCGCGACGTGATCCGCCCCGCGGCCCGCAAACACGACGAAGAGGAGAGCACCCCCTGGGAGGTCGTCAAGGAGGCTCGCAAGCAGGGCTTCCAGGGTCTCGAGGCGATTCAGCGCTCGGCTTCTGATTCAGATGGGCAGATGCAGGTGATTTCCGCCGAGGAGTTCCACTGGGGCTGCGCCGGGATCGCCCTCGCCATCTCCGGCTCCGGCCTCGCCGCCGCCGGCATTGCCTCCTCCGGCACCCCCGAGCAGATCGCCCAGTGGGTCCCCGAGTGCTTCGGGGCCGGCGACGAGGTCAAGCTCGGCGCCTACGCGGTCACCGAGCCGCAGGCCGGCTCGGATGTGAAGAGCCTCAAGACCACCGCCAAGCGCGATGGCGACGAGTGGGTCCTCAACGGCACCAAGGTCTTCATCACCAACGGCGGCATCGCCGATGTGCACGTCGTCGTCGCCACCGTCGATCCCAGCCTCGGTACCCGCGGTCAGGCCTCATTCGTGATCGGCAAGGACACCCCGGGCCTGAGCCAGGGCAAGAAGGAGTCGAAGCTCGGCATCCGCGCCTCCCATACCGCGGAGATCATCCTCGAGGACTGCCGCATCCCCGCCGAGAACCTGCTCGGCGGTGAAGAGAAGCTCGAGAAAAAGCTGCAGCGCGGACGGGAAGGGAAGAAATCGCGTGGCGCCGACGCGCTGGCGACCTTCGAGATCACCCGACCGCTGGTCGGCGCCTCCGCCCTGGGCATTGCCCAGGCGGCCTACGAGTGGACCCTCGAGTACCTCGACGGGCAGTTGGAAGGGGGCACCCCGCTGTTGCAGACGCAGCGGATCCAGCAGACGCTGGCCGACGTCGCGACCGAGATCGAAGCGGCGCGCCTGCTGGTCCAGCGCGCCGCCTGGATGGGTCGCAACGGCGTCCCGATGCGGGGCGGTCAGGGCTCGATGTCAAAGCTCAAGGCCGGCGACGTGACGATGTGGGCGACGACCACCTTGATGGACCTTGTCGGCCCCGAGGCCTGGAGCACCGAGCTGCCGCTGGAGAAGTTCTTTCGGGACGCCAAGATCTACCAGCTGTTCGAGGGCACCGCCGAGATCCAGCGCATGGTCATCTCCCGCATGCAGGCCCGCGAATACGCTGAGCGTCTCGGCTACGCGGCCGAAGTTGCCGCTGAGGCGGAGAAGGCGGTAGAGAAGGAGCCAGTCGCGGCGTAGGGGCCCCTACGCAAGCGCGATTGCATCCTCTTCCCATCCCCGCGTGACGGATGCCTGGCCTCGCTAGCCTCCCTCGCCATGTTCAAGACTCGCCTTGCCCCGGCGGCTCTGCTCGCCGCGGTGGCGGCGCTCGTCGTGCTGCTCCTCAGCGGTGTCGCGCCGGCCCAGGATCTCGAATCTAAGCTCGACGCCAAGGAAGCGAAGCTTTCTAAGGTGCGCGAGCGCAAGGGCGTGCTGACGACGACGATCTCCCGTTATCGGCAGCGGATCGAAAGGCTGACCGACGAGGTCGCGGCGCTGCGGGCCCGCGAGGCGGTTGTGAAAGACCGGCTCGATGCCAAGCAGGCCGAACTGGATGCCGCGATGGCCGAGCTGGAGACCGCGAAGAAGCATCTGGCGGTGGTGAGGGCACGTCTCGAGCGGGCGCTGACCGCTCTGCGCGATCGGCTCGTGGCGATGTATGAGACCGGTACCCCGGACCTGCTCAGCGTGATCGTCGACGCCGGGGGGTACGAAGACCTTGTCAACCGCACCGAGTACCTGAACCGGATCCATGGGCTCGACGAAGCGGTAGTCACGCGGGTGCGCGAGCTGCGCAATCAGGTGAAGCGCACTGTTGCTCGCCTGCGCTCCGCGAAGGACCGGATCGAATCGGCGCGCGACGCGATCGCCGCCGAAGAGCAGGCCTTGGCCAGCGCGCGCTCCGCGGTCCAGCAGAGGCAGTCGGCGCTCGTCGACGCGCGCCGCAGCAGGGAGGACGCTCTGGCTCGGATCGCGAAGACCGAGCAGGAGCTCGACGGGGACGTGGCTTCGATCCAGGCCGAACTCGCGGCAACGCTGGCGGGAACGGGTTCGGCACCGCTACCGGCGGGGCCAATCCGCTACGGCTCCGGCCAGTTCATCTGGCCGGTGGATGGCCCGGTGGTCTCGGGGTTCGGGATGCGCTGGGGCCAGATGCACGAGGGGATCGACATCGCGGTTCCGGCCGGCACGCCGATTCGCGCCGCCGCCTCCGGCTCGGTTGTCCTGCTGCAGTCAGAAGCGGAAAGTGGTGGCTATGGCAACTTCACCTGCCTCGATCACGGCGGTGGCTTGCAGACCTGCTACGCCCACCAGTCATCGGTTGCGGTCAGCGCCGGGCAGAGCGTCTCGCAGGGCGACGTGATCGGCTACGTTGGCTGCACCGGCCATTGTTTCGGGGACCACCTCCACTTCGAGGTTCGCGTCAACGGCGCCCCCACCGATCCCCTGGGCTATCTCTAGCCAGGCGTCCTACCCAGAATCGCTCAAAAATTCAATTAGTAGGTATGGCTTGACGGTTCGTGCCTGCGACCCTTGGGTAGCAAGCGACGACGGAGAGAAGATGGTCCGCCAAGCTCGTAACTACCTGGCAGGCGCGGTATCCGGCACGGCCCTGATCGCCGCGGCGGTGGTTGCTTTCGTCATGCTCGTCTCTCTGCAGGCATTGCGGGATTGGCCGCTCGCCGGTATCGCCGGCGACGGCGGTTCCTCCGCCGGCACGGCCCCCCGCGCTGCGGGGACGAACGGCTCGCAGGCGGTCGCAGGCAACGGAAAAGCCGCCACGGCTTCGACCGGCGCGAGGGGCGGCAGCTCCGCAGATGGCTCCGGCAGCGCAACTTCGCCGAATGCCGGCGCGCCGGTCTCGAATTCTGCCCCCAGCGCGCCGGGGTCCAGCCCAACGACGGCCCAGGGCGATAGCTCCGTCCCCGCCGGGTCCCCAAACGGTTCTGCTTCGGACGGCGGCGATGGCTCGGGCGCCTCCCAAGGCGGAGGTTCGGCCAAACAGTCTGGAGGAGGAGGTGCTGGCGGCGGTGGATCTTCGCCGAGCGAAACGGTGACCGGCACCGTTAACAACACGGTCAACAGCGTCAATGGCGCCACCGGCGGCGCTCTCGGCAACACCGGGGTCACGAAAGTAACCGAAAGCGTCGTGGAAGGCACGGTGGGGCCGGAATCGACGGTCGGCGAAACGGTCGACAAAACCGTCGAAAAAGCCAAAGAAACGGTCGGCGGCTTGCTCGGCGGCGGCAAATGAGTCCGTTCGGGCCAGCCTCCTAAAGCCTGGCTAGCCGTCTTCCCGTCACAATGCCGTCCCATGTCGGATCGTGGACAGGCAGGCGCGGTCGCCGACCCGATCGCGGGCTCTCGGGTCTACCCGAGCGGCAGTCGCGTGAACGAGCATGGTCGGCTCGAGATCGCCGGCTGCGATGTCGTCGGTCTCGCCGCTGAGCTCGGCACCCCTTCCTACATCTACGCGGAGGACGATATGCGGGTACGTGCCCGCGCCTACCGCGAGGCGTTCGAACAGCGCACCGACGACTTCGAGGTGCTCTTCGCGAGCAAGGCCTTTCCCTGCACCGCCGCCTATCGGCTGTTTGCCGAAGAGGGCCTTTCCGTCGACGTAGCCTCGGGGGGCGAGCTGCACATGGCGCTGCGAGCCGGCTTCGACCCGGCCCGCATCCACATGCATGGCAACAACAAGAGCGACGAGGAAATCCAGCTCGCGGCGAGAGCCGGAGTCGGCCATTTGATCCTCGACTCCTTCGATGAGATCGGGCGCTGCGAGCGGCTGCTCGACCGACCCCAGGACGTGCTGATCCGGGTTACGCCGGGGATTAAGCCCTCCACCCATGACTACATCCAGACCGGGCAGCTCGACTCCAAGTTCGGCTTCGGGCTCGAGGACGGGCTGGCGGCGCAGGCGATCGAACGGGTCCTCGCCTCCGACATGCTCAATCTCGTCGGCCTGCACGCGCACATCGGCTCGCAGATCTTCGAGCTGGAGCCGTACACGCTCGCGATCCGCGCGATCGGCGAGCTGGCCGGCGAGTGGTGCCGGCTCGTCAACGTCGGCGGCGGCCTCGGAATCGCCTACACCGCCGAGGACGAGCCGCCCTCGATCGATTCCTATGTCGACGTCAAGGTGCGGGGGGTTGCCGAGGTGTTCGGCGACGGGGTGCGGATCCTGGTCGAGCCGGGGCGCTCGTTAGTGGGCAACGCGGGTGTCACCGCCTATCGCATCGGCACCGTCAAGGAGATTCCCGGGATTCGGACCTACGTCGCGATCGACGGCGGTATGTCGGACAACATGCGGCCGATGCTCTACGGGTCCCGTTACGAAGCGCTGATCGCCGACCGCGCCAGCGCCCCAGCCGAAACGCCGGCGGCGGTCGCAGGGATGCATTGCGAGTCCGGTGACGTAGTGGTGCGCGATGCGATGCTGGCCGCGCCGGCTGTCGGCGATGTCCTCGTAACGCCGGCGACCGGTGCCTACGGCCATGCGATGGCGAGTAACTACAACGGTGTGCCGCGGCCGCCGGTCGTCTTTTGCCGCGAGGGCGAGGCCCGCGTCGTTGTGCGACGCGAGTCCTATGAGGACCTGACCTCCCGCGACATCGATGCCTGATCCCGTCCGCATCGGGCTGCTCGGCCGTGGCACGGTCGGTGGCGCCTTCTCTGAATTGCTCGCCGAGCGGGCGGATGCGGTCGAGGCGGCAACCGGGCGGCGGCCAGAGCTGGTGGGCACCCTGACCCGCAGCGAGGGCGAGATCGGCGAGATCCTCGAGCGCTCCGACCTCGTCGTCGAGCTGATCGGGGGCACCGATCCGGCGCGGACCTACGTGCTCGACGCGCTGCGTGCTGGCCGGCCTGTGGTCACCGCCAACAAGCAGCTCCTTGCCCAGCATGGCGAGGAGCTGTTCAGCGTTGCCCGCGAGGCTGGGGTGCAGCTGCGCTTTGAGGCGGCGGTGGCAGGTGTGATCCCGATCGTCCGCACTATCCAGGAGAGCTTTGGCGTCACCGAGATCGACAAGGTCTTCGGGATCGTCAACGGCACGACCAACTTCATCCTCAGCGAGATGGCGGCGAGCGGTGCCGCTTACGAGGAGGTGCTTGCGCGGGCGCAGGAGCTGGGCTACGCGGAGGCCGACCCGAGCGACGACGTCAACGGGGCGGACGCCGCGGCAAAGATGGCGATCCTCGCTCGTCTGGCCTTCCACACGCCGGTCACCCTCGACCAGGTCGCCTATGAGGGGATAGAGGCGATCCAGCCCGACGACCTCGCCTACGCCAAGGAGCTGGATCTCTCGCTGAAGCTGCTCGGGGTCGCCGAGCGCCGCGAGGCGGGGATCAGCGTGCGCGTCTTTCCCTGTTTCCTCTACAGCGGTCACCCGCTGGCCCCGGTCAGCGGCCCCTTCAACGCGGTGATGGTCGAGGCACCCGCGATCACCGAGGTGACGATGTCGGGTCCCGGCGCCGGCGGCGTCGAGACCGCTTCGGCCGTGCTTGGCGACGTCGTCTCGATTCTCGCCGGCGACAGCCCCGTCCACGAGGCTCGCCAGCAGCTGCCGCTTGTCGCCGATGTCCCCTCGTCCTTCTACCTCCACCTCGAGGTCGCCGACCGCCCCGGTGTCCTCGCCAAGATCGCCCGGCTGCTGGGTGAGAACGAGATCTCGGTGAAGAGCGTCGTGCAGCGCGGGATCGGCGAGGACGCGCGGCTTGTGATGGTCGTCCACGAGTGCCTCGAGTCGCGTTTCGCGGCGGCGGTCGAGGAGATCGGCCGGCTCGACGACCTGCGTGCCGCGCCGCGCTTCATCCGTGTCATCGAGGAGGAGTTCGTTTGAGCTCTGGCGCTCTGATCGAGAGATACAGGGAGCGTCTCTCGCTGGAGCCCGACGACCCGATCGTCAGCCTCAACGAGGGCTCGACGCCACTGATCGAGGCACCGCGGCTCTCCGAGCGGCTGCAGGCGCGGGCCTACTTGAAGTTCGAGGGTGCGAACCCGACCGGGTCCTTCAAGGACCGGGGGATGACGGTGGCGGTCTCGCGGGCGAAGGGGCGTGGAGCGGAGGCGGTGATCTGCGCCTCGACCGGGAACACCGCCGCGAGTGCGGCCGCCTACGCCGCCCGTGCCGGTCTGCGCGGAGCGGTGATCGTGCCGGAGGGAAAAATCGCGATCGGCAAGCTGGCGCAGGCGCTGATGCACGGCGCTCGCGT
The DNA here is from genome assembly GCA_044867645.1 of Solirubrobacterales bacterium. GTDB lineage: Bacteria > Actinomycetota > Thermoleophilia > Solirubrobacterales > 70-9 > VRUE01. The sequence goes on along the minus strand of JBIOVI010000041.1, from coordinate 182,846 downwards.
GATCGCCTTGCAGGGCAACTTCGACGAGGCGCTGCAGATCGTCCGCGAGCTCGCCGACCGTCACCCGATCGAGCTGGTCAACTCGGTCAACCCATATCGCATCGAAGGCCAGAAGACGGCGGCCTTCGAGGTGGTCGAGGAACTCGGCGAAGCCCCCGGTGCGCTGGCGATACCGGTCGGCAACGCCGGCAACGTGACCGCCTACTGGCGTGGCTTCGAGGAGATGGGCACGGCTCCCGCCCTCTATGGATTTCAAGCCGAGGGGGCGGCGCCGCTGGTGCAGGGGGCACCGGTTGTCAATCCGGAGACGGTCGCCTCGGCGATCCGCATCGGCAACCCGGCTCGGTGGGAGGAGGCGATGGCCGCCTTCACCGCTTCGCGCGGGCGCGTCGCCGCCGTCTCCGACGAGCAGATCCTCGATGCCTACCGCTGGCTGGCCGCCAGCGAAGGCGTTTTCTGCGAGCCGGCGTCCGCGGCTTCGGTCGCCGGCCTGCTCGCCCACGGCATGCCGGTCGCCGAGGGCAGGGAGTCGCCCGAGTCGGTGGTCTGCGTCCTCACCGGTCACGGCCTCAAGGACCCCGATACCGCCCTCTCTAAAGCACCGCCCGTGATCAACTGCGAGAACGACCTCAGCGCCGTCGAGCGCGCGGTGTTCGATTGACCGCCCGCCGTCGCCTGGTCCGCGTCCCCGCTTCCTCGGCCAACCTGGGGCCCGGCTACGACGTGCTGGCCGCTGCGCTCGAGATGTTCCTCGAGCTTGAGGTGGAGGAGGTGGGGGAGTTCTCCTTCGATCCAGGCCCGCTTGACGTGCCGACCGGGCGCGACAATCTGATCGTGCGGGCGTTCGAGAGCCTGCACTCCGCGGACGGCATCGCCTTTCGTCTGAGGGAGGTCATTCCGCTTGGCCGTGGGCTGGGCTCCAGTGCCGCGGCGATAGTCGCCGGGCTCGCCGCCGCCGACCATCTCTACGAGTTGGCCCTCTCCAAGGAGGAGATGCTGGCTCGCGCGACCGAGCTGGAGGGGCACCCCGACAACGTCGCGGCGGCCATCTACGGCGGCTTCGTGATCTGCGGGCGTGAGGACGACGGCGCTCCGAGCGCCTCTCGGTTCCCGCCCCCGGACGGGCTGGAGGGCGTCGTCGTCATCCCCGCCGAAGAGGTTCCGACCGAGCGTGCCCGCGAGGCGATCCCGGCGGAGATCCCGCTGGGCGATGCGCTCTACAACGTCTTCTCGGCCGCCAGGTTGGTGCTTGGCCTGTACCGCGGCGATCTCGATCTGATCACAGCTGGACTCAAGGATCACATCCACCAGCAGCGTCGCCGCGGCCTCTATCCGCGCTCGATGGAGCTGGTCGAGGGGGCGCGCGAAATCGGCGCGCTCGGCGCGACGATTTCGGGTGCCGGTCCCACGGTGCTCGTCTGGACCACCTGGCAGGACGCCGGCAAGGTCAGCGAGGAGCTGGAGCGCCGCTGCGAAGGATGGGCTGAGGTGCGCCGCCTTCCCTTCACCGCGCAGGGCGCCGACGTGCCGGAGCTCTGAGCTCCGGCCGAGCCGCAACGGCGGCCGTTAGCCGTTAGCGCCACCTATGCCCTGGCTACCATGCCGGCCATGTCCGCTGCTCTGAGACGAATCGCGGTCTGCGCCGTCGTGACCGTGTCACTCGCTTTTCCGGTCGTCTCCGAGGCGATGCTGACCTACGCCAAGAACCCCTTGCACCCCTTCGTCTACACCGCGTATGGCGATGGATCTCATGTGCGCAGGCTGGGACCCGGATCGCACCCGCGGGTGTTCGGGCACGGCCTCTCGGTTGCCTATTTGCATGAAGCGCCTGGCGGGGCACCCGGCGTGGCACCCCAGCTCATGGTCTCGCTCTTCGGCCGGGCTCCTCAGGTTCTGATGACGGGCTGGCGCGAACCGCTCTACATGGACGCCTCGCCCGACGGTGAGACGATCGCGGCCCTGCGAGGACCCGAAGTGGGCAGGCGAGATCTCGTCCTGATCGATGTTCCCAGCGGCACCCGGCGGACGGTCGACAGCGGCTACTTCAGCGGCCTCAACTTCTGCCCCGATTGCACGGAACCGCAGCTGGTCTACTCGAAAAGCGCCCGGGAAAGCTTTCCCCTCCGCAGCGACATCTACAAGGTCTCGGTCGGCGGCGGAGAACCGGTGCGGCTGACCGACGACCGCCGCTCCCTCGACCCTTTGTGGCGACCGAGCATTCTCGAACGCGCGCGCCCCGCAAAAATCGTCTTCGTGAAGCAGCTCGTGGCAAAGCACCGCAGATACGGCCCCAAGAACGAGCTCTTCTTCATGAACCCGAACGGCGGTGAAGTCAGACGTTTGACCCACACCCAGGTCGACCCCTTGCTGCTGGGGCTGTTTCCGACCGAATGGTCGGCCGACGGTCGTCACCTCCTCGCTGAGTTCGAGGGGCAAGACACCAGCTACGCGGTTGCCGTCGACGCGAGGACCGGTGCCCAGCGTCCGATCGGCAGCGCGGGCGAGCGCGGCTTCGTGGGTAGCGCGATCTCCCGCGACGGGGAAACGGTGCTGGGCTATACGGGGGGCTTCGAACCCGGTGCCGGGCACAACGTGGCCACGATTCCGTACAAAGGCGGCCGGATGAGAGTGAAGGTCAGGAACGCGTTCGAACCCGACTGGAGTCGCTGAACCGACAGGAGGTCCAAGATGGCGGATAACTACACGATCAAGCACCGTGACGAGTTCGAGTCGATGGAGGGCTCGGGCGGGGCGACCTGGGGGTTGGCGCGCAAAGCGCTCGGCTGTTCCGCCTTTGGCTTCAACCTGGTCGAGCTCGCGCCTGGCGGCCAGATCCCCGAGCACGACGAGGGGCAGAGCGGTCAGGTCGAGGTGTACATCGTCCTCGAGGGTGAGGCGGTCATGCGGCTCGACGGCGAGGATCACGCGGCCCCGGCCGGCACCTTCGCCTCGATCGAGCCGCCCGCCAGCCGCACGATCCTCAATCGCTCCGACGCATCCGTCACCGCTCTCCTGATCGGTGTCGATCCCGGCGGCGGCTACGAGCCGATGAGCTGGGCCTAGCGTCGAGTCTGCATTTACCCGCGCATACAGCGGGTAAATGCAGACTGGCTGGATTGGCACGCCAGCCGTCCCTATAATCCGGAAACTCGTCAACCCGTCGCGCGCCCGCTCGAAGAAGGCGCGGAAACCGGGAGGTCAAAGGTGTCCCATACCCAGTCCCGTGAGCTTCACGGCGAGGGCGCGCCCGTCCGCTACTCGCCAGAGCGCGCCTATCGGCCGCTCGTCTCTCCACCCAGCGTCGAAGACAAGGATGCCTGTGCGATCTATGCCTCGGTGCGCAAGGACGCGACGCCGAGCCACGAACCGATCGAGCGCGCCATCCCGGCCCTGCAGAAGATGCTCCACCGAGCCGGCAACGTCGACGGCGAGGGCGACGGCTGCGGATTGCTGGTCGACATTCCGCGCAAGATATGGGCCGAGGAAGTTCGCTCCGGCGGTCACGACCCTTCGCTGACCCTCGACGACGCCTTCGCAGTCGCCCATGTCTTCGTCGAGCGCTCTCAGGACTTGGAGCGTGTCCAGCACGACGCCCGCGAGCTGCTCGGACATGGAGGGTTTCGCATCCTCGCCGAGCGGATCGGCGTCGTCGACTCGCCCGCGCTCGGCCCCACCGCGCGCGAGGAGGAGCCGCACTTCTGGCAGATCGGCGGCCTCGTCGCCGATGCGTCGCGCCGCGACCGAGTTCTCTTCGACCTGCTGATCGAACTGGAGGAGCGGCTCGGTGTCCACATCCCGTCGCTCTCGGCGACCACCTGCGTCTACAAGGTGATGGGCGCGCCGAAGATCCTCGGCGAGTACTACCCGGACCTGCGCGACGAGCGCTTCGAGACGATCGGCTGCTTCGGGCACAACCGCTACTCGACCAACACCTGGCCCTCCTTCAAACGGGTCCAGCCCTTCTCGGTGCTGGGCCACAACGGCGAGATCAACACGGTCGAACAGCTGCGCCAGGAGGCGCGCATGCTCGGCGTCCCGATCCAGCCCGGCTCATCCGATTCCCAGGACCTCAACCAGACGATCGCGACGCTGGTGAATCGCGACGGTCTCAGCTTGGTCGAGGCGATGGAGATGGTCGTACCGCCGATCGTCGAAGAGATCCGCTCGCTGCCCGAGGACCTGCATTCCTTCTACATGTACCTGCATCAGGCGATGGGCCCGTTCGCGCAGGGGCCGGTGGCGCTGATCGCCCGCCACAGCGATGAGTGTGTCTTCTCCGCCGACGCGCTCGGGCTGCGGCCGCTCTGGCAGGTCGAGACGAACGAGGACTACGTCTTCAGCTCCGAGCCAGGCGTCGTCGCAGTCAGTGAGATGGTCTCCGAGCCGAAGCCGCTCGCCCCGGGCGAGAAGGCAATGGTCGCGATCGAACGCGAGCGCAAGCGCTCGACGCTCCGCTCTCACAGCGAGATGCTGCGGATCGTCCGCGACCGCTGGCTGGTCCGCAATGGCACCGAGGAGACCGCTCCCTACGACCGTGCCCTTGAGACCGGCGGCCCGCTCGAGGGGGGCGAGGTGCCGGGGTACTCGGACGCCGGTCCCGAAGAGCCGGTCAAGGTCGCCGACCGCGTGCTGGCCGGTTTCGGCTGGCAGCGCGACGACGTCAAACTCGTCCAGCAGATGGCCTCCAACGGGGCCGAGCCGATCGGTTCGCTCGGCTACGACGGGCCGCTAGCGGCGCTCTCGCCGGAGCGCCAGAACCTGGCCGACTACTTCAAGGAGACGGTCGCCGTGGTCACCAACCCGGCGATCGACCGCGAGCGCGAGGTCGAGCACTTCTCGACCCGGGCGGTGTTCGGACGCCGTCCCTCGATCCACAGGGCCGGCGAGGACTCGGGCACCGTCGAGACCTCCTTCCCGGTGATCCTCGGCGGTCATCACGGCTTGGCGCCGCTCTCCGACAAGACCTACCGCCGGATCGCCCGCGACCACCACACTTACCTGCTCGAGGATCTCTGGGAGGAGTTCCGCGGGCGGGGCGGGGCGGTCGACATCTCATTGCTGGAGTCGGAGACGACCCGAGGGGCGATCGAGCGAATCAAGCAAGAGGCAGTGAAAAAGGTGCGCGACGGCGCCGAGCTGCTGGTGCTGACCGACCGCACCGTCTATGACGCCGAGCGCCGTTACCTGGATCCCCACCTGGCCACCTCTGCGGTCGACCAGGCGTTGAAGCAGTTTCGGGTCGAGCCCGGTGAGGAGAACCTGCGACGCCGCTGCGGCATCGTGCTGCGTTCGGCGTCGATTCGCAACGTCCACGACACGATGCTTGCTCTGGGGCTCGGCGCGAACGGCGTCTGCCCGTACACGATGGTCGAGGTGATCTGCGTCGAGGACTATGAGACCGACATCGGCAACCTCTGCGCGGCGCTCGCAAAGGGAATTGAGAAAGTGATCTCGACGATCGGCATCCACGAGGTGCGCGGCTACGCGCGCCAGTTCTCCTCGATTGGGGTCAAGCCGGAGCTGGCCGAGATCTTCCAGACCGAGGCCTTCGCCGCCTCCGACGGGGGCGGGGTCGGCTTCGACGCGCTTGACGAGAGCAGCAACGGTAGGGCACGAGTGCTGTCTGGGGACGAGGATGCCAAACCGGCGAAGACCTTCCGCTTCTACCCCAAGGTCTACAAGGCGGCAATCGCCACCGCCAACGGCTCCGGCTCCTACGCCGAGTACTCCGAGAAAGTGCGGGACCTCGAGCAGCAGAGCCCGATCTCAATGCGCCACATCATGGGCCTGAAGGGAGACCGCGACCCGGTCGACCCGGCTTCGGTCGACGCCGGCATCGGCCACCACGACTACCCGGTGGTGATCTCCTCGATGAGCTTCGGCTCGCAGTCCGAGCCTGCTTTCCGCGCCTACGCGGAGGCGGCGAAGGCGATCAACGTCCTCTGCATCAACGGCGAGGGCGGCGAGATCCGCGACATGTACGGGCAGTACCGCAAGTGGCGCGGCCAGCAGGTCGCCTCCGGTCGCTTCGGCGTCTCGGCAGAGATGATCAACTCCTCCTACGTCGCGGAGATCAAGATCGGCCAGGGCGCCAAGCCGGGTGAGGGCGGCCACCTGCCCGGAAAGAAGGTCTCCGAGAAGGTCGCCGCGGCTCGTAACGCGGCGCCCGGCACCGACCTGATCTCACCTTCCAACAACCACGACCTCTACTCGATCGAGGACCTGGCGGAGCTGATCGACGAGCTGAAGACGGTCAACCCCGACGTGCGGGTCTCGGTCAAGGTGCCCGTGGTGCCGAACATCGGCACGATCGGCCTCGGGATTGCCAAGGCGGGCGCCGACATCATCACCCTCTCCGGCTTCGAGGGCGGCACCGGCGCCGCGCGTCAGCACGCGCTGCGTCATGTGGGCCTGCCCTCCGACATCGGCACCCGTGCCGTGCACAGGGCGCTGATGGAGGCCGGGCTGCGCAACCGGGTCGAGATCTGGGCGGACGGCGGCTACCGCACCGGCCACGACATCGTCAAGCTGCACTGCCTCGGCGCCAACCGGATCGGCTTCGGCACCCTGGCGATGGTCAGCCTCGGCTGCACGATCTGCCGCGGCTGCCAGCTCGATACCTGCCACGTCGGCATCGCCACCCAGATCGAGACCGTCGAGCAGGCGCAGGATCACGGCCTGAAGAAGTTCACCCCGCAGGAGATCGACACGGCGGCCGAAAGCTGTGCCCGCTTCTTCCAGGCGATGGGGGAGGAGGTCAAAGAGGTCGTCGCCTCGCTCGGCTACGACCGCGCCCAGGACCTGGTCGGCCGTTACGACCTGCTGGAGCAGGTCTCCCACCAGGAGCAGATCGACCTGGCGCCGCTGATAACGCCGCTGGAGGAGTTCCTCGACCTCGAGCCGCTCGACCTGCCCGTGGCAGAGGAGATGGCCGAGTCACGTGCCGAGGCTGGCCTTGTCGCCGCCCGCCCGATCCGGATGGAGGCGAAGCAGGCCTCGTCCCAGATCGGTGCCCTGGCTGGCGATATTTGCTCAGGTCGTACGGTGCGCAGCGAGTTCCCGCGTGCGACCGACGCCAACGACCGCGTGCTCGGTACCGAGCTGGCCGGCGCGATCGCCCGCTCGCGGATCTTCGACGGCGGGCCGGAGTCGAACGAAGACGTGCTCGCCAGCCTCGAGTTCAATGGCGGCTCGGTCGCCGGCCAGGGCCTGGGCGCCTTCAACTCCTACGGCGTCTCGATCCGGGTCGAGGGCGGCGCCCAAGACGGCGTCGGCAAGGCGATGCTGGGTGGAACCGTAGCGGTGCTGAAGGGCAAAGGCGCCAAGGGCAAGCGACTCAACGGCTCGGTCGGGAAGTCGTTCGCCTACGGCGCACAGCGCGGCCGACTCTTCGTGCAGGGATCGGCCGACTCGCGCTTTTGCATCCGCCTCTCCGGCGCCGACGTGGTGCTCGGCGGCGAGCCGGAGGAGGAGCTCGACGACAGTCGCGGCTGCCTTGTCGACCGCGCTAACGCCAAGGGCTTTGCCTTCGAGTACATGACCTCGGGGCGCGCCGTAGTCCTCGGCGACCTCGGTCCCTGGGCCTGCGCCGGGATGACCGGCGGCCGTGTCTACGTCCGCCAAAACGCCTTCGGCATCGACCGCCAAGCCATTGAAGCCCGCTTGGGCGAGGGTGCCAAAGTCGAGCTCAGGGATCTCGACTCCGAGGGGCGGCTGGATATCGATGATCTGCTCTCGCATTACGCCGAGGAGCTTCGTGCTACGGGTCAGGACGACGAGGCCGAGCGGATCGGCGCTCTGGGTGCCGATGCGGCCAACAATTTCCTGATGATCGTGCCGCACAAAGTGCAGGCCGATCCGTCTATCTCGACTGAGTAGGCAGGCTCTCGCAACCCTCAGCGGGTGCGAGCTAGGAGGTCGGCTATCGCTCGGACCTCTTTGAGGAGACCGTCGAGCATTGCCTCGGTGTTGGTGTGGATGCGCCACTCGGCGTACTTGCGGTCCTGCTCCACCTGGTCGATGCGGCGCTCGAGCTTTTGCGTCTTCGCATCGAGCTTGCCGATCCGCTTCTCGACGCGCTGCTCGCTCTTGGCTACGCGCTTCTTGACGTAGCGGCGGGTCTCTTCGCGGATCGCGTCGAGCTCGCGTCGCAGCTGAGCGTCTATCTCGCCTCCCTCTTGCTCGACGAGCATCTCCTCCACACCGACCCGCACGCGCTCGATCTCTTCGTGGAGCCGCTTGCGTGCCTGCTCGGCTGCGACGGAAGGATCATGGACAGAAGGGGGATCGTGGGCTGAGCTCACGGACCGCATGCTACGGCCATCGGTGGCCGGAATTTGCGGCAGTTAGGCTTCGAGCACGAAGAGGCGGTAGCGCCCGATCATCAGCTCGTCGCCGTCCTCGAGCTTGCCCCACTCGACCAGCTCGCCATTGACGAAGATGCCGTTGAGGCTACGGTCGTCGAGAACTCGCAGTGGCTCGCGCGGTTCGGAGACGACGAGGGCGTGGCGACGCGAGACGCTGGGATCGTCGAGGCGAATGTCGGCGGCGACGCTGCGACCGATCCGCATCCAGCCCTCCACCAGCTCGAAATCGAGGATCTCGTCTTCGTGGTGGCAGACCAGGCGACTGCTGCCGGGGGGAAGGCCGGCTCGCTGCTTCTCCAGCCAGGCATGCGAAGCGGTCTCAGAGGGGATCTCGAATTCCGCCGTCGGCTCGCCGTGCTCCTGCATCGGCTCGAAGATCGAGTCGAGCTGAAAGCTCGAGCCGCTGCATCGAGGACAGCTGGGAAGCCGGTCGTCCTCCTGGAGTGAGAGCTGAGAGCCGCACTCGACGCAGAAATAAGTCCCGGCACCGGGAAAGGCTCCAGTTGAGTAGCTATCGGAAGCCGCGGTGGGGGTGAGGCCGGTGGGGATGGTCTACTCCTTCCCTTTGCGCGTCCTGGTTCGATCCTAGCGGATACCGAGTTTTCAGGTTCCAGAACTTGCCCAAAGCCTGCTCGCTGTCGGCGGCTCTGAAACCTCGAGCGGCGATCCCATCTAGAATCGCGCCGCCCATGGGCCCGGTTAGCGCAGAGATCGAGATCGATGCCACGCGCGAGCGGGTCTTCGACGCGATCGTCGACTTGGCGATGCGGCCCTCGTTCACGGACCATTTCCTCGCCGATTTCCACCTGACCCGAATCGAGTCGCGCGGGGTCGGCGCCGGTGCGCGCTTTCGCATTGTGCAGCCGCTGAGAGCGGTCTGGATGGACACGGTAATCGCCGAAGTCGAAGAGCCGCATAAGGTCGCGGAGCGGGGACGTGGGGGGCGCCTCAACCGGATTCCGACGACCACCGTCTGGGAGCTGCTCGAGGGCAGCGGTTCGCTGATCGGGGTTCGGGTCTCGCACTGGACCGAACCCTCGAACCCGCTCGACAGGGCGCTGGAGGCGCTGAGCGGTGCATCGTTCTGGCAGCGGCGCGGTTGGGAAGAGGGGCTGCGAAGGCTTCGCGATCGGCTCGAGTCCGATGCGTCCCCCTCGCCCCGCGTTGCGGTGGCTGGTGGCAACCGACATGCCACCGGCATTCCTTGAGGCGGGCTGCCGGGCGCCTTTATAGACTCCTGCCGCCGATGGTCCGTCGCCGCCGAATCGCCCTTCCGCTCTTTGCCGCCCTTGCCCTTGCCGCGGCCGGTCTTGCCCTTTCTGCCTGCGGCTACTCGAGCGATTCCAAGGAGGTGGTGGAGGGCGAGCCGGTGAAGCTTGGCGAGCTTCAGTACGTCGCCACGTTCTCGCGCTTCCTCAATCCGAACGACAACGAGGACTCCGCCTATCTGGTGGGCCAACCCACGCCTCCACCGGGCTCCGCTTACTTCGGCGTCTTCTTCGAAGTCCAGAACGAGAGCGAAGAGCCGCAACAGCTGGCGAGCTCGTTCACGATCACCGACGCCGGTCACCAGACCTTCGATGCGATACCAAGCGAAAGCCTCTACGCGCTTCCGTTCGGCGGCGAAGTCGAAGCGCAGGAACAGATCCCGATCCTCGACTCGACCCCGGAGCAGGGATCGATCGAGGGCTCGGTGGTCCTCTTCGAGCTGCCCGCCTCTGCCTCGGAGAACCGGCCGCTAACGCTGGAGATCCCCGGGCCCGAAGGCCCCGCCGAAGTCACGCTCGACCTCTAAGGGCCTAGAGCCCGGCCGAGAGGACCTGGCCGGCTATCGGCGCGGCGACTTCGCCACCCGCGGCTTCTGCTTCGATCAGCAGCACCCCGACCGCGAGCTTGGCCTCTTCGGCGGGGGCGAAGGCGGCGAACCAGGCATCCTTGATCTGCTCGGGTTCCTCCTCGCCCTCCTGATCGGGGCGAGGGCCCAGCTCGGCCGTGCCGGTCTTGCCCGCCACTTGGGCCTCGGGAATAGCCGCGGCGAAGCCGGTGCCGCCGGTGACCACTCCGATCATCAGTTCGGTCAGTTCGTCGGCGATCTCCTTCGACATCACCCGTTCCGACATCGCCTCGGGTCGGAGCTTGGAGTTGGCGACGATCGAGGTCGGTTCGCGGACGCCGCCGTTGCCGATCGTCTGCGCGACGCTCGCCATCTGCAACGGAGTCGCAAGGACTTCTCCCTGTCCGATCGCGCTTACGCCAAGGTCGAGTTCGTCGCCGATTTCGGTTGGAATGGTGGATTCGGCTGGGTCGACCTCTGCCACCACCTGCGGTGCATAGAGGGTCGGCGGTGAGTTGAAGCCGAACCGTTCGGCCGTCTCGACCAGGTCGTCATTGCCGATCTTCGGCCCCAGCGGCGCGAAGTCCGCGTTGCATGACTCGGCGAACGCTTCGCGGAAGGTGCCGCCGCAGAACTCGCCGTTGGCATTGCTGATGAAGCGGCCACCGACGTTGACCCCATCGACGACTTCGAATTCGTCGTCGAGCGAGACGACTCCCTTCTGCAGGGCCGCCGTGGTGGTGATCATCTTGAAGGTCGAGCCAGGCGGCTGCGGCGCCGAGAAGGCCTGCCCGGCGAGCGCCCGGACGTTGCCGTCGCGGGTGTCGAGCACGGCGACGCCGCCCGCTCGCCCGGCGAGGGCGGAGACGGCGGCGACCTGGAGCTCCGGGTCGATCGTCGTTTTCACCGCGGCCCCGGCCTCGGGTTCTGCTTGAGAGAGGATCCGTGCTGAGCCACCGCTGTTGGCTACCGCGAGCAGAGAGCCACCGGGCTTTCCGGCCAGCCTTGCGTTGAACGCCTGCTCGAGGCCGCTGATGCCGACTGGGGTTCCAATGGGGAACCCCTGACGCGCAAGCTTCGCAAGGTCTTCCTCTTCCGCCATCCCGACTTCGCCGGTCACGTCGATCGCCGCGCTGCCGAGCGGGTGTTCGCGGCCTTCGGCGGGCCCTTCGGCAAGCGGCGTTCCGTCGCGGGCGAGGATCGGTGCGCGAGGGGCCAGGTCGATGCGATTCTCGAGATGCTCTTCGGATTCCAGACCGGGGAAGACGAGGCTCGGGTCCCAGGCGACGCCGCCGTCGGAGAAGGGGATTTCGACCTCCGCACCGACATCGCCGAAGGCGACGGTTCCGGCTTCTATCCCCACCGGAACAACCGCGGTCCCGCTCCGATCGACCGGATCCTTGGGCGAATCGACCTCGAGCCGTCGCAGCGTCGCCACCTCCGCGGCTTCGCGGTAGGCCTCGGCGAACTCGTTCGAGCTGATCGATTGGCGCGAGGCGTCGTTCAACTCGCGGTACATCGCCGTGAAGTCCCTTTGCGCCCAGGCATTGACGAAGCGCTCGGCGGCTTCCTTGTCGGGCGAGCCAGGTGCCCCAGCGGAGGCACCGAGCACGAAGGCGATCGTCGCCACGATCGTGAGGGGGGCCGCTCGAGTGACGAGTCGACGACGACGTTCCACCGCGGCTGGTCGGGTGGGTCGTGGCACTACCCTGCGCTCAACTTTTTCGGTGAAGTGGGGATGGTTGTCCGTGGTCGGGAGTGACGAAAAAGTACAAGCCGCGCAGGGCAGTACCCCGACCCACTCATCTCAGCCCGTGCAGGGGCCGGTATCGACGGGCATTACGGGGTCGGCCAAAGCTGAGCGAACGACCTCGTTGGGTATCGCGAAGCCGCCTGGGGGGCCGGAGGTGGTGGCGGCGAAGACCGTGCCCATCACCCGTCCTTGCGAATCGACCAGGGGGCCGCCCGAGTTGCCACTGCGGACGTTGCCGCGGAGAAAGGCGATCGAGCGGCGGATCGGTCCGCCGCCATAGGAGTTCTCGGTGATAACCGTGTTGGTCTCTCCCAGGCGAGCCGGGAACACGGCGTAAGGCCCGTTCTCCGGGTAGCCGAGGACGGCACCGGCCGTTCCCGACCCGGGCTCCGGTGCCAGCTGGAGGGCGGGGATCGCAGCATCGATCTGGAGCAGCGCCAGATCGTTGGCAGGTTCGTAGCGAACCGGCACGGCGTCGAGCGAGGCGCCGTCTTCGGTGGTCACCGTGGTGTCGTCCTCGCCGGCGACGACATGGGCGTTGGTGACGACCAGCCCCGGTGCCGCGACCCAACCCGAGCCCTCAACCCCGAGCCCGCAGGCAGTGCCCAGCACGCGGACGACCGAGAGGCTGGCTCGGCGCACATCGGGGTCGGAGGCGATCCGGGTGTCGGGAGGTGCCAGCGGGGTCGTCGGCCCGGCGATCGAGGGGGCGGGGTCGACGCGGGCGAGCGCGCCTAGCACCGGCCCGGAGGGAGGCAGCAGGCGATTCAGCCCGCGCAGGATCTGCGAACGCTGAACATCGGACCGCAGCTCGATCGTGCTCGGCGCATGCAGCACCACGGCACCGAAAACCCAGACCAGGCCGAGAGCGACGGCGGCGATCAGCGCTGCGCCGCCGGCGCCGTCGGCGAGGTGCAGCATTCGTCCCCGAATCATGCGGGCGCGCAGACCCAGGGCCAAGCTCTCGACGGTCACCGCGACAAGCGCCCCGACCAAGAGTGCCCCAATCGCCGCGAACAACGGCGCGTAGGGCGAGCGGGAGCCTTCCCCCAGCAAGAGCGTGGCGAGCCGGCTTCCGGCCAGGGCCCCTGCTCCGAATCCGACCAGGGTGAGCGCACCGACGATCAGGCCCTGCCGGTAGCCCCACAGCGCGAGGGCCAGAGTGAAGGCGACGATTGCCCAGTCGAGAACGGTCATGGGACAAATCCAAGCAGGCCAAGTCCCGGGCCCGTCACTTACGTTCAGTAAGCTGATTCGAAGTGGAGGCTATTTCCGCGCAAGAGCAGCCCGCCGGGGTCTGTCCACACTTCCACGCCGCGATCGAGCTGATCGGCAAGCGCTGGACCGGGGCGATCGTTTGCGCCCTGACCGAGCGTCCGCTGCGCTTCGGCGAGCTGGCCAAGGCGGTGCCAGGCCTCTCTGACAGGCTGCTCTCGCAGCGCCTGCGGGAGCTGGAGGAGGAGGGCCTGGTCGCGCGCGAGGTCGAACCGGGCTCGCCGGTGCGCGTCACCTACTCGCTGACCGAGGCGGGGACGGAGCTGCGTCCGGCAATCGTCGAGCTGAAGGCCTGGGCGCAGCGCTGGCGACGCGCCGGATAGGCATCTAGTCTCGCCCGGTGGAATTGCCAGGCCCGTTCCCGGTGGGGCGTTACGCCCGCAAGCTGCAGGAGGAGCTGCGCCGGCGGGCCAAAGTGCGCCTGGTCGGCGAGGTCACCGGGGTCTCGCGCAGCAAGGTTCAGGCCTACTTCGAGCTGCGCGACGCCGAGGGCGCGGTCCCCTGCGCGATCTGGCTCGACGATCTCGAAAAGGCGGGCCTGCCGGAGGGCGGCCTTCGAGACGGCGCCGAAGTGGTGGTCGCCGGCGGTCCGGACTACTACCCCGGCGGCGGTCAGGCTTCGCCGAGCTTCGCCTTCCGGGCCACCCATGTGCGTCTCGCCGGCGAAGGGGATCTGCTCGCTCGCCTCGAGGCACTGCGCAAGCAGCTCCGCCTGGAGGGTCTGTTCGAGTTGCAGGAGCAGCTGGCGCGCCCCGCGTTGCCGAAAGCGATCGGGGTGGTGACGGCGGAAAGCGGCGCTGCTCGCCGCGACCTACTCGCCGGGCTGCGACGCCGAGGCTGGGCGGGGACCGTCGTCTGGGCCTTCGCCCCGGTGCAGGACCGCCGGGCCGCACCGGCGATTACCGCGGCGATCCAAGCGCTGGCGGCGCGGCCGGAGATCGAGGCGATCGTGGTCGCCAGAGGCGGAGGCAGCCTCGCCGATCTCTGGGCTTTCTGCGACGAGACGCTCTGCCGCACCGTCGCGATGCTGAGGGTTCCGGTTGTGAGCGCGGTCGGTCACGAGCGCGACTCGACCCTGATCGACGACGTCGCAGCTGTCGCCTGCTCGACCCCGACCCACGCCGCCGAGGCCGTGGTGCCACTCGAGTGCAACGAGGCGCGGCGTGGGTTGGAGCGGTCCGTCGCCTCGCTGCGACGGGCCGGCGAGGGGGCGATTGGCGTGCGCAGCCGCCATCTGGTGGCGCTGGCGCGGGGCCCGGCGCGAGCGCTGCGGCGAGAGCGGGCCGCGCTCAACCAGAAGACGCGGGAGATCCGCGCAGCCTCCGAGCGGGGGCTTGCGGAACGGCTCACCTTCCAGCGCCGCATCGCTCTCGTCGTCCTCGACCGCGCCGCCCGCCGCGCCGCCGGTGCCGAAGCAAGCAACCGACGCGATGCGCTGCGCCGCGCGGAAGTCGCATTCCGGGCTCACGATCCGGAGCGCACCCTCGAGCGCGGTTACGCGCTGGCGGAGGATCGCGAGGGCGAGCCGGTGACCTCCGCGGCCGCGGCAATCTCCGCCGGCCTCGTCAGACTGCGGTTCGCCGACGGCAGGGTCGGTGCAAAGATCGATCGCGACGAGGGGCCCGATGAGCGAGACGCCTGATTCCTACGAGACCGCCGTGGAGCGGCTGGAGCAGATCATCGACCGGCTCGATTCCGGCCAGGCCGGCCTCCGCGAGACGCTCGACCTCTGTCGCGAGGGCCGTGAGCTTGTCACCTATTGCACGGCCGAGCTGGACGCGGTTGGCAAGGATCTCGAAGAGCTGCGGCTAGACGAGCTGGCCGCTAAGCTCGAAGGGAGCCCGCCTTGAGCCCGAACGAGCCCCTCATCACCGGTACCGACTTCATAACTGTGGCGACGCAGGACTTCGACCGCGCGATCGAGTTTTACAGCGGCGTCCTGGAGCTGCCGGAATCGAAGCGTTGGGGCGAGATGCCCGGCGTCGAGTTCGAGACCGGCAACCTGACGATTGCCATCATGCAGTCGGACGCGTTTGGGCTCGAGTTTCGGGCCAACAATCATCCGATCGAGCTGCGTGTCGACGATGTCGCCGCCGCGCGGGCCGAGCTCGAATCGCGGGGTGTGGCCTTCGAGGCCGACACCCTCGACTCCGGTGTCTGCCACCAGGCGTTCTTTGCCGATCCCGATGGCAACGCGCTGGCCATCCACCATCGGTACGCGCCGCCCTCCTAGGCCGCTCGCGGACGATCGACCGAGATTCGCTCGACTGCCTCGGCCAGTCGCGCCTGGCTTGCCTCGGTCTCTTCGGGACCGAGGCGTGCCAGGACCGGTTGCTGGGGTTGCTCGAGGAAGACGTAGGCGACCTCGACCTCCGTGCATTGCAGCGCTTCCCGCACGGCAAGGGAGTAGACATCGCGCTGGATCCCATAGCGATCCACTCGCTGGGCGGGGTCGTCGCCCTCCAGGCGATCGGTCTTGTAGTCGACTATCAGCGGAGGGGTTCCGTCGCTTTCGACCAGCAGGTCGATCGAGCCGCGCAGCACCATGTCGCCAAGGGGAAGCAGGATCGGAACCTCGGCACGGCTGCGGCTCGCCGGGAGAACCCGCTCGGCGAAGAAGCGGGACTCGAGCCAGGCGCGGACCGGATTGAGCAGCGTCTTCACGGCATCGTCGGGGCCATGGTCGAGATCCTCGGCCCGAATGAAGCGCCGAATCAGCTCGGAGGAGGGCTGCTGCCAGCCGTTGTTCGCACTCCACTCGAGCAATCCGTGCACGGCGCGACCGCGAGCACTTCCTTCCTCGCGTAGGCGCGAGCGATCCGACTCGACCTCGCCGGCAGTGCTTTGCTCGATCGCCCACTCGGCCGGGAGAGGGTCGAGGTCTTCCTCGTGGGCGGCGATGGCCGTGTAGGAGAGCGGTCGGCGGGGCCTTGCCGTCGCTCGCCGCTCGAGCAGCGGGGCTGGGCCGACACCGGGATCCGGAGCTGCGTCCGCCTCTCGTTTCACACCGGTCAGTAGCGCGCCACGCTCGACGGAGGCGAAATTGACCCGAACCGTCAGCTCGGACGGCTCGAAGCTCCCGTCGAAGCCTTCACGCGCCTCGGGAGGCGCGATCCGAATAGCCGAGTCCTCTGCCCTGTCGATTCCGAACGCCTCGACGATCCGCTCGACCACAGGTGTCCCGGGTGTCGTCTCGCGTGCGGCCTCGGGCCGGACCACACCGCTGAGGATGAGCCGCTCGCGCGCTCGCGTCGCCGCGACGTGGAAGAGCCGTAACTCCTCTTCGGCATCGCGCTGCCGCCCCTCCTCGCGAAGCTCGCGGTGCGCGTAGAGGTTGAGCGAGGCGGCGCCTAGGCGCCGCAGCTGCATTCCCACTCGCGGCGCCTCTGGCTCGTGCCCCAGCGTCAGCAGCGGCGTTTGCGAGCCGGCCAGCAGGCTACGCGAGAGATGGGGGACGGCGACGACCCCAAACTCGAGCCCCTTGGCGCTGTGGATAGTCATTATCCGCACCCCGTCGTGCCCCTCGACTGCCGTCGCGGCCTGCGCGTCGCCATCCGCCTCGGCACGGGCGGCGAGGAAGTCGAGCAAGCCACGCAGGTCGCGCCCCTCGCCGGCCTCGAACTCGGCGGCGAGCCGCATCAGCTTGCGCAGATTGGCAAAGCGTGCTTCCCCGGCGGGTCGCATCAGGACCGCCAGGTCGTAGCCCGTTTCGGTTATCGCCGCGTCGATCAGCTCGGCGAGCGGCAGGAAACGGGTGCGCTCGCGCAGCCTCACGAGCGTCGCCGCAAAACGGCTCAACAGCCCCAGCTCGGCGGGGGGAATCCGATCGAGCCACTGCGGCTCGGCGAGCTCTGCTTCCCCGTGTCCCGTCGCCTGCTCGACGGTACGCCAGATGCTCCGGCCCCTCCCGCTTGCCGCCCGCAGCAGCCACAGCGTGTCCGGAGCGACGCCGCAGGCTGGGGAGGCGAGAGCGCCGAACAGCGCTTGGTCGTCGAGTGGGTTGGCGATCGTCGCGAGCAGGGCGCAGACGTCGGCCACCTGCTGCTGGGACCAGTAACCGCGCCCACCCACCACGTAGGGCCGCAGACCGGCCCGCTCCAGCGAGTCCTCGTAGGCATCGAGGTGGGTGAACGCGCGCAGCAGCACGACCATCTCGCCACGCTCCACGCCGGCATCTGCCAGCTCGCGCAGGCGCGCCGCGAGGAAACGCGCCTCGGCGAGCTGGTTGAGGGGAGTGCGGGCGTCGATCGCCGGCTCCAGCTCGACCCCCTCGCCATCCCAGCCGTCGCGCCCGGTCAGCAGCAGCTCGACCGTCGGCCCCTCGCCGGGAGGAGCCCCTTGCTCAGCCAGGGCACCTACGCGCAACGGCCGGAAGTCCTCGCCAAGTAGTTCCTCGCCGATCGCGTTGACGGCCCCGATCAGCTCGGGAGAGGAGCGGAAGTTGCCGCTCAGCGCGATCGTCTCGCCGTCGCGGCTTGCCTCGATCGCGCGGCGCCGCTCGCGAAATACGTCGAGGTCCGCGTTGCGGAAACCGTAGATGGATTGCAGCTCGTCGCCGACGACCATCAACCTGCTGTCGGGTCCGCGTAGGGCCTCGATCAACCGCAGCTGCAACCGGTTCGTGTCCTGGAACTCGTCGACCAGGAGGTGGCTGAAGCGGGACCGGTAAGCGGCGCCCGTCTCGGTCTGCTCGAGCAGACGCACGGCGAGGATCTGGAGGTCCTCGAAATCGACCCCGGCGCGCCGTTCCTTGACCTCTGCGAAGCGAGCCGAGAACAGCTCCAGCAGCTCGGCGATGTGGCGGTAGGCGATGCCGCCCTCACCGGCCTCGGCCGTGCGCGCGACCGCCGCGTCGACTGCTTCCCGGTAGGCGGCCATCGACTTCGACCTGCCGTCGACTCGCAACGCGTCCAGCTCTTCGAGGTCCGGCGCCTCGTCTTGCGAGAGGACGACCAGGGCCCGTTCGACCAGCTCGCGGTTCGGGTCGGTGGGCCGCAGCCCCTCGAGCGTCGCGGCCACGGCCGCGACGGCCTCACGCAGTGCCGCCGGGAGGTCTGGGGGCGATGGCTCCGGCAGCTTCGGGTCGGCTATGCCGCGGCTGCGCAGCTCGGCGTGGACACCCCAGACCATTGCCCGCAGCCCGGCGATGTCGAATGCCGCGACGGTCGACTCGCGCGCGGCGTCGCCACCGGCCAGGAAGACCTCGAGCGCTTCGTCGAAGGCCTCGTGCGCCGCGCGTTCGGCCTCGGGTGCGTCGAGCACGCGAAAGCGGGGATCGATCCCCACCGCGACCGGATGGGCGGCGAGCAGGCGGTTGCAGAAGCCATGGATGGTCGTCACCCAGGCGCTGCCGAGTCCACCGAGCAGCTCGCGAGCGCGCTCCGAGCCCGCCCCGGCCCGCCGCTCCAGCTCGGCGCGGATCCGTTGGCGCAGCTCGGCGGCCGCCTTCTCGGTGAAGGTAAAGGCGAGGACCGCCTCGGGGGATGCGTTCATCTCGCAGACCAGGCGGCAGTAGCGGTCGACCATCACCCCGGTCTTGCCGGTCCCTGCACCGGCCTCGATCAGGACGTCGCGGCCCGAGGCCGCGATTGCGGCCGCCTGCTCGGCGGTCGGCAGCCGCTCGCTCATCGCTCCTCTCCGTTCTCGCCCGCGGCCTCCACCGGGGCGCGGTCGCGCCGGCAGATCGGGGCGAAATCGCAGAAGGGCGGGCAGATCCCGTGGCCGCGCAGGCCCGCCCGCGGGCCCGGGTCGCGGCGGATCTCGCCGCGTCGCATCCGTGCGACGATCTCGCCCGCCCGCCGCCGCGCATCCATCAGCAGATCCTCGAGCTCGCCCCGATCGATCAGATCCGTACGGGAGAGCCGGTAGGACGCGAGCCGATCGCTCGCCTCCTCGAGGACGGCCCCCCGAGGCCTCCGCTCCGAGGTCCCACGTAGCGGGTGGTAGAGGCCGCCGACCGCCTCCGAGCCCCAGTGCTCGGCCACCGCGATCATGTAGAGCTGAAGCTGGAGCTTCGCTTCCTCCTCCAGCCTCTCGCGCGGCGTGACCCTGCCCGAGAGCTTGTAGTCGAGCACCAGGGCTCGCCCGTCAGGCGCCCGATCGACCCTGTCGATTGCGCCGTGCAGGCCCCAGTCGCCGATTTTGAGAACCGGCCGCTCATTCCCTTCCTCCTCGCCGAAGCCGGCCTCCAGAAGCCAGGGCTCGAAGCCTCCTGCTTCGCGGCGGGACTCCTCGCCCAGGAACCGTGCCAGCAGGCCCTCGACGCGGCGCACGATCGCTCGCTCGGCTGGGTGCCTTCCCATCTCGCGCTCGGTTGCGATCTCGCCGACCAGCTCCCTGCCGCGCTCGATCCAGGCACCGACCGAGTCGGGACCGGGGAGGGGATCCCCTCCTGGGCGCTCCCGGTAGAGCCGCTCGAGCACCGCGTGCATGAGGCCACCCTGGATAAGAGGATCGGGCACCGGGTCGAGCGGCTGAGGAGCGAGCTCGTGGGAGACGAACCAGCGATAGGAGCAGAGGTCGAACCCCTCCAGGGTGGTGCCGCCGTAGGCGGGCACAGCGGCCAGCGCATCGATCACGGCTGGATTCGAAAGCGGTCCCGGCGCCCTGGTGGCGAGCTCCGCACCGCGCGCGGCCGCGAGGCGCTCCGCGACGCGGGCGGCGGTTGCGTCGCCTGCGCCCGCCCCGGCGAGCAAGGGGGCTGGGTCCGTTGTCGGCCCCCGCGCGGCTATCGCGCGCGCCAGCTCCGTCTCCGAGGGCGCCTCGGCGACCGGGTGGACGACCTGTGCCAGATCGCGCCCGCGTACGAGGGCCGCCTCCACCGGGTCCGCCGTCTCCTCGCCGCCCGGCGGCGGGTCGAGCAGCCGGCGAACGTCGTCGAGCAGCGGAGAGCGGGCCTCGGCGGTGCCGTTCTCGTCGCTGTCGCGATAGGAGAGGAACAGCCGTTTGCGGGGGAGCGCGAGGCAGGCGTGGAAGAGGTAGCGCTCCTCGGCTTCGGTATCGCGCCGGGGTGGCAACCCCAGCGATTCCCGCTGCCGCTCGGCGAGGAACGGGTCAGCGCGCCCGTCGCGGCGCGGGAACTCGCCGTCCTGCAGGCTGGCGACGAAAACGTGATCGAAGCGTGCGGCACGGACCCGGTAGGGATCGGCGATCCGAACCCGTCCCTCGACCGGGCCGCTCCAGGCTCGCACCTCGATCTCCCCAAGCACCCGGGCCAGGGCTGCCGGCGCCGGTGCCAGGCCATCGAGCTCGGCACGCTCGGTAAGCACGTTGGAGATCGACGCGGCGGCGAGCCGCTCCAGCTCCGCGTGATGAGCAGGGAGGCCCTCCTCGTTGCCTTCCCCCGGTAGCGGGCGCGCCGCGATCGATATGGCGATGCGGCCGATCTCCCTTGCCAGCTCCTCCGGTCGGCTTGCCGTCTCTCTCACGCGCTCGAGGTCGGGGAGCGGTTTCTCGAATCTCTCCTCCCAGAGGGTCGCGGCGGCGGTTGCGCTCTGTATGCGACCGCGGCGGATCGCGCGCTCGAAGGAGTCGATCTGTCCGCCGGGAAAGCCGGAGGCGGCGCGCAGGTAGCGCAGCAGGTCGGTCGCGCGGCCGCCGCCGACCCCCGCTTCGAGCAGAGCGATCAACCCGCTGCCGACCGAGGTGACGCCGATGCCGATCGTCGCCTCGAGTGCGACCGGCACGCCGTAGGACTCCAGCACCGAAGCGAGCAGCGGTCCGCGCCGAGCGGGATCGCGCACGACGATCGCAATCTCGGCTGGATCCACACCCTTCGCGATCAGCTTCGCCGCCTCGGCTGCGATCGTCTCCGCCTCGCCACGCTCCCCGGCGGCTCGCAGGATCGCGAGGCTCCCGTCGGGCTCGTGCCTTTCTGGCGTGACGGCACCGAAGTTGCGCTCGAGGTGGAAGAGAAGGGGGGAGTCGGTGTTTTCAGGATCCGGCTCGGTCTTCGTCTCCGAGGCGATCCCGATTGCTCGCAGGCTCTCGAGTAGCGACGAGCGCGCCGCGAGCGCGGTGTTGCCCTCTTCGTAGGGCAGAGCCACCGTCACCTCGGTTGCCGCCGCGAGAGCTTCGATCAGCTCGAGCTGGTTGCGGGTCAGGTCGTCCAGTCCGTAGAGGAAGACGGGCCGTCGCCACCAGCGGTCCCCCGAGTCGCGCAGCAGCCGGACCGCCTCCATGGCGATGCTGTGGGCGTCGATTCGACCGAGGCGGCTGCGCAGCTCGGCGTAGCCGGTGAACAGCGTCGCGATGTCGCCGAGGTAAGCGGAGCTCTCCAGGCTCCCGGCACCTGCCTCGAGGTCGGCGGGCTCCAGCCCCGTTGCCTGGCACTCGCTGAGCAATCGCTCCAAGGCGACGGCAAAGCCGGGGCGCAGGGCGGAACGTCGCAGCGGGCCAAGGCCGTCGCACCGTGCGGCGATCGCCGCCGAAACCGTGCCCAGTCGCTGCGCGGGCGTCAGCTCGGCCCCCGGCGGCGCGCCGGCGGCGGTTGCCACCGTCCGGAACAGGCCACCAAAAGTCATCACGGCGGCGCCGAGCACCGCGCCGCCCTCGCAGAGCTCGCGCTCGAAGCTGTAGACGTCGTCGATCGTCGGCACGATCAGCACCGGATCGCGGTCCAGCGCAGCGGCGAAGCGCCGGCGGATCAGGCCGGCGCGGCCCGAGTTGGGCGGTCCGTGGATCAGGTGCAGCGGCATATTGGCAAGCGACCCAGCATAGGTCCGCCCGCGGCGTGCTCCGACCCTCGCTTTGCCGTCTTGTGGCCCCTCTAGATTGATCGCAACCGATGGCCCTCTGCTTCGTAGACCCCGCCGACGCGATCCGCGCGATCGCCGATTCGATCGGCCGTGAGGCCCGCCGCCAGTTACTCGGCGAGGCGGTTCGCGCCTGGGTCGACGAGATTCCCGACAGCGAGCTGGAAGTGCACTACGCGAAAGCGCTTTTGGAGCTCGACGAGCATGACCTCTCGATGCTGGCCGCCTGGCACGGCTCGCTGGAGATCGGCCAACCGGTCCCCAATCGCGACTTCCTCATGGGCGCTTTCGGCTCGCTCGGCGAGAACCGCCGCGAGGCGCTGAAGCTGGCCGCGGGCTTTCGCGGTGAGGAGGCGGTCGATGCCGGCGTCACCGAGGACGACGCGTTGGAGCTGGTGCTCGGCCTGCTTTCCTCGCCCAGATTGATGGAGCTCGCCGCCGAGGCGGTCGACCTCTACGTCTGGGACAGGGCTGGCTCGGACAACTAAGCGGGCCGACGCCTGTCCGAACGACAGGTCGCCGACCCTCTCCTAACTACGTCGTGGCTAGGAGCCCTTGCCTATCGATAGCGCAGGGGTCGTGCTTGCGACCTTGCTGATCAGCATTTATCCACCTCCCTTCGGGTTGGATAAATAATCTGATCTCTTAAATCAGTTACTTGGTTTCGGGCGTCCCTTCAAGCGTCGCGCGGACCGCGGCGATCGCCTGTTCGTTGTCCTGGAAATGGACGGCGGTCATGCCGGCCTTCTCCGCGCCTTCGCAGTTGACCTTCACGTCGTCGACGAAGAGACAGGCCTCGGGTGGCAGGCCGATTCGTTCGAGGGTCATCGCGTAGATCTTCGATTCGGGCTTGCGGCAGCCGACGAAACCCGAATCGACGACGGTCTCGAATATCTCGTCGACCGGGAGCATCGGTCGCCACAGGGGCTCCCACTCGCGAACGTTGTTGGTCAGCATCGCCATTCGGTATCCGCTGGCCTTCAGCTCGCGCATCAGCTCGATCATCGGTGGGTTCGGATCCAGGGCCTCGAAGTAGATCTCTTTGAAACGGTGCATCTCGGGCCGGTGTCCGAGCAGGGGCTCGAGGCTGTCGGTGAGCGTCTCCAGGAAGGCGACCTCGGAGATCTCGCCCCGCTCCATTTCGAAGAGCGGGTTGTCGCCGTTTGCCTCGGTGGCCGCCTGCATCGCCTTGCCGAGGGTTTCGCTGGTGATCCCGGTCCTGTCTTGAAATGCCATGAAGGACTGGATCAGGGGGGTCGTCAACACACCCCCGAAGTCCGAGATCACCGCCTTGATCTCAAGGGATGCTTCAGTCACCCGCACGCACGATCTCGTAGTGGCCGAGGCCCTCGCGCCCCTCGACCGACCAGCGGAAGAAGGCAACGTCGGCGGTCAGGCCCGGCCGGCGCACCTGCGCGGCGCTGATCAGCGTGCCCGCACCGCGCAGCGGCTGCCCCTCTTCACCGTCCGTCCACAGCTCCAGGGTGGCCCGTCTCTGGACGCCGTCGGGACCGTACTCGGTCGAGAGCATGGTCTCGGAGACCTCTACCGGCGCGCCGTCGGGGCCGCAGAGCACGGCAGCCACCTCCTCGTCGCCATGCCCGTGCGCGCCGGACGGGCGAACCGCGCTCACCGCCAGCAGCCCCCCGTCGGAGAAGACGATCCCGATCGACCGTCGCTGCACTTGGTCCGGTTCCTCGCTCATCATGCGGAAGCCTATGGAACCGGCGACCATCCGCAGTGCCCAGCCCCACCGCGATGCCGCCGCCTGCATCGCGATCTACGCTCCGTACATCGAAGCAGGGGCCACCTCGTTCGAGGAAGAGCCGCCCGACACAGCTCTGTTTGCCGAGCGGATCGCCAGCATTGCCGAGGCTTATCCCTGGTTGGTCGTCGAGAGCGATGGCGCGGTGGTCGGATTCGCCTATGCATGCCCTCACCGGGAGCGGCCCGCTTACCGCTGGGCCGTCGAGGTATCCGTCTACGTGGCCGCGGGAGAGCATCGCCGGGGACACGGCCGTGCGCTGTACCGCGAGCTTCTGAGCCGGTTACGGAGCCAGCGCTTCCAGGTGGCCTGCGCCGGCATCACCCTGCCCAACGAGGCCAGCGTCGCCCTGCACGAGAGCCTCGGCTTCGTCGCCGTCGGCGTCTATAGGCGGATTGGATGGAAGGACGGTGCATGGCGCGACGTCGGCTGGTGGCAGCTCGAGCTGGAGCCGGCCGGCGAAGGACCTCCGGCCGAGCCGCTGCCACCCGGCGCATAGCCCCGGGTACCATAGGCCGATGGCTGAGAATCAAACCGACGTGCTGACCGAAGACGACGTGCTGGAGGCGCTCGAGGAGGTGATCGACCCCGAGCTGGGCCTCGACTTCGTCTCCCTAGGCCTCGTCTACGACGTCGAGATCGAGAAAGAGGACGTCTACGTGACCTTCACGCTGACCACCCCGGCCTGCCCGATCGGCCCCCAGGTCTCCGAGCAGATGAAAGAGTTCGTCGGCGACCTCCCCGGAGTCAAGGCGGTCCACCCGAAGATGATCTTCGACCCCCCCTGGTCCCCGGAGATGATGTCCGAGGACGCCAAGTTCGCGCTCGGATTCTAGGCAGGGCCCCTTGCGGCCCCGCCGCAGGGCTGCCTACACTGGATCGAGATGCAGGATCGCCAGCACAACGCCGAGATCTTTCGAGATGGCGAGCGAATCGCTGAGGCGGCGGTGATCATTTCGCGCTTCCAGCCCCGGGCGGCAGTGGTGCCGCTACCTGGCCAGCACGCCGTCGGATACAAGGACCTCTCGACGCAAGGGCCCACCACGATCAAGATCGAAGAGCCCGACCCCGGCTTTCGGGTGGAATTGGAGCGACTGCAAGCCGCCGGGCGAGACATCGAGATCGCCCGCCGCGACCGTGGTTGGCGACCCCAGCCCGTCTCCGTCAAAGTTTCTGAAAGCGTCTATGAGGAGTGTGTCCTCGACCGGCCTCTCAACCCCTATGGCCCGCTCGATACCACTGAATTCGAGCTGCACCACCGCGACTTCTAGCTGTAGCTCCGAGCTTCTCGCTCAGAAGGTGTCTTTAGCCGGGGTCACGGTGGCATCGGAACCGTCGGGCATCGTGCCGGTGCGAACCCCGGTGTACTCGCCGGAAATTTTCCCGCCGGAGACCGTGAGGCGCAGGAAGCCGTATTCCGTCGCGTCCCCGTACTTGAAGGTGACGCCATCGGCGATCTCCTCGTCTGGTTTCGCGTCTTTCGCAATCAGATGCAGGTTGTGGTAACCGGAGTTTCCGATGACCACATAGGCAATCTTCTTACCGTTGAAGACCCGCGAGAAGCGCTGATAGTCATGGATGTGGCCGGACAGGACCATGTCTGGGGCGCGACCCGAGTCTTTGAACGCTTCGTCAAGCGCTTTGCCCATGCGTTTGCTGCCGCCATGATGGGAATCGACGCTGTAGGGAGGATGGTGAAGGGCGACGATCAGAGGCTTGTCGTGCCGCGTCTCCTTCAGCTCGTTCGTAAGCCAATCGGTCTGCGATTTGTATAGGTATCCCCCGGAAGGGACATTGCTGTAAAGGCCGACGATAGTCACGGATTTCAGCACCAGGGTCCAGTCGCAGTAGGGCTGGGTTTGGGTATAGCGACCGAACTCGAGGTGCGGGTCGACCGCGGGGATCGAAGGCGTTTTGTCGCAGAAGTTCGCCATGAAGGCCGCAAGCGGTGGCCGAGGCGGTGGCGGGGGCGTGGAATGCGCGCTCGGCTGGGCGCCGTCGTGATTGCCGCAGGTCGCCACAATCGGAGCATCCACATGGGCGTAAGGCTCGTAGAACTGATGCGGATATTCCTCTTCTTCTCCGTAGAAGTAGACGATGTCGCCGACTGAGTAGACGAAAGCGGGATCGGGCGCGGGCGCTTTCTGCATCGCATAGGACACCGCGTTCTGCGGACCCGGAGCTTTCACCCCGCCGTGGTCGCCGATTACGAAGAAGGAGACCTCGTCTGAGTCCGCGATTCCTACGTCGGCGGGCTCGGCGCGTCCCGGCGAGCCATCGGGTAACGGCTGCGGATCTTCCTCAGGGTGGTGTCTCTGTAGCTGCTCAGCGGCGGTGACACTGCTGCTCATACCGATTGCGCGATCCATGGGCGCCCCTTTAGTAGATGACAGACCTACCAGCTAAGCGCTCAATCTATACATAATGCGCAAATGATATGAAATATAAATAGACTCACTGATCTTTACGGGCAGTCGGCGCAACCGTGGTGCCGCGCCGAGCCGAAGGGACACGCCGAGCCGCGGGTTAGCGCGGCAGCTGGGGGTCGTCCGGGTCGATCTCCTCAGCGGTTGAGTCGAAGTCGTACGGGCGGACGGCGGGATCGTCGCGACCGTGCCCGTCGGCCCCGCCGACGCTCATGACGACAAAGCGGCGACCGGCATAGGACCGCAGCAGCCGCCGGGCGATCGCCCGCGTTGGCGGGATCAGCAGGAGGAAGCCGAAGATGTCGGTGACGAAGCCCGGGGTCAGCAACAGCGTGCCGCCGATCGCGATCATCAGGCCGTCGGCGACCTCGCGGCCAGGGAAGCGGCGCTCGGCGAGCGCCTGGTTGAAGCGGCGCCAGGCGCCGCGGCCCTGGTGGCGCAACAGCAGGGCACCGAGCAGTGCGTCGGCCAGGAGCAGCCCCAGGGTCGGCCACACACCGATCAGCTGACCGACCTGGACGATCACGTACAGCTCGACGATCGGAACGACGATGAAGAGGACTACGAGCAGGCCCACGGCTCAGGCCGGCGTGCCGGTTGCCGCGGCGACCTGCTCCAGCTCTTCGAGCGACTCGTCGATGCCGGCGACGATCGTTTCGACGTCTTCCATCGAGTCGTAGTCGGCGAGCAGGCCGAAGCAGACGCGGCCGTTGTAGCTCATGATCGCCACCGCAAGCGCGTGGTTCTGGGGCAGGAAGGCGACCGGGAAGACCTCTTCGAGCTGGCGCCCCAGCACGTAGAGGGGCATCTGCGGCCCGGGTACGTTGGTGACGATCAGGTTGAAGAGCCGGGTGGAGAAGTTGATCCTTGCCGCCTGGGCGAGGAGGGTGGGCGGGGCGAAATCGTTGAAGCGCGAGATTACTTCGGCGCCGAGCGCCTGCTTGGAGCGCTTCACCCCCGCCATCTGCTCGCTGACCACTCGCAAGCGTCGCGCTGGGTCCTCGACATAGACCGGCAGTGGCCCCCGCATCGCGGCGAGTTTGTTGCCCAGCTCGCCGCGCTCGTCGGCGGTACGGATCGAGACCGGCACGAGGGCGCGCAACTCCAGCCCCTCGGTGCGAATGCCGCGCGTGTGCAGCCATTTGCGCAGCGCGCCCGTCACCACAGCCAGGACGACATCATTGACCGTCCCGCCCAAGGCGTCCTTGATCCGTTTGAAGGTTGCCAGCTCTGAGCGCGCCCAGGTGAAGCGCCGGTGGGGGCCGATCTCGCGGTTGAGCGGCACGTCGGGCGCCGGGTCCGCAAACGCTCCGACGACCTCGCCGACGCCCTCCATCGCCTCGACCATCCGTCGCGCCGCGCTCTCGGGGTGTCGCACCGCGTCCGCCGCTCGCTCCGCCAGCTTCACCGGCGCCGCCGCCATGTCGCTGGCACCGCGCGCGATCAGCTGCCTCGTCGTCGGCGCCGCCTGGGGCTGCCAGCCGTCCTCGACCGGGGCCGGCTCCGGGATCGGCTCAAGGTCGAAGAGCACGGTCCCGATGTCCACGCCGGCGATCCCGTCGACCGCCGCGTGGTGGGTCTTCGTCAGCAGCGCGAAGCGGTCGCGCTCCAGGCCCTGCACCAGCCACATCTCCCAGAGCGGCTTGGAGCGGTCGAGCTGCTGCGAGAAGACGCGGGCGGCGAGCCGCTTCAGTTGCGCCTCGCCGCCTGGCTCGGGCAGCGCCGTGTGGCGGATGTGGTAGCTGAGGTTGAAGTTGACGTCGTCCGCCCAGAGCGGCCGCCCGGCCTCCAGCGGCGGCACGACGAGTCGCTGGCGAAAGCGGGGGACCTGGTCCAGCTTGCCCCTCACGTGCTCGACCAGGTCGACGTAGCGCGGTGGCGGTCCCTCGAAGATCAGGATGCCGCCGATGTGCATGTGACTCGACGAGGTCTCGTTGGTAAGGAACGAGGCGTCGGTTGAGCTGAGGCGCTCGAGGTGGTCTCCTGCGGTGCTCATCCTGCAAGGCTAGCCTCGGTCGCTCGCGGGCACCAGCCCGCTCAGTCGTTCGCAACCCCGGCACCGGTACCCTGGAGCCATGTCCGCAGCCTCATCGGCCGCTCCGAAGCGGGTTCTGCTTGCCGCGCCGCGTGGATATTGCGCGGGCGTCGACCGTGCTGTGCAGACGGTCGAGCGCGCGCTCGACCACTACGGCGCACCCGTTTACGTCCGCAAGGAGATCGTCCACAACAAGCATG
The DNA here is from genome assembly GCA_044867645.1 of Solirubrobacterales bacterium. Taxonomy (GTDB): domain Bacteria; phylum Actinomycetota; class Thermoleophilia; order Solirubrobacterales; family 70-9; genus VRUE01. The sequence goes on along the minus strand of JBIOVI010000041.1, from coordinate 154,439 downwards.
TAGTCGAGGAGCTCTCGAAGCGGGGGGCGATCTTCGTCGAGGAGGAGACCGAAGTCCCAGAGGGACAGATGGTCGTCTTCTCCGCTCACGGCGTCGCCCCGGCGGTGCACGAGAACGCGGCCGCGCGACAGCTGCGCACTATCGATGCCACCTGCCCGCTGGTGACCAAGGTCCACGTCGAGGCACGCCGGTTCGCCGCCGATGGCTACACGATCGTGATGATCGGCCACGAGGGTCACGAGGAGGTGGAAGGGACGACCGGGGAGGCTCCCGACAGCATCGTCCTCGTGCAGACGGTCGAGGAGGTGGACGGGCTCGAGGTCCCCGACCCCGAGCGGGTCGCCTTCATCACCCAGACCACGCTCTCGGTCGATGAGACGGCCGAGATCATCGCCGCCCTGCGCGCCAAGTTCCCGGCGATCGTCAGCTCCAAGTCCGACGACATCTGCTACGCGACGACCAATCGCCAGATCGCCGTCAAGCAGCTCGCTCGCGAGTGCGAGCTGGTGCTGGTGATCGGCTCAACCAACTCCTCCAACTCCAACCGGCTGGTCGAGGTGGCGCGCGAACACGGCGCCGCTTCACACCTGATCGACAACCACACTCAGGTCCAGGAGGAGTGGCTGGGGGGGGTGGAGACGGTAGGAATCACCTCTGGCGCCAGCGCCCCCGAGGAGCTGGTCGAGCGCTTGGTCGAGCTGTTTCGCGAGCGTGGCGCCGAAGACGTCTCCGAGCTGCGCACCGTCCACGAGGATGTGCGATTCATGCTGCCCAAGGAGATTCGCGAAGCGGTCGCCAGTGGCTGAGGCTTGCGCAGGGTCGGGTCATTCGGCCCAAATGCCAAAGTGAATCGGGAAGACGCCGTCTTCCTCTCCTGTGATCAAGGCTTTCGCGGTGTAGGTGCCGTTTTTTGTATCGGTAGTGCTGGGGCATTTACCCAGCCCTGATCCTTCTGTCTGGCTGTATGTGAGGCCGGTGAGACTTAGTTCGGCTGTAATTTCACGTGTCGAGCCGGAACCGGTATTGAAGTATGTAATCGTTTTTTTGCCCGTTTGGGGTGGGATATGCGTCGTGCACTTCGTGACGCCGACTTTCGACGTAGTGAGCGCTATTTCGCCTCCACTGCACACGATGTCCACTGAACCCTCGTTGTTGCCGCCTTCGACGGTTCCGGCTTGCAACTGAAAACTGCAGCCATTTGGCGAGATAAAGCCTTCGATTCCGAGGAAATTGCCTTTACAGCCTGCGTACGTAGGACTCGCCAATACCGCCGATACTGTTTTGCTGCTGGTTGTTCCTTTGTATTGGACCCCCGTGCACTGCACGCCCCCTAGTTCGTCGACTTCGAACCTGCTCGTGCCCTCCGCGGTTCCTGTCCATTGCGTTTTTTCGAATTCGGAATGGAACATGGTGGCCGATGCAGGCGAAGTAAGGCCGATGCACGCTGCAAGAGTCGCGAGAAGAACGATGCCCAGGGTCTTATTGTCGCGAGCCATTTGACGCTCCATGTCGTCTTCGAAATTAGGTAATAATCGAAAATAATAAACTATAAGCCTGAGCTCATGGGATGCCCGCTGCAAAGCTGATCGACCAGACGCGGAGGCCGGGTGAGGCATGGAGCTCGAGACGGTGAGCCTCGTGCCGAAAATGCTCAGCGAGCTTGTACAGGGCGGGACCCGAGACCTGGATCGAGTCTGTCGCTATCCCGTCTAACTCGATGGCGATCTCGCCCTCGCCCTCGACCGTCGCGTAGGCGCCGCCAGCTTCGTAGGCGATCTCCAGCTCCTCACTATGCTCACCGGCGGTCCAGGGGTGCTCCCAGGAACCACCCGGGAACTGCTCCGGCGTGGGGGCCATGACCCGGGCCCCTGGCGCGTCGGTATCGCGGATCGGCTCCATCGGCGCCGGTAGCGCGCATAGGGCGTCCTGCTCGCGTAGCTCGGCCTGGATCGCCTCCTCGCTGGCGTGGTATTCGCCCTCGCCGAAGTGGAACCAGGCGAGCGCACCCCCCGTCTTCCAGAGGAAGAGGCTGGGCCAGCCCTCGCAGCCATAGGCGTGCCAGAGCTGTCGCTGTGCATCGATGGCGATCGGGAACTCGACTCCAAGGCGCTCAAACCCTGCCGCCACCAGACCCGGGTCGGCGCCAAACGGGAAGCGTGGCGCCTGAATGCCGATCGTGGTGAGGCCGTGGGCCGCGTAGCGGCGGGACCACTCGGAGACGTAGGGCAGCGTCCTGACGCTGTTGAGCTGCGCGAAGTCGAGGAAGTGGACGAGGACCGGACCGCTAGCCGTTGCAATGGGCATCGAATGGGGGGGCTGACCGATCCACGCGAGGCTCTCCGGCAGATCCGGAGCGGCAATGTTCTCTCGTTCGGGTCGCATGGGGCGAAGCGGGAAGTTATCCGGGTCGACCCAAAGCAGGCGAGCCACTATGCGCTAGATTGTCTGAGCAATTATGGGTTTCAAGAGGTTGGCCCTGCCGTCGTTGTTTGTGCTTGCTGCGATCTTGGGCTTTGCAGGTTGCAGAGCGAGCAACGACGCCGACGGCGAAGGCGATCGCACGAATGGTGGATCCCCAGCCACCATCGTCGTCCGCGACGGCAAGCCGGTAGGTGGGGTGCGGAACCTGAAATACCACGTGGGCGAGCAGATCCACCTACGGGTACGGTCAGATGTGTCGGACGTCGTCTTCGTCCACTACGCCGAACTCAAAAAGAATATTGCCGCAGGCGGCTCCGTCTCATTTTCCTTCAGGGCCAAGGAACGAGTGCTCTTCGCGGTCTATCTCGAAAATCGCGAAGAGCAGATCGCCGAGATACGCATCCTCCCGTGAGCTTTCCGCGGCCCGGATTCGCGCTGCGCTAGCTTTTCCGATCGATGCTCGAGTTCGCGATCGCGGCGATTCCGCTTCTGCTTCTCGTCGTTTCGCTGCTTTTCGGTCTTTATCCGGGCTGCGAAGCGGCGATGCGGCTCGCCGAGCGGATCGCCTCTCGAGCTCGAGTGAAGGTCCCTGCGGCGAGTAACTGGCGCCGTCCCCGTCTGCCCGCATCCCGTGCCGCGCACGGCGGACTGCTGCTCGCCTTCGGCCTTTCGGGCCGAGCCCCACCGGCTTAGCCATCTGTCTGACGAGTAGCGCGCGCACTTCGATTGCGCCTTGCGTGCCTATTGGGCCGCGGGCGAACGGGTGCGCATCCTGCAATCGAGAGGAGATGGTTATGAGCTACACGAAGAGGATTGCCTCGCTGTTGCTTGCGATCGCTGCGATCGCCGGTCTGGTGGCCTGTGGGGGCAGCGACGACAGCAGCAGCTCGAACTCGAGCTCACACGCGAGCAGCAGCGGCGCCGGGGGGACGACCGGCGGTAGTGCCGAACCCGCCGCGACGATCGTCGTCGAAAACGGCGAACCGGTCGGGGGCGTGCAGGAGCTCGAATACCAAGCCGGCGAAGAAGTTCGCTTCACGGTGCGCTCCGACGTCGCCGACGAGATCCACGTGCACGGCTACGACCTGATGAAGGACGTCGCTGCCGGGGGCGCGGTTTCGTTTTCCTTCCCGGCGGACATCGAAGGGATCTTCGAGGTCGAGCTCGAGGGCCGCAAAGAGCAGATCGCGGAGTTGCGGGTTAACCCGTGAGCATGCTGCCGTTCGCGCACGCGCTGGTCGCGCGGCAGGACCTGCCGGTCCCCGCCTGGCTGTTCGCCTGGGGGGCGTCGATCGTCCTGATCGTCTCCTTCTTCGCGCTCTCGGTCGGCTGGCGGGCGCCCCGCTTCGAGGAGGACCGCTGGCGTCCCCTCGGGGCGGGGCTCTCGCGGGCCCTGCTCGGGCTGCCGGCGCAGATCGTCTACGGGCTGGTTGGGATCTTCCTCCTCGGCCTGGCGATTTACGCTGGCCTGCGCGGCACGGAAGCCCCGGATCGCAACTTCGCCCTCACCTTCCTCTTCGTCACCGCCTGGCTCGGCTTTCCGTTGGTAAGCGTCTTCCTCGGCGACGTCTTCCGGCCTTTCAACCCCTGGCGCGCGGTCGGCCGGGCCGTGGGCGGTGGGTTCACCGCGCTTGCCGGTCAGCAGCCTGCTCATCTGCGCTATCCGGAGAAGCTCGGTCGCTGGCCCGCGGCGATCGGTCTGCTCGCGGTCGTCTGGCTGGAGATTGTCTACGGCTCGAGCGGCGGGGTGGCGGTTGGGCTGTCCCCGGAGAGCGCGGGCACCGCGGCTCTCGTCTACAGCGGCTACACGCTGGCGATGATGGCGCTGTTCGGTGCCGAGCAGTGGTGCCGTACCGGCGAGGTCTTCTCGGTCTACTTCGGGATGTTCGGACAGCTCGGCTGCTTCGGCGTCGAGGACGGACGGCTGGGGTTGCGCAGGCCGTTCTCGGCGGCCACCCGCTGGGCGACCGTGCCGGGCTCGGCCGCCGTGGTGATCGCCTCGATCGCCACGACCAGCTTCGATGGCGCTCAGGAGGGAGCGTTCAAAGGCGCCCTCGAAAGCACCTTCAACCGCTTCGTTGACTGGGGGTTCGGTCTGACGGCGGCACTGCGCTTGACCGACACGATTTTCATCTTGCTCTGCTTCGCCGGTGTCGCCGCCGTCTACCTGATCGGCGTGCGGGGGATGGCGAGTGTCCCGGGTGCTCCCTCGTTCAGGAAGCTGCGCGAGGGCTTCGCCCATACCCTGATCCCGATCGCCCTCGCCTACCTGGTCGCTCACTATTTCAGCCTCTTCGTCTTCCAGGAGCAGGCCCAGTTCACCTACCTGCTCTCCGATCCGTTGGGAACCGGGACGACGGACCTCTTCGGGACTGCCTCCTCGGGCATCGACTTCCGCCTGCTCAGCGCCAACGCGATCTGGTATGTGCAGGTCGGCGCCCTCGTCGTCGGCCACGTGATTGCGCTCACCCTCGCCCACGACCGCGCAACCGCCTACTGGGGCAACTACCGTCAGGCGGCCCGCTCCCAGTACTGGATGCTGGCGGTGATGGTCGCTTTCACCTGCTTCGGCCTCTACCTGCTCTCGGTCGCCAACGCATGAGCGGCAAGGAGCTGCCGTCTACCCTGGGGAGGTGCTCCCGCTCGCCCACGCCGGCCACTGGCTCTGGGCCCTCTACCTGCCCCCGGTCCTGATCGTCCTGGCCTCGATCGTGCGAACGACGCTTTTCGAGCGACGCAAGAAATCAGACGATTCGCCCGCGGGTGGCGTGGAGGGAGGGGGGCCGAGGACGACCCCGCCCACAGCGCCCCCCTCCCCTCACGACAGGACCCGCGGCCGAAAGCCCGATCCCTAGAGAATCTCGCCCAGCCGCCGTTCGAGCGCCGCCGAGACCTCATCCCGCACAGGCCCGGCGACCAGCCGCTCGACCAGCGACTCGAGGAATCCCTCGATGATCACCTGCTTCGCCGCCGCTGGATCGAGGCCGCGCGAGGTCAGGTAGAAGAGCTGGTCGCGGTCGATCTGGGCGATCGCCGCGGCGTGGGTACAGCGGACGTCGTCGGCTTCGATCTCGAGGCCTGGGATCGCGTCGGCGTGGGCATCGGGAGAGAGCAGCAGGTTGCGGCTCTCCTGAAAAGCATCGGTTCCCTGCGCGCCCGGGTCGACGCGGATCATTCCGCGCCAGACGGCGGTCGAGCCAGCCGCTAGGACGCCGCGGAAGGCGAGGTCGGAGAAGGTGTTCGGCGCCGAGTGCTCCTGGGTCGTGTCGTAGTCGAGGTGCTGCCCAGGTCCGCTGGCGTAGCCGCCGGTCACCCGCGCCTCCGAGCCCGGGCCGGCGAGGTTGGTCTCCATCCGCACCTTGCCACGGGCAGAGCCGAAGCCGAGCGCGGTCCAGTCGAGCCGGCCGTCACGCTCCACCTGGGCGCGCTGGCTGGAGAAGATCCAGGCCCGCTCGGAGATGTCCTGGGTGCTGACGTAGCGCAGCGTCGCCGCCTGGCCGACGTGAAGCTCGACCACCGAGTTGAGCAGAGCGTCGGTCTCGTCGCCGGCCGAGGAGCAGTGCTCCCAGACCTCCGCCTCGGCACCCTCCTCGAGCACGATCACCGTGCGCCAGAAGACCGCGGCGCCGTCCTCGTCGAGCGGCAACTCCACTTTGATCGGCTCGGCGATCTTGACGCCGCGCGGCACGTGAACGAGAACCCCATCGTGCCAATCCGCCTCGTTACGGGCGACGAAGGGGTCCTCGACCGGAACCAGCGAGCCGAGGTGCTCCCGCAGCAGCGTCTCGTGCGAGTCCAGCGCCGCGGCGAGCGGCAACACGGTCGCGCCCTCTCCGCCCTCGATCGCGGCGACTGCCGGGCCCGCCTCGTAGCGGTCGATCTCCAGCTGGGAGAGGTCGGTGAATTCCCAGCCCTTCGCCTTCTGGTCGGGGAGGGGGAGGCTCTGCGCGAGAGAGGCGCCCTTCTGGCGCCTCTCGGAAAGCCAAGCCGGTTCGGTCGCGACCTCAGCCAATGCTTCCCTCCATTTGAAGCTCGATCAAGCGGTTGAGCTCAACCGCGTACTCCATCGGTAGCTCCTTGGTGACCGGCTCGATGAAGCCGTTGACGATCATCTTCGAGGCCTCCTCCTCGTCGAGCCCATGGCTCTGCAGGTAGAAGATCTGCTCGTCGCCGATTTTCGAGACGGTCGCCTCGTGGCCGACGTCGGCATCGTTCTCGCCGATCCGGATCGTCGGGTAGGTGTCCGAGCGCGAGTCCTCGTCGAGCAGCAGCGCGTCGCAGACGACCTTGGAGCGCGACTCGGTCGCCCCATCTGCGACCTCGAGCAGGCCGCGGTAGGTGCTGCGCCCGCCGTCCTTGGAGATCGACTTGGAGAAGATCGAGGACGAGGTGCGCGGCGCGGCGTGGATGATCTTGCCGCCGGCATCCTGATGCTGGCCGTCGCCGGCGAAGGCGATCGAGAGAATCTCGCCGTGGGCTTCTTCGCCGAGCAGGTAGATCGACGGGTACTTCATCGTCAGTTTCGAGCCGAGGTTGCAGTCGACCCACTCCATCGTCGCCTTCTCCTGCGCGATGGCGCGCTTGGTGACCAGGTTGTAGACGTTCTGCGACCAGTTCTGCACAGTCGTGTAGCGGACCCGTGAGCTCGGCTTGGCGACGATCTCGACCACGGCGGAGTGCAGCGAATCGGTCGAGTAGACCGGCGCCGTGCAGCCCTCGATGTAGTGGACGTCGGAGCCCTCCTCGGCGATGATCAGCGTCCGCTCGAACTGGCCCATGTTCTCGGTGTTGATCCGGAAGTAGGCCTGCAGTGGCATCTCCACCTTGACCCCGGCCGGCACGTAGACGAAGGAGCCGCCCGACCAGACAGCGGAGTTGAGCGCAGCCAGTTTGTTGTCGTTGGGCGGGATCACCGTCGCCCAGTACTCGCGCACCAGGTCCTCGTGCTCCCGCAGCGCCGTGTCCATGTCGGTGAAGATCACGCCCTGGGCCTCGAGCTTCTCGTTGACCTGGTGGTAGACGACCTCGGACTCGTACTGGGCACCGACCCCGGCGAGGAATTTGCGCTCCGCCTCGGGGATGCCAAGCCGGTCGAAGGTGTTTTTGATGTCGTCCGGGACCTCGCTCCAGTCGCGGCTGTTCTTGTCGGAGGCGCGAACGAAGTAGTGGATGTCGTCGAAGTCGATCTGGCCAAGGTTGCCGCCCCAGGTCGGGGTCGGTCGGTTTTCGAAGTGCTCCAGCGCCTTGAGCCGGAAGTCGCGCATCCACTGTGGCTCGTCCTTGTACTCGGAGATCGACTCGACCACCTCGCGCGAAAGCCCCTTCGGCGCCTTGTAGGCGTAGCCGCTCTCGGGATCGTGGAAGCCGAACTTCTCCTTGTAGTCGGCGTTGATGCCTGCGAGCTCTCTTTTCTCTGCGACTGCCTCGGGCGTTGCCATGTTCAGACCTCCAGGACGATGGTGTCGTCGACGACGGATGCCGCGAACGTCCTTACCGGAGCATAGGCGGGGAGCGTCTTCGGCCGGCCGCTGATCAGGTCGAAGAGGGAGCCATGGCGCGGGCACTCGACCGTGCAGGCCGTCGCATCGAACTCGCCCTCGGCGAGCGGCCCGTCGTCGTGGGAGCAGCGATCCTCGATTGCGTGAAGCGTCCCGTCGCAGTTGAAGACCCCGATCTTCACACCGTCGTGCTCGACCAGGCGCATTGCGCCAGGCTGAAGCTCGGCTAGCGGGCAGACGGGAATTGTGGTTCCAGCGGTGTCGGTCAAGAGGAGTCCTTCTTCACGCGCTCTCCGCGGCGCGCTCGTGCGGGTTGAGACTTAATCCTACTTCTACGGTCGGATTTTAGCGTCCGGACCGGGTGGACCGCGCACGAGCCGTTTGTGTGGTCCAGGCTTGGGTAACGAGTCTTTGACCGAAGCCGCCTCCCAGGTGAGATGATCGCCACGAGGATTTCGCTGAACCTTCTAGGAGAGGACGTTGAGATGGGCGAGAGGACCAGTTACGAGGCGGGAACTCCTTCCTGGGTCGACCACGCATCCCCGGATCTGGACGCTTCGATCGACTTCTACGGTGCCCTGTTCGGCTGGGACGTCCCGGAGGGCGAGAATTCCGAGCAGACCGGCGGCTACCGCCAGGCGACGAAGGACGGAAAACCGGTTGGCGGAATGATGCCGCTGATGCAGGAGGGTCAGCCGCCGGCCTGGACGACCTACGTCACGGTCGATGACGCCGAGGCGACGGCCGCAAAAGTGACCGAGGCCGGAGGGACCGTCATGGCCGAGCCGATGGAAGTCCTGGACCTTGGCACGATGGCGATCTTCGCCGACCCGGCGGGGGCCGTGTTCGGGATCTGGCAGCCCAATTCCTTCCATGGGGCGGGCCTCGTCAACGAGCCCGGCGCGCTTTCCTGGAACGAGCTCAATACCCGTGACCCCGAGGCCGCGAAGGCCTTCTACGGCGCGGTCTTTGGCTGGACCTTCGAAGATGCGGAGTTCGAGGGGATGGGTTCCTACACGACCATCAATCTCGGCGGGAACCCGGTCGGTGGCATGCTGAACATGGCCGAGCGCGCTGTGCCAGAGGAGATACCGGCTCACTGGCAGCTGTACTTCGCGGTCGAGGACACCGACGCGGCGGTCGAGCAGGTCAAGCAGCGCGGCGGCAACGTCATGGTCGAGCCGATCGACATCCCGGCCGGCCGCTTCTCGATCCTCGTCGACCCGCACGGAGCGAGCTTCGCGGTGATCGCGCTCAGCGAAGAAGCGGTGGCAAGCGCCTAGCGGAAGCTCGTTGAAGGATTGTGCCCCCTATAAAGGGCAAGAAGCTTCAACGGGGGAGCTTGAATCATGGATTGAGGTCGGCGGTGGCTTCGGTGGGATCCCCGACCTCGCCCTCGTCCTCCCAGTCGGCCGGCTTGCCGAGGCTGGCGCTCTTGATCACCTTGAGGCCGAGCATCGCGCACTTCATCCGCGTCGCCGAAATCTCGATCCCCAGCAGGTCGAGAACCTCCTCTTTGGGCAGCGCCAGCAGCTCCTCGCGGGTCTTTCCGACCAGCTCGTCGGTGAGCAGCGAGGTGGCGGCGGTTGAAATCGCACAGCCCTGCCCGTCGAAGGCGATCTCGGCCACTCGTCCCTCCTCGTCGAGCCGGATCGTCACGTGCTGCTCGTCGCCGCAGAACGGGTTGTTGTCCTCGAACTCGAGGTCGGGCTCGTCCAACCGGCCGAAGTTGTGCGGCCGCTTGTAGTGCTCGAGAATCTGCTCTCGGTACAGCTCGTCCATGCTGCGAGGCTAGCGAAGCGGTTTGACCGGACGGCGCTGGACAGCGCGGCTCGTCGGTAATAAACAACCCGGTACGTTCAACGCCTCTAGAGTGATGCGGCAAACTTTTCAACTGGAGGTCGCATGCCCGCCCGCCGCTCTACGCTCCTTGCCGCTTTCGTCGTCGCTCTGGCAGCCGTACTCCTGCCCGCCGTCTCACCCGCTGCCTCGAGCTACTCGACCAAGATCGTCGTCAGCATCAAAGTTCCCGCCTTCCACGGCACGCTGAAGTCCGGCAAAAGCGCCTGCGCGACGAGCCGTACGGTCAAGCTCTTTCGCGAGAAGTCGGGGGCTGACAAGCTCTTGGGCACCGACCGAAGCAACGCCAAGGCCAAGTGGTCGATCCCGATCGGGAAAAGGCTGACCCCCGGCTCCTATTACGCCAAGGCCCCGGCAAAGGGCAAGTGCAAGCCGGCGAAATCGAAAGTGATCCCGATCGGCTAGCAGCGCGAGCTACAGTCAGAACATGGAGCTACCGCCGATCGTCAACGAAGAGGAGTGGCAGCGGTCGCGCGAGGCTCTGCTGGCAAAGGAGAAAGAGGCCACGCGGGCCGGTGACGCTCTGGCGGCCGAGCGCCGCCGCCAACCGATGACGGAGTTCTCGGCGGATTACTCCTTCGAGGGACCAGACGGAGTCGTGAAGCTGACCGATCTATTCGAGGGCCGGCCCCAGCTGATCGTCTATCACTTCTGGTTCCCGCCAGACGGCGAGCCCTGTGGCGGCTGCTCGATGTTCACCGACCAGATCGGCCACCTGGCCCATCTCAACGCCCGCGACGTCTCCTTCGCCCTCGTCTCTCGCGCTTCCCAGGCGCAGATCGAGCAGTTCAAGCGGCGCATGGGTTGGGAGATCCCCTGGTACACGGTGATCGGTGAGGACTTCCAGAAGGCGCTGGGGACGACCGAATACTTTGCCCTCAACGTCTTCATGCGCGATGGCGACCGCGTCTTCCTCACCTACACGACCACGGGACGCGGAGTCGAGGCGCTCGGCAGCGTTTGGACCTTCCTCGACCTGACTCCGCTCGGTCGCCAGGAGGAGTGGGAGGACACCCCCGCCGGTCGCCCGCAGACGCCGCCCTACCGGTGGTGGCGGCTGCACGACGAATACGAGTCGCCATAGTCGGGCGAGTTAGGTGCCGAGGCCGAAGACCTTGCGGGCGTCGTGGAGGCCGTCGATGAGGCGGTCGACCTCCTCGGGAGTGGTGTAGACGCCGAAGCTGGCGCGGGCGGTGGCGGCGATCCCGAGCCGGTCCATCAGCGGCTGTGCGCAGTGGTGGCCGGCGCGGACGGCGACCCCGTGGCGGTCGAGGATCTCGGAGACGTCGTGGGCGTGGACGCCGTCCAGCTCAAAGGAGACCGGCCCGAGCCGCTCCGAGCCGCGCGGCGGTCCGAAGACGCGAAGTCCCGGTACCTCGGCGAGTCGCTCCAGCGTGTAGTCGGCGATCTGGCGCTCGTGCTCCAGAACCGCCTCCATCCCGATCCCGTCCAGCCAGCGCAGCGCCGAGGCCATTCCGATCGCTTGCGCGATCGCTGGCGTCCCCGCCTCGAAGCGGGCTGGCGGGTCGGCGTAGGTCGTCCCGTCCTTGGTCACCTTGCGGATCATCGAGCCGCCGCCGAGGAAGGGCGGCATCTCGCGCAGCAGGTCGAGCTTCACCCAGAGCGCGCCGATCCCGGTCGGCGCGTAGAGCTTGTGGCCGGTGATCGCGTAGAAGTCGACTCCCAGCTCGGCCATATCGAGCGGTTGCTTCGGCGCAGCCTGGGCGCCGTCGGCCAGCACCAGGGCGCCGGCCTCGTGCGCGAGGCGGGCGATCTCGGCGATCGGGTTCTCGGTCCCGAGCACGTTGGAGACGTGGGTGACGGCGACCAGCTTTGGGCCTTTCTCCAGCAACGCCGCGTAGGCGTCGAGATCGAGCAGCCCGTCGTCGCCAACCGGCACCCAGTCGACCTCAGCGCCGACCCGCTCGGCCAGTTGCTGCCAGGGGACGATGTTCGAGTGGTGCTCCATCTCGGTGAGGACGATGCGGTCGCCCGCACCGAGGTTGGCGTCGCCCCAGGCCCGCGCCACCAGGTTGATCGCCTCGGTCGCGTTGCGAACGAAGATCACCTCACGGCGGTCGGCGGCACCGAGGTGGTCGGCGACGGTCGCGCGCGCGCCCTCGTAGGCCGCCGTCGCCTCGGCCGAGAGGGTGTGGGAGCCGCGATGGACGTTGGAGTGGTGGGCCCGCTCGTAACGGTCGACCGCCTGGATCGAGGCCAGCACCCGCTGGGCGCTGGCGCCGCTGTCGAGGTAGGCGACCGGACGCCCGTGGACCTCGCGCTCCAGCGCGGGGAAGGAGGCGCGGACCTTCTCGATCGGGAAGGCCGACGCCGCGGGCTTGGTCGTCGTCGGCTCCATCGTCGCGAGGCTAGGCGCTAGCGCCCGCCTCTACCTCCTCGCGGATCCAGCCATAGCCCTTCTCCTCGAGCTGGGTGACCAGCTCCGGGCCGCCCTCTTTGACGATCCGCCCCTCGAACATGACGTGGACGGAGTCGGGCTTGACCATGTGCAAGATGCGCTGGTAGTGGGTGATGATCAGGACGCCCATCTCGGGGCCGGCGAAGGTGTTGACCCCGTCGGCGACCGTGCGCAGCGCGTCGATGTCGAGGCCGGAGTCGGTCTCGTCGAGGACCGCGATCTCGGGCTTCAGCAGCGCCAGTTGCAGCAGCTCCATCCGCTTCTTCTCGCCGCCCGAGAAGCCGTCGTTGAGGTAGCGGCTGGAGAAGTCTTTCGGGATGTTCGCCAGCTCCATCGCCTCTTGGGCGACCTTGGCGAACTCTTTGATCTTGATCTCGCCTTCGTCGCGCGCCTCGCGGCGGGCGTTGAGGATCATCCGCAGGTACTTGCTGACCGAGACACCGGGTATCGCCACCGGGTACTGGAAGGCCATGAACAGGCCGGCGCGGGAGCGCTCGTCGGGGTCGGCCTCGGTCATGTCCTCGCCCTTGAAGACGATCGAGCCCTCGGTCACCTCGAGCGCCGGGTGTCCCATGATCGCGTTGGCAAGGGTCGACTTGCCGGAGCCGTTCGGCCCCATCAGGGCGTGGACCTTGCCCTTCTCGACGTCGAGGTCGAGACCGCGGAGGATCTGCTTGTCCTCGACGCTCACGTGCAGGTTGCGTATCTCCAGCTCAGCCAATTTCGCTCCGTTCGTGTGGTTTGGTTCCTGATCGAGGGTTCCTGATCGGGGTTAAGCGGCGCTGCCAACCGGCGCCTTCTCCGCGCCGCCGGCCGCGCCGCCGCCGAACTCGACCAGCTCGGCCAAGGTCGTGCCCGCAAGCGCCTTGGTGACGCCGCTCTGGACACGGGTCCAGAGCAGCTTCGTTGCGCATGCACGGTCACCGTCGTTCTCGTGCGAGCAGAGAACCTTGCCCTCTGGGGTCTCGTGAAAGCACTCCATCGGCGCGATCTGCCCTTCCAACGCCTCGACCACTTCGTCGAGGGTGATCGTCTCGGCGGGCTTGGCGAGCCGGTAGCCGCCGTGCGCTCCTCGGGTCGAGCTGACCAGCCCAGCCTTGCGCAGTTTGGCGACGAGGTGCTCGAGATAGGAGAGCGGCAGGCGCTCCGCCTCAGCGACGGCGCTGAGCGAGACCGGGGAGGAGCCGGGCTGACGCCCCAGCTCGACCATCAGGCGCACTCCGTACTCGGCTTTGGTCGAGAACAACATCCTCTCTAAATCCTACTGAAGCGGTCGGTTATGCGGATGCGGCCTCGGTCGCCTCCCCGCCCTCGGACTCGTCGATGGCCTCCGCGCCCAGTTCGACATGAGCCCTGCTGTCGCGATTGCTGATCAGGACCAGGGTCAGGACGAAGCCGAGGGCGGCGATCGCGGCGCCGCCGAGGAAGGCCGCCTGGAAGCCCTCGGTCAGAGCGCTCAGCGAGGGAGGGCCGCCGGAGACCAAATCGTCGGTGCGCGAGGTGGCCAAAGTGGAGAGCACCGCCAGCCCGAGCGCGCCGCCGATCTGCTGCGAGGTGTTGATCAGCCCGCTGGCCAGGCCGGCCTCGCTTTCCTCCACGCCGGAGACGGCGGCGATCGTCGTCGTCACGAAGGCGAAGCCGAGCCCCGCCGCGGCGAACAGCGACGGGCCGAGGATGTCGGTGGTGAAGCCGCCGCCGACCGAGACGCGGCTGAACCAGGTCAGGCCGACGACGATGAAGAGCAAGCCCGCCGCGAGCACGGGCTTGTAGCCGAGTTTGGTCACCAACTGGGAGGCGATGCCGGCCGAGGCCATGATCGTGATCGCCAGCGGTAGGTAGGAGAGTCCAGCATGGATCGCGCTGTAGCCGAGCACCTGCTGCATGTAGAGAGAGATGAAGAAGAACATCGAGAAGAGCGAGGCGCCGACCAGCAGGCCGACTACGTTGGCCCCGGTCAGCGTCCGCATGCGGAAGATCGAGAAAGGCACCAGCGGCTTGGCCGTGCGTAGCTCGATCGCGACGAACGCCGCCAGTAGTGCGAGAGAGAGCCCGATCAGGCCGAGCGTCTGGGTCGATCCCCAGCCGGCATCGTTGGCGTCGACCAGCGCGTAGACGAGGACCGAGAGCGCCGCGGTGACGGTGACCGCCCCGGCGACGTCGAAAACGCGGTCCTCCGACTCGGCGCGGCTTTCGGCGATCAATTTGGGGGAGAGGGCGAAGGCGATCAGGCTGACCGGCACGTTGACCCAGAGCACCCACTCCCAGCCGAGCCCGTCGGTGAGTATGCCGCCGAGCAGGACACCGGCCGCGCCGCCCGAGCCGGCGACCGCACCCCAGATGCCGAGCGCTCTGTTGCGCTCCGCTCCGTCGCTGAAGGTCGTGGTGACGATCGAGAGCGCCGCCGGCGAGATGATCGCGGCGCCAAGGCCCTGAGCCGCCCGCGCGGCAATCAGTTGTCCCTCGGTAGCGGCGAAGCCCGCGGCCAGCGAGGCGACCGCGACCAGCAGCAGACCGGCCATGAAGACGCGGCGGCGTCCGAGCAGGTCGGCGGTGCGGCCACCGAGCAGGAGGAAGCCACCGAAGGTGAGAACGTAGGCGTTGACCACCCAGGGCAGGTTCTGCTGGGAGAAGTCGAGCGCGTCGCCGATCGTCGGCAGCGCGACGTTGACGATCGAGGCATCGAGCACGACGACGAACTGCGCCGAGCAGAGAAGGATCAGCGCCAGCCAGCGCTTCTCGCGGAAGTCTCCGTTGCTAGCCATCGACTGGAATCTCAGTCAAGCAAACCGCGAGCATCGGCAGGGCTCACGGCTCGATCAGCCCACGCCGGATCGCGTAACGAACCAGCTCGACCCGGTCTCGCATCCCCAGCTTGCGCATCGCGTTGGCCCGGTGGTTCTCGACGGTCTTCTCCGAAAGGTGGAGGATTGCCGCGATCTCCTTCGTCGTGTGCGCCTCGGCGACCAACTTGACGATTTCCTCCTCGCGCGGCGTCAGCTCCTCCTCGCCGGTCGAGCCACGCTCCAGCACGTCCTTGATCAGCGAGCGCTGTGCCTCGGGGGTGAGGAAGGGCTCGCCGCGCTCGACCGCGCGGATCGCTGCGAGCAGGTCGGTGTCGGCCTGGGCCTTGAGCACGTAGCCCGAGGCGCCCGCTTTCAGCGCCTCGAACAAATAGCGCTCGTCGTCGTGCATCGAGAGGATCAGGACCGCGACCTCGGGCGCCTGGGCCTTGATCTCACGGGTGGCCTGCAGCCCCGTCAGCTTCGGCATCTTGACGTCGAGGATCGCCAGCTCGGGCCGCTCGCGGATCGCCAGCTCGCGCGCCTCGGCCCCGTCCGCCGCCTCGCCGACCACCTCGATGTCCGGCTGGCGCTCGAGCAGCAGCCGCAGCCCGGAGCGAACGATCCCATGGTCATCTGCGATCAGCACGCGCATCGAGCCAAGTCTCCCAACTGCGGCAGGGGAGAATGGGGGGCTCTGGCGACTTACCCGTTATATGGACGGGAAAGTCGCCAGAGGGGTGGCCAAAGTTGACCCGGCAGCGGAGCTCGCGGGCCGCCAATGTGGGGTGGTCTCGACCGCGCAGTTGCGGCGGGTGGGCATCAGTGAAGACGCGATTCGGGCACGCGTTCTCGCGGGACGGCTGCACCGCATCCATCGAGGGGTCTACGCGGTCGGCCATGGCGCTCTCTCCGCCCAGGGACGCTGGCTTGCGGCTGTGCTTGCAATCGGTGGAGGCCCGAGTGGCACCGGCGATTCTGTGCTCGACTACTGGGGAGCGGCAGTGAGTCATCGCAGCGCCGCTTGCCTGTGGGGGCTGCTGTCGATTGGCGATCACCCAGCTGACGTCATCGTCAGTGGCGACGGCGGGCGGGCAAGACGCCGCGGCATCCTTGTGCATCGCTCGCTCATCCTCGCGCCATCCGATGTGACTCTCCGCCGCGGGATCCCGGTCACGACACCGGCGCGGACGATCGCGAACCTGCGTCGGGCGACGTCGGAGGGCTGGCCCGGCGCCGTTCGTCCTTACGAGCTGCGCAGGGCCGTCCGGCAGGCGGGCGTGCTTGGTCTGCCGATCGGCGATCAGCGCGCGATCGGTGACGGACCGGGGGACGATCGAACCCGCAGCGATTTGGAGCTCGACTTCCTGCAGTTGTGCCGCGGCCACCGATTGCCGTCGCCTGAAGTCAATGTTCCCATCGGTCCCTACCTCGTCGACTTCCTCTGGCGCGACTGCCGGTTGGTGGTCGAAACCGACAGCTACCTCTACCACCGTGGAGAAGAGGCCTTCCGGGACGATCGCAGCAGGGACCTCAATCTCAAGAGCATTGGCTACGAGGTGGTCCGACTGTCCGAACGTCAGATCAACGAGGAGTCAGACCAAGTGGCGAAGACGCTGGCTGTGCTCCTCGACCGCAGCCGATGAGATCAGCCGGGGACCGAGAGCCGCACGGTGGTCCCGTGACTGGGTCGCGACTCGATCGTCAGCTCGCCGCCGATCAGCAGTGCGCGCTCCCTCATGCCGCCGATCCCGAGACCTACCTCGGACTGCTCGAAGGCGAAGCCTCGGCCGTCGTCGGCGACCTCCAGCTCGACCCCATTTCCGGAGCGGCGCAGTCTCACCGCGATCTGCTGCGCCTCGCTGTGGCGAGAGGCGTTGGTCAACGCCTCCTGGGCGACCCGGTAGACGACCAGCTGCACGTCGTCGTCGAGGCCGGAGAAGTCGCCCTCGATCGCCAGGCCGGCGGCAAGGCCCGAACGCTCGACGCCCTCGACCTGACCGGCAATCGCGGCGGCGAGGCCGAGGTCGTCGAGCGCAGTCGGCCGCAGCTGCCGGGCGAGCGAGAGCAGCTCGCGCATCGCCTGGTTGGCGAGCGAGCGCGTCTCGGCAAGCTCCGGCTCCAGCTCGGGTGGCGCCGCCTCACGCATCGCCTCGAGCCGTAGCAGCAGTCCGGTCAGCGATTGGTTGACCTCGTCGTGGAGGTCTCTTGCGACCCGGGCCCGCTCCTCCTCCTGAGCTCGCAGAGCGGCGCTGCCGGCGCGCAGTCGCTCCGCCTCGAGGCGTCGCATCATCCGCAGAAAGGCCAGCTCGATCCGCTCGACCTCCTCGGTCTCGCCGACCCCGTCGATCGAGTCGGGCAGAAGGGGTCCAGGCCGGCTCAGGTCGACCTTCTCCATCTCCTCGATCAGGTTCTCCAGCGGGGCGAAACGGCGTCGTTGGACGAAGAGGCTGACGGCGAGCGCCGCGGCTGCGGCGGCGAGCACGACGATAACCACGGTCGTCATCTGGAATTCCTCGGCGCCACGACGGACCTAGCCTACGCAGACGTGTCGGGAGTCAAGACCCAGGCGTGGTTGGCATCGCTCCCGACGCGTCCCTGGGCAGCCTGGCGCAGGTGAATAGGGGTTGGCCCCTATGGCCGGATCCCGACCTCGGCGCAATACTGCGGTAGCAGCACGATCTTCGCCAACAGACCCGAGGAGCTAACGCGATGACCACCACCAAGCAATCCACCTGGGGAGCCACCCTCCGCACGACGATCCTGCTGGCCAGCCTCTCCGGCCTGCTCGTCGTCATCGGCGCGCTGATTGGCGGCCCCTCGACCGCCGGTCTCTTCCTCGGCATCGCCCTCCTGATCAACCTGGGCTCCTACTTCTTCAGCGACAAATTGGCGCTGAAAATGAGCGGCGCCAAGCCGATCGAGGAGTCCGAGGCGCCGCGGCTCTACCAGATCGTGCGCGAACTGACGACGCGCGCCGGCCTGCCGATGCCGCGTCTCTACATGATCCCCCAGGAGCAGCCCAACGCCTTCGCCACCGGCCGCAACCCGAAGCACGCCGCGGTGGCGGTCACGCAGGGGATCACCAAACTGCTCTCCGAGGACGAGCTGCGCGGCGTCCTCGCCCACGAGCTCGCTCACATCCAGCACCGCGACATCCTGATCCAGTCGGTCGCCTCGGCGATCGGTGCCGCGATCACCTATCTCGCCTACATGATGATGTGGTTCGGCGGCGACGACGAGTCGCCGCTCAGCCTGGTCGCCTCGCTGGCGCTGGTCCTGCTGGCGCCGATCGCGGCGACGATCATCCAGCTCTCGATCTCGCGCCAGCGCGAGTACGCGGCCGATGCGGGCGGCGCCGCGATCTGCGGCAATCCGGAGTCGCTGGCCAGCGCCCTGCTGCGCCTCGAGCAGGGAGCGCAGGCGATCCCAATGCGGGTCAACCAGGCGGCCGAGCCCCTCTACATCGTCAAGCCCTTCTCGGGCAAGGGGATCGCTGGCCTCTTTTCGACCCACCCGCCGATCGAGGAGCGGGTGAAGCGGCTGCGCCAGATGCGCCCCAGCCTGGGCTGACATCGTGACGGCGGCGTACCATTGATGTATGGCTTCCACGTCTAGGAAGGGTCCCCGTCCAGCCCCCGGCTACGAGGCCGAGTGGGCCGAGGTCAATCGCGAAGAGGAGCGACAGGAAGCCGAGTTCGCCCTGACCCTTTCGGTCTCCGAGCGATTGGAGTTTGGCCAGAAGCTCTGCGATCAGGCATTCGAGTTCTACAACGCCGTCCACGCCTCCGGTCATGGCCACCAGCGAGATCCGCGGGCCTGATCTCTCCGGCGTCGTCGCTGACGCCACCGCCAGCGGTTTGGAGCATGTCGTCATTGGAGGTTTTGCCGTGATCGCCCACGGCTACTTTCGTGCAACCAAGGACTCGGACCTCCTTGTGCCCGACGGTCCCGAAGCAGATGACGCGATTCTCCGTTTCTTCGAGCGAATCGGAGCCACTCGCTTCAGCGACGGAAAAGTGCTGAGTGCCGAAGAGGTAGAGGGTGCGCACCACCTGCGCGTCGACAGCCGTCATGGCGTGATCGACATCATGCGTGGCGGCCTTCCCCCGCTCGACTACGAGACCGTTGCTTCCCGTGCCATCGAGGGCACCTGGCGCGATAGGCCCTTTCGCGTCGCCTCGCTGCGCAGTCTCGTCGGCTTTAAGCGGCTTGCGGGTCGCGGGCAGGACCGGGTCGATCTCGAAAAGCTGGAGCTGGTCAATGGCGAGCTCCCGATCGACCCGATTCCGAGCCTCGACGAGGACTGAGCTCGGTTCCCTGCGAGGACCGCGCTTGTCGATGCGGCCGTTGACCGGGAAGTATTTAAGAACTACCCTGTACGTGTAACGGATAGGTCCGTTCGCGAATCATGGCCAAGGCACGCGCCAGCTCCAAATCCGCCGCGCCGCGCCGCCTCCCGCGCGGGAGGCATGCGCTGGCGCCCGAGGAGGTGCTGCGCGACCAGCGCGAGCGGCTGCTTGCGGCGGTTCCGGGCGTGGTCGCCGAGCGCGGCTACGAAGCGATGTCGGTCGCCGACATCGTCAAGGCGGCCGCCGTCTCGCGCAACGCCTTCTACAAGAGCTTCGCCGACAAGCAGGAGTGCTTCGCCACCGCCCACGATCTCGGTCACGAGCGGCTTTTCGACGTCCTCGCCCAGCCTTGCGAGGCGGGTGCGACGATCGAAGCGCGGGTGGAGCGCTCGCTGGTGGCGGGTCTCGAGGCCCTTGCCGACGAGCCGGAGGTAGCGCGCCTGCTCTTCGTCGAGGCGCCATCGGCTGGGGAGGAGATCGCGCGCCGATACCACGAGTGGCTGGCTCGCTACGGCAAGCTGCTGCGCTTCGCTGCCCCGGAGCTGCCACCCCAATCGATACCTGCACCTGAGGTCGAGGGTGTGATCGTCGGCGGCATCGCCTCGCGGGTCGCCAGCGAGGTGCTCAACGGGCGCGCGAAGAGCCTGCGCGAGCTGGCGCCGCCGCTGGTCGAGTACGTGCTTGCCTTCTACCGTCTCGGCGAGCCCGGCCCCAAAGAGGGCAAGCTCGTCGCCTTCGAGCGCGACGAGCAAGCGGCGTCTGAGCCCCTTGAGGCGCGGCGCAAACAGGCCAGCGCCTAGTCCGCCGAAGCCCCGCGCGTACCGAGCCCGAACACCTGTTTATCTGGGAACCCGCGGGTTTTGCAGCTGTTACCCGCCCTGAAATCTCCCTGCAAATCAAGCATACGCTTTAACAATACCATGTGCGTATCTTGACAACATCACGCCAGCGTGTTTACATGCGGCCACGTCTTCATTCAGGAACGAAGACGGTATAGCCAACGCAGTACCCCAAACGGGAACAGGGACAACCGAGCGCCAAGAGGGCCGCCAAGGGAAGCGGCCGGCAGAGGGCTCAGGGACAAGGAGAGAGCTACGTGAGAAGCCACGCGAAGGCATCGACCGCGGGATCGAACTCGGGCGGAGGCAGGAGTCTCCGGTCGCGACGCCCTGGTGCCCTCATCGCCTCCCTGCTCATTTGCCTTTGCGCAGTCGTCTGCCTCCTTCCGGGCGCCGCCCTCGCCGCCGAAACCCGTCTGCCGGTCGAATCCTTCGGTCCCGACGGCACTGGTGTCACTTCCTTTGAATCCCCCAACGCCCTTGCCTTCGATCAGGGCAATAAGCACCTCGGCGCCTTAGATGCTCTCTCCCACGAAGTCCACGCCTTTGACGCCTCCACCCCTGGCGCCCATACGCCTCTAGGCGGCAACTTTCCCCTCTCGGTCGCAGAAGGTGGTCTCAGCCCAGACCTCGCGATCGACAGCGCCTCCCACAACATCTATTACGCTTCGACCGAAGCCGCCACGGTCTCTGGCTTTGACGCTACGGGCACCCTCCTTGGTGGCAACTTCCCGCTGGCGGGTCTCGTCTTCCCCGGCGGCGTCACGGTCGATTCCTCCGGCAACATCTGGGTCGGCGACCTCCTCGCCGAAGCGGTCAAGGAGTACGATTCCGCTGGCAACCCGATCGGCTCGGTTAACGCCAACCAGGGCTTCCCCGGCCACGTCGCCCTTGATTCCGACGCCAACCTCTACGTCTCCTACTTCGAAGGCGCAACCTGGAAATACACCGCCCTCAGCGCCTACACGACGGCGATCAAAGTCGACTCCCTTGCCGGTGAATCCAGAGCCGACCCGATCGCAGTCGATCGCTCGAACGACGACCTCTACATCGTCCACACCAACCGCGTCTCGGTCTATGACTCCGGCGGTAACGCTGTCTATGAATTCGGCGCCGGCGTCTCTGGTGCTCAGTACACCGGTATCGCGATCGATGAAGCAGCCGATCGCGTTTACCTCTCCGACGCAGCTCACGGCAAGATCCAGGTCTTCGGATCGCCGGTTCCGCTGCCGAGTGTTACGACCGAAGACGCAGATAAACTCGGCAATACCTTCGCCACCCTTAACGGCACGGTCAATCCCGAAGGCAAACCGCTGACCGATTGCCACTTCGAGTACGTCACCGAAGCGGCTTTCAAAAGCACCGGCTACAGCGACCTTAGCTCCGGCGGCAGCGTCCCTTGCGCTCCAGTCGCTGCTTCGATCCCGCCTGACTCCAACCCCCAGGCGGTTAAAGCCGAAATCAGCGGCCTCAGCGCCAGCACGACCTACCGCTTCCGTCTAGTTGCTGCGAGCGCCGAAGGCACCGCCAACGGCAACGATCGCACCCTCACCACCGCGATCGGCCTTCCCGCGATCAGCGAACAGACGGCCGAAGCGATCGGTACTACCGATGTGACGCTGAGCGCCAAGATCAACCCCAAAGGCGCCAAGACGACCTACCACGTCGAGTACGGGACCACTGCCTCCTACGGACAGAGCAGCGCCGAGAGCGTCCCGATCGGCTTTTCCACCGACAACAGCAACCACAACGTCAGCGTCCACATTGGCGGGCTGAACCCCGGTACCGCTTACCACTTCCGCTTCGTCGCCACCAGCCTCGTCGGCAAAGCAGAAGGGGCTGATGCGAGCTTCGCCACCTTCACGACCACCCCTGGCTTTGGCTCCTGCCCCAACGATCAGTTCCGCACCGGCTTCGGCAGCCGTCTATCTGACTGCCGCGCTTATGAGCAGGTGAGCCCTGTCGACAAGCACGGCGCCAACGTCCAGGGTTTGGCCTACGAAGTCCAGGCCTCGGTCACCGGCGACCGCGTCACCTTTTACCTGCGTGGCGGCCTGGCGACCACCGGCGGCGGCAGCTCCACGCTCGCTCCTTTTATGGCCTCTCGCGGCCCGAGCGGCTGGAGCAGTGACGGGCTTATGCTCTTGCTCGAGCCCGGGCTGGAAGGGGATCTCGTGGGCTGGAGTGACGACCTCACCACGACCTTCGTCGGAGGTGAAGTGCCTGCGGGTCTCTCCTTCTTCCTGCGCGACAGCGCTACCGCCGCTTACGAGTCTCTTTTCACCGCGCCCCGGCCGGCCACTGGGAAATACAGCGCAGAACTCGGAGGCTATGCCGCCGACACCTCCCATCTCACCTTCGAAACCTACGCTCCCCTCCTTCCGGACGCCGCCACAAAACAATCCAACCTCTATGACCTAAACCACGGCGCCCTCACCCTTCCTGGGCGCATCCCGGTCGCGTCGGCGACAAGCTGCGACGACGCCGGGGGTCCTGCCTGCGTGCCGGCACCGCAAGGCGCCTTCGCGGGGAATAACGGGATCGACGTAGGCGTAGGCGGTGGATACAGCGCCTACCACGCGATCTCCCGCGATGGCTCCAAGGTCTACTTCACCGATCGCGCCAGCGGGCAGCTCTACGTCCGCGAAGACGGCACGCGGACCAGGCAGATCTCTGCCTCGCAGAAGACCAACGGCAGTGGCCCGGGCGGCAGCGATCCGCTCGGTCCTAAAGCGGTCAATTTCGGGGAATCCACTCCTGATGGTTCCCACGTTTTCTTCACCAGCCCCGAGGAGCTGACCGACGACGCCAAAACCGGGGTCGGCCCAGCGATCGGCCGCGCCAATCTCGATGGCAGCTTGCCCAATCACAGCTTCATTGAGCTTCCGGCCGCCGCCAACGGCGTTGCCGCCAACGGCTTCCACATCTACTGGGTGAATACGAGCACGGGCACGATCGGCCGTGCCAACCTCGACGGCACCGGAGTCGAACAGAGCTTCATCACCGGCGCCAGCAAACCGCAGTACGTGGCGGTTGATGGCTCCCACGTCTACTGGACCAACGCCGCAAACGGCACTAATAGCGAAGGCACGATCGGCCGCGCCAACCTCGACGGCACCGGAGTCGAACAGAGCTTCATTACCGGCGCGTCAAATCCACGGGGGATCGCGGTCGACAGCTCCTTCATCTACTGGGCCAATGCCGGCACCACCGCGGCGACCAGGGCGATCGGCCGCGCCAACCTTGACGGCACCGGAGTCGAACAGAGCTTCATCCCGGTAACCGCAGGCTCGACCGGTCCCTCCGGGGTCGCCGTCAACGCCTCCTTTGTCTACTGGACCAACCCGGCCTCAGGGGTTAATTCGATCGGCCGCGCGACGATCTCCGGCGGCAGCGCTCAGCAGGAATTCGTCAAAAGTCTCATCATCCCCAGGGGCCTGGCTCTCGATGGCACTTATCTCTACTGGGCGAATAGCACGATCTTTAACTCCGGGGTCCCTGTCGTCGCTTCCAGGATCGGGCGGGTCAAGCTCGACGGCAGCGAACGAGATGACAACTTCATACGAAACAACGACGGACAGGGCGTCGCCGTGGACGGTGCCCACATCTATTGGGCTGGCGCCGATGTTCGCGACACCAGCAATGACCTCTACCGCTACGACAACGGCTCGGGCGAACTCGTAGACCTCAGCGTCGACTCCAGTCCCGTAAACACCAGGGGCGCCGACGTTCAGGGGCTCCTCGGCGCTACCCCTGATGGCTCCTACGTCTACTTCGTCGCCAACGGCGTCCTCGCTCCCGGGGCATCGCCCGGTGGAGCAGAACTGACGGAAAACAACAACATTCGCCTCGAAAGTACCAACCTCTACGTAAGCCACGATGGAACCACTGAATTTATCGCTCAGCTCCATCCTCGGGAGGACATGGGAAACTGGAGGTTTTCTTCTCAAAGGCCTTCCCGCGTCGCCGACGATGGGACCCTCGTCTTCTCCTCCAAACGCCTCGTCGACCTCTCGGGTCACGACCATGGCAGCAGTTTCCTCTGCCAGGGACCTTGCACCCAGTTCTACCGCTACAGCCCGAGTGACGGAGAGCTGAACTGCGTCACCTGTACGCCTAGCGGTACTCCTCCCAGCGGAGGCATCAGCCTGGGGAGCGCGGCTCCCTCTGGCCCCGGCATTCTTGTCCAAGACTCGCCCAACGCCACGATCATTCCCCGCAACCTCTCCGTCGACGGAGACCGCTTCTTCTTCGAGAGCCGCGACCCGCTGTTGCCAAGCGACACCAACGGCGTTAACGACGTCTATGAGTGGGAGGCGAAGGGCTCGGGCTCCTGCGAATCGGAAAGCCAAAACGGGGGCTGTCTGTATCTGATCTCGAGCGGCACCAGCCCCGCTGTCTCTCGCTTCGCCGACGCCTCGGCCAATGGCGATCACGTCTTCTTCTTCACCGATCAGCCGCTCGTGCCAGGCGATGGCGACCAGCTCACCGACGTCTATGACGCCGCCGTGGGCGGTGGACTTGCTGCCCAGCACGAGCTGGCGCCGCCGACCTGCTCGAGCACCGCTTGTCAGGCAAACCCCGCCCCGCCGCCTGACCCGACGCTCTCCAGCGCCTCCTTCTCGGGCGCTGGCAACCTCCGCGAAGGAAAAGGTTCCTCGGCTCGCAGATGCCCGAAAGGCAAGCGCAAGGTACGCCGTGCCGGCAAGGTCCGCTGCCAAAAAGCGCACAAAGCCAAACAGCACAAACGCCACAACAACCGGGGAGGTTCGAAGTGATTTCGGCAAAGCGGGTTCTAATCACTCTTGCCCTGCTTGCGCTCCCCGTGTTGTGCCTGCCGGCCACCGCAGGAGCAGCGGCGCCGGGACCGGCTTGGGCGATCTCCGCCTCTGTTTACTCACCGACCAACTTCGTCCCCGGTGACACCACTGGCAGGGGCATCTATGTCATCCAGGCGACCAATATCGGCTCCAAAGACGCCCTCGGCTCGTTCACGATCACTGACTACCTGCCGCCCGGCCTGACGGTCAACGAACACCCCTCGGCTCATTTTCATACGCTTGAAGCTCTCGAGGACGCCTCTGGAACCTCCTATCCCTGCGAAGCGGGCCCACCCGTCCGCTGCACTTTCGATACCGTCACCCATCCCGGTCAGAGGCTGTTCGTCCTCCTCCCGGTCAACGTCGACGCCGATGTCCCGGCAATAGTCACCAACCAAGTGACCATCACCGGCGGCAACGCCCCCGGTGCTTCGACCGGCGTGCAGACCCAGGTCAGCTCCGAACCTGCGCTCTTTGGCATCCAGGCCTTCAGCAACGCGTTGCTCGACGCCGGCGCTGCCGAGGAGGTCCGCGCTGGCTCCCATCCCTACCAGATGCAAATCGGGGCACAGTTCAACACCAATCCCCCTCTGCTTCCCGCCTATCCACTTCCCCTCGCCGGGAGCCCGCGGAATATCTTCGCCGACCTCCCAGAGGGTCTCGTCCTCAACCCCCGCGCGACCACCGTGCGCTGCACCGAGACCCAACTGGAGACCGGCACCTGCCCTAACGACGCGATCATGGGCACCGTCCACACTACGATTGGCATCTACGGCATCGCCGAGCCGGGGCTCTCAGAACCCCTCTACAACATGGTGCCCTCGGCGGGCCGTCCCGCCGAGTTCGCCTTTGACGCGGGCCATCTCGGCATCTTCGTCCACCTGCTCGGCAAGGTGCGCTCAGACGGCGACTACGGACTCAGCTCCGACACCCTGGACATCCCCCAGTTCGGTCAGTTCTCGGGCGTCTCTATCGATCTTTGGGGCAACCCCTCCGATCCGAGCCATGATTTCAGGCGCTGCGGGCATAGAGATAACCCTATTTTTTCCAACTCCTGCCCCGCGGCGCCCAACGACACGCCGCTGTTCACGATGCCGAGCGCCTGCTCGGGGCCGCTGACGACCTCGATCAGCGCCAGCTCCTGGGAGAACCCGGGCAGCTTCGTCTCGGCGAGCGTTCAGACCGAGGACGCCAATGGCAACCCGGTGGGAGTCACTGGCTGCGACAAGCTCTCCTACAACCCCGCAAACGAAACCGTGCTCTCGACCGAAAAAGCCGAGACCGGGATGGGAGTTGACTTCAACCTCGACTTCGTCAACGATGGCTGGAACAACAGGAACGCCCTGGCCGAATCGACGACGAAGAAAGCTGTGGTTACGTTGCCCGAGGGAGTGACGATCAACCCCTCGGTGGGGGAAGGTCTCGGCTTCTGCACCCCGACGCAGTACGCCAAGGAGAAGACCTTTTCGGTCGACGGTGAAGGCTGTCCCGCCGACTCGAAGGTCGGCACCCTTCACCTGACCACGCCATTGCTCGAGGAGGGGATTGACGGCTTCGTCTATCTCGCCCAGCAGGACGACCCGACTACCACTGAACCCGGTGCGGAGAACCCGTTCGACTCGGACATCGCGCTCTACCTGGTGCTGAGGAACGCTCTGCGCGGCATCCTGGTCAAGCAGCAGATGAAGGTCGAAGCAGATCCGGTCACTGGGCAGCTGAGGGCCACCGTCGACGACGTCCCCCAGCTTCCCTTCAGCCATTTCAACTTCCACTTCAAGGAAGGGGCGAGGGCGGCGCTGATCAGCCCGCCGGCCTGTGGCAAATACACGACCGTGGGCATGTTCTATCCCTACTCCGATCCAACCAGCCCGAGAATCGTCACTTCTGACTTCGAAATCACCAAAGGCGTCAACGGAGTGCCCTGTCCTCCGGGAGGGGTTCCTCCCTTCCAGCCTTTCTTCCAGGCGGGATCGGTTAACAACAACGCCAAGGCCTACTCGCCCTTTAACATGCGCTTGATAAGGCAAGACGGAGAGCAGGACATGACCAAGTTCTCCTCGATCCTGCCGCCGGGGGTGCTTGGCAAATTGGCAGGCGTGAGCAAATGCTCTGACGCCGCGATTGCCGCAGCGAAGACCAAGACCGGTCGCCAAGAGAAGGCAAATCCGTCTTGCCCTGCTAACTCTCAGATCGGCCGCACCTTCGCAGGAGCTGGGGTGGGGGACTCGCTCACTTATGTCCCCGGCCAGCTCTACCTGGGAGGTCCCTATCACGGCGATCCACTCTCTGTGGTTTCGATCACCCCAGGCCTGGCCGGCCCCTTCGACGCCGGAACCGTCGTCGTCAGGGAGGCATTGACCCTGAACCCGGAGACCGCCGAAGTCGAAGTCGACGGAGCGGCATCAGACCCGATCCCCCACATCCTCAAAGGGATCGTCTTGAAGGTCCGCGACCTACGCGTCTACGTCGACAAACCCAACTTCATCATCAATCCGACTTCATGCGAACCGAGTAGCGCCAAAGCGACTCTCTTCGGCGCCTTCCTGAATATCTTCGATCCAGCAGATGATGTCCCGGCAGGTCTCTCGACCCGCTACCAGGCCGCGGATTGCGCAAACCTTGGCTTCAAACCGAAGCTCAGCTTGAAGCTGAACGGAGGGACGAAGCGAGGCGATCACCCTGCCTTGAAAGCGGTTGTCAACGCAAGACCAGCTGATGCCAACATCGGCAAAGCAGTCGTCACTCTGCCGAGCTCCGCCTTCCTCGATCAGGCCCACATCAGAACGATCTGCACCCGGGTCCAGTACGCGGCAAACGGAGGGGCTGGCGGCGGTTGTCCCAAAGCGGCTCAGTATGGCTATGCCAGGGCATTTACGCCATTGCTCGATGAGCCGGTCGAGGGCCCGGTCTACCTGAGATCCTCAAATCACAAACTGCCCGATCTCGTCGCGGCTCTCCACGGCTTGGTCGACGTCGACATCGTCGGCCGCATCGACTCATTCAAAGGCGGCATTAGAAGCTCCTTTGAAAGCGTCCCAGATGCACCAGTGACGAGGTTCATCCTGACGATGCAGGGTGGCAAAAAGGGACTCGTTGTCAACAGCAGAAACCTCTGCGCCGGCAAGAACAGGGCGATTGCCAACTTCACCGGGCAAAATGGCAGGGCCTATAACTTCAAGCCGGTGGTGAAGCCGAGCTGCGGGGGGAAGAACCGCCACAAGCCATAGGTTGCATCAGCTCCAGCTAGTCATCGATACCATGTGCGTATCTTGACAAATGTGAACTGACGTGTTTGTATTGGGCGGTGTCTTCTACTGAGAACGGAGCTGGTATGGCGACACGCGAACCCCGCGGCTCGCGTCGCCGGCCGGGGGCGGTGCCGCCCGAGGTGGACCGCATTCCGCCTCGTTCAGGCCTCTCCCGAGCTGAGGTGATTGCCAATCAGCGTCGCCGCATCTTTGACGGTCTGGCTGTCGCCCTCGCTTACCACGGCTACGAGGACACGAAGGTCACCGACATCGTCGAACTCGCCGGTCTCTCCCGCGCGACCTTCTACGAGCACTTCAAAGGCAAGGAGATCTGCTTCGCCGCCGCCTACGAGGACGGGGTGGAGCGCCTCGCCACTGCCGTCGAGGCGGCCACCCAGCCTGAGAGCGGCTGGGACGCCCGCGTCTCCGCTGGGCTGCGCGCCGGCCTCGACTTCCTCGCCGCCGATCCGCCATTCGCCCATCTGCTGCTGGTCGAGTCGCTGGCCGCCGCCCGTCCCGCCCGGATGGAGCACGAGCGCTCGCTGGTCCGCCTTGCCGAAGCCCTGCGCCCACCGGCCGAGCTTCGCGGTGGCGAGCCCGTGCCGGAGGAGACACTGCGGCTGCTCGCCGGGGGGCTGGCATCTCACCTGTCGGGGCGCGTGCTCGCAGGCGAAGCGCAGCGCCTGGGAGAGGATCACGACCTCCTGCTTCGGTACCTGCTCGCACCCTCCCCGGCGGCCAATGCACGGGTCGCCACCGGCTGACGCCGAGCCGGAGCGCTTCGAGCCCGACGCTCTCGCAGCTCTGCCGCCGGAGCTGGCCTTGTCACGGTTGCCCGCGGGCCGTCACGGCCTGCCGCGTTCCTTCGTCGCCAGCAACCAGCGCCTTCGCCTGATCGCGGCGATGTTGCGCGTCCTACCTCAACACGGCTATCCGGCGACCACGATCGGCCACATCACGCAGGAGGCCGGTGTATCTCGCTCGGCCTTCTACGGACAGTTCGAGAGCAAGGAAGAGTGCTTCTTGGCGACCTATGACCTCGCCGCCGAGTGGCTTTGCGAGCGGGTCGAGGGGGCGGTCGCCGGGGAGGAGCAATGGGCCACACGGGTCCTTGCGGGAACCGCGGAAGCACTGCGCCTGCTCGCCGCAAACCCCGCTGTCGCGCACCTGATCGCCGTCGAGGCCCTGCAGGCGGGGGCAGCGGCTCGCCGTCGCCGCCAGGCCTGCATCGTCCGCCTGGCCGAAGCGCTGCGGGCCGGCCGCCCGAACAGCCCCGAGCTCCCCGTCGATCTCGAGGAGCTGCTCCTCGGCGGCGCCCTCGCGCACGTCGCCCGCTACGTCGACGCCGGCCGCACCGAGCGGCTCTCCGAGGCCGCAGGCGAGCTGATCCAGTACCTCCTCATCCCTTACCTCGACCCAATCGAAACGAGGCGCATCGCCGACGCGGCCGCTTGAGTCGAGCCCCGGCAAGGCTCGCTATACTTTTTGAAGTAAAGCCGGATCGGAATTAAGGTATTTGACTTAGCTTTAGGAGACGCATGGCAACTGGCGCGCAGACTCAGCAGCAGATCGAGGAGATCGAGCCCTTCGAGGCGGCGGAGGAGATCGAGGGCGGCGACGTCGTCCTGATCGACACCCGCGAGCCGCACGAGTACCAGGAGGCCCACCTCGAGAACGGCAAGCTGGTGCCGCCGGGGCTGCTCGGCGATGAGATCGCCGCTGCCGCGCCCGACAAGTCTGCCCGCACGATCCTCTACTGCCGCAGCGGCAACCGCTCCTACAAGGCGGCCGAGCAGCTGCAGGCGCTCGGCTACGAGGACGTCGCCTCGGTGGCGGGGGGGATCCTCGCCTGGCAGGAGCAGGGACTGCCGGTGGTCGCCGCGACCGGGATGACCCCCGAGCAGCGCGACCGCTACTCGCGTCACACGCTGCTGCCCGAGGTCGGGGTCGACGGCCAGCTGAAGATGCTGAACGCGAAGGTGCTGCTGGTCGGCGCCGGCGGGCTCGGGGCGCCGACCGCGCTCTACCTGGCCGCGGCTGGGATCGGCACGCTCGGCCTGGTCGACGACGACGTCGTCGACGCCTCCAACCTGCAGCGCCAGGTGATCCACAACACCGAGCGGATCGGCGTGCCCAAGACCGAGTCGGCGCGGTTGACGATCGAGGCGCTCAACCCCGACGTGAACGTGGTCGAGCACCGCCTTCGCCTCGACGCCTCCAACATCGTCGAGATCCTCAGCGAGTACGACGTGATCGTCGACGGCGCCGACAACTTCCCGACCCGCTACCTGCTCAACGATGCCTCGGTGCGGCTGCGCAAGCCGGTCGTCTCAGCCTCGATCCTCAGCTTCGACGGTCAGATCTCGACCTTCGTCCCCTTCGAGGGGCCCTGCTACCGCTGCCTTTACCCGACCCCGCCGCCGGCCGAGCTGGCGCCGAGCTGCTCGGCCAACGGGGTGCTCGGCGTGATGGCCGGGACGATGGGCCTGCTGCAGGCCAACGAGGTGCTGAAGCTGGTGCTGGGGATCGGCGAGCCGCTGATCGGCCGCCTGCTCCTCTTCGAGGCGCTCAGCACCAGGTTCACCGAGCTGAAGGTGCGCCGCGACCCCGATTGCCCGATCTGCGGCCCGAATGCGCCCGAGATCGCCGACGAGGACCTCGGCAAGTTCCCCGACTACGAGCTCTTCTGCGCCGGCTGAGGCCGTCCCGAGCTTCCTTCAATAGGATCGCGTCATGGCAACCGTCCGCATCCCTCCGGTGCTGCGCGCCCAGACCGGGGGCCTGCCTGAGGTCGAGGCCGACGGCTCCAACGTCGGCGAGGTGCTGCGGGCGCTGACCGCGGCGCATCCCGACACCGAGTCGCAGCTCTTCGGCCCCGACGGCGACCTCAACCGTTACGTCAACGTCTACCTCAACGACGAGGACGTGCGGGTGCTGGACGGTCTCGAGACCAGCGTCGCCGAGGGCGACACGGTGATCATCATGCCCGCCATGGCCGGCGGTTGAGACGGCGATAGTCAGCGCTTCTGCGGCGCCCTCGGTTGCTCGCCTCCCCCTGGCTATACTTTTTGAAGTAACGGGAGACCGAGATGCCTCACGACGAGCTTCTAAACCGACCCTGCGGGGGCCGCTTCGGCGACGTCGTCGAGTCGATCGGCAACACGCCACTGGTCGAGTTGCCGCGTCTCTCTCCCAAGCCCGAGGTGCGGATCTACGCCAAGCTGGAGGGCCGTAACCCGACCGGTTCGGTCAAGGACCGGGTCGCCAAGTCGATGATCGAGTCGGCCGAGGCCGAGGGGGCGATCGAGCCGGGGCAGACGATCCTCGAGCCAACCTCCGGCAACACCGGCATCTCATTGGCGATGATCTGCCGCCGCAAGGGCTACCCGCTGAAGGTCGTGATGCCCGACAACGTCACCGCCGAGCGGACCGAGCTACTCGAGATGTACGGGGCGGAGATCGTCTACTCGGAGGGCGCCAAGGGCTCCAACGGGGCGGTCGAGGTGGCGCTGGAGATGGCCGAGGACCCCGCCTACTACATGCCCTACCAGTACGGCAATGAGGCGAATCCGCTTGCCCATTACAACGGCACCGCGGTAGAGATCCTCGAAGAGCTCGAGGAGGTGACCGCTTTTGTCGGCGGCCTCGGCACCGGTGGCACCCTGATGGGCAACGGGCGGCGACTCAAGGAGCACGACCCCGAGACGCTGATCGTCGCCGCCGAGCCGATGCAGGGAGAGCTGGTCGACGGGCTGCGCTCGCTCGACGATGGCTTCATCCCGCCGATCATCGACATCTCCCTGCTCGACCGCAAGATCATGGTCTCCAATCGCGACGCGATCGTCTGGACCCGCAAGCTGCTCGACGAGGAGGGCATCTTCGCCGGCGTCTCCTCCGGCGCGATCGCTCGCATCGCGGTCCGTATCGCCGAGGAGCTGGATGGCGGCAACGTCGTCTTCCTGATCCCCGACGATGGCTGGAAGTACCTCTCCTCCGGCGTCTACACCAAGCCCGTCGACGAGATCGAAAACCTGGACTCGACCGTTTGGTGGTAACCGAGGACATGTGTGGCGCGGCCACGCACCTCACCACCGGCCAATGAGAATCTCTCAGCGACTAGTCGACGAGGTCATTGCTCACGCTCGTGTCGATCTGCCGAACGAGTGTTGCGGGATGGTTGGAGGCGCCGATGGGGTGGCGCAGACGGTCTACCGGGCGGAGAACGCCGAGGGGAGCCCGCTGCGCTACTCGATCGACGCCAAGGAGCAGTTTCGGCTGATGAAGACCATCGAAGAGGCGGGGGAGGAGCTGGTCGGGATCTACCACTCGCACACCAAGAGCGCCGCCTATCCCTCACAGACCGACGTCAACCTGGCTGGCTGGCCCGACGCCGTCTACCTGATTGCCTCGCTGGCCGACCCGGATGCGCCGGATTTGAAGGGCTTCTGGATTCGCGACGGCGAGATCGCCGAGGCGGAGCTTGTCGTCGAGTAGCGGCAAGCTGGTCAAGGTCGGCTACGCCCAGCAACAGGCGGAGGCGGAAATGATCCAGGGCTTGCTCTCTGAGCATGGAATTCCAAGCATGCTGAGGCGTGCCGCGGGGTTCGACGTCCCCGACTTCCTCGCCGCCGGCCCGCGGGAAGTCCTCGTCGCTGATGAGCTCGCCGAGCGGGCGCGAGAAGTGCTCGAGGGGACGCCCGGGACCGATTAGATCGTCGCCAGCGGATCGCGACCGTCCCAGGCGCCCTGGGAGGCGTAGGGGCGGAAGCGGACGAATGCGGATTCGTGGTGGAAGGGTCTCGCCCGGTCGGCTCGCACCGCGGCCTGGTGGGGGCCGTCCTTGTCGAAGGCGTACTCGCGCATCGCGGCGGCGCTGCGCCAGATCGAGAAGGTGGACACCAGACGGGGCCGAGCGAGTCGGGCAAGACCGGTGGAGGCGATTACGGCCGGATTGCCGACCGCGTCGCGTTCGGCGGGTGCGCCGCTCTTCAGGAACGGCCGAGTGCGGAGGACTCGCAGCCGGCCGAGGGTCAGCGCGGCCACCGGCTCGTCATCGTCGACCGGCAGCTCCTTGGCCGGCAGGTCGGGCATGCCCGACCAGGATCCGAAGCAGCGTCGTGGCTCGAGGCGCACGTGCCACCCGCTCGCCATCCTTTCGGCGAGAGGGTGGCCGGCGAGGAAGCGGTCAAGCGCGGCGTCATCGTCCCAGGCGGCGATCAGCGCGATCCGGCTCGGGTGCGGGCGAGGAAAACGGCGGCCCAGCGGCGCGGTGAACGCCGGTTCCGCGTAGGTCATGCCGGGGATCGCGGTCGGGTCGAGTCGCTGGAATAGCAGCCGCTGCGTTTGCAGTAAACCGACGTCGGCGAGGTGGACGGAGACGATCACGGTGGCACTCCTTCCTGCTCGTTGACTAACCTAGGGACAACTAGGAAGTGGCAAAACGGTACCTAGGGGAGACTAAGTTGTCAACGAGGCCCCCGAAGAAGGCGCAGCGCAGAAGGATGACGGCCTCCGCCCGTCGCGAGGTGATCCTCGGCGCGGCGGCGGCGCTCTTCGCCGAGCGGGGCTACCGCGGAGCCTCGATCGAGGAGATCGCCCGTGGCTCGGGGGTGACGCCGCCGGTCGTCTACGAACACTTCGCGTCCAAGCGCGAGCTCTACCAGGAGCTGCTCGAGATGCACTTCGCCGAGTTGCGCGAGGTCTGGCGCGAAAACTTCGTCGGTGACGATCCACCACAGCAGCGCGTCGCCAAGTCCTTCAATGCCTGGTTTGCCTACGTCGAAGCGCACCCCTTCGCAGGACGCGTCCTCTTCCG
This sequence comes from Solirubrobacterales bacterium, assembly GCA_044867645.1. GTDB lineage: Bacteria > Actinomycetota > Thermoleophilia > Solirubrobacterales > 70-9 > VRUE01. The sequence goes on along the minus strand of JBIOVI010000041.1, from coordinate 120,387 downwards.
CTACAGCACCGACCCCGAGATCGAAGCCGTCCACGCCGAGGTCGCCGCGCGGAGCCGCGAGGCGATCCTGCCGCTGTTCGCCGCCGAGCCCGGCGCCGCGAACGTCGCCGGCTCGGTCAGCGGAGAGGGGATCGAAATGGTCTGGGTCGTCCTCCGTGGTGTCCTCCAGGGCCTCGCCGTCTGGTGGTCCGAACATCCGGAGGTGCCCCGCGAGCGCGTCGTTGCGACCGCCATGAATTCCCTCTGGGTCGGCTTTGAGCGGGCGCAGGAAGGCGAGGTGTGGGATGGCGAGGATCGGGGCCGCACCGCCCCCTAGACTCGCGCCATGCCGAACGTCTTCAAACCCGACTTCGAGGATGGCGAGCGCCCGCCGGGGTTCCGCGCCCGCCGCGCCCGAATTGGCTACGAGCTCGGCAGCGAGCTGATCGGCGCCAGCCTCTGGGAGCTGCCGCCGGGCGAGGCGGCGTACCCGTACCACTTCCACTACGCCGACGAGGAGCTGGTGATCGTCCTCTCCGGCCGTCCCAGCCTGCGGACGCCCGACGGGGTCCGCGAGCTGGACGAGGGCGAGGCGCTGAGATTCCCGCTCGGCGAGGAAGGCGCGCACCAGATTCTCAACCGAACCAAGGAAACGGCGACCTTCTTGGCGATCTCCAGCAACGGTCGTCCGGACGTGGTCGTCTACCCCGATTCGGAAAAGATTGGCGTGGGGGAGAGGCTCCCCCGGGGCGGCGGCCTGCGCGGATTCTTCCGCAAGGCCGATGGCGTCGACTACTGGACCGGCGAGGATCGCTTTGAGACCGGTGAGGGAGCGGCAAGGCTCGCTCCGAGACCAACGAGGGGCGCGGCGACGGTCGCCAGGAAAGCCAATGAGTCGGTGGGAGACGAGTAGCGCGATCGAGGCGGATGTGGCGGCATCCGCCGTCTGGGATCGCGCCTACGCCGACGCTGAGTCGTGGCCGGACTGGAACGCGGAGCTCAAACGCGCCCGCCTCGATGGGCCACTCGCGCTGGGTGCCACCGCGTGCATCGTCTTTCGCACCGGCCTGCGGCTCCGCTTCCGCGTCGTCGAGTACGAGGAGGGCCGGCTCTTCACCGACGAGTCGCGCCTCCCCGGCGCGCGCATGGGGCACCGCCACCTCGTCGAACCGGTCGCCGACGGGAAAAGCAGTCTCGTCAACACGATCTATATCGAGGGACCCCTGGCGGGCCTGTGGCGGCGCATCCTCGGGCCAGCGGCCGCTCGCACGCTGCCTGACGCCCAGTGTGCGGTCGTGGCGCTCGCCGGGGGCTCCGGCTCACTGGCGGCACCATCGTGATTTGGCTCTGATACTTCGGGGCAGGTTAGGCGGGGCTGGGTCGGGCGATCGCCCGCAGATAGTCGCGCCAGGCGGACTCGATTTCGCCGATCCCGGCGTCGAATGCGCCTTCCAGCGTCGGTCCAGAGCCGCCGGGGAGGATGCGCAGGGCGAGGCGCTCACAGGCCTCGGGTCCGCGCTCGGTCTCCAGTAGGTCGAAGATCGTGCCGCCGAGGATCACCGCGTCGCGACGCGACGGGGGAAAGGAGGGCCTGGCGCTCTCCCGCAGGCGGCGGATCACGGCGGCCCGGTAGAGGCCGACCTGACGGGCGAAGTACTGGGCAGCGCCCTCGACCAGCCAGGCCCAGCCGAGGTAGCGGGCAAAGCGGCGCGGCGTCCAGGAAGGGGGAAGGTCGGGGTTGTTGGCGGCGATCACCAGCTGCGCGTAGAGGCGCTCCGCGGTTCCGCGCAGCGCTTCGCGCGAGTCCTCACCCGCGGCGCGGCGCTCCATATGGGGGTCGTTGAGCACATGCAGCTCGGTCGCCATCGCCCAGCCGGCCAGGTAGCGACGCCCGGCCGGTGCCGCCGACCAACGTGCGGCCGGCAGGAACGGATGCGCCAGCGCCAGTAGCGCCGGGTTGGTGTGGACGACGACGGTGACCTCGCCGGGGACGGTCTCGAAACGGTCCTCGAGGCGGAGCCGCAGTTCCTCCATGCGGTCGAGCGTGCGCTCGGCGAAGACCGCGTCGCCGCTGTCGTGGCGCGCCGAAAAACTCAGCGAATGCGTCTCGACCCAGGGGATGCCGCGAGCCTACAACGCGGCCCTAGACAAGGACCGGCTCTGAGGCGGTGCACACCGAGTGGATCTCCGCGCGGGCGCGATCGAACTCCTCGTCGGCCATCACGGGCGTGCCCTCGAAAGGCAGCTCGCGATCGATCTCCACCCAGGAGCGGCAACCGTGGTACTCCTCGCGAACCTTGACCGTGACCGGGCGGGGGATGCGGTGGACCCGCAGCAGCAGGATGTGCAGCGGATGGCGCCGCTTCCAGTTGAGGCGCTTCTCGGCGTAGTCGGGAGTCCAGACGTAGAAGGGGGAGAGCTCGTCGACCACACGCGGGTTGGTGATCGTCAGGTGGTCGGTCACCTCGGCCCAGCAGCGGAGCCGCACGCGGTCGGGCTGCGCAATGCCACCGTCCTGGAGCAGCGCGCCGGGGGGCGGCTCCTCGTCGGGCCAGACACCCTCCTCGAGAGCGCGGCGCAACTCCGGGTGATGGGACTCGCGGACGAGGTTGTTGCGCTGGTGATCGAAGGTCGGATAGAGGAAGAAGCGCTCGTGGTCGAGCTCGAAGTGCTTGTTCTCCTCGCGAATGCCGCCCTTGCGCAGGGTCAATAGCTGCTCGCCCTCAGCGAGGGCGCGCACCGTTACAGCCCATTCCTTTAAAGCGATCGGCATTTGAAGTCGTACCTAAGAAGGTCGGTGAATCTGTGACTGGGAGGTTTGGCGCCTTGGACCCTGTCCAGGCGGGAGCCCCGCCCAAGGGAGCGCATTCTAGACCAGGGCACCGAAATCGCCAAATTAACGGTCGCTTATCCGTGCCCGCCACCTCCGGGCGTTTCGATTCGCAGCGCATCGCCGGGATTCAGATCCCCCTCGGTCTTGCCCGGTAGCGGCTCGCCGTTGAGGGTATTCCTGCCGATCTCGCCGTCGCCGCCACCGTCGATACCCCGTGGACGATGGCGACGGCGCTCGCTGATCAACGTGTATCGCATCGGCTCTAGCGCTTCGATCTCGCGCACGATTCCGTCGCCGCCACGGTAGCGCCCCTCGCCGCCGCTGCCGTGGCGCAGCGCCAGCTCACGCACCCGCAGAGGGAACTCCGTCTCCAGCGCCTCGACTGGCGTGTTGAGCGTGTTCGACATCGCGACGTGTATCGCACTCGGCCCGTCGGCGTCCGGGCATGCCCCCTGGCCGCCGCCGAGCGTCTCGTAGTAGGTGAAGTCGTGGCTGGCCAGCGTCAGGTTGTTCATCGTCCCTTGGCCCTGGGCTGGGACCGGACGGGCGCCGGCCAGGGCGGCAATGGTCAGGTCGGCGACCCGGCTGGAAGTCTCGACGTTGCCGGCGGCGACCGCGGCCGGGAAGCGGGCGTTGAGCAGGCAGCCCTCCGGCGCGATCACCTCGATCGGCCGGTAGGCGCCGGCGGAGGGTGGGGCATCGGGATCGGTGAGCGCCCTAACCGCGAAGAACGCTGCCGATTTGGTGACCGAGAGCGGACAGTTGAGGTTGCCGTCGACCTGCCCGTCGCTGCCGCCGAAGTCGAGCACGAGCCGGTCGCCACGGATCGTCGCCTCGAGTCGCAGCGAGACGTCGCGGGGCTCGCCGTTCGCGTCGTCCTCAAGCACCTCCTCCGCCGCGTAGACGCCATCCGGCAGCGCCTCGATCGCAGCTCGGGTGCGGCGCTCGGCGTAGGCGAGAATCTCGTCCATTGCGGCTCGCAGCCGCTCGAGGCCGTGGCGCTCGACGAGCTCGGCCAAGCGCAGTGCTCCGATCCGGTTCGCGGCCGCCTGCGCGCGTAGATCGGCGAGGCGCTGGTGCGGAGAGCGCATCTGCGCGGCGAGTCGCTCCAGCTCGACATCATCTACACGGGTTGGTGGGATCACGACTCCCTCTTCGTCGAGCGTGCGCGAGCGTGCCGGCATCCCGGCCGGGCTGGGGCCGCCGATGTCGGCGTGATGAGCGCGACAGGCGGCGAAGCCGAGCAGCCCATCCGCGGCGAAGACGGGGGAGATCAGCGTTACGTCCGGCAGGTGGGTGCCGCCGCGGTAGGGGTCGTTGAGGATCCAGGCCTCGCCGGGACGCTGCTCCTGGTCGAGTATTGCGGCCACCGCGTCCGGCATCGAGCCGAGGTGGACGGGGATGTGCTCGGCCTGCATGACCAGCTCGCCACGGGCGTCGAAGAGCGCGGTCGAGCAGTCGTGCCGCTCCTTGATGTTGGCCGAGTAGGCGGAGCGGATCAGCGCCGCGCCCATCTCGTCGCAGGCCGCTCGCAGGCCGCCGATCATCACCTGGAGGGTCACCGGGTCGAGGCCGGTCATCGCTCGGCCTCCGACGACGTGCCGGTGATTAGCGGTCCATATAGGTGTCTAATCACCGGCACGTCCTTTGGCGAGAATCGTGCCGGTGTCGTCGACCTCGGCGCTCCACGTTGGAGGGACGACGAAGGTCGCCTCGGGCAGCTCGAAGACGACCGGCCCTCCGCCTTGTAGACCGGCGGCGGGCTCACCGCGCAGCACCGGGGTCTCTACCCACTCGCCACCGAAGCGCACCGGGCGGCTGCTCTCGTGGAGATTGCCCGACGGTGCAGCGGCCGGACGCGGCTTCGGCCCCGCGCTGACCAGCGCTAGGCGGATGTGGACGAGGACGACCTCCCCATCGGGATCGCGGTGCCCGTAGCGTTCTTCGTGCGCCTGCTCGAAGCGGGCGGCGAGATCCTTGGGGTTGGGACGGAGCGTTCCCGGAATCGGCAGCTCGAAGGCCTGGCCCGCGTACCGCATCTCATAGACCACTTCCGGCTGCGCGCCCGGCAGGCCGCCGTCCAGCCGGGAGACCAGCTCGTCCACCTCGGTGGCGATCCGCTCGGCGCTGAGCTCGGCACCGCTCAGCATCACCGTGCGGGTGGTGTCGCGGCGGCGGTCGGAGGCGCAGAGGCCGAAGGCGGAGAGAACGCCTCCGGCGCGGGGACAGAGAATTCGCTCGATCCCCAGCTCGGCGGCGATCGCCGCCGCGTGCATCGGGCCGGCGCCGCCGAAAGGCAGCAACGCGAAGCGGCGCGGGTCGATACCGCGCTCGACCGTGACCACGCGCAGCGCTCGCACCATCTCCTGGTTGGCGACCCGCACGATTCCCTCGGCCGTCTCGAGCGGGTCGAGGCCGAGCGAACCGGCTAATGCCGTGACCGCGGCCCGCGCCGCCTCGACGTCGAGCGCGACATCGCCGGCCAGGGTCGAGTCGGCCGCGAGGTTGCCGAGCAACAGGTTGGCGTCGGTTACGGTCGGCTCCTCGCCGCCTCTTCGATAGCAAGCGGGACCGGGCTCTGCGCCGGCCGAGCGGGGCCCTACCCGCAGCGCGCCGCCGGGATCGCGCCACCCGATCGAGCCGCCGCCGGCCCCGACCGTGTGCACGTCGACCATTGGCAGCTGGATGACCCGACCGCCGATCCGCCGCGAGTCGGTTCGCCTGACCTCACCGTCCTCGACGACGCAGACGTCGCAAGAGGTTCCACCCATGTCGAGGCCGAGCGCGTTGCCGTCGCCGCTGGCGCTCGCGAGCAGCGAGGCGCCGACCGCGCCGCCGGCGGGTCCGGAAAGGACGCTCCAGGCGCCCGCCCGCGCCGCATCTTCGGCGGCGGCGACGCCGCCGGAAGACTGCATCACGAGCGGCTGTGGAAGCCCCACCGCCGCCGTGGACTCGCCCAGCCGCCCCAGGTAGCGGCCGAGCAGCGGCGAAAGGTAGGCGTCGATCGTCGTCGTCGAGCAGCGCTCGTACTCGCGGAAGCGGGGGAGCACCTCATGCGATGCGGAGACGTGGACGCCCCGCAGCTCACGGCGCAGGTGCTCGGCGATAGCCCGCTCGTGCGAGCCGTCGAGGTACGAGAACAGCAGGCAGATCGCGACGGATTCGGCGCCGCTGTCGCGTACCAGCTCGGCCAGCCTCTGTGGCTCGGCGGTCTCCAACCGCTCGATCTCCCCCGAGGGGCCGATCCGCTCCACGGCCTCGAAGCGCAGCTCCCGTTCGACCAGCGGCGCCGGCTTCGGGCTGCAGAGCCGGTAGAGCTCGGGGCGATCCTGGCGGCCGATCTCGAGCACGTCGCCGAAGCCTCGGGTGGCGATCAATGCGGTGCGGGCGCCCTTTTCCTCGAGCAGCGCGTTGGTGCCGACGGTCATCCCATGGGCGAAGGACTCGATTGCGGCCGGTGCCGCTCCGGCCTGCGCCAGCACTGCCTCAACGGCTCCGATCACTCCCACCGATTGGTCTTCTGGCGTGGTCGGCAGCTTTGCCGTGTGGACCGTCTCGCCGTCGATCAGGACGGCGTCGGTGAAGGTCCCGCCTACGTCGACTCCGAGCAGCATGGCTCGACGCTAACGCGTTCGCGTTTATGGTCGGTATGCGACCAAAAGTGCGAACGCACCGTCAGCGCCATTCCTCGCGGCGGGTCTCGCCATCGCGATCGAGCACGATGTGAATGCCGTCGAGCTCGGGGTCGATGCCGGGACAATCGACGCGCAGGTGGCCGCCGCGCGACTCGCTCCGCTCCAGGGCGCTGGTCGCGATCGCCGCGGCGAGCGGATAGGGGTCGCCCCGCAGCTCGCTCAGCTGCTTGGGTCGCCGCTGCGGACCGGCGAGGCGCCAGACAGCGGCGCGGGTCGCCTCCGTCGGCGGCTCGAAGCGCCAAACGGGCAGCTGCGGCGGCCGGTTGGCCGCTTCCTCTTCGATCGCGGCGCGGGCGGCTCGGCTGCCGAAGACGAAGCACTCGCTGAGCGAGTTGGAGGCGAGCCGATTGGCACCGTGCAGACCGGTGCAGGAGGCCTCGCCGACGGCGTAGAGCCCTGACAACGAGGAGCGGCCGTCGAGGTCGACGGCGATTCCACCCATCGTGTAGTGGGCAGCTGGGGAGACCGGGACGGCTTCGGCGGTCGGGTCAAGTCCGGCCTCGGCAAGCGACTCGAAGACGTTGGGGAAGCGACTTGGGTCGAGGTCTCGCAGGTCGAGCCGCACGTCGCTGCCGCCATCGGCCTCGATCCGGTCGAGGATCGCCGCGGTGACCGCATCGCGGGGCGCGAGCTCGTCGGTGAAGCGCCGGCCGGAGGCGTCGAGCAGTGTGGCCCCCTCGCCGCGCACCGCCTCGGTGATCAGCAGGCCGTCGAAGCGACTGTCTGGCAGGAACAGGGCGGTCGGATGAAACTGACAGAACTCGAGGTCCGCCAGCTCGGCGGCCGCTGCGGCCGCGATCGTCGGCCCAGCGCCGATCGCGCCCCAGGGATTGGTGGTGCGCTGCCAGAGCGCGGCGGCGCCGCCCGTGGCGACCACGGTTGCCGCAGCGGCGATCGGGCCGGCCTCGGTCAGCAAGCCATGGCAGCGTTCTCCGTCGCTCCACAGTGCGACGGCCGAGGTTTTCTCGCGCACGGTTATTCGCGGCTCCGCGGCGACCATCGCCGCCAGCTTCGAGGTGATCTCGTGCCCCGTTTGGCTGCCGCCGGAGTGGACGATGCGACGGCGCGTGTGGCCGCCCTCGAGCCCCAGTGCCAGCTCGCCGTCCGGGTCGAGGTCGAAGGCGACGCCCCGCTCGCGCAGCTCACGCACCGCGTCTGGCGCCTCTTCGACCAGGACCTGCACGGCCGAGGGTCGGCAGAGTCCCCGTCCCGCGGCGATCGTGTCGGCCGCGTGCCGAGCCGGAGAATCGCCCGGCTCGAGGGCCGCGGCGAGGCCGCCCTGGGCCCAGAAGCTGGCGCTCTGGGAGAGCGGCGTGCGAGAGACCACGCAGACCGCGGCGCCGAGCTCGGCCGCGCATAGCGCCGTCCAGAGCCCCGCTGCCCCGCCGCCGATGACGGCGACGTCGCACTCGGGCGGTGCGGCTATCGCCCGGCCGCCTCTCGCCTGATCGCCTCGACCTGACCGCGCAACCAAGCGGCGGCCGCTTCCCGGGCACGGGTTTCGACGTCGGCGTTTGTGCCTTCCGCCGCCGCGGCTCTTCGCTCCGCCTCTTGGACGCGTTGCTCGGCCGCCTCGGTTTGCGCCTCGATCTCGCTGAGTCGCTTCTCGGCCGCCGCGATCGCTCCCTCCCTGGCGGCCCGCTCGCGCTCCAGCTCACCGGCATGTTCGCGACGCATCCTCTCCAGCTCTTCCGCGCTGTGCTGCCGCTCCTTCTCCAGGTCGGCTTCGAGTGCCTGGATCTCCGCGATGGCGCGCTCTTCGGCGGCGGCGACGGCCTCGGCCGCGTCTTGCAGCTGCCGTTCGGCTGCCTCGGTTTGCGCGGCGAGATCCTCGCCGGCGGGGTCGGGGCTTTTCTCGCTCATCCGAAGTTCAATCTATTACGTGGAGGGCCGGTCCTGGCCGAGGATGCCGCGGTAGGCCTCGACAGTGCGCTGCGCCATCCGCGCCGCCGACAGCGAGGCCGCGCGGACGGCGCCTTCGATCCGTGGGTCCGGCGCCTCCAGGTGAGGACGGACGGCTTCGCCCCAGGCGGCTGCGTCGAAGGGGGCGCAGAAGGCTCCGTCCACCCCGGCCAGCGCGAAGGGCGCGATTCCGACGGGGGTGGAGACGACCGCGACGTCGCAGGCCAGGGCCTCCACGCAGGCAAGACCGAACCCCTCGTAGTCGGAGGTCACCAGGACGGCGTTTGCGGCGTTGACCCAGAGCGGCATCTGGTCGGGGTCGATCGAGCCGCCGGTCAGCAACTCGGCTCCGACCGCCGTTGCCAGCTCGGCGGCCAGATCTGCACGCTTCTCGGGCCGCCCGGGATCGGCGGGGAAGAGCAGGTAGCGCCCTTCGGAGTCGAGGCCCAGCTGCCGTCGCGCCTCGGCACGGGGAATCGGTCGGAAGCGGTCAAGATCCGCTCCACATGGAAGGACGGCCGCCCCGGCGACGCGAGGTAGCCCCGGCCTGCCGGCCTCCGATGTGAAAAGCGCGCGCGAGACCGTCGCGACGAGGTCGGCTCGCGGAGCGAGGCGGCGGGAAAGCGGGCCGACGACAGGATGGCGGACGTCGGTGCCGTGGAAGGTGACCACGAGCGGGCGGGCGCCAGCAAGCAGTCCGCACCAGGCGGTCAGGCCGTAGTGGACGTGAACCAGGTCGAAGCGCTCGCGGCGCAACAGCCGGCGCAGTCGCAGGGTGGCCGGGATGTAGTGACGGGAGCCGGGTGGGAAGCTGAATACCTCCACGTCGACGCCGAGCCCACGGATCTCCTCGACTTGGTCGCGGACCCAGCGACCCCGCTGGGGGGCCGAGGCGTCAGGGACGAAATTGGTGACGACCAGGACCCGCATCGGGCGCTGAGCGTACCCGCAGTAGACGCGGACGGCCCGCTCGTTTCCGAGATTTGACATTTCCGCGGCAGAGTTGGCCTATTCGCGTCTAGATCGGTTACGCGAAGCCTTCCAGCATCGGGCCAAACCGAAAGGAGGCTTCGATGATCTACATGCTGATGGGATTCGCGCATGCCGCGATCGAGAGGCGGGTGCGGGCGATTCGCTCCCTTGCCGGAAGCGAGCGGGGGCAGGGCACGGTCGAGTACGTCGGCCTGATCCTGCTCGTCTCATTGCTGATGGTCGGGATGGTCGCCGCGATGAAGGGCTTCAACGGCAAACAAGGCACCGAGCTCGCCGGGGTGATCGTCGACAAGATCAAGGAGGCAGTCGACAAGGTGGCGTTCAAATGAGCTTGGAGGAGGGGCGGCTCGCATTGCGGGCCGCCCCGCTTGCGTCCATGCCTCTGCCGCCGCCAGGGAGGTCGCGGGGCGGTGGGTCTGCCTTTACGACCGATCCCGGCCTTATGCTGTATTACAGCATGAAGCATCGAACTCAGCTATATCTCGATGAGGGGCAGTACCGATGGCTGCGCCAGCGGGCTGGCCGGTCGAGCAGCATCGCGGCGGTGGTGAGGGAGCTGATCGACGCCGAGCGCAGCCGCCTCGCCGATCCCGCGGCGGACCCGCTGCTCCGCTTCCTCGTCGACGAATCTCCCGGGCGCGGCCGCGAGGGCACGAGCGTGACCACGCTCGACCGCGACCTCTACGGCTGATGAGGTCCGTGTTCGTGGACACCAGCGCCTTCGTGGCGCTGCGCAACGAATCCGAGGCCGAGCATGGGCGGGCGCGGGAGGCGCTATCGAGTCTGATTGGGGCCGGTGCGACGCTGTTTACCTCGAACTACGTCTTTGCCGAGACCTATACGGCGCTGCTGGTACGGGTTGGTCGTGAGGAGGCAATCGAGTGGGGACGCCGGTTTCGGGCCGGCGCCGCGATCGAGCTGGTGCGGCTGGAGCAGGACGTGGAGGACGAGGCTTGGGAGATCCTCGAGCGGCATCGCGACAAGCGCTGGAGCTACGTCGATGCAACCTCGTTCGCGTTGATCGAGCGCGACGGGGGCGGCGAGGCATTCGCCTTCGACGCGCACTTCGAGCAGCGCGGCCTGCGCGTGCTCCCGGAGTCGTAGACCTCGTCTCGCCGCCAAACCGGTCCCGCTCGTGACAGACTCGCCGACCATGCCAGCCTCGCGCAGCTATGACCGGGCGCCGGCCGACATCCGGCCGGTCGATATCGACCCCGGTTTTGTCGCTAGCGCCGACGGCTCGGCTCTGATCTCGATCGGCAAGACCCGCGTCATCTGCACCGCGTCGGTCAACGAGACGGTGCCGAAGTGGATGCAGGGGCGGGGCAAAGGCTGGGTCACCGCGGAGTACGCGATGCTCCCCGCCTCAACCGGCGACCGCAAGGCCCGTGACGTCTCGCGCGGCAAGCAGGACGGCCGCGGGGTCGAGATTCAGCGGCTGATCGGCCGCTCGCTGCGGGTCGTGGTCGACTTCAAGGCCCTCGGAGAACGCAGCGTCTACGTCGATTGCGACGTGTTGGAAGCCGACGGCGGCACCCGCTGCGCCGCGATTACCGGCGGCTATGTCGCCCTGCGCCTCGCCCTGCAGAAGCTGCTCGATGCGAAGAAGATCGAGACGATGCCGTTGACGGGGTCGGTGGCCGCGGTCAGCGTCGGCATGGTCAACGGGCGGGCGCTTTGCGATCTCGACTACGGCGAGGACTCCAATGCTGAGGTCGACGCGAACGTGGTGATGACCGGCGAGGGGGGTCTGGTCGAGGTGCAGGCGACGGCCGAGCGAACGCCGCTCTCCCGCGCTTCGCTCGACGAGCTGCTGGGCCTCGCCGAGATGGGCATCTCCAGGCTGCGCCAGGTACAGGAGCGGGTAGCCGGAACTTGATCTTCGCCTCCGGCAACAGGCACAAGCTGCGCGAGATGCGCGAACTGCTGCCCGGGGTCGAGCTGGAGCCGCTGCCCGAGGGCGTGGAGCTGCCCCCCGAGGAGGGTGAGAGCTTCGCCGCGATCGCCCTCGACAAGGCACGGGCCGCGCACGAGGCAACCGGGAAGGTCGCGATCGCCGACGACTCCGGAATCGGCGCAGTGGCGCTGGGCGGGCGCCCCGGCATCCACTCGGCTCGCTATGGCGGCGAGGGCGCGAGCGACGAGGAGAACCTCGAAAAGCTCCTGCGCGAGGTGGCCGCCACCGGCGGGGAGCGAGGCGCCTACTACGTCTGCGCCCTGGCCTTGGTCGAAGCCGACGGTAGCGAGCACGTCTTCGAGGCCCGTTGTGAGGGGCACCTGATCGAGAAGCCTCGGGGTGAGGGGGGATTCGGGTACGACCCGGCCTTTGTCCCCGAGGCGACCGGGCCTGGCGACACACGCACCTACTCGGAGCTGAGCCAGGCAGAGAAGAACGAGATCAGCCACCGCGGTGGCGCCGCGCGGCTGCTCTCCCGGCACCTGAGTGCCGGCGGGGCCGCGCCAGCAGGTCGATGATCCGGACCAAAAGCGGCGCAGCGGCGCTCTCGATCGCCTCCAACTCGCTCCTGATCGCGATCAAGCTGGCGGCCGGGGCGATCACCGGCTCGATCGCGATCGTCACGGAGGCGGTCCACTCGCTGATCGACCTGATCGCCTCGGTGGTCGCTTTCGTCTCGGTGCGCAAGGCCGATGAGCCCGCTGACGCCGAGCATCCTTACGGGCACGAGAAGGTCGAGAGCCTGGCGGCGGCGATAGAGGGAATGCTGATCCTGATCGGCGCCGGGATCATCGTCTACGAGGCGACCCATCGGCTCGTGGTCGGCGCCGAGGTGGAGTCGCTGGGCGTCGGCATCGCCGTGATGGGCTTCTCGGTGCTCGCCAACCTGATCGTCTCCACGGTCCTTTCGCGTCAAGCCCGGGCACATGACTCTCCCGCCCTGGAGGGCGACGCCGCACACTTGCGCACCGATGCGCTCACCTCGGCTGGGGTCCTCGTCGGGCTCGCGATCGTCGAGATCACCGGCATCGTCGCCTTCGACTCGATCACCGCCTTGCTCGTCGCCGCGGCGATCGTCACGGCGGGGCTGCGGATCATCCGCCGCTCCTCGGGCGTCCTGGTCGACGAAACGCTGCCGGACGCCGAGATGGACAGGATCGAGGCCGCGATCGCCGCCGCCCGCACCCCGGAGGTCGCCGGCTACCACAAGCTGCGCGCTCGCAAGGCCGGCAGTCGCCGCTACATCGACTTCCACGTCCAGTATCGCTCCGGAACCAGCCTCGAGCGCGCCCACGAACTGGCCCATCGGATGCGCGCCGAGATCGAGGCCGGGCTGCGGCGCGCCGAGGTCCTGATTCACGTCGAGCCCGAGACCTCTCTCCGCGATCCGAGCCGGGAGCGGGGCGGCCCTTTCCGTGCCGGTTAGGGCTAGGGACTGGGGAGGAGATTCACCGCGGCGGCGAGGCCAACCGCGGTCACGGTGATCGTGTAGCCGGTGTAGCCGCTGATCGCAAAGAGGACGGCGGCGATCGCGCAGACCGCGACGACGGTGATCCAGGAAGCTCGGGCCAGGGACACTGGGCCGGTATTTTCACGCAGATGCCCGACGATGCCGCGACGGGGGCTGTTTCCGGCGATTCCGCCGAGGGCGCCCTGGCCTATCTGACTGAGATGTCGCCGGATCTTCGCGGCGCCGCGATCCTCGGCTCGGATGGCGCCGTCTTGGCCGCCAGCGGCCAGCCCGATCGCTGGCGGGAGGATGCCGAGACGCTGTTCGAGGTCGCCGACGGAGCCGGGGGTGAGCCGGTCGAGCAGATTCACATCGGCACCGAGCAGGGCGAGGTCTTCGCGATCCGCCACGCCGGCCTGACGGCGATCGCGGTGACCGAGCGGCTCGCCCTCGCCTCGCTCACCTTCTTCGACATGCGCTCGCTGCTGCGAGACCTGGCCGGCGGCGGCAATGGACGGGCGGGAGAGAGGCCCGATGCCGCCTAAGCCGCACAGGGTGCTGCTCGAGCGCGTGTCCGGCTACGCCGACGAGGCCGCTGCGTACATGCGCCGCCGCCGTGCCGCGCGGCGCCCCTTCGCCCGCCTCTACTACGCGGGCGGTCGCGGTGAGGACCATGCCGCGGATTCGGTCGCCGGCAGCGAGCTGTTCGTCGTCGCCGGAAGGCTCATCGAGGTGGCCGGGAAGCGACCGAGGTCATGAGCGAGGCGGGAGAGCTGTTCGCGCCGAGCGTCGCCGAGCGCGTCCTTGGTCGTGCCCTCGCCCATGGCGGTGAGTTCGCCGAGCTGTTCGCCGAACGGCGCGGCGGCATGACCCTGGCGATCGACGAGTCGCGAATCGAGTCGGTCCAGTCGGGCGCCGAAGAGGGTGCGGGGGTGCGGGTGCTGAGCGGCGGCACTACTTATTTCGCCCACGTCGACGGCCTCGATCCGGCCGACCTCGAACGCGCCGCCGACGAGGTGGCGGCGGCGCTGCGCGGCGAGCGCTCGGAGCCCCAGCCACTGAGCGCCGTCACGACGACCCCGCTGCCGATCGAGCGGCCGCCCGAAGACGTTTCCGCCGCACGCAAGGCGGAGCTGCTGCGCGAGCTGGACGAGCGGGCGAGATCGTCCAGCGGCGAGATCGTCCAGCTGATGGCCTCCTACGCCGAGGCGCGGCGCGACGTGGCGGTCGCGAACTCCGACGGTCTCCTCGCCAGCGATGACCGCACCAGGGTGCGGATCGGCGCTCAGGCGGTAGCCCGGCGCGGCGATCGGGTCGAGACCGGCGCCGAGACGCTCGGCGGGCACCGTGGCTTCGAGCTGCTCGAGGACGATCCGGCCTCGATCGCGGCGAGCGCGGCGCGCAAGGCCCTCACCCTGCTCGATGCCGGTCCGGCACCGACCGGGTCGATGCCCGTCGTGGTCGGCGGCGGCTTCGGCGGCGTCCTCTTTCACGAGATGACCGGGCACGGTCTCGAGGCCGATCACATCGAGAAGGGGGCTAGCGTCTACGCGGGCAAGCTCGGCGAGGCGGTCGCTCGGCCTCTGCTTACGGCCTACGACGATGGGCGGATGCCGGGAGAGTGGGGCAGCGACGCGATCGACGACGAGGGAACGCCGACCCAGAAGACGCGCGTGATCGAGGACGGGCGACTGATCGGCTTCTTGTATGACCGCCTGCACGCCGAGCGCGATCGCGTTGTCTCGACCGGCAACGGCCGTCGCGAGAGCTTCCGCCACCTGCCGATTCCTCGTATGACCAACACCTACATCGCTCCCGGCGAGGCCGAGCCGGAGGCGATCATCGGCGAGGTCGAGAAAGGCTTCTACGCCGTCTCCTTCGCCGGCGGGCAGGTCGATCCGGCGACGGGCGACTTCGTTTTCGGCGTCAACGAGGGTTATCTGATCGAGGCCGGCCGGGTGACCCGGCCGTGCCAGGGGGCGACTCTGGTCGGCAACTGCCTCGAGGCCCTGGCCGCGATCGACGCGGTCGGAAACGACTTCTGGATGAAGACGGGCATGTGCGGAAAGGCTGGTCAGAAAGCACCGGTCGGCACTGGCCAGGGTCACGTGCGGATCGCTTCGATGACGGTGGGAGGCACGGGATCGTGAGCGCGGAGCGATCGAACGCCCGTGCCGCCGTCGATGTCGACTTTGCGGAGCGGGCCGTCGAGGTCGCGCTCGACGCCGGCGCTGGTGGCGCCGAGGCCTACGTCAGCGAGGCAGAGACCCGCGAGGTCCGCGTCCACGGCGGCGAGGTAGAGAGCCTGACGGCGGCGACCCGGCGCGGACTCGGTCTGCGTGTCTGGATCGGCGGCCGGGTCGGCTATGGCTTCGGCACCGACCTCTCGCCTGCGGGCGTGGCGGCGGTCGCCGCGCGTGCCACCGAGGCAGCCAGGGTCGCCGACGAGGACGAGTTCGCGGGTCCTCCCGGGGAGACCGGCAATGCGCCCTCCCTCGACGGGCTGAGCGATCCCGGGCGTGCCGATTGGTCGACCGCCGCGATCGCCGAGCTGGCTCTTCAGATCGAGCGGTCCGCCCGTGAGGCCGAGAGCAGGGTCGTCGGCGTCGAGCAGGCCGTCTACGTCGACAGCGCCGAGCGGGTCGCGATCTCCTCGTCCGCCGCCGCGAGGGGCGAATACGAGACGACGAGCTGCTACGCCTATCTGCAGGCGCTGGCCGAGGGCGAGACGGGCCGCGAGACCGGGCTTGGCTTTGACCTAGCGCGCGGCCCGGGCGGCCTCGATCCAACCGCGATAGGCCGCGAGGGCGCCGAACGGGCCACCGAAATGATCGGCTCCAGCAAGCCGGCCTCGCGCAACTGCCCGGTCGTGCTGGATCCGACCGTCGCCGCCAGCTTCGTCGGCTTGCTCGGGAAAGTGCTGGGAGCCGACGCGGTGCAGCGCGGCCGCTCGCCCCTGGCCGGACAACTTGGCGAGGAGGTGGCTGGCGAGGCTTTCGAGCTGCACGACGACGGGCTCGAGCCGGACGGCTTCGCCACGGCACCGATCGACGCCGAGGGCACTCCGCGCCGGCGCACGGCTCTGATCGAAGCCGGCAGGCTGCACACCTTTCTCTACGACACCTATACGGCGCGGCGCGGCGAGGCTGCCTCGACCGGTAACGCGGGGCGCTCCGGATACCGCTCGCCACCGGGGGTGTCGGCGTCGAATCTCGTCGTCACCCCCGGCTCGGCCAGCTTCGAGGAGCTGCTGCGGGAGGCGGGCGAGGGTGTCTTCGTCAACGACGTCGCCGGCTTGCACTCCGGCGTCAATCCGGTCACGGGCATCTTCTCCGTCGGCGCTTCCGGGCGGGCGATCAGGGCCGGCGCGGTGGCGGAGCCGTTGCGCGAGTTCACCATCGCCAGCGACCTCGTCTCGATGCTCCGCGCCGTGCGGGTGGCCGGCGCTGAGCCCCGCTGGGTTCCCTTCGGCGGCTCGATCAGCGCGCCGCCGTTGCTGATCGGCGAGATGACGGTCAGCGGATCCTGAGGCGCAGCCACGCCGTTACGCCGTGTCCACTGTTAGATTGCCGCGCGACCTCAACGACGACGGAGGAGCTTCGACGTGACCAAGGCTGAGTTTTTGGACCAACTGGCAGCTGATGAGCGTGTGGGCAGCAAGAAGGCCGCGGGCGACGCGGTCGACGCGGTGCTCGACGCAATCACCGACACCCTGAGCGGCGGAGGCGAAGTCAGCTTCACCGGCTTCGGCAAATTCCATGTGGCCGAGCGCGGGCCGCGCCAGGGCGTCAACCCCCGCACCGGAGAGCGGATCACGATCCCGGGCGGCAAGGTCCCTCGCTTCTCCGCCGGCTCGGCGCTGAAGGCCAAGGTCAAGGGCTGAGCCGGACCCCTTTCGCAGATCGGCTGGCGGCGCTCGTCGATGAGCGCCGCAGCCAGATCTGCCTTGGCCTCGACCCGCGCCCGGAACTGCTCGGTGCGGCCTTCGCACCGGCCCGTGGCGCAGCTTTGGTCGCGGCCTCGCGTAGCATTGCGGCCGACTCAGACCCCGCGGCTGCCTTTGAGCGGCTGCGAGCAGCGGTCTGGGGGGTCTCATGAACCAGCGCGCCTCAGCTCCGGCCCGGGCCTTTGCCGCGATTGCTCTTGTTTGCGGCTGCCTGATCGTCGCCATCGTCGTCGCGACTTCGCTCGGCGGCGACGACGGCAGCTCAGGCGATCGCTCGTCCCCCGCGAGGCAGGCGAGCAGCAAGGGCGACGGCGATGGCACGACGCCCAAGTCCTACGTCGTGCAGAACGGCGACACCCTGACTTCGATAGCCCATCGGACCGGCGTCTCGGTCGCCCGCATCCAGGCCCTGAATCCCGGGGTCGATCCGCAGATCCTGATCTCGGGCGAAGAGCTGAAACTCCGGTGAAGCCGCGGCTGTTCGCCGTCTTTCTTGCTACCGCGCTGTTCGGTCTGCTCGTAGGGATGTTCGCTTCGTCCGCGGGAGGCGCTGTAGGGGGAACCGCCCCCGAGGAAGCTTTAGCTACCGCAGGGGGCGGTGGGTCCCCTGCAGCGACAGGACCCGCGGCTGAGGCGCATGTACCTCAGTTCGAAGCCCGTGCATGGGCGCTGATCGACGCTCGCTCTGGAGAAGTACTTACCTCTCACGCGGCCTCCAGTCGCTTGCCGATCGCCAGCACGACGAAGCTGATGACCGCTTACGTGGCGCTGCGCGAGCTGCCCCTGGACAAGGTCGTACGGGCGGCGCCGTACCCGGCGGAATATGGCGAGTCGCTGCTGGAACTCCGACCCGGACAGCGGATCAGCATCCTCGACCTTCTCTACGGCTTGATCCTGCGCAGCGGCAACGACGCGGCTTACGACTTGGCT
The DNA here is from genome assembly GCA_044867645.1 of Solirubrobacterales bacterium. Taxonomy (GTDB): domain Bacteria; phylum Actinomycetota; class Thermoleophilia; order Solirubrobacterales; family 70-9; genus VRUE01. The sequence goes on along the minus strand of JBIOVI010000041.1, from coordinate 102,702 downwards.
CGCGCCGCGGCTGGATCGGAAAGCCGTTTCGTCGAAGAGATGAATCGCTACGCGGCGGCCCTCGGCCTCGCCGACACTCACTACGCCAACCCGATCGGCCTCGACCAGCGCGGCAACTACTCCAGCGCCGGCGATCTCCTTGCCCTGACGCGGCGCTTGTTGCGCATCCCCGCCTTCGCCAAGATTTCCGCCGCGCGCAGCGCCGTCCTGCGCAGCGTCCACCCGCGGCGGCGGATCTCGACCATCAACGAGCTGCTCTCGATGGCGCCCTGGGTGAATGGCGTCAAGACCGGCCACACTTTCGGTGCCCGGTATGTCCTGGTCGGATCGGGACGTCGCAAGGGCGTTGAGCTGATCGCGGCGGTGATCGGCACCGAGACCGACGAAGAGCGCTTCGCCGACACTCTGCAGCTGCTCGAATACGGCTTCTCCAAGTACCGCAAGCGGGTGCCGATCCAGTTCGGTCAGGTCGTTGCCGAACCGTCGATCCGCTACTCGGGCGGCAAGCTGCCGCTGCGCGCTGCGCGAACGGTGACGGTTGGCGTGCGGCCGGGTCAGCGGATGAAAGTGGCGGTGCGGGTGCCGCGGGAGGTAGAGGGCCCGATCCGTCGCGGCGCGAGGTTGGGAGAGGCGATCGTCTCCGTCGACGGGCTGACGGCGGCGTCGGTGCCGCTGCGCGCCGGCCGCGCCGTGCCGGAGGCGAGCGCCCTCGATCGCGTCCGCAGCTTCGTCGAAGACAATGTTCTCTGGCTCGTTCTGGCGCTGTCCGCGATACTGATCGCAGCAGCTCTCCTGAGGCGCCTTACGCGATGATCCTCACCGTAACCCTGAACGCCGCGATCGATCGCACCGTCGCGGTCCCGAACTTCCGTCTCGGCCACCGCCACCGGGCCGTCGAGAGTCGCACGGTCGCGGGCGGAAAGGGAATCAACGTCGCTCGCGCCCTGCGTCTGCTGGACCGCCCGGTGATCGCCACCGGCTTCGCCGGCGGGCCGACCGGGAACCGGGTGATGGAGGAGCTGCGCCGGGAGGCGATCCTGACCGACTTCACCTGGATCGCCGGCGAGACGCGGATCAACATGGCCGTGATCGACCCCACCTCGGGCGAGCAGACCGAGATCAATGAGCGCGGGCCGGCGGTCAGTCCAGAGGAGGTCGAGCGTTTCGTCGAGCGGCTGCGCTACCTGGCGCGCGGCGCGAAAATCTGTGTGCTGGCGGGCACCCTCCCGCCGGGCGCCGGCGCCGAGCTCTACGCGCGCCTGGTCGAGGATCTGCGCGAGTGTGGCGTCACATCCATCGTCGACTCGGAGGGCGAGCCGATGCTGGCCGGCCTGCGGGCGGGCGCCTCGGTCGTCACCCCCAACGAGCGCGAGGCCGAGGAGCTGGTCGGGCAGGAGTTCGCCGACCGCGACGACATTGCCCACGGCCTCTCCGAGCTAGTCCGCCTCGGCGCTGGCGAGGCTGCGATCACCCGTCCCGACGGTTGCGTCGCTGTCGTCGGACAGGGTGCTGAGCGGCGGGTGCTCGAAGTCCGTACCAAGCCCCTGGAGCCGGTCTCCACGGTCGGCTCCGGCGACGCCTTCGTCGCTGGCTACGTCGCCGCTCTCTACGACGGTCGCGAGCCGGAGCAATGCTTGGCGTACGGCGTTGCCTGCGGTGCCGAGTCGACCCAGCACTTCGGCGCCGGCACCGTCGACCGCAATCGCGTCGAGCGCCTGCTCGACGAGGTCGAGGTGCACGATCTGGAGGTCCACGCAGAAGTGTAGGCTGGCTGTTCAACGCCACCCCGGCCCTGGAGGATCAATTGGAGATTGACATCGGTCGCGGCAAGAAGGGGAGGCGCGCCTACGGATTCGATGACATCGCGATCGTTCCGTCGCGCCGCACCCGCGATCCCGACGACATAGACATCAGCTGGACCCTCGGCCCCTATCGTTTCGAGCTGCCCCTGGTGGCCTCGGCGATGGACGGAGTGGTCAGCCCCGATACGGCTGTCCTCGTCAATCAGCTGGGTGGCCTGGGAGTGCTCAACCTCGAGGGGATCTGGACCCGCTTCGAGAACGCCGAGGAGCAGCTGGAGAAGATCGCCGCGGCGCCCAAGCACGAGGCGACCCGGATCATGCAGGAGATCTACGCGCAACCGGTGCAGGCGGAGCTGATCGGCAAGCGGATCGCCGAGATCAAGGAGCGGGGCGCCGTCGCCTGCGGCTCACTGACCCCGCAGAAGGTGCGCGAGCACTACGAGATCGCGGTCGAGGCCGGGATCGACATCCTCGTCATCCAGGGCACGGTGATCTCGGCCGAACACGTCTCGACCACGGTCGAGCCGCTCAACCTGAAGGAGTTCATCGCCGAAGTGCCGGTGCCGACCGTGGTCGGCGGTTGCGCTTCCTACTCGACCGGCCTGCACCTGATGCGAACCGGTGCGGTCGGCGTCCTGGTCGGGGTCGGTCCGGGTGCTGCTTGCACTACCCGCGGCGTGCTCGGGATCGGCGTCCCGCAGGCCACCGCGATCGCGGACGTTGCGGCGGCCCGCGCTCAGCACATGCTGGAGACCGGCGAATACGTGAACGTGATCGCCGACGGTGGCATGCGGACCGGTGGCGACGTCTCCAAGGCAATTGCCGTCGGTGCCGACGCGGTGATGGTCGGCTCCCCGCTGGCGCGCTCTAAGGAGGCACCTGGGCGCGGCTTCCATTGGGGGATGGCGACCTTCCATCCCTCATTGCCACGCGGCACTCGCGTATCGACCAAGCAGGACGGCACGATGGAGGAGATCTTGCTTGGTCCGGCCCAGGAGAACGACGGCACGTTCAACCTGATGGGAGCGCTGAAAACCTCAATGGCGACGACTGGCTATGAGGACATCCGCTCCTTCCAGCGGGCCGAGGTGATGGTCGCGCCGGCGCTGATGAGCGAGGGGAAGAAGCTGCAGAACGAGCAGTCGGTCGGGATGGGGTCGAACGGGCGCGCGGCTGTGTCGGCGGGGGTTGCGGTTTCGGATGACTAACGGCATCGGCCGGCGGGTCCTGTCGCCGGGGGCAGCGTTTCGTCCTCGCAAGCTGCGGGCGAGACACTGCCCCCGACACCACCCGCCGGAGATGCCATGAGCGAGCACCTGAAAACTGCGACCCCCACCGGCGTCGCAGATGCCACCGTCGGCCCCAGCGCCACCGAGGAGGTGCTGGTGCTCGATTTCGGGGGCCAGTACTCGCAGCTCATCGCGAGGCGGATCCGCGAGTGCGGGGTGTTTGCCGAGCTGCTGCCGGCGACTGCCTCGCCGGAGGCGATTCGCGAGCGCGCTCCGAAGGCATTGGTGCTTTCCGGGGGGCCGGCTTCGGTCTATGAGCCGGGGGCGCCGCCGTTCCCCGTCGAGCTGCTTGAGCTGGAGATTCCGATGCTGGGCATCTGTTACGGGATGCAGGCCCTCGTCCAGGCTCTTGGGGGCAAGGTCGAAGGGGCCGAGGCGGGGGAGTTCGGACGGGCCGAGCTGACCTTGCGCAACGGCGGGGGAACGCTGCTTGGCGGGCTGCCGGAGGAGCAGAGCTGCTGGATGAGCCACCGCGACACCGTCTTCGAGCCGCCCGAGGGCTTCGTCGCGCTCGCCTCGACCCCGGGCTCCCCGGTCGCTGCCTGCGAGGCGCCTGAGCGGGGCCTTTACGGGATCCAGTTCCATCCCGAGGTCGTACACACTCCGTATGGAACCGAGGTCCTGACCCGCTTTCTGCGCGAGATCGCCGGCTGCGAAGAGCAGTGGTCGCCGCAGTCGGTGATCGCCGAACAAGTGGCGGCGGTCCGTGCCCAGGTCGGCGAGGGGCGGGTGATCTGCGGCCTCTCGGGTGGGGTCGACTCCTCGGTGGCGGCGCTGCTCGTCCACCGGGCGCTGGGGGAGCAACTGACCTGCGTCTTCGTCGACCACGGCCTGATGCGTCTCAACGAGGCGGAGCAGGTCGTCGAGGCGTTTGGGCAGTTCGGCATCCCGCTGGTCCACGTCGACGCCGAGGAGCGCTTTCTCGCACGCCTCGCCGGAGTCGACGAGCCCGAGCGCAAGCGCAAGATCATCGGCGAGGAGTTCATCCGTGTCTTCGAGGAGGAGGCGGCGAAGCTTGAGGACGCCGCCTATCTGGTCCAGGGGACTCTCTATTCCGACGTGATCGAGTCGGGCGGCAGCGATGCCGCCGAGACGATCAAGTCCCACCACAACGTCGGTGGCCTTCCCGACGATCTCGAGTTCGAGCTGGTCGAGCCACTGCGGATGCTGTTCAAGGACGAGGTGCGCGCGGTCGGCGCCGAGCTGGGCTTGCCGGAGCGGATGGTCTGGCGCCAACCCTTCCCGGGGCCTGGGCTGGCGATCCGCATCGTCGGCGGCGAGGTAACGAAAGAGCGGCTCGACATCCTGCGCGCCGCCGACGCGATCCTGCAGGAAGAGATTCGCGCCGCTGAGCTGTACCGGCAGCTCTGGCAGTCCTTCTGCGTGCTGCCCGTCGTCCGCTCGGTCGGCGTGCAGGGCGACGGCCGCACCTACGCCTATCCGATCGTGATCCGCGCGGTCACCTCCGACGACGCGATGACCGCCGATTGGGCACGCCTGCCCTATGACCTGCTGGAGCGCGTCTCCAACCGGATCATCAACGAGATCCGCGACGTCAACCGCGTCGCCCTGGACATCTCCTCCAAGCCCCCCGCCACGATCGAGTGGGAGTGATGACGGGCCAGGGGGTCGCCTGGCGGTGTCCTCGGCAATTCGCCTTGGTCACGTAGGAACATCTACGCTCCCGGCGGCGAAATGCCTGCGTCCTACCCAGGCGACCCCCTGACCGCGTCATCAATGTCGAATGTCCTTCGCGGTATCCATTTCGATCCTGAGCCTGCTGCAGGCGGCGCTTGTCGCGCTGCCGGGGCCACGGCGGTTTGCCTGGTCGGATTCTTTCCGCAGTCGCTGGTGGGCGCTGGTGCCGGCGCTCTCGATCGTGGTCGTGATCGCGATCATCGAGCTGGAGAGCGATTCGGCCACCGCCCTCTCCTGGCTGGCGCTGGTCGCGGTGCCACCGTTCGGGGCTCTGGCGCTCGGGTGGCTGGTGCGTGGTGCGCGTCCGGCCTGGGCGCTGGCGGTGGTGCCGCTTTTCGCCCTGGCTTGGGCATCGCCGGGTTCGCTTGGGGGAGAGACCGCGGCGACGGCACTATCCGCGCTCGGCTGCATCGGGCTGGGCTGGCTGCTGGTCTCGGTGGCGCCCGCGCCTTGGCTGAAGCTGGGGATCTACGCGATGGCCCTCGTCGACACCTGGTTTGTCGCCTCCAACCTTCTGCAGGGCCCGAACGCGGTCCTCAGCGCCGCCGCCCCGGCCGAGCTGCCGCGACTGCAGGCGGTCCACTTCGGCAACGCTCAGATGGGCTTCGGCGACCTCTTCGTCGCCGCCACCCTCGGCTGCCTGCTCGCTGGTACCGGTGCGCGCCAGCGGCAAGCGGCCCTGCTCGTCGCGATCTTCGCCCTTGTCTTCGACTTGCTCTTCTTCGCCGTCGACACGTTGCCGGCGACGGTCCCCGTCGCGGCCGCCCTGGCGCTGAGCGAGTGGGTCGACCGCCAAGCTCGTTGAAGCATTGTGGCCGCCAGGGGGGCCACAATGCTTCAACGAGCGAGTTCGCGGGATCGCCGTCGGGCCTGCGCCGCTTCCTCGGGTCCCGACTAAACCCCGGCGACGCGCGTAACCGCGAAGATCAGCGCGAACCCCGATGCGGTCAGCCCGACTTTCCGCCACGAGGCGTGGGCATGGGCCTCGGGCAGCAGGTCGGTGGCCCCCATGTAGATGAAGAAGCCGCTGTAGAGACAGAGGATGTAGCCGAGGGTCTGGTCGGAGACCGTGGCGAGCGAGCCGACGATCGCGCCCAGGAGGGGGGCGATAGCGTCGATGCGCAGCCACTTCGTCGCCTGCCTGCGGTCACCCGACTGGCTGAGCACGAAGCTGACGGTGTTGAGCCCGTCGGCGAAGTCGTGGCTGATCACGGCGATGAAGACGAGGAATCCGGTCGCCGAGTCGAGGCCGAAGGCGAGGCCGATTCCAAGCCCGTCGATGAAACTGTGGACGGAGAGGCCGAGCGCCCCTAGGACCCCGACCCGCTCGTGGGCACGGGCCTCGGCGGGATCGTCGCGGTGGTGCAGCACCAGCGCCCGCTCGGCGAAGAAAAAGGCGAGGAAGCCGACGGCGACGAGAGCGGTGGCCTTCTGGGTATCGCCGACCTGCTCGATCCCCTCCGGCAGCACGTCGAAGAGGGCGACGGCGACGACGATGCCGCCGGTGAGAGCGATCACCGTCGGCAGGGTGTGGGCAAGCCTGAGGGCGACCCAGCCGCCGATCAGGGTGGCGACGACGGTGAGCCCAGCGAGGGGTATGGCAACTGCCGGCAAGTGGCTTCCCTAGCTCGCCGTCTTGCAGTCCGGACAGCGGCCGCGCAGGACCACGTCGTGTGCCGCGACTTCGAAGTCGGCAGCGCGGCTGACCGCCTCGATCGCCTCCTCCAGCGAGCGATCGGCGAACGGGTCGAGCCGACCGCACTGCTCGCAGACCAGATGGTGGTGGTGCTGATCCGGGTCGACGCGCTCATAGCCAGCGGCGTCACCGCCTATCTCGACTCGCTGGGCGAGATGGAGCTGCTCGAGCTGGTCCAGGGTGCGGTAGACGCTAGCCCGGCCGGCGCTGAGACGGGCGTCGATCTCGAGCGCGGTGAGCGCGCAGCGCTCCGCTGCGAGCAGCTCGATCACTTCCCGGCGAGCCGCTCCGCTGCGGTAGCCGGCTTCGTCGAGACGCTGCATTGCTTGCTCGGCCCAATTCACGGCCGGCACCGTATCAGATAATGAGACTCGTTCTCAAGAACAGGATCTCAGGAGTAGCTGTCCCACTTCTGGAGGTATGGCAGCGGGTCGATCGGGCTGCCCCCCTCATACCAACCGGGCGCCGTCCAGAGCTCGAAGTGGAGATGGCAGGCGGTCGCGTCCCCGGTCTGGCCGACCAGGCCGATCGGTTCTCCAGTGCGGACAGTCATCCCGGCCTGCAGCGGCGAGGGTTCGAGCAGGTGCATGTAACCCATGTCGTAGCCGGTGCCCTTGCCGTCGATGATCACGTAGTTGCCAGCGGCGCCCTGGTACCCCGAGTACTGGACCCGACCGCCGCGAGCGGCGACCAGTGGCGTGCCACAATCGGCCATCACGTCCTGGCCCTCGTGAGTGTGACCGGAGCGGCCGGCACCGAAGCGCCCACCGGCGCTGCCGAAGTCGTGAGCGCCGAGGATCGGAAAGGCGTATCCGTAGAGCTCGAAGCTAAGGCTGAGCGGCCCCACCGAGGATGAGCCAGCCGGCCTCGACCGCCTCGAGGGTCGGCGAGCCGCCGGTCCGCCGCTTTGCGGCAGGATCCTGAAGGCGTAGTGGCCGTTCGGGGCAGCGCGGTTCTCGCCGGTCGTACCGTCCCACTGGATGCTGTCCGGGGCGTTCGGCGCGATGTCGTTGCGGTAGAAGCTCTTCACCGTTTCGCCGATCGAGTTGACGACGTCGATGCGGAGGTCGTTCTGCGGCTGGCCGCTGGCGATCGAGTAGGTGAGGCGCGGGTTGCGAACGCCGTAGTAGAAGGACTTGCGCGGGGAAGTGGTGGCCGAGGTCAGGGTCAGCGTCGGGCCGGCGCTCGGCGCGGGGTCGGGGACACCACTGGGACTGGACGGGGGCGCAACGCTGCCGGCCGGGGTTGGAGCGCCACCGGTCGCCGCCGACGAAACAGCCGCGACGATGCCCGCCAGCACCACCCCCATGGCGATCGTCAAGGTAAATCCAGCTAGCCAAGCACTGCGTGACACGTGCCCTCTCTTTCGTTCGCCTGCGGAGTTAGCTGTCGGGCTCGCGCTGAAAGAGATGCGCTACGGATCGTTCTTCGTCCGATTCGCCCCTGGGACCTGCAACGGTCCCTGCGGTTCCTCCGCTCCCGCCCGGTGGCCCAGGCGGGATTCGGCTATTGCTGGCGCGGCAGTATAAGGACCTTTGCCGCCAGAACGCTGGGACGGCTATGATCCGCCGGCCGCGCTGGGCGACCCGCGCGGTTTTTGCACGATGAAGACCTACGTTGCCACCTCCGCCGACCGCCAGCGAGACTGGTACGTCGTCGATGCCGAGGGCCAGACCCTGGGCCGGTTGGCGACCCGGATCGCCGACGCGCTGCGGGGCAAGCGCAAGCCCGAGTACACCCCGCACGTCGACACCGGCGACTTCGTCGTCGTCGTCAACGCCGAGAAAATCCGGGTCACCGGCAAAAAGCTGGAGCAGAAGCGCTACTGGCGCCACAGCGGCTACCCGGGGGGGATCAAGTCCCGCACCCTGGCCGAGATGCTCGACCGACGCCCGGAGGAGGTGATCCGCAAGGCGGTGAAGGGGATGCTTCCCCGCAATCGTCTCGCTCGCAAGCAGCTGACCAAGCTCAAGGTCTATGCCGGCCCGGATCACCCTCATGCGGCGCAGAAACCACAGCCGATGGAGACCACTTGATGGCAGACGACGAGAAGCGCGACGAGATTTCCGAGCAGGCCGACGGCACTCCGGCCGAGGGTTCAGAGGCCTCAGCCGCGGGTCCTGTCGCGGGGGAGGACTCCTCGTCCTCGCAGGCTGCGGGCGAAGAGCCCACCCCCACGCCACCCGCGGGTGAGGCGTCTGAGGCTCAGGACGAGACGTCCGAGGAGGAGTCTGCCGAGGCCCCTGTAGCTGAGCAGGACGATGCGCCTGCGGAGGAGTCCACCGAGGCTCCTGTGGCTGAAGAAGAGGAGTCCGATGCCACTCCTGCTGCTGAGCAGGGGGCGGAGCGCGAGGCGCCTGCGAAAGAGCCCAAGATTGAGGAGAAGAAGAAGGACGCAATTCCCGGGGCCGATCTGGAGCCGATTGCGGTTGAGTCGGACGAGCGGCCGCTCAGCGCCGAGGAGCAGGCGCGGCGCGAGGCGGAGGAAGAGGAGAAAGCTCGGCGCGAGGCGGCGCTTACCGCCGACTCGGAGGAGGAGGGCCAGGCGACGAGTCGGGCTCCCGCCAAGATGGAGAGCGACTCCCGCTACCTGGCGACCGGTAAACGCAAGAACGCGATTGCCCGCGTAACCCTGCTGCCCGGCAGCGGCAAGATCGAGGTCAACGGGCGCCCGATCGAGGAGTTCTTCCCGCGTCCCCTGCATCAGACCACTGCCCGTCAACCGCTTGCCACGACCGGCTACGAAAGCAGCGTCGACGTCCGCGTCCGTGTTCACGGAGGCGGGATCAGCGGCCAGGCCGGCGCTGTCCGCCACGGTATTGCCCGCGCCCTGACCGAGGTCGACCCGGAGCTGCGCGGCGAGTTGAAGCGACGGGGCTTCCTGACCCGCGATGCGCGCGCCAAGGAGCGGCGCAAGGCGGGGCTCAAGAAGGCCCGCAAGCGGCCGCAGTTCTCGAAGCGCTGAGGGGGTCGACGAAATGACGCCGGAGCGCAAGCTCTTCGGAACCGACGGGGTCCGAGGAGAGGCCGGGACGTTCCTCACGGCCGAGCTGGCCCTCTCGCTGGGCCGTGCGGCGACCGCTTCGCTACCGGCCGAGCGGCCACAGGTGCTGATCGTCAGGGATACGCGCGAGTCGGGACCGATGCTGGAAGCGGCCCTTGCCGCCGGGATCGCGGCGGCGGGGGGGGACGCGCTGCTCGGTGGGGTGTTGCCCACGCCGGCGGCCGCCGTCCTCCTCCGTCGCCTCGGGCTCGACCTCGCCGTGGTCGTCTCCGCCTCCCACAACCCCTACCGGGACAACGGCATCAAGTTCTTCAGTCGCAACGGGACGAAGCTCCGCGACGAGGCTGAGGCCCGGATCGAGGCTCTGCTCGAGGCCGGCTCGGATCCCGTCGCTCCAGGCCACGTTCGCGAGCTGGAAGGTGGCGTCGAGGACTACCTGCGTGCGCTCGAGGCCGCCTTCCCGCTCGACCTCTCGGGCGTCAAGGTCGCGCTCGACTGCGCCAACGGCGCAACCCACCGGGTCGCCCCGGCGATTTTCGAACGGCTCGGTGCCGAGGTCGAGGCGATCGCCGCCGAGCCCGACGGCCGCAACATCAACGACGGCTGTGGCTCCACTCACCTCGGCAACCTGGCCGAGCATGTCGCCGCCTGCGGGGCGGCGATCGGCTTTGCCTTCGACGGCGACGGCGATCGGGTGCTCGCGGTCGACGGTGGCGGCCGGGCCCACGACGGCGATGAGCTGATCGCCCTGCTGGCAAGGGGCATGGCCGCTCGCGGCGAGCTCGACGGCGGCGTCGCCGTGACCGTGATGAGCAACTACGGCTTCCACCAGGCGATGGAGGAGGCTGGGATCGAGGTCGCCGTCGCCAACGTCGGCGACCGCTATGTCCTCGAGGAGCTGTGGCGCCGCGAGTGGGCGCTGGGCGGCGAGCAGTCGGGGCACATCATCGACATGCACTTCGCGGCGACCGGCGACGGGATCGCCGCGGCGCTGATGACGATGCGCGAGCTGGGGGGGCGCGACCTGGCCACGGTCGAGGCGATGGAGAAGCTGCCGCAGATACTCGTCAACGTCGAGGTGGCCGACCGCGAGGCGCTCGCCGGCGCCGCCGCGGTCTGGGAGGCGGTCGAGCGCGAGGGTGTCGAGCTGGAGGGCCGCGGCCGTGTCCTCCTGCGCCCCTCCGGCACCGAGCCACTAGTGCGGGTGATGGTCGAGGCGCCGAGCACCGATGAGGCCGAGGCGGTTTGCAAGCGGCTTGTCGATGTCGTCCGCCAAGAGCTGGGCTGAGCGGGCACGCGTCTACTCTTAACGGCCTCCAATGTGCGGAATCGTCGGATATGTCGGGGGCCGCCCCTGTCGCGACCTCCTCGTCGCCGGACTCGAAAAGCTCGAGTACCGAGGCTATGACTCGGCTGGCGTCTCCGTGATCGAGGACGGGCGGGTCGACAGCGTGCGCGCTGTGGGCAATCTCGCAAACCTGCGCGCCGCGATGGAGGAGCACGCCGATGGAGGCGGTCTCGCGGTCGTGGCACCGCCGGCGACCACGGGTGTTGCCCATACTCGCTGGGCCACCCACGGCCGTGTCACCGAGGAGAACGCGCATCCCCACAGCGACAGCTCGGATCGCGTCCACATCGTGCTCAACGGCATCGTCGAGAACCACGCCCGGCTGCGGGCCCGGCTCGAGTCCGAGGGGCAGGAGTTCAGCTCCGAAACCGACGCTGAGGTCGTCGCTCACCTGATCGCCAGCCACTACGAGGGCGATCTCGCCGCCGCCGTCCGCGCTGCCTACGCCGAGCTGCGCGGCCACTACGCCTTCGTCGCCATGCACGTCGACCAGCCAGGGCTGCTGGTCGGCGCGCGCAAGGAGTGCCCGCTGGTCGCCGGCGTCGGCGATGGCGAGAGCTTCCTCGCCTCGGCCATTCCCGCCTTTCTCGCCGAGACTCGAACCGCGGTCGCGATCGAAAACGACGAGGTGGTGACGATCAATGCCTCGGGGGTGAGCATCACCGACGCCGATGGAGGGCCGGTCGAGCGCCAGCCGGAAGAGATCACCTGGGATGAGGCCGCCGCCGAGAAGGGCGGCTATGAGACCTTCATGCTGAAGGAGATCCACGAACAGGCCGACGCGGTCGCCGAAACCATCGCCGACCGCCTGCCGGGTGACGACGGCGTCGATCTCTCCGAGGTCGACCTCGACGACGAGTACCTGCGCGATCTGAAGCGGATCGTGATCGTCGCCTGCGGCACCTCCTACCACGCTGGTCTACTGGGTCGCTACGCGATCGAGGAATGGGCCCGGGTTCCGGTGGAGATGGATATCGCCTCCGAGTACCGCTACCGCAATCCGGTGGTGGGAGCGGGCGATCTGGTGATCGGCATCACCCAGTCCGGCGAGACCGCCGACACGCTGGCGGCGATGCGGTTGGCCCGCGAGCGCGGCGCCAAGGTGCTCTCGATCACCAACGTGATGGGCAGCCAGGCGACCCGCGACGCCGACGCCGTCCTCTACACCCGCGCCGGAATGGAGGTCAGCGTCGCCGCGACCAAGACCTTCGTCGCCCAGGGCGCCGCGATGTATCTGATCGGGCTGCGGCTGGCGGAGTTGCGGGGGACGCTTTCAGCGGAGCGGCTGGCGGAGCTGGTCGCCGAGCTGAAGCACCTTCCCTCGAAGATCGAGGAGACCCTGGCGGAGAGCGAGGAGCACGTGCGCGCCGTCTCGGCTGCGTACTCGGAACGGGAGTTCTTCCTCTACCTGGGTCGCCACATCGGCCTTCCCGTCTGCCTCGAGGGGGCGCTGAAGCTGAAGGAGATCTCCTACATCCCGACCGACGCCTACGCGGCGGGGGAGATGAAGCACGGCCCGATCGCTCTGCTCGACGAGTCGACTCCGGTCGTCTGCGTCGCCACCGAGAGCCCCGTTCTCGACAAGGTGCTGTCCAACATCGAAGAGGTGCGTGCTCGAGGCGCCCAGACGATCGCGATTGCGACCGGCGGGGGCGAGCGGGTCGGCGGGGTAGCCGACCAGACGATCGAGGTCGCCCACACCGATTGGATCCTGCAGCCGATCGTCGCGATCCTGCCGCTTCAACTGCTCGCCTACGACATCGCCCGCGCCCGCGGCCTCAACGTCGACCAGCCCCGTAATCTGGCCAAGACGGTCACGGTCGAGTAGCGACGTGAGTAGGATGCCCGCCGCGATGAAGGCTCGTCTCGTCCTGCCCACCGTCCTGCTCGGTGCGCTTCTCGGTCTGGGCGGCTGCGGCGGTAGCTCTTCGGGCTCCGACATGGCCGACCTCGCGCCGCCTGGGTCGGTGGTCTTCGTCGAAGGCACCTTGCGGCCCACCGGAGAGCTCAAGTCAAGCGTCGACGCGGTCACCGAGAAGATCGCCGGCGTCGACAACCTGGGCGACTTCGTCGTCTCCGAGCTCGAAAGCTCGGCCCGTGACGACGGTGAACCGTTCGACTACGAAAAGGAAATCGAGCCCTGGCTCGGCGAGAGAGGCGCGGTTGCGTCCGAGAAGCTCGAAGACGGCGATCTCGCGGACCCACTCATCATCGTCCAGTCCACTGACACCGAGGCCACACAGGCATTCATCGACAGCCAGGCCGCAGCGAGCAACGAGCCCTACGAAGACGCCTCCTACGAAGGGGTCGACTACAAAGTCGGCGGCGCGGAGGACAACGCGGTCGGCGTCATCGGCGACTTCCTCGTCATCGGCGAGAAGCCGACCTTCAAGGCCGCCATCGATGCTTCGCAGGGAGACGCGCTGGCCGGCGAAGATCGATTCGAGCAAGCGATCTCGGCGGCCTCCGACGGTAGCTTCGCCGACGTCTACGTCGACGTTGGCGCACTGATCGACCAGTCGGGAGACGAGATCGCTCCCCAGGCTCGCCAGATCCTTCAGAACGCCGGCATCGACCCGAGCGAGGCGACGGCGGTGGCCAGTGTCGTGCCCGGCTCCAACCAGGTCGAGGTCGAGCTGAGCAGCGATCTGGGCGGGGAGCGAGCGCCGAACGGCGACGCTTCCGAGCTGCTCGGCTCGCTGCCGGGTAACGCCTTTGTCGGCCTTGCCGTCTCCGGTTTCGGCGAGCAGCTGAAGGAAGCGATCGACACCATCGACAGGGAAGGAATCCCCGACAGCGTTCCACCGAACCAGCTGAAGAAGGGATTGAAGGAAGCCGGCATCGACCTGGAAGGCTTCGCCAGCGCGTTGCGAGACGCGGGCCTGTTCGCGACCGGCGACAGCGAGAGCAGTCTCGGCGGCGCACTGGTCCTGACCACGGAGGGCTCGCGGGCGACGAACACGATCGCCAACATCGGCCTGTTGCTGCGCAGCGTAAACGTGGCAGGAGTGACTGCTTTGAGCGGCAAGTACAGCGGTTTCTCCGTGCGCAGCGAGGACTTGGGTCCCAAGCCGCTTGTTGTGGCCGCCAGGCAAGGGCGGATCGCGATCGGTTACGGGCTGCCGGCGACGTTGACCGCCCTTGCGTCGGAATCGGGCAAGACGCTCTCCGAGAACCCCGCTTACGACGAAGCCGTTTCCTCGCTGGGCGACACCCCGATCAGCGGCTTCGCCGACGGCCCCGCCGCGCTGCGGCTGGCCGACTCGCTCGTCCCCAGCTCGGACGACGGCTTCGAGGAGGCGAAGAAGTACCTGAAGAACATCCGCTTCCTCGCCCTCGCCTCGGCCAGCCAGGACGACCTGGCCACCGCCAAGCTGATCGTCGGCTTGAAGTAGCGCTCAGGTCAAGCTGAGCTGGCGTCGCTCGCGGACGACGTTGAAGGGGTCGTTTGCGGCCCTGGGGGGTCTTTGGGCACGAATCTCCTCGCGCAGCCGATGTGGCTCGTCCCCCGCTACGTAGTAGCGCGCGCGCCGCTCGCCGACAGCCTCGAGCAAGCCGAGGTCCACCATCGCCTTCAGGTCCCGAGACCCGCTTTGCTCGCTGACGTTCTCGCCAACGACATCTTGGGCGGAGGACAGGTAGCTACCGCGGCGGATTCGGAGGCCGTAGGCGGCGTCCATGACGCCTACCGCGCAGCGTTCCGGAAGCCCGTTTCGTTCAACCAAAGCAACGCACTCGTTCCAGAGCTGCTCGATCTCTTCCCTTCGACGCACCCATGCGCGGATTTGCATGTAGTGGGCGCGCAGGCAAAAACGGATCCACGGTCGGGCATCGCGCTCTGGGTGCCACGAGCCGGCGCCGACGTCGGCCAGGATGTCGTAGTACGCCTGGGTATTGCGGCCGAGGAATTCCTCGATGCTGGAGAAGACCGGAGCCAGGACCCGGTCGCGCGCCAGCACCAAGGTTTGCAGGCAGCGGGCCATTCGCCCGTTGCCGTCGCTGAAGGGGTGGATCATGACTAGGTTGAGATGCGCCATTGCAGCCTTGATCGGCACGGGGCTGCTATCGCGCTTGATGCTTTCGAGCATCGCGTGCATCAAGTCGGGCACGTCCTCGCTAGGCGGGCCTTGGTATGCGGTCTCGCCGTCCCCGTCCTGCACGTAGATGTTCCCGGGACGCCACTGCCCCGGGTTTTTCCTCAGGTCGTGCTTGATCATCATGAAGTGCAGGCTCTTGATCAGACCCTTGTCGACGTCGAGTCCGTCGTCGTCAGCTATCTGCAGCACATAGGTCATCGCGTCGCGGTAGCCCACCAGGGCGTGCTGGGTCTCCTCACTGGCGGCCAGCGTCGGCTCGCCGTCTACTGCCGCTACTACGTCGTCTAAGGAGGCGTCATAGCCCTCGATGCTGTTCGACCACTTGACGGCGCGGGCAAATGCCATGCGCCGCAGAGTGCCGGCCCAGCGCCGCGGCTCGGCAACGCGATCGCGCAGCTGCTCCCGCTGCTCGGTCAGCAGTTGTAGGACGTCGTTCTCGTCGTCGTGCAGCTCGGGAGCCTGGAAGACCATGATGTTTACAAAATATCATTGATCGAAGACCGATGATGTTTTGTAAATGTCAATGCATCATTGGCATGGTTTACAGCTATTTTGAACAGATGGAGCCCTGGCTCAGCCCCCTCTACGACGCCGACGGGATGCGCGCGGTGGATCGCTGGGCGATCGAGGAGATCGGGACGCCCTCGCTGGACTTGATGGAGAGCGCGGGCAGGGCGGTCGCCGAGGCGGTCGGGGAGCTGGCGCCGGAGGGGCCAGTGCGGGTTGTCTGCGGCAAGGGAAACAACGGCGGCGACGGCTTGGTCGCGGCCAGGTACCTGGCCGAGGCGGGGTTCGAGGTCGAGGCGCTGCTGCTCTGGTCGGCGGAGGAGCTGAGCGGGGACGCTGCCGCCAACCTGGAGCGCTTCGCGGCAGAGCACGTGAAGGGCGAGCTCGCCCCACGGTTGGCCGGCTCGGGCGCGGTCGTCGACGCGATCTTCGGCACTGGCTTCTCGGGCGAGGTCCAGGGTCTTGCCCTGGCGGCGATCGACGCGATCGGTGCATGCGGTGTGCCGGTCGTCGCCTGCGACGTCGCCTCGGGCGTCGACGCCTCGAGCGGCGAGGTTGTCGGGGCGGCTGTCGAAGCGGACCTCACGGTCAGCTTCCACGCCGCCAAGGTCGGCCACCTGGTTGCCCCCGGCAAGTGGCATAGCGGTGAATTGCGGGTGGCGCCGATCGGGATCCCGGCCGGTGCACCGGCGGAGCCGGCGGCCGGCGTCATCGACGCCTCGGTACTGGAGCTGGCGCCGCGCCGCGGCGCGCGTTCGACCAAGTTCAGCTCCGGCCAGGTGACGATCGCCGGCGGCTCGCGCGGCCTGACCGGAGCGGTGCAGATGTCGTCTCGGGCGGCGATCCGCGCCGGCGCCGGCTACGCGACGGTGGCGGTCCCAGCCGATCTGGAGACGATCTTCGAGCAGGGGCAGCCGGAGGTGATGTCGGCCGGCTGTCCGGGCGGCGACGGTTGCCTGGTGCCGGCCTCGGCAAAGGCAGTGCTGCGTACCTTCGAGCGCGCTGCCGCCGGCGTCCTCGGTCCTGGGCTCGGCCGCGACCCGGGCTCGGTCGAGCTGGCGCGCGAGGTCCTGACGGCGATCGAGGCGCCACTCGTCCTCGACGCCGATGGCCTCAACGCCTTTGCCGGACACCTCGAGCCGATCGCCGCCCGCGAAGCGCCGACGATCCTCACTCCGCACGCCGGCGAGCTCGGGCGCCTGCTGGAGCGCTCCGCGGAGGAGATCTCCGCCCACCGGCTGGCGGCGGCGCGCGAAGCCGCGCGCGCCTCGGGTGCCGTGGTGGTGCTGAAGGGGGACGACACGATCGTCAGCGATGGCGAGCGGCTCGCGGTCAACGCGCTTTCCGCGCCGGCCCTCGCCACCGCCGGTACCGGCGACGTGCTCTCCGGCATCGCGGCGGCGCTGCTCGCCCGCGGGCTCGCCCCGTTTGCCGCCGCCTGCGCCGCAGTGATCGCCCATGCCCGCGCCGGCCGCGACGCCGCCGTACGAATCGGCGCCGCGGAGTCGGTGATCGCAACCGATGTGATCGACTCGATCGCGGCGGGAATGCGTCCTGACTTGCCCGTCGAATAACCTCGCCGGAGATGAAGACGGCGGCAGAGATCATGGACGGCTCGGTGCCGAGCGTCTCTCCGGACGCTGACGCTCGCAGCGCAATTGAGCTTCTCGCCAAGACTGACAAGGGTGCGATTCCGGTCGTCGACGAGGACCGCCGCGCGATCGGGATCGTCAGCGAGTCGGACCTCGTCCTCAGTGACGAGCAATCCGACCTCCACCTCCCTCACTACCTCAACATCATGGGCGGCATCGTCTTCGTCGGCTCGATGAAGGGCTTTGAGGAGCGGCTCGACAAGGCTTTCGCGACGAAGGTCTCGGAGCTGATGACCGCCGACCCGGTCGTCGTCCACGACTATGCCAGTGCCGAGACGGTTGCGCGGACGATCGCCGACAAGCACCACAACCATCTCCCCGTGGTCGACGACGACGGTCGTCTCGTCGGAATGGTCACGCGGGCCGACGCGCTGGCCGCGCTCGTCGAGTGAGATGGCTGATTCCACGGCCCCGCACGCCCGGATGACGCACGTGGCACTGCGCATCTCCGCGTCCTCGGGTTTGCCTTTGCAACCAGCAAAGGCTGCACCCTGCGTCCTTGATCTGCTTGGCCACGCGCGCCCCCAGTCGCACGCGGCCGTGAAACCAGCCATCTAATGGCGCGGGCGGTTGCCCGGATCGACCTGGGCGCGATTGAAGCCAACTGCGCGCGGCTCAAGTCCGAGCTGAGAGACGGGGCGGAGCTTTGTGCGGTGATCAAGGCCGATGGCTACGGGCACGGCGACGTCGCCTGCGCGGCCGCTATCCTGGCCGGTGGCGCAACCCGGCTCGCGGTGGCCACTGCGAGCGAGGCCGAGCGGATCGGGCGCCGCTTCGCCCACGTCCCGCTGCTGACGATGGGTGCCCTTGCCCCTGCGGAGCTCGACACCGCACTCGAGGCCGGCTCCGAGGTGGCGGTCTGGAGACGTGGATTCCTCGACCTTGTTGCCGAGCGGGCCCGAGCGCACGGACGCCCCGCGCGGGTGCATGTCAAGCACGACAGCGGCATGGGCAGGCTCGGCAACCCCGACTCGGGCGAGGTTCTGGCGCTGCTCCAGCGCTGTGCCGAGAGCCCTGACCTCGAGCCGGTCGCGGTCTGGACCCATTTCGCGACCGCGGACGAACCGGACTCCGATTTCTTCGACGAGCAGCTCGATCGCTTCGCCGCTGTCGTCGCCGCGGCAAAGGCCGAGCTCCCCCAGATCGTCGCCCATGCCGCGAACAGTGCCGCCGTCTTCCGTGACCGGCGCTCGCATTTCGACATGGCCCGCTGCGGTGTCGCGGTCTACGGCCTCGACCCCTTCCAGAGCGATCCGGCGGATCGAGGGCTGCGCCCGGCGCTCGCGCTGCACTCCTACGTTGCCGACGTGAAGCGCTTCGAGCGCGGAGATAGCGCCGGCTACGGGCAGACGTGGCGGGCCGAGCGCGATACCTGCATTGGCGTGCTGCCCTTGGGTTACGGGGACGGCGTACGGCGCGGTCTCTCCAATAATGCCGAGGTTCTGGTGGGCGGCCGTCGCTATCCCCTGGTCGGCACCGTCTCGATGGACAACGTGACCGTCGACCTCGGCCCGGCGACCGAGGTCGAGCCTGGTTCCGAGGCGGTACTGATCGGCTCGCAGGGCGGGGAGACGATCCTCGCCGAGGACCTCGCCTCGCGCCTCGGCACGATCAACTACGAGGTCACCTGCGGAATCTCGGCGCGCGTTCCCAGGGTGGAGGGGTGACGCTCTCCGACCGCCTCGCCGCCTCGCCCCTGGTCGGCACCGCACGGCGTGCGCTGGAGGGCGACTCGAGGGTGTGGATCGCCGGCGGTGCGGTCCGCGATGCAGCTCTGGGTCGCGCGGTCACCGATCTCGATCTCGCCACGGCCGGCGACCCCGCGGTCGCGGCAAAGGCGATCGCCCGCGAGGGAGACGGCCACGCTTTCGAGCTCTCGGCCGAGTTTGCGACCTGGCGGGCGGTTGCTCGCGACCGTTCCTGGCAGGTCGACGCCACCGCGCTGCGGGGGGAGACGATCGAGGCCGATCTTGCTACACGCGACTTCACCCTTGGCGCCGTCGCGATCCCCCTTGCGGGGGGCGGGCCGGTCGATCCCTTCGGGGGCCTGGCAGACCTCGAGCGGCGGCTTTTGCGCGTGGTCGGCGAGGGGAGCTTCAAGGCCGACCCGCTGCGGTTGCTGCGCGCGGCTCGTCTGGCCACCGACCTCGAGCTGGAGATCGATGCGGCAACCGTCGCCCTGGCCCGGACCGAAGCGTCGCATGCCGCCGAGCCAGCCGGCGAGCGCCAGCTGGCAGAGCTTCGTCTCCTGCTCGGCGGACCCGACCCCTTGCGTGGTCTGGCCCTGCTCGACGACCTCGGTCTCACCGCGGCGGTCCTGCCGGAGCTGGAGCGGTTGCGCGGCGTCGAGCAAGGCCCCAACCACCACCTCGACGTCCACGGTCACACCCTTGCCGTGCTCGAGCAGGCGCTAGAGGTCGAGTCCGACCTGGAGCGGTTCGCGGGCGAGCGCGCCGGCGAGACGCGAGAGCTGCTCGCCGAGCCCCTGGCGGACGAGATGAGCCACGGCACGGCGCTCCGCTTCGGCGCTCTCCTGCACGACGTCGGCAAGCCGGCGACGCGTGGAGAACGCGACGGCTACGTGACCTTCATCGGTCACGACCGCGTCGGTGCGGAGGTCGTCGGCGATCTCTGCCGGCGCTTGCGGGCGAGCCAGCGGCTGACCCGGCACCTACAGGCGCTGACGCTCCACCACCTGCGACTCGGCTTCCTCGTCCACGAGGCGCCGTTGCCCGCCCGCCGCGTTCACGAGTACCTGCGGGCGACCGAGCCGGTCGCCACCGACGTCACCCTGCTCACCGTCGCCGACCGGCTCTCCGCCCGCGGCAGCGGCCCCTTCGCCACCGAGGAGGCGATCGAGGCGCATCTCGAGTTGGCCCGGCAGATGCTGGCGGCGGCGCTCGATTGGCACCGCGACGGACCCCCCGAGCCGCTGCTGCGCGGCGACGAGCTGGCGGCGGAGCTAGGGATTGCGCCTGGCCCTGAGCTTGGCGACCTTCTGGTCGAGCTGGAGGCCGCCCAGTACGCAGGCGAGGTGACGAGCCGCGGGGAGGCGCTCGATCGCGCCCGCCGGTTGCGCGGCTGAACCGACCGTCAGGTACGCTCACGGCCGCATGGGAAAAGAGGAGAAGATCGAGATGGAGGGCGAGATCACCGAGGCCCTCCCCAACACCATGTTCCGGGTCAAACTCGACAACGACCACGAGGTTCTCGGTCACATCTCCGGCAAGATGCGCCGCCACTACATCCGCATCCTGCCCGGCGACCGGGTGAAGATCGAGCTTTCCCCTTACGACCTCGACCGGGGTCGCATCACCTATCGCTACAAATAACGGGCGGGCGGCCCGTCTTGGAACTCGGCTATTAGGGCCGACCAAGCAAAGTCCCTTGCCCCTAGCCCTTTGCCCGTGCGTGGGTCGTAGTACTCCCTCAAGCCTTCACGCTCGACTGCGCCGATCAGACCACCAGCCATCCGCTCCGCCTCCTGGCGGTAGCCGAGCCGGCGCAGGCCGAGCCAGAGCAGCCAGGCCGCGTTGACCCAGGTCGGGCCGCGCCAGTAGCGGCGAATCGGGCCGCGGCCGCCATCGGGTTCGTAGCTCGGCTCGCAGACCGCAACCGAGGGCGGCGCTACAGGGGTTAGGAACTCACCCTGGTCCAGCAGGTGCTCCTCGACCAGCCGCCTGCCGATCTCCTCCGGCAGGTCCGGTAGCGCCAGCGGCGCGAGTGCGGCCCAGGTGAGGATCGCAGGCCGCTCGCCGCCTGGCTGTGCCTCATCGAGGAAGAGACCGCGCCGCTCGTCCCAGAGTCGCTCGATCAGGGCCGGAGTGGCCGAAGGGCGCCCTAGTGCCTGCAACGACAGAGACCAGAGCGTATTGACCAGGGTCTCGCATAGGACCGGCCCACCTCGGTCCCGCACCCGTCGCGCATCGAAGCCGAGCCGGCGGTTTCGTCGCACCAGACAGGGGAAGCCCAGCCGTCCGTTTGCCCGCCGGCCCCAGACCGGGTCGAACTTGGGCGAGGCGTCGAGACCCGACTCGTCCGGCTGCACGATCCAGAGCAGGCCATCGCCCTCGAGATCGCGATTCGTCTGCAGCCAATCCGCCTGGGCCCCGATCCGCGGCTCCTCCGCAGGATCCCCGACGGCGATCCGCCAAGCCCAGGCCAGCAGCGGCGGCTGGATCGTGCCGGTTTGCAGAGCCCGCCGGGAGGCGACGTTGTAGAAGGGGAGACGTCCCAGCGAGACCGGGCGGTCCCAGAAGATCGTGTGGCCGATGAAGCCGTCCTCGTGCTGGGCGGCGAGCAGGCTCTGCAGCTCCAGGCGCGACCGCCTCGGTTCGAAATGCCGCCAGGCGATCGCGGCGAAGCACGAGTCCCAGTACCACTGCCACGGATAGCGGGTCGGGCTGGGGCGGGTGTAGGCGAACTCGATTCCCTCGCGCTCCCCTTCCAGCCAGTTCTGGCGCAGGGTGCGCTCGGCGATCTCCGTCGCGGTCGCGCTCACGCCGCGGTGCGGCGCATCTCGCGCAGCGCGAGGGCACCGAACAGAAGCAGCAAGCCAGCCAGGGCGGCGATGCCCGGCCAGGTTTCCGCCCAGGTGACGCCGCCGACGAAGCCCTGGCGTGCCGCTTCGACGACCTGGGTGACCGGGTTGACGCGGGCGATGTCCTGCAGCCAGCCCTGCAGCAGCGCCAGTGGCGCGTAGGCGGTGGTGGTGAGGATCAGCGCCATCATTCCCGCTTGCATCAGCGGCGCCGCCGACTGACTCTTGAAGCGCAGCGCCAGCATCGACCCCCAGCAGGCGGCGACGGCGGCCATGGCGGCGACCATGAGGTAGGTGACGAGCAGCCCGTCGAGGCCCGGCCAGCCGGCCCCGAGCATCAGCGCGATCGCCAGCACGAAGCTGGCGGGGATCAGCGAGCGGGCGCTCGCGGCGAGCACCGTCCCCGCCAGCAGCACCCAGCGCGGGGCGGGGGAGACGAGCAGCCGGTCGAGCCAGCCCTGCTCGATGTCACGGGCTAGGTTGACTCCCGCCGCCGCTCCGGTGAACCCTGCTCCCTGCAGCATGCTGACCGGGACGATGAAGCTCTCATAGGTGCTGGTGTCGAAGCCGCGCAGCTGGGTCAGCGCACCGAAGACACCGTTCAGCCCGAGGAAGAAGATGGTCGGGGCCAGCACGCCGGGAATCGCCGCTCCGGGTACTCGCAGCAGCTCGTTCTTGGCTCGCGACATCAGCGCTCCGATCGTCGCCAGGTTGGCGCGCCAGGCGGGGATCGCCGCGGCAGCCCCCATCAGCCCACCCTCAGACGATGGCGTAATGCCCGCGCGCTGAGAACCAGGCCGAGGATGACGATGCCGACGATCGCGAGCAGAGCATCGACGGTGTCGGAGGCGTCGATGCCCGAGATGATCGGCTCGCGCACGCCTTCGACCACCAGGCTGAGCGGGTTGTATTCGGCGATCGTCCGCGCCGGCTCGATCATCAGGTCGACGGGGAAGAAGGCGGAGGAGAGGAAGAGGACGACGAGGACGAGCGGGAAGAGACCCTGGACGACGCTGGCGCTGCCGCTGCGCAGCGCGACCGCCGCGCCGATCCCGCCGACGGCCATCGCCGTGGCGGTAACGAGGAAGATCGCCAGCAGCGCCCCAGGCACGCCGCCCTCGATCTCGGCGCCGAAGACCAAACCGATCGCGAGGAACCAGAGCGCCGAGAGCAGGCCCAGCGCCGCGGTGCCGGCAAGCCGCCCGAGGACGATCGTGTAGCGGGAGATCGGGGCGGCGAAGAGGCGGTCGGTGAAGCCCATCTCGATGTCGACGGCGAGCGCGATCCCGCCGCTGTTGCCGGCCAGCATCAGCGACTGCATCATCGCTCCCGCGAGCATGAACTGGAGGAAGCTCTGGACCGGTGGGAACCCGGGCAGGTTCACGGCGCCGCCGGCGCCGCCGGTCTGGATCGCCAGCAATATGGTCGGGAAGACGACGATCGGCGCCATCAGCTGCGGGCGGCGGAAGGTCTGGCGGATCGAGCGCATCCCAAGCGCCCGCACAACCCGCAGGTTCGCCGACAGGCGGCTCATGCCTCGATCGCCTCCGGCTCGGTGTCCTCTTCGCTCTCCTCGGCCAGGTGGTAGCCGGTTTTCGCGACGAAGACGTCGTCGAGCGTCGGGCGGACAAGCTCCAGCGACTCGACCGCGATCCCCGCGTCATCCAGGGCGCGCACCACGCGCGGTATGTCGGCGGCGCCGTTCTCGACCTCGACCAAGACCTTCCTGCCATCGACAGGGGGCAGCAGCTTGCCGATCCGAGCGCAGGCCTCCTCCGCCTGCGCAACCGAGCCCTCGGCGATCTGCAGCTGGATGTGGGGGTTGCCGATCTCTTCTTTGAGCGAGTCTGGCGTCCCTTCGGCGACGATCTGACCGTTGTCGATGATGCCGACGTTGTCGGCGAGCTGGTCGGCCTCCTCCAGGTACTGGGTGGTGAGGAAGACGGTCGTGCCGTCGTCGTTCAGCGCTTGCACCTCTTCCCAGATCGTTTTGCGGCTGACGGGATCCAGGCCGGTGGTCGGCTCGTCGAGGAAGAGAACCCGCGGTTCGTGGACCAGCGCCGCGGCGAGGTCGAGGCGCCTCTGCATGCCGCCGGAATAGGTGCCGACTCGGCGATCGGCCGCCGCCACCAGATCGACCCGCTCCAGCAGGTCGTCGGCGCGGCGCTTCCCCTCGGCGGTCGGGATTCCCTGCAGCGTCGCCTGCAAACGGACCAGCTCGCGACCGGTCATCAGCGGATCGAGCGCCGCCTCCTGCAGGGCGACGCCGATCGAGGCACGCACGGCGCGCGCCTGCTTGACCACGTCGTGGCCCGCCACCGACGCACAACCGCCGGTCGGAAGCAGGAGCGTGGTCAGCATCCGCACGGTCGTCGTCTTGCCCGCGCCGTTGGGGCCGAGAAAGCCGTAGATCTCCCCCTCACCGACCTCGAGATCGACGCCTTGCACGGCCAGCACCTCGTCGAAGGCGCGCTCCAGTCCTTCGACGACGATCGCCGGCATCAGGCGCTCGCCGGCTCGCTCCGGGCGAGCGGCGACAGCGACTCCACCCAGCGGCGCCCGTTGGCGCGCTCCAGCGCCTCCGCGGCGTCGAGCAGCAGCTCATCGCGCCCCCAGGCGGCCCCGAGCTGGAGGGCTATCGGGAGCCGCTCCGCGCTGAGGCCGACCGGCGCGCTGATCGAGGGGATGCCGGTCAGGTTGGCGAGCGCGGCGCCGCGCACATTGGCCTGGTCGGCGGTGAGGGTGCCGGAAGGGAGCTCTACCAGCGGCTCCTCCAGCGGCGGCGCGGGTGCGGGCACGGTCGGCCAGGTGAGGACGTCGACCTGCTCGAAGAGCGCGGCGAGGCGGCGGCGCATCAGGGTGCGCACACGAACCGCTTGCACGGTCGCCGCGGTCGGCAGCAGCATCCGGTACTTGAGCGAGCCGCGGGCGATTGGGCTGAGCTCGGGATCGAGGTGGTTGAGCTGCTCCGGCGCAACGCCGCTCATGCTCTCGCCGTTGATGATCAGGATCGCTGCCAGCGTCGCGGCCTCGAGATCGGCCAGCTCGACCTCGACGATCGTCCCGCCGGTCTCCGCCCGCAACGCCTCGATCGCCCCTTCGCAGGCCTCGCGGACCTCCGGCGTGACGTCTTCGGAGACAGAGTCGCGCACGACCCCGATGCGCAGACCGGCGGCGGCGCCGGCCTCGAGCGGCTCGCTGAACAGGGTTGAGCTCAGCAGGCGGCAATCGGCGGCATCCGGACAGAGGGGGCCGGAGACGATCAGGGTCGTGATCGGTGCCATGTGGTGGCCCTCCATCGCCGAGCGGCCGAAGGTCGGCTTGAGGCCGGTCAGCCCGCAATAGGCAGCCGGGAAGCGGACCGAGCCGAGGCCGTCGGCGCCGACCGCGCCGGCGACGAGCCGGGCGCCGACCGACGCCGCCGGGCCGCTGGAGGAGCCGCCAGGGCAGCGCGTGGTGTCCCACGGGTTGCGAGCCGGGCCGTAGACAGAGGTGTTGCCGGTGCTGCCCGCTCCCAGCTCGTGCATGTTGCCGACGCCGACGACGATGGCGCCCGCGTCGCGCAGGGCCCTATAGGGGCCCGACTCGGCGGGCGCGGTCGGAGCGAGCAGCTCGGCGGCACCGAAGCGCTGCGCACGCCAGGGCAGGGGCCACTCGTCCTTGATCACGATGGGGACGCCGTGCAGCGGACCGGCGGGCGCCGCGTCGAGCATCTCCCGCGAGCGCTCCGGGAAGGTCTCGACGACCGCGTTGATCTCTGGGTTGCGCTGTTCGATCCGCGTCAGGGCCTCATCGAGCAGCTCGGCCGGGTCGGTCTCGCCGGCGGCGATCGTCGCCGCCTGATCGCGGAGCGATAGGTCGAGCGCGCTCACGGTGCCCGCGAGAGATCGGGGTTGCGCTCCGGCTCGAGCCCGCGCGTGTCGAGCGCAAGCAGCTGACGTAGCGGCGGCCAGAAGATCCCGTGCAGGGCGGCCATCACGGCCAGGTCCACCTCGTCGGCTTCGATTCCGAGCGAGGCGAGCCCGGCTGGGATGAACTCGTCTGCTCGATCCGAGGCCTCCATCTCGGCAGGCAACCCTAGATGATCGGTCGCGTGGCCAGGATCGTGCAGGTCCTTTGAAGGACAGCGTCGTCGGGTGGCGAACGGCAGAATGCCCGGCGCAACCCTGGCTATGGGCCGGGGTTCCAGGTTGACATCGTGCCCACAGCAGCCGAAAACCGAGATCGCCGGCCCCGCGCGCTTGTCGCCGCGGGCTTTGCCTGCGTCCTCGCATCCCTCGTCGCTGCCGGCTGGCCGGGTGCGGCCGACTCGGCCCCCGCTCGCGTCGTCGTGCTCGGCCAGACCGACACCACGCCGCCGCCCTCGTGCCCCGGCAAAATCGTCAACAACGTCGAGGTCATACCCTGCCGCGTCGAGGGGCACGTGACCGGATTCCAGGCGATCGCCGGCGGTGTCCCCCGCCCCTACGAGGTTCCGTTCGACGGCAAGATCGTCGCCTGGTCGATCACGCTGGCTCGCCCGTCCAACAAGGACACCGAAAAAATGACCAACGAGGTTGGCTTCTTCAATGAATTCCTCGGCACCCCGTCAGAGGCCCGAATCGGTGTCCTGCGGCCGGTCGAAGACTCGAAGCCGCCCAAATTCACGCTGGTCCGCCAGAGTCCCCTCCAGGTGCTCAACCCCTACTTCGGCAGCACCGTGATCTTCACCCTCGACCACCCGCTCAGCGTCCTGCAGGGCCAGGTGGTCGCCCTGACGATCCCAACCTGGGCGCCGATGTTCGCCTTCAATGTCACCGATGACAACACCTGGCGCGGCAGTCGCCTGCCCGAGCACTGTGCCTCCAAAGAGGACATCCAGGGCGGCCACCCGCAGCAGGGCGTCGGCAAGACCAAGACCTACGGCTGTTATTACTCGAACGCCCGTCTGCTCTACACGGCGACGGTCGTCAAGGCCCCCTGAGCAAGCAGACCAAGGACGCAGGAGCGTGGCGTGCTCTGCACGCGAGCGACCGAGGACGCCGGTATGCGCCGGTCAGGGGGCCTAGACGAGCGCCGATTGCCTGAGCCCGCAGTAAGGGCAGTCGCTTACGTCGAGGCCGATCAGCTGGTCGCAGCGACGGCAGGCGCGCAAGTTCTCGGGCGTGCGGGGCAGGGAGGAGGCGGAGGGGGCAAGCGGCAGCACCATCGCCACCGGCACCATCTCCTCGTCGGTCTCGCGGTCGATGTAGACGGCGCCGGGCTCGGCGTGGGCGAGCGCCTCGCGGCCCGAGGCCGGCGCCCGCATCCGGTAGAGCTGCTTCGAGTTCACGACGGGGAAGACTAATAGCTTGCGCGGCAGCGATGCGCGTTCTCCTTTTCCACGGCTACATGCTGCGCGGCACCGGCAGCAACATCTACACCGCCAATCTGGCGCGAGCCCTTGCGCGACTCGGTCACGAGGTCCATCTGCTCTGTCAAGACCGGCAAGTCGAGATCGAGGGGGTGGAGATCCACAATCCCGACATCGGCGGCCTGCTGCCCGTCTACGTCAAAGATCCCTATGAGGGCTTCGAGGTCAAGGCGTTCCCCGAGCTGAGCGACGACGAGCTCGACCGCTACATCGAGGCCAACGTAGCCGCCGTCCGCGAGGTCGCCGATGCGACGGGCGGCTTTGAAGCCGCTCTTGGTGGCCACCTCGTGATGGGGCCGCTGATCCTCGCTCGGGCCGAGGTCGGCTCATTCGCCGCCAAGATCCACGGCTCGGCGCTCGAGTACACGGTCAAACCGCACCCGCGCTTCCTGCCCTACGCGGAAGAGGGCATGCGCGCCGCCAACTGCGTCCTCGTCGGCTCCCGTCACACGGCCGAGTCCCTCTGGGAGGCGCTGCCGAACATTCCTACTCTTCGAAAGAAGACCCGTCTCGGACCCCCGGGCGTCGACACGGAGACCTTTCGTCCGCGGGTGGCGTGGGGGGAGGGGGGTCGAGGACGTAAACCTCGCCCGCAGGCCCCCCTCCCCCCGCGACAGGACCCGCGGCCGAAAGCCTCCTCCCGCATCGTCTTCGTGGGGAAGTTGATCGTGTCGAAGGGGGTCGATCTCCTCCTGGCCGCGTGGCCGCTGATCAGGGCTGCGCATCCGGAGGCCAAGCTGCGGGTCGCCGGGTACGGAGAGTACGAGCAAGGGCTGCGGCGATTGCTGGCGGCTCTGGATCGCGGCGATCTGGATGATGCACGCGAGGTGGCGCGGCTCGGCAGGGGGCTCGAGGGCGGGGAGGAACAGCCGCTGTCGATCCTCTCCGCGTTCCTCGCCGATCCGCCCGAGGGTTACGTCGAGGCGGCGCATGGGGTCGCCGATTCGGTTGAGTTCATCGGGCGGCTGGAGCACGACGAGGTGGCTGAGCTGCTGCCCGGGGCGGAGGCCTTGGCGATGCCGAGCACCTTCCCCGAGGCTTTCGGGATGGTGGCGGCGGAGGCCGCTGCCTGCGGGGTACTGCCGGTCTCGGCCGGTCACTCGGGGATGCTGGAGGTATCCCGTCAGCTGGCCGGCGCGCTCCCCGCCGAAGTCGGTCGTCTGACGTCATTCCAGGTGAAGGAGGGGGCAATTGAGGCGATCGCAGAGCGTCTGAGCGCCTGGCTTGGGATGCCCGAGGCGGAGCGTGCGACCGCTCGCGGCGCGCTGGTCGATACCGCACGGCGGCTCTGGAGCTGGGAGGGCGTGGCCCGGGGCGCGATCGCCGCCTCGCGGGGCGACCTTGACCGTCTGCCGCTTGCATAGAATGCGCGTCCGCCGATGATCGGTCGCCTCCCGATAGCGAAGATGTTCGCCGCAACTCTCGTGCTCACCGCGGCGATCTCCGTGGTGATGCTGCAGATCGATTGGGACGGCCAGCAGGCCTCTACCGCGGCGCCGAAGATCGACACCCTGCTCGACGTAATGATCGTCCTCTCGGCCTTCGTCTTCTCGCTGGTGATGGTGATGCTCTTCTACGCCTTGTGGAAATTCAAAGCCAAGCCGGGGGACGAGTCCGACGGCGAGCCGATCCACGGCAACACGCGGCTCGAGGTCGCCTGGACGCTGATCCCGACGATCATCGTCCTCTTCGGTGCCGGTTACAGCTGGGCGGTGCTCGACGACATCGAAGAGCCAGCCAAGAACCCGCTCACCGTCGATGTCTTCTCGCAGCAGTTCGCCTGGAGCTTCGGCTATCCGGGCAAAGGCAACGCCTACTCGCAGGGCGAGCTGCACGTTCCGGTCGACCGCCAGGTCCAGTTCAAGATGCACGCCCTCGACGTGATCCACTCGTTCTGGGTGCCGGAGTGGCGGATCAAGAAAGACAACGTGCCAGGGATCACGACGACCGCGATCGTGACGCCCGACAAGGTCGGCACCTACCAGCTGATCTGCACCGAGCTCTGTGGCTTCGGCCACGCCGCGATGCGGGCCAAGGTTGTGGTCGAACCTCCGTCTGAGTTCCGCAAATGGGTTGCCGGCCTGAAAGAAGAGGTGCCGGCGCCTTACATGGAGGTCATCCGCCAGGACACGGAAACCGACCCGGTGCCCGTCGGAGCCGGCGGGGCATAATGGAGGCGATCTGATGGCGGCTGCGATCAAGCGACCGGGATGGATTCGAGGCCTGCTCGGCGCCGTGGCGGCGGCGGCCTTCGGCGTTGGTCTGGTCGTCGTCCTGCGCGAGATCTCCGGTCTGCCGATCTGGCAGACCGAGCAGACCGGCTACCCGCACGTTGTCGTGCCGCTGATCACCGGGCCGCTCGGCTTCCTCGCCGGCTTCGGCTGCTTCGACTACTGGCTGCGTTGGGCGGCCGGCATGCCGACGATTCCCGACGATCACTCTCAGCACGGTGCCAAGAGCTGGCGCGACTACTTCCGCTTCAACACCGACCACAAGGTGATCGGTGTCCAGTACGTCTGCACGACCTTCTTCTTCTTCTTCGTGGGCGGCCTGATGGCGATGCTGATCCGGGCCGAGCTCGCTCAGCCGGGCACCCAGATCGTCGACGCCGCCACCTACAACAGCCTCTTCTCCACCCACGCGGTGCTGATGATCTTCGTCTTCGTGATCCCGGTCTTCGCCGGGCTCGCCAACTACGTGCTGCCGCTGATGATCGGCGCCCCCGACATGGCGTTCCCGCGCCTCAACGCGCTCAGCTTCTGGATGCTGCCCCTTGCCGGTCTGCTCTTCATCGGCAGCTTCCTCGCCCCCGGCGGCGCCTTCGACGCCGGCTGGACCGGCTATGCGCCGCTCTCCACCGGGGCCCCGCTGGGGCAGTCGTTCTTCAACTTGGGCGTGCAGTTCGCGGGAGCCTCCTCGATAGCCACGGCGCTCAACTTCTTAGTGACGATCATCACCATGCGTGCGCCCGGAATGACCTTCTGGCGGATGCCGCTGCTGGTCTGGGCCAACCTCTCGACCTCGTTGCTGGTGGTCGCGGCGACGCCATTCATCGCCGGCGCCCAGTTCATGGTCCTCTTCGACCGTGCCCTCGGCACCCAGTTCTTCGAGCCGCTCGGTGGCGGCGATGTGGTCAGCTACCAGCACATCTTCTGGTTCTACTCGCACCCGGCGGTCTACATCATGATGCTGCCCGGTTTCGGGATCATCTCCGAGGTCATCTCGACCCACGCACGCAAGCCGATCTTCGGCTACCGGCTGATGGCGCTGGCGCTGATCGGCATCGTCGTGCTCAGCTACTCGGTCTGGGCCCACCACATGTTCGTCGCCGGCATGTTCAGCTGGCTGCGGGTGCCGATGATGATCACGACGCTGCTGATCGCGGTACCGACCGGGATCAAGATCTTCTCCTGGCTGGGAACGCTCTACTTCGGCAAGATCCACACCTACTCGACGGCGATGCTCTTCGCCCTCGCCTTCATCGTCACCTTCACGATCGGCGGCATCAGCGGCGTCATGCTCGGCATGGTGCCGATCGACATCCACGTCTCCGACACCTACTTCATCGTCGCCCACATCCACTTCGTGCTCTTCGGCGGCTCGGTCTTCACGATCTTCGCCGGCGTCTACCACTGGTTCCCGAAGATGACCGGGCGGATGTACGACGAGAGGCTCGGCCGGGTCCACTTCTGGGGAACCCTGCTCGGAACCTGGGGCACCTTCATCCCGATGCACTGGATCGGCATGGACGGGATGCCCCGTCGTGTCGCCGACTACGCCGAGCAGTTCGGCAACTGGAACCTGCTGATCAGCGTCTTCGCCTTCATGCTCGGCGCCGCCCAGCTCGTCTTCCTCTACAACATGGTCATCAGCTGGCGCTACGGGCCGCGCGCGGAGGCAAACCCGTGGCGGGCGAAGACGATCGAGTGGCAGGTCTCCTCGCCGCCGCCGATCTTCAACTTCGACGAGATCCCGCGGGTGGTCGGCGGCCCGTACGAGTTCGGCGTTCCCGGCGCCCGTCACGCGATCATGGGCGGCGAAGGGGCCGAGGTAACGAAACCCGAGCCAACCGTGGTGGGGCAGACGTGAGCGGCGAGGCAGAGGGACGCCCGTTGCTGGTCTTCCTCAACGAGGTTGCCGGCGGTCGCAAGCTGCTTCAGGCTGTCAGCGAGCGAGCCGAGAAGGTGCCTTTCATCGCTGTCGCGGCCCCGCAGAACCAGCCCGCGGTCGGTCAGCTGATCGACGCCGGGGAGCTGCGCGACGCGGCCCGCGCCCGGGTCGAGGTGACGATGGCGGTCCTTGCCGAGTTCGGAATCGAATCGGTGGGTGAGGTGATGGACCGCGATCCGGCACTTGCCCTCGACGACGCAGTGCGCGCCCACGAGCCCGGCGAGGCCCTGCTTTCCTGCCTCTACGACACCCGCTTCGGTTTCGCCCGCAAAGACTTGGTCGAGTGGGCGAAAGCTCGCTTCGAGCCTGAAATGACCCTCACCCACATTCCGGTGCGGATCGAGGACGACTCGATTCGCTGGGACGTGATCCACACCCTGGTCGTCGCGACCCAGACCGTTGCCACGCCTGACTTGGTCAATCGGCTGAAGGAACGAGCCGCGGAGCGCCCCCATCGCTACACGATCATCTGCCCGCGAACGGATGACGTTTCCGAGCCCGAAATCGTCCGCGATCTCGCTTCGACCCTGGCCGAGCTCTACCGCGCCGACATCGACGCGACCGGGCAGCCGATGAGTCCCGACCCTTTCCACGCCGTCCAGAACGCGATCGAGCATTACCGGATCGACGAGGTGCTGATCTCGACCTTCGCCGGGGAGACTTCGCGCTGGCTCGACGAGGACCTGATCGGCCGCACCCGCGAAATCACCGAGAAGCCCGTGGAGCACCTGGAGGTCGGCCGGCCCGCTGAGGCTGTCGCCGCCGCGGTAGCCGAAGGAGAGGAGGCCTGATGGAGAGCGCCACGGTCGCGCTCGGCCACGGCCACGAGGAGCACCACGGACCGCCGGAGGCCAACGAGAGCTCGCGCATCGATCGCCAGACGCTGGGGATCCTGCTCTTCATCGTCTCCGAGGTGATGCTGTTCGGCGCCTTTTTCGCCGCTTACTTCTTCCTCCGCGTCGTCGTCGACCCGCCGACCTGGCCACCGCATCCGTACGAGCTGCCGGTCGCCATCGCTGGCGTCAACACGGCGATCCTCGTCTCCTCGAGCTTCACCATCCACTACGCGCTCGAGTCGATCCGCCGCGACAACCGCAGGGGTCTCAAACTCGGACTGGTCCTCACCTGGCTACTCGGCGCCACCTTCCTCTTCATCCAGATCAATGAGTACGTCCACATCGGTTTCAGCGCCCGCGACCTCGCCTTCGGCTCGATTTTCTACGGCCTCACCGGACTGCACGGCGCTCACGTCTTCGTCGGCTTGATGCTGCTCAGCTTCGCAACGATCCGCGCCTTCAGAGGCCACTTCGGGCCGGCGGCGAAGGACCACCTCGGCGTCGAGGTGCCGGGCATCTACTGGCACTTCGTGGACGTGATGTGGATCATTGTCTACGTCACGGTCTACATTCTTTAGAGACGGGGTAAAAATGGGGGCATGCACAATCCCCTGAGGTCCGAGGCCGATGCTTTTCGTTGGGTGGTGGTGATCGGGGTTGCGGCGGTTTCGGTGATCGTGCTTACGCTCGTTACCCGGCCCGTCGTCGGGGTGATCTGGGCCGCCGCGCTGCTCGGTTTCGGAGCGGGTATCGCCTATCGGAGCTCACGCGGCTCGCTTCCCCGCAGCGTTACGGTGACCCGCGGCGGCGATGGCAAGCACAGGGTGCTCGTCGTCGCCAACGAGACCGTCGGTGGCGAGGCCCTGCTGGAGGAGATCCGGACGCGGTGCCACGGCCGAGACTGCGAGATCCTGGTTGTCACGCCGGCCCTGGCAGCGTCACGGGCAAAGCACTGGGCCTCCGACGTCGACGAAGCGATTGAGCTGGCACGGCAGCGGATGGAGCTCTCGCTGATCGAGATCGAGAGGTTGGGCCTGAAGGCCAGGGGTGAGATCGGCGACTCCGACCCGAACGTAGCGATCGAGGACGCGCTTGGCGCGTTCTCGGCCGACGAGATCGTCATCTCGACCCATCCGCCGCACCGCTCACGCTGGCTGGAGCACGGGGTCGTCGAGCGGGCACGCAACGAGATCGACCTGCCGATCACCCACGTGGTGGTCGACCTGGAGGCCCAGCACGTTGCGAAGACGTGACGATGACGCCTCGCAAGATTTTGACCTGGCGCGCCACTTGCGCAATGTTTTGTCTCAGGATCTGCGACTATGCTGAACGTGCGAGAAGCCTGGACCGACGAGCGTCTCGATGACCTCAATCACAAAGTCGATCAGCTCGCTCGCCGCATGGATGGGGGATTCGGAGATCTGAATAGCCGTCTCGATGGAGTGCAGCGGACAATGATTCATCTGGCTGGTGTAATCATTGCGGCGCTCGTCGGCCTGATTGCGACCCAGCTCGGGCTGATCCTCACGCAGATCTGAGTTAGGGCGAAATGTTCTGTCTGTATTCGTTGCTAAATTGCAGAGAATGAAGAGACAGACGGAAGAATGCATTTGCAGCCTCAACCGTAGGATCGAGTGCCAAGCTCGGCGCACGGATGCCGAATTTCGACGATTGCACGATGAGCTGCGATCGCAGAGAGCGGACGTTCACGCCCTTCGCTTGGAGGTGGTTCGTTCAGGCTCCGGTCGACGCCGGAGCTAGCGTCTCTCGATCCTGTGCTTGGCGGGAAGGCTCGGCCATCGCCCTGCGGGGCTCGAGCCTTCCGGCCGTGGCGACCGTCCAAAGCATCGCCAGCCAGGTGATGGTCGCCAGGGTCACGTGGAGCCAGACCAGCTCGGCGGGCAGTTCCAGCGCCCATTGGAGTCCCCCCACGAGGCCTTGGAGGCCGAGCAGGCCGATCACCGCGGTCAGGGGTCGAACAGCGCGCCTGTCGCCGCCAGGGCGGCGCAGAAGCAGCCAGACGGCGATTGCGGCGACGCCGAAGATGGCGGCGATCGTCGAATGTCGCTGCACGACCCACTCCAGCGTGCCGGTTCCCTCAAAATCGAAGCGGTGGACGAGCTGACCCTCATGGGCGCCCGCGTGTGGCCCGGATGCGGTCGCGATCGTCCCGGCGAGGATGGTCAGCTGCCCGAGCGGGATCAGAGCGCGGACGGACCAGACCCCGAGTCTGTCGCTGGAGCGCCGCCGCTCCCGGGGCTCGTAGCGCGAGCACCAGGCGAGGGCGAACGAGGCGTCGAGCAGCAGCATCGAGAGAATGAAGTGACTCATCACGAGACCCGGCGCCAGGTGGAACTTGACGACCAGGGCGCCGAGGATCGCCTGACCGACCACTCCGAGCGGCAGCAGCGCGCCGAAGAAGGCCAGGTGCCAGCGGAAGGGACGGCGGAACCAAGCGAGGACGCTGGCGGCGATCACGGCAAGCCCGACGAAGCCCGTGAGGAGGCGATTGCCGTACTCGATCACGGCGTGGGTGTCGAGCGGCGGCACCGTGCCGCCGTAGCATTTGGGCCAGTCGGGGCAGCCAAGTCCCGAGCCGGTGAGGCGAACCCCGGCGCCGGTCAGCACGATCAGAGATAGAGCGGCGAGTGCGACGAGGGTGACTTGCGCGTAGAGCTGGGGCGAGATGTCGAGGCGGTCTCTAAAGCGGGCGCCCATGTTCCCCTCGGATGATGCCAGCGGCTCGGGGCGGCCGCGCGGGCTCAGCCGGCTTTGCTCTTGCCGCCGCTGGATTGCGTGCTCTGCAGCAGGTACTGGACCAGGTCTTCGAGTTCTTTCGGCGTCAGCGTCTGCGCGTAGTTGGCCGGCATCACGTTGGGCGGGAAGCCTTTCGCGATCCTGGCGTTCGGATCCATGACCGATTCCTTGACCATGGCCGCCGTCTGGCCCGGCAGGACTTCGTCGAGGTTCGGGCCCGTAGTTCCCCCCGATTCCGCCGCGGCCAACGTATGGCAGCCACCGCAGCCGTTGTTGGCGAAGACCTGGGCACCCGGTCCGCCCGGCACCTTAGGTGGCGCCGCGCCCGGCACCCCCGCGTAGCGACCGACGTAGGCGGCGACGTCCTCGAGGTCCTGGCCGGTCACTATGTCCGCCGGCATCGATGCGGCGGGGTTGTTGTTGGCTGGCCGCGGAAACTCGACCTGCGCTTCGACGATCCCTTCGACCGTTTCGCTCGACTCTCCCACGGCGCGCGCCCCGGCAAAGGCATGGTCGAGGTTGGGGCCGATTTGGGCGGTCGTGCCAGCCTGGGCCATCGCGTGGCAGACGCCGCATTTCTGGACGAAGAGGACGCGCCCGCGCTGCTCATCGGCGGTGCTGGTCCCACAGCCGGAGGCCGCGAGGGCGATCGCCGCGAGGGCGGCGAGGACAAGCAGCGGACGGATCGGGTTTGGTGGCTGGGGCATCGTCATGCGGCGCGGAGCGCGCCGGAGTCTATAGGTCGAGCCCGCTCCAAACGCGGCTTGCCGAGCATGGCTCGTGGGGTAGGCTTGAGACGATCATCACGAGGTGACCACCGGCTAAGGAAAGGGAAAAGGGATGGAAGTTCGGGACGGGATGTCGGAGGTGGTGCTTACCGTCGGCCCATCGCACACGCTGCGCGAGGCGGCTGAAATGATGGTCGACAAGGGCACCGGCGCTGCGCTTGTGCTCGACGACGAGCGCCCGGTCCCCTGCATCGTGACCGAGCGCGACCTGCTCAACTCGCTGGGGCGCGGCCAGGATCCCGATACCGAGCTCGTTGCCGAGCACATGAGCGAGGGCGTGGTGGCGGCTTCGCCGGACTGGAGTCTCGAGCATGCCGCCTCGGAGATGTCGACGCGGGGAATTCGCCACCTAGTGGTTTTCGACGGCGGAGACGTTGCCGGGATCCTCTCGATTCGCGACATAGTCCGCGTCTGGACCAGCCAGGGCGCAACTTCCGGCATGACGCCAGACTGACGCTGACGCGCTTCTCAGGACTTCAGGGGCGCGGCGGGGAGACCGTTTCGACCGGCAGCACTGCTCTGAGCGCCTTCTGCTTGCGCGGCAACCGGAAGTAGTCGCGGATCGCGCTGCGGATCATGCTGCGCAGGGCGAAGAGAAGGACGACGATGCCGATGATCGAGTAGATCCAGCCCCGCACCATGAAGCCCTCGGCGAAGATCCCGCAGACCGCAAGGGCGGCGGCGAAGGCGAAGAAGAGGGGCGCCCAGGACGGCCGCGGCTTGTAGATCAGCTCGCCCGGCTCGGGAATGTCGCGTTGCTCTGCGCTCATGACGCGATGTAAAGCATCGCGGCGACAAAGCAGAGGGCGAAGACCGCCGCAGCGATGGCGGCTGCCAGCAGCCCCGCCGTCATGTCTCGTCTGGCACTCTCGCGATCCACGGCCGGATTTCTATCAGGACGGTCGGGTTAAACGGCTAGAGGACGCGGTCGAGCGGCATCGCCAGGAAGAGCAGCGCGAGGTAGGAGAGCGAAAAGAGGTAGGTGCGTAGAGCCCAACGGCGGTCGGCGCTACGCAGCAGCCGCACCGCGCAGTAGATGAAGGCTCCGCCGAGGGCCATCGAGACGACCAGATACTCGATGCCGAAGGCGCCGGCGCAGAAGGGCAGCTGGGTCACCGCGTAGAGCAGGATCGTGTAGAGCAGGATCTGGCGGCGAGTCTCCGCCTCGCCTCGCACCACCGGCATCATCGGCACGCCGGCCTTCGCGTACTCGTCCTTCATCAGCAGCGAGAGCGCCCAGAAGTGGGGAGGAGTCCAGAAGAAGACGATCGCGAAGAGGTAGAAGGCGGTGCCGCTGAGCCCGCCGGTGACCGCGGCCCAGGCGACCAGTGGCGGGACCGCTCCGGCGGCACCCCCGATCACGATGTTCTGCGGGGTCGAGCGCTTCAGCCAGAGCGTGTAGACGAAGACGTAGCCGCAGAACCCAGATAGCGAGAGAACCGCGGCAAGCGGATTGACAGCGACGGCCAGCAGCGCGAACGAGGCGAGCTCGAGCAGCGTCCCGAAGCCGATCGCGCTCGCCGGGGAGATGCGGCCGCTCGCCACGGGACGGTCGGCGGTGCGGGCCATGGTGCGGTCGATGTCGCGGTCGATCGCGTGGTTGATCGCTCCGGCACCGCCCGCCGAGAGGGCGCCGCCCAGGCAGGTGAGGAGGACGAGGCCGATCGACGGGTCGCCCGCCACGTACATCGTCGTCGCCGTGGTGAACAAGAGCAGCGACTGCACCTTCGGCTTGGTCAGCGTGACGAAGTCGCGCAGGACGGTGAGCGCGGCGGGGCGCTGTGCGATGGCAGCCGTCTGGGCGCCGGACATGGCTGCTCAGGCTACCGGCTGCGATTCGCGTGCCGGCCGCTCGGCACGGCGCGTGCGGTGCTCGATCGCCTCGCGGATGTCACGCATCGGCCTGGCGCTGCGCACGTCGGGGAGCACATCGAAATTGTGCGGGTCCGGCGGCGAGAGCGCGAACCACTCGAGCGAGTCGCCACCCCATGGATCGTGACCCGCAGCGACGCCGCCCTCACGGCTGAGGACCGCGTTGATCAGGGTCATCGCGATCCCGATCGCGAGGATGAAGACACCGATCGTGGCGATCAGGTTGTAGGCGTCGACGTTGCCGCCGCCGAAGAACTTGTAGGCGTCGATCACCTGGGCCTCCTCGGTCCCGGCGAGCATCAGTGGCACGAAGGCGACGAGCGTTCCGAGCAGCATCGTCCAGAAGGAGATCCCCGCCAGGCTCTCGCCCATCGTGCGGCCGGTCATCTTCGGGAACCACCAGTGCAGTGCCGCGAAGCCGCCAAAGACAGCGCCCCCAATCAGCGCGAAGTGCGTCGCCGCGGTGCTGTCGGTGGTGTGCTGGAGGCGCCACCCGACCGCGACCATCGAGTGCTCGATCTCGGCAGCTAGGCCGATCGAGATCGCCGCGATCGCGCCGGCAGCGAACAGTAGGGGCGCTCGCATTCTCACCGCGCCGCCGACCAAGGTCGAGATCAAGTTGAAGAGGATGAGCCCGAAGGGGACGATCAGGGCCAGCGACATCAGCATCGCGAAGTACATCCAGCCGATCCCGATCGGGGCGGTGAACATGTTCTGCATCCAGGCGAGAGTGCCGATGACGGCGATCGCGACCAGCGAGCCGATCGTGACACCCCTGTTGAAGAGCGGCTTGCGGGCCAAGGCCGGGACGATCTCGGCGATCGCGCCCAGCGCGAAGATCAGGATCAGCATGTAGGACCCGGTGAAGAAGATCCAGCTCAGGTGCTGCCAGAGCAGCGGCGAGCCGCCGGCGTCGCCGGCGAAGAAGATACCTTCGAAGTTGCGGTCGATCAGCAGCATCGCGATCGCCGCCAGCATCACCGGGCCGATCGTCAGCAACAGCCAAGAACCGATCGCGGCCGCCCAGGAGAAGACCGGCAACCGTCGCCACGCCATGCCGGGGGCGCGGCGCTTGCGCAGCGTGGCGACCAGGTCGATCGCGATCAGGACGAAGCCGAGCGTCGCCAGCCCGGTCGCGGCGGCCCAAGCATCGACGCCGTTGTTGGGCAGGAAGGCGAGCCCGGAAAGGGGAGCTAGCGGGTTGACGCCGGCCTCGGTCGGGGTGAAGAGAAAGCCCGAGTAGAGGACGGTCGCGCCGGCGACGTAGAGCCAGGTGCCGAGCTGTCCGAGCCGTGGCAGGGCCGTGCTGCGGGCACCGATCTGGAGCGGCGCGGCGTAGTAGAAGAAACCGAGTGCGAGTGGGACGGCGAAGAAGAAGATCGCCGTCGCCCCGTAGAGCGAGAGCATCCGATTGAAGGTGACCGGGGTGAGGAAGGTGTTCTCGGGGATCGCCAGCTGCAGCCTCATCAGCAGCAACTCGACGAGGGCGATGAAGAGGAAGCCAAGCGATGCGGTAATCAGGACCCGGCCAAGATCCTTGTGGTCGGCGCTGGTCGCGATTTCCATCCAGCGAGGGCGGCGCCGCGGGAAACCGTCGGTGACCAGCTCGGGGCGCTTGCCCGACGCGCTCACGGGACTTCTCCGTTTTCGATCAGACCCACGACGCGATCCTGGGCGGCCTGGATATCGCTCTTCTGCGCTTCGACAAAGGCTTTGTATTCATCGGGGGAGACGACTTCGACCTCGGTTCGCATTGCCGCGTATGCCTCGCCGGAAAGGGTTGCCGCCTGGCCGAAGTAGGTGCCCTCTTCGTCGGCGCGGAAGACGACGTGGTTGGTCTTGCCGGGCACGGCATCAGCCTTGCCGGCCAGGTCGGGGACGTCCCAGGTATGGACGACGTCGGTCGAGACGAGGTCGAGTTCGACCGCGGTATCGACTGGGACGACGAGCTTGTAATAGGAAAAGGCTTCGTTCGGGTAGTCGTAGCGCCACAGCCATTGCTGGCCGGTGGTGCTGATCTTCAAGGGCTCGGAATGGGCGATTTGGAGGCCGGCGGCACCGGTTGCCGGCGTCTCGCGCGCCTTGTCGGTGTAGACGATGCTGAGGATCAGGAGCGCCGCGGCGAGGACACCCAGCGCTCCGCCCACCCGTAGCTGGATGCGCCGCCCGCCGGTGACCTGCGCCGGCTCGACGCCGCGCTCGGCGCGGTAGCGCCGCAGCGCATAGATCAATCCGATGTTGACCGCGACGACGAGGATCGCCGCGACGACGAAGCCGATCCAAAGCAGAGTGTCGATCTGGTCGGTGCCAGGAGAGTGGGGCGCCAAAGCGCGGCCATTCTAATCACGCAAGGGGGCGTCCCGCGGTGCGCACGCTGCTCGGGGATCGGCGTGCTGCTCCTATACTCGCCGGCCTCATGCGGACCCGGTCCAGGCCATCTCCGGCGTTGCGCAACGCGGTGCGCGCTGGGGCGGCGGCGGCAATAGGAGCGGCCATCGCGGTGCCGCTCCTGCGCCGCCGCGCCCGCATCCCCGCCGCGATGACCATCGCGGCCTGCGCCGGGGGCCCGCTTGGGCTCGCCATCCTCCACCCGCGTTCGCGTAAGCGGGATGTCGCGATGTACGCGTTGCAGATGTGGGCCTTCACGATGGTCCACGAGTTGCCCTTCGACGATCCCGAGCGCCTCCGTGCCCGCCTCCGCATCCGCTACCCGATCGTCGCCGACCGGGTCATCGGCTTCGGCCGGCTGCCCAACGTGCGTTTGCAGCGCGCTCTCGCCCGTTTCGGTCGGGTCAGGACTCTGAATCGCTTCCTCACCTGGGTTCACTGGCTCTGGTTCTTGGAGCCCTACGTGGCGCTTGTGTTCATCCTCGTTCGCTACCCCGATCAGTTCCCGCGCGCCGCCCGCCGGCTCGCCGCCGTCTTCGACAGCGGCTGCGCCGTCTACTTCGCCGCCCCCACCGCGCCGCCCTGGTGGGCCTCCGAGGAGGGTCACACGGGTGAAAAGGTGCGCCGGATCATGGTCGAGGTCGGCGAGGAAACTTGGAAATCGGCATGGCCGGCGATGTACGGGGCGCTTGGCGGCAACCCGTGGGCGGCGATGCCGTCGCTTCACTTCGCGACCTCGATGATGGGCGCGATCTCGCTGTCCGAAACGGGGCGCGTCGCCGGCGCGGTCGGCTGGGGTTACGCGCTGACCCTCGGCTTCGCCCTCGTCTACCTGGGCGAGCATTACGTCACCGACCTGGTTGCAGGAGCCGGCTTGGTTGCCGCGGTGCGGCGCGGCGAGTCGTTGGCCGAGCCGGCCGTTCTGGCGGTGAATCGACGCCTGCAGGGTCTGGAGCGCCTGGCCAACGGGTAGCGTCTAGGCGTGTCTCCCGAGCAGCCGGCGAACGGAAACGGCGGCTTTGAGCTGCCGCTGTTCACGCGGCGACGGATGGCGCAGACGCTGCTCGTCGTCCTGCTCCTGCTGATCGGCATCTACTTCCTCTTCCCGAGGCTGGTCGGACTGGGCGATGCGTTGAGCAAGCTTGGCGAAGCCGACGCCGCCTGGATCGTTGTTGCGATCGGCTTCGAGATCGCCGCCGTGGCCACCTACATCGCCCTCTTCAAGGCCGTCGTCGGAGGCGACGTCCTGCGGCTCACCTGGGGGGAGACCTATGACATCAACGTCGCGGGCGTGGCTGCTACGCGGCTCTTCTCCGCCGGCGGGGCCGGAGGGATCGCCCTCACCTATTGGGCGCTGCGTCGCGCCGGGATGGTCCGTCACGAAGTGGCCCGGCGGATGGTTGCCTTCCTCACCCTCCAGTATGTCTTCTATCCGCTGGCGCTGATCGTCTTCGGCGTCCTGCTGCGCACCGGTGTGCTGCCCGGCAAGCACTCCGTCGAGCTCACCGTGATCCCGGCGTCGGTAGCCGGGGCGCTCCTGATCCTCGGCATCCTGCTCGCGCTGGTCCCCCCGGATCTCGGGGAACGTGTCGCGGCTCACGCGCGGAGCGAGCGAGCCCGATCGATCGCCGCCAACGTGGCGAAAGTGCCGGCGATCGCGGCGGAGGGCTTTCGCTTCGCACTCAGTCTCTTTGCCCATCCCTCGCGCGGCGGGCTGGCGGTGGTCGGCGCCATCGGCTACTGGGCGACCAACATCGGCATCCTCTGGGCCTCCTTCAAAGCCTTCGGCGTGCACGTGCCGCTGGCCGTCGTCGTGCAGGGATTCTTCCTCGGCATGGTCGCCAACCTCTTCCCGCTGGCGCCCGGCGGCGTCGGCGCGGTCGACGCCGGGATGATCGGCGCCTTCGTCCTCTTCGGCATTCCCGAGGAGACGGTCTTCCCGGCCATCCTGATCTACCGGCTGATCGCCTTCTGGCTGCCGATCCCCTTCGGGATTGTTGCCTTCCTCCAGCTGCGCAACCGGGTTGCGCACTGGGAAGAAGGGGACTTGCCGGTTGACCGGGGCGTTACTATACAAAGTGAAGTATTGGAAGATTCCACGGCCGAGCGAGCAATATCGGGCGACCGGGTTCGGGCTCATCGGCCTGACTAGACTGGCGGCAGAGATGGCTGAGAAGAAGAGAG
Source organism: Solirubrobacterales bacterium (assembly GCA_044867645.1). GTDB lineage: Bacteria > Actinomycetota > Thermoleophilia > Solirubrobacterales > 70-9 > VRUE01. Next base: position 60,682 of record JBIOVI010000041.1, on the reverse strand, counting down.
TCGAGAACGTGATCGTCGTCGGCGGTGGGCCGGCCGGCTACACCGCCGCTCTTTACACCGCGCGCGCCAACCTCGAGCCGCTCGTTTTCGAGGGTTTCCAGTGGGGCGGTCAGCTGCAGAATACGACCGACGTCGAGAACTATCCCGGCTACCCGGAGGGGATCATGGGGCCGGAGATGATGAACCAGTTTCGCGCTCAGGCGGAGCGCTTCGGCACCCGCTTCGTCACCGACGACGTCGACCGGGTCGAGCTCAGCGACGACGGCGGCGTGCACAGGGTTTTCCTCGGCGACGAGGAGCACCTCGCCAAGACCGTGATCCTGGCGATGGGGGCGGAGCCGCGCCGGCTCGGCATCCCCGGCGAGATGGAGTTGAGCGGCTGCGGCGTCTCCACCTGCGGCGTCTGCGACGGCGCTTTCTTCAAAGGCAAAAACGTGATGGTGATCGGCGGCGGCGACTCGGCGATGGAGGACGCGATCTTCGTCTCCAAGTTCGCCGACGACCTCACCGTCGTCAATCGCCGCGACGAGTTCCGCGCCTCGAAGATCATGCAGGAGCGGGCCGCCGAACGGCCCAACATCGAGTTCAAGACGCCGTTCGTCCCCGAGGAGTTCGTCGGCGGCGACGGCGGCAACCTCGACCACGTCAGGCTGCGCAACGCGGAGACCGGCGAGACGGAGGACTTCCAGGTCGAAGGCGCCTTCGTCGCGATCGGCCATATTCCGAAATCGGAGATCGTCAACGATCAGGTCGAGACCGACGAGGACGGCTACATCGTCACCCAGCCGGGCACGACCAAGACCAATCTCGCCGGTGTTTTCGCCGTCGGCGATGTCGTCGACCGCACCTACCGTCAGGCAGTCACCGCCGCCGGCACGGGCTGCATGGGCGCCCTCGACGCCGAGTGGTACCTTCGCGACACCCCTCCGTCACCCGAGGCCCACTGGCTCCCCGGCGGCGAGCCCACCGAGATCGCCCCGACGCCGGGCGTATGAGGAAGAGCATCGCCATCAGCGGTTAGGGTGAGTCGATGGGCAAGCGGAACCCGTCGACCATCTTCCCATTTGCGATCGCGATCGTTCTGCCTCCCGCGGGGCTGATCATCGGCTTGTCGCAGCTTCAGCAGAACCGGGAACTCGGCGTGCGGCTGATCGTCACCGCGCTGCTGGCAGCGGTCGTCTGGATCCTGCTTCTCACCTGACTCGCGACTAGTCCAGCAGCTTCTGCACCACGAAGGTGCGGGCACCTGCCGGGGTTTCGACCTCGACCGGCTCGCCGGGCTTGGCGTCCAGCAGGGCCTGGCCGATCGGCGACTCGGCCGAGAGCTTGCCGGAGGCGAGGTCGGCCTCGGTCGAGCCGACCAGAGTCCAGGTATTGACGGCATCTTTTCCCTGGTCGAGAACCTCGGCGGTGCGACCGAAGCCGAACCGATCCGCCGCGCCGTCGACCTCGACGACGACCGCCGTACGCAGGCGTTCGCGCAGCCGCTTGATCCGCGTCTCCAGGTGTGCCTGGTCCTCCTTGGCGATGTGGTACTCGGCGTTCTCCTTGAGGTCGCCGAGGTCGCGGGCGGCTTTGATCCGCGCCGCCATCTCCGTGCGGCCCTGCCCTTCCAGCTGCTCGATCTCTTGGCGCAGGGCAGCGATCCCCTCCTGGGTGATCGGCTCCCCGGCGCCGCCGGTCCCGCTCATCCGCCCACCTTTGCAGATGGACGGCCCGGAGACGGTTCAACCGGTTGCCGGGGCGGGATCAGGTGTTGACCATCAGCAAACCGATGAAGGTGGCCAACAGGCCGAGCATGGTCGCCAGCAGGCCGCCCCCGATCTGGATGAGCGTGCGCTGAAACGCCTGAAAGCCGTCGTTACTGGCTTTGATCTCCCCGCGCAGCTCCTGAGTCGCGTTCGCAATCTCCCCGCGCAGCTCACGAGTGGCGCCCGCGATCTCGGCACGAAGTTCGGTGTTGGAGGTCTTCATCTCACTGCGGAGTTCGTCGTTGCCCGCCTTCATCTCACTGCGGAGCTTGTCGTTGCCCGCCTTCATCTCTGCCCGCAGCGCCTTGATCTCCCCATCCACCCGCTTGAAGCCGACTTTCATCTCGCCTTCGACGTGGTCGAAGCGTTCGTCCATCCGCCGGGATAGATCGTCGAGACGGTCGTCGGTCCAGCTTTGTCTCATTGCCTCCATGTCTCCAGGCCAGGGGAATGGATGTCACGCGTGGGAGACAGAAGTGTAACTCTTTGTCTTAGTAGACGGTTGTCTGACTGCAACGGAATCTCGACCGCCGCTTGGCAGAGCCGTTACCCGCCGTGCGGGCATGGTCTAAGGTCGGAGGACGGCTCCCGCCTGCACGCATATCGATTCGGTCCAGCATGTCGACCTGCCGGCCGAAGTCGCTGGCTGCGAGGAGTGTCTGAAGCTCGGCATGCAGTGGGTCCATCTGCGGATGTGCCAGAGCTGTGGCCACATCGGCTGCTGCGATAACTCGCCGGGGAAACACGCCACTGGCCATCACCTCGAGACGGGGCACCCGATCGTCCGCTCGGCGGAGCCGGGGGAGGAGTGGAGCTGGTGTTACGTCGATGAGGTGATGCTCCGGCTCAGGCTCGGATGAGCCCGCCGCCGGGGCCGGGCCGGGCAGGGCACCTGGCCTCGATCCTCAGCGGAGGCTCTCGCAGGCGATGCCATCGTGGTCGGCGTCGAGGCGATGTGGGTCGTACCTGGGCCCGCCATGACGCTTGTAGAAGTTCTGCGCCTGCCTCCAGGTGCTGAAGTCGGAGCAATCCTTGTCCGCCGCGGTCGCCGGCACCGCCGAGATGGCGAGCGCGGCCACAGTTGCCACTACGGCAGCGATGAGCTTGGTTCTCAAGGTGTCTCCCTTTGCCCGTTTTGCAGAGAGACTCGAAACATACCTAAAAGAGACTTATAAGTCCTGGGCTTCGCTCACTCAGGGGTGACGATGGCGAAGCCGGTGTCGGGCTCGTCGAGCAGGCCGAGAAGTTCGCCGATCTTTGCCCCATCGCCCTCCACACGCAGCCTGCCGCCTTCGGCCAGCTCGCCGACGTCGGCGGTTTCGAGCAGTAGCCGGTCGAGCGCTTTTCGGTCGACCAGCAGGGCGGCGTCGGCCTTCGGCGCGTGCCGGCCAGGGCGGTGGCGCAGGACCCCGTTGCGAACGGTGAGCGCGTGCTCCTCGTCGGGGTCGGCGATCACCCAATCGATCCGCAGCTCGTGTTCCCAGGCGCGTGGTCCGTCGAGCCGGATCGCCATCGCGTCGATGAGCTGGGAGACCGTGAGGTTGGCGACGATGTCGGGAGGTGCCGCTGCCGTCGGCGTCCCGCCGATTCCCTCGCACAGCTCCTTGGCCCCCATCAAGAAGAAGTTGCGCCAGGTCGCGTTCTCGGCGCCGTAGCCGAGTTGCTCCAGGGTGCGCGCTTGCAGGGCCCGCGCCGCCTCGTTCTCCGGCTCGGCGAAGACGACGTGGTTGACGACCTCGGCAACCCAGCGGTAGTCGCCCGCCTTGAAGGATTCGTGCGCCTTCTCCAGCACCGCCTCGGCGCCGCCCATGAACTCGACGTAGCGGCGGGCCTGCTCCTCTGGCGGATGCTCCCAAAGGTGGGCGGGGTTGCCGTCGAACCAGCCCATGTAGCGCTGGTAGATCGCCTTGGTGTTGTGGCTGACCGAGCCGTAGAACTCGCGGCAGTGCCACTCCTCGGCCAGGCTCGGCGGCAGCTCGATCAGCTCGGCGATCTCGGCGCCGGTGTGACCCTTGTTCAGCAGCCGCAGGGTCTGGTCGTGCAGGTAGGTGTAGAGGTCGCGCTGCTGCTCGAGCAGTTCGACGATCTGACGCTGTCCCCAGCAGGCCCAGTGGTGCCCGCTGAAGAGCAGCTCCGACCTGGTGCCGAAGAGCTCGATCGCCTGATCGAGATATGCCGCCCAGACGCGCGGGTCGCGGACCAGAGCACCGCGGGGGGTGAGGATGTTGTGCATCGAGCGGGCGACGTTGTCGGCGACGCAGAGCGCCTGCGCCCGCGGGAAATGGATGTTCATCGCGGCCGGAGCCTCGGTGCCCGGGGTGAGCTGAAAGGTCATTTCTACCCCGTCGACGACCTCCGACTGGCCGGTCTCGCCGATCTCGACGGTGGGCGGGAGCAGCGTGATCGTGCCCAGCGAGGTCGTCTGCCCGAGGCCGGAGCCGAGCTGTCCCCGGGGACCGCGCTCGAGCAGCGCCCCGTACATGTAGCCGGCGCGGCGACCCATCGCCGTACCGGCGAAGACGTTCTCGCTGACCGCGTGGTGGAGGAAGCCAGTGGGCGCCAGCACCGGGATCCCGCCCGCTTCGATCTCCTCGGCGGAGACGACGCCCCGGGCTCCGCCGAAATGATCGACGTGACTGTGGGTGTAGATCAGGCCGGTGACGGGGCGCTCGCCGCGATGCGCGCGGTAGAGGGAAAGCGCCGCGGCGGCGGTCTCGGTGGAGATCAGCGGATCGATCACGACGATCCCATCGTCTCCCTCGATCACGTGCATGTTCGAGAGGTCGAAGCCGCGCAGCTGGTAGAAGCCCGGCGCCAGCTCGAAGAGGCCGGCGATCCTGGTCAGCTGGCTCTGCCGCCAGAGGTTGGGGTGGGCGGTGTCAGGTGGCTCGCCGCCGAGGAAGTCGTAAGGGCGCAGATCCCAGACCACCCGGCCCCGCTCGTCCTCGACCACCGGTGGGTCGAAGGTGGCGACTAGGCCGCGGCGCGCCTGCTCGAAGTCCTGCGCGCTCATCCCTCGCCGGTCTGTGCGGCGATCAGTCGCGGGGCGGGGAGATAGGCGTCGCCGTGCCGCTCGTGCAGCTCATCCAGCAGGGCGGCGGCGCGTTCGGCGCCGATCAGCTCGGTCAGCTCGAGCGGGCCACGGGGCCAGTTGAAGCCGAGCCGCATCGCGGTGTCCATGTCGGCGGGGGAACCGACCTCCTCTTCGAGCGCGAACGCCGCCTCGTTGGCGATCTGGGCGACCAGGCGGGAGAGGATCGCGGGAGCCGCCGGGTCGATCTTCGTCAGTTGGCCCGGGTCGAGCGTGGGCGCCTCGACGCCCAGGTCGGGATCGGCGTCGCGATGGGGCCCATCGCCGTACTCGTAAAAGCCGCTGCCGCTCTTACGACCCAGCTTGCCTTCGCCGACGAGTTGTTCCTGGATCGGGCTCGGACGCCAGCGCTCCGGCTCGCCGCCCTGTCGGAAGAAGGAGCGGGCGACGCTGAGGTTGACGTCGAGACCGATCAGGTCGATCAGCTCAAACGGGCCCATGCGAAAGCCGCCGCCGAGCCGGCAGACACGGTCGATCGTCGCGGCGTCGGCCACCCCCGCCGCAAGCATCCGCAGCGACTCCAGCGTGAAGGGACGGGCAAGGCGGTTGGCGACGAACCCCGGGCTGTCCTTGGCGCGGATCGGCGTACGGCCCATGCGGCGTCCGACCGCGACGGTGGCGTTCAGCGCCGCTGCGCTGGATCGCTCCGTCGAGACGACCTCGACGAGCTTCATCAGCACGGGGGGGTTGAAGAAGTGCATGCCGACGATGCGCTCCGGGCCGGGAACGTCTTCGCCGATCGCGGTCACCGACAGCGATGAGGTGTTGGTCGCCAGGATTGCTTTCGGCCGACAGGTCTCGGCGAGCGACGCGAACAGCTCACGCTTCAGCTCCAGGTCCTCTGGTGCCGCCTCCACCACCAGGTCGCATTCGCACAGCTGGTCGAAGCTCGCGGCTGCGCCGGCGCGAGCGCTCGCCTCCTCGGCCTCCCGTTCGCCCCAAAACCCCTTCCCGACACCTTTCGTCAGCGCTGCGCGCATGCGGTCGATTCCGGTTTCCAGCGCCGCCGGCACCGGATCGTGGAGCCGCGTCTCGTAGCCGCCCAGCGCCGCGATCTGCGCGATCCCGGCGCCCATCGTGCCGGCGCCGACGACGCCGACCCGCTCGACCTTCACTTTCCCTCGAACTTCGGCTCTCGCTTCTCGAGGAAGGCTTGCATCCCCTCGACCCGGTCCTCGGTTGCCATCGCCAGCTCATAGAGGCGGCGCTCGTTCTCGAGCCCGGCGGACATTGCCGTCTCCTCGGCCGCCAGCACCGCCTGCTTGGCGAGCCGGGCTGCGATCGGCGGTCGCTCGGCAACCGTGCGGGCAAGCTCGACCGCCTCGGTCAGCCAGAGGCCTTTCCCCACGACCTGGTTGACGAGGCCCCACTTCAGCGCCATGCCGGCGTCGAATCGCCGCCCGGTCAGCACATACTCCATTGCCCGCTGCTTGCCGATCACCCGGGCGAGTCGCTGGGTGCCGCCGCCGCCTGGGATGATGCCCAGGGTTATCTCGGGCTGGCCGAAGAGGGCGGTGTCCGAGGCGACGATCATGTCGCAGGCAAGCGCGAGCTCGCAGCCGCCGCCCAGCGCATAGCCGGAGACGGCGGCGACCAGGGGCGTCTTTATGGCGGCGACTCGTCGCCAGAAGGAGGCGGCCGGATGGCGCAGCGCCTCGGCGAAGCTGCGCTCGCTCATCGCCCTGATGTCGGCGCCCGCGGCGAACACCTCGTCGGAGCCGGCGATCACGATGCAGCGCACCTCGGGGTCGGGGTCGAGCCGCTCCAACTCGGAGGCGAGCCGCTCCATCACCTCCGGCGAGAGCGCGTTGCGCGCCTCCGGCCGGTTCAGGCGCAACAGCGCGACGTTGAACTCATCGATGGTCGTCTCGACCAGCTCGCTCACTCGGCCTCCAGGGGAGTCATCGCGTTGATCCCGGTCGCGGCGCGGCCGATAATCAGCTTCTGGATCTGCGAGGTGCCCTCGTACAGCGTCGTCACCCGCGCGTCGCGCAGGTAGCGCTCGACCGGGTAGTCGTCGACGTAGCCGGCGCCGCCGTGCACCTGGATCGCCAGGTTGGCGCACTCGACCGCCGACTCGGTCGCGTAGAGCTTCGCCACCGAGGTCTCCATCGTGTTCGGCTTGCCTTCGTCCTTGAGCACGCCCGCCCGGTAGACGAGCATGCGGCTGGCGTCGCGCTTGAGGATCATGTCGGCGATCATCTCCTGGACCAGCTGGAAGCGGGCCAGCGGCACGCCGAACTGCTTGCGCTCCTTGGCATAGGCGACCGAGGCTTCGACGCAGCCGTCGCAGATGCCGACGCAGCCGGCGGCGACGCTGTAACGGCCGTTGTCGAGAGCGCTCATCGCGACCTTGAAGCCGTCGCCGATCTCGCCCAGCATCGCGTCCTCGCCGACCTCGACCCCGTCGAGCGAGAGCTCCGCGGTATCGGAAGAGCGCAGCCCGAGCTTGCCGTGGATCTCCTGCGTGGTGAACCCGTCTGATGCCGTCGGCACGAGAAAGCAGGCGAGGCCCCGGTGTTTCTTCTCGGGGTCGGTCTGGGCGAAGATCAGCGCCACCTCGGAGAAGTTGCCGAGCGAGATCCACATCTTCTGGCCGCTGATCGACCAGCCGGAGTCGGTCTTGGTCGCACGCGTGCGCAGATTGGCCGCGTCGGAGCCGGTGTCGGGCTCGGTCAGGCCGAAGCAGCCGAGCGCCTCGCCGGAGCAGAGCCGCGGCAGCCACTTCTGCTTCTGCTCCTCGGTTCCCCAGCGCTCGATCGAGCCGGCGACCAGCGAGGTCTGCACGGAGACCACAGTGCGGGCGGAGGAGTCGGCGCGGCCGACCTGCTCGACGATCAGCCCGTAGCCGATGTAGTCGAGGCCGCGGCCGCCGTACTGCTCGGCGACCGGCGCGCCGAGGTAGCCGACCTCGCCCAGCTTGCTTGCCAGCTCGCGGTCGAAGCGGGCGGCGCGGTCGTTCTCTTTGACTCGCGGAACTATCTCCTTGTCGGCGAATTCGCGGGCTGCTTCGGAGATCAAGCGCTGCTCGTCGCTCAGCTGGAAGTCCATCTCACTCCTTCTTGTCTGTCGTCGTCAAAGCTCCCGCCCGAGCGTCTCCGCGAAAGCCTCTTGTGCCTCGCGGGTTCGTGGCCCGGGCGCCTCGGCCAGCGGGTTGCCGTCGATGGCGGAAACTGCCTGGATCTCGCGCGTGGTCGAGGCGAGGAAGGCCTCTTTGGCGGCACGCAGGTCGGCAACCGGCCAGGCGCCCTCCTCGACCTGAAGGGCCTTCACCAGGCGGTCGCGGGTGATCGATTCGAGCACGCCCACGTCGAGAGCCGGCGTGCGTAGCACGCCGGCTGCGGAGACCCAGAAGACCGCCGAGGTCGGCGGCTCGAGCACGGTGCCATCGGGTCGGACCAGGACCGCCTCGTCGGCGCCCTGCTCTTTCGCCAGCCGCGTCGCCTGCATGTTGGCGGCGTAGGAAAGCGACTTGACCCCGTTGAGGATCACCGTCGGGTTGTAGGTGACGGTGGCGAGGGCCAGCGCCTCGGCGTGGGGTGGCAGTGGCTCAGTCGCCGCGATCCTGCGTCCGCCGCGGGTGACGATCAGCCGCAGCTGACCTTCGACCTGGCCGGCCTCGGCGAGCAGCGCCTCGATCTCCCGCTCCAGCGCCGCCCGGTCGAACTCGAGACGGATCGCTGCGCCGGAGCGCTCGAGCCGGTCGAGATGATCGCCGAGCGCAAAGGGCCGTCCCTCATAGAGGCGAATCACCTCGAAGGCGCCATCGCCCCGGTAGAGGCCGTCGTCCTTCATCGGCACGACCGCCTCGGCGGTGGGTGTTATCCGCCCGTCAACGCTGGCGAGCTCCTGGACCCCTGTCGTCATCGAGGCGCGAGGCTACATGAAGCTTTGTAGCCGTCGTAGGGGGTAAAAAGCTTCATCGAGCCGGAGGCCACTGTCCCTAGACCGCTTCGAACACCGTCGCTAGGCCCTGACCGACACCGACGCACATCGTGGCGATGCCGTAGCGGCCGTTGCGGCGACGCAGCTCGCGCACCAGCGTCGTCGTCAGGCGGGCGCCGGAGCAGCCAAGCGGGTGGCCGAGGGCGATCGCGCCGCCATTGACGTTGAGGCGCTCTTCGTCGATCCCCAGCTCGCGGGCGCAGGCGAGCACCTGGGAGGCGAAAGCCTCGTTCAGCTCGACCAGGTCGATCTGGTCGAGCGAGAGGCCGGCAGCGGCGAGCGCGCGTGGCACGGCGACCGCGGGACCGATGCCCATGTAGGCGGGGTCGACGCCAGCGACGCCGCTGGCGACCACGCGGGCCAGCGGCTCGGCACCGAGCTTTTCGACTCCCGCCTCGGATGCGACCAGCAGGCAAGCCGCGCCGTCGTTCAGGGTCGAGGCGTTGCCGGCGGTCACGGTCCCGTCCTCGCGGAAGACCGGCCGGAGGGCCGCCATCTTCTCCAGCGAAGCGTCGGCACGGGGTCCCTCGTCGGCCTCGACCAGGACCGTATCGCGCCGCCCTTTCGGTGCCTCGACCGGCACGATCTCCTCGGCGAAGAGCCCCGCCTCGGCGGCGGCGACCGCGCGCTGGTGGCTGCGTAAGGCGAAGCCGTCCTGATCCTCGCGGCTGACTCCGTAGCGCTCGGCGACGTTCTCGCCGGTCTCGCCCATCGATTCGGTCGATACTCCCAGCTCCGCCATTCGCGGATTGATGAAGCGCCAGCCGAGGGTCGTGTCGTGCATGGTCTGCTCACCGCGGGGGAGGCCGCGCTCTGGCTTGCCTACGACCCAGGGCGCCCGGCTCATCGACTCGACGCCCCCAGCGAGATAGAAGTCGCCCTCGCCGAGCTTGACCGCGCGGGCCGCGGCGTTGACCGCCTCCAGTCCGGAGGCGCAGAGTCGGTTGACCGTCGCTCCCGGCACGCTGGCCGGCAGTCCCGCCAGCAGGACGGCCATGCGCGCTACGTCGCGGTTGTCCTCACCCGACTGGTTGGCGGCACCGAAATAGACGTCGACGATCTCGGCGGGGTCAACGCCGGTCCGCTCGACCGTGGCGCGGACGACGTGGGCGGCGAGGTCGTCGGGACGCACGCTCGAGAGCGCTCCCCGGTAGGAGCCCATCGGGGTGCGGACAGCGTCGAGGAGGTAGGCCTCGGGCATAAGCGGGCATTATGGCCGTCCCGGCTGGGGCGACCCAGGTGCGGCGGCGTATGCTGAGCCGGCAATGGGTTTTGTCCTCCTCACCATCCTCTTGCTGCTCGTGATCGTCGGGGTCCTGGTGTTGATCGACCGCAACTACAAGGGCAGCACCGCCGACCTGGTCGACTGGAAGCCGACCCGCAGCCCGGAGGTCGAGGCGCAGAACGAGATCGACGACGTGCGGCAGATGGTCGAGGCGCAGAATGAGATGCGGCGCCGTCGCGGTGCCGAGGAGGTCGACCTGGACGCGCTCCGTGCCGAGGTCGAGGAGGAGGAGATTGAGCAGCTGCGGCGGGGCAACTCGCCCGAGGTCTGAGGGCGGCCGAGCGTGGCGCGGGCGCTGATCGTCGGCTGCGGGTGCCGGGGAAGGCTGGTCGGCAAGCGGCTGCTGGACGAGGGCTGGGAGGTGCGTGGCACCAGCCGGACGGAGGACGGCTTGGGAGCGATTCGGGAGGCAGGGATCGAGCCTGCCCTCGCCGATCCGCTTCAGCCCCACACGATCCTCGAGATGGTCGGCGATGTGGCGATCGTGTTCTGGCCGTTCGCTTCTGCGAAGGGGCCGCCGGAAGAGCTCTCGGCGATCCACGGATCGCGTCTCGAACGACTCATGGAACGTCTGATCGAAACGCCGGTGCGCGGTTTTGTCTACGAGATGAAGGGAACGGTCGACCCGATCTTGCTGGAGCACGGCAGCGAGGTGCTCGAGGCCGCCGGCGACACTTGGCGTGTCGGCATCTCATGCGTGTTCGTCGACCCAAGGGACCCGCACGACTGGGCCGAGATCATGGCCGGTGCGGCGATGAACCTAGTCGGAGAGGCCGACAAGTCGATATAGCTAAACTCGGATTGGAATTAGGGTAAATGACCGAACGAACGTTCAAAGGAGCGGCTCATGGCGTTGAAACTTGGTGACGTAGCCCCCGATTTCGAGGCCGAGACGACCGAGGGTCGGATCAAGTTCCATGACTGGATCGACGGGTCGTGGGCCGTCCTGTTCTCCCATCCCAAGGACTTCACCCCGGTCTGCACGACCGAGCTCGGCTACATGGCAAGCATCGAGCCCGAGTTCGCCAAGCGCAACGTGAAGATCATCGGGCTCTCGGTCGATCCGCTCGACAAGCACGAGGACTGGGCGAAGGACATCGAGGACACCCAGGGCACCGCGCCCAACTATCCGATCATCAGTGACGCTGACTTCGAGGTGTCCAAGCTCTACGGGATGTTGCCGGCTGACGTCTCCGGCGACGCCGCAGACCGCACTCCCGTCGACAACCAGACGGTCCGCAACGTCTTCGTCATCGGCCCCGACAAGAAGATCAAACTCATCCTTGTCTACCCGATGACGACCGGGCGCAACTTCGACGAGGTCCTGCGGGTAGTCGACTCGCTCCAGCTCACCGCCGAGCACAAAGTCGCAACCCCGGCCCAGTGGAAGCAGGGAGACGACGTGATCATCGCCGGCTCGGTCTCCAACGACCAGGCGAAGGAGATCTACCCCGAGGGCTGGGAGGAGCCGCGCCCCTACATCCGCATCGTCCCCCAGCCGGAGAAGGTCTCGAGCTAGCGCTCGAGCCGCTCGAGCAGGTCGCCGAGGATCCGCGCGGTCGCTCCCCAGATCAGGTGCCCTTCGACCTCGTAGGTCGGGGTGTGGATGGGGATGCCGCGACGGACCAGGCGACGGACCTCGTAGCCCTCGCCCAGTAGGTCGAGCGAGAAGGTGAGGACGGTCTCCACCTCGGCGGGGTTGGGCTGCAGGTCGAGGCCGCCGGGATGGGGGATGCGTCCGACGAAGGGGTGGATGCGGTAGCCGGTGACGAAGGTCCCGGTCGCCGGCAGCTCCTCTCCGATCTCGACCACGGCCGGGTCGAGGCCGATCTCCTCCTCGGCCTCGCGCAGCGCGGTGGCGGCGAGGTCGGCGTCGCTTTCGTCCCGGCGCCCACCTGGAAACGAGATCTCGCCGGCGTGGCGGCGCAGGTCGGCTCGCCGCTCGGTGAAGATCAGCCCGGGCTCGTCGGGCCAGCCGTAGAGGGGGAGCAGGACCGCGGCATCAACTTGAGATCTCATCTCGACCGAGGCGCCGGTTTGCGCCGCCTCAGATGATCACCTGGACGGTGCCCCCATCGACCGACCAGGCGGCGCCGCTGACGTAAGAGGCCCGCGCGGAGCAGAGGAAGACGATCGCGGCGGCGATCTCGTCGGGCGAGGCGAGGCGACCGATCGGCCGCTTCGCGCCAGCGACGGCGAGAGCCTCCTCGCGGCTTGCCGCGCCTGACATCTCCTGCGACCGGTCGAGCAGGCCGCCGGGCTCCATCCAAAGCTCGGCCTCGACCGGCCCGGGGCAGATCGCGTTGACCAGGACACCGCTTTTCGCGTAGCGGTCGGCAAAGAGACGGGAGAGCGAGAGCTCCGCCGCCTTCGCCACCGAGTACTCGGGCATCGCCGCGGAGGGCCGCTTGCCGGCGGTCGAGCAGACGTTGACTACCCGACCCCAGCCGCGCTCCGCCATCGCCGGGATAGCGGAGCGCATCGCCCGCAGCGGTGCCATCACGTTGAGCTCGTACTGAGCGCGCCAATCCTCGTCAGGGACGTCGTCGAGGTCGCGCCACTGTGCGGCGCCGGCATTGTTGACGAGGACGTCGAGGCTGCCGAAGCGCTCCTCTGCCGCGGTGAGCATCTGCTCTCCGGCGTCCTCGGCGGTGACGTCGAGAACCAGGGACTCCGCCCGCCCGCCAGCCTCGCTTCCCGTCGCAGCCATTTCTTCGCGTGCCGCCGTCAGGCGCGCCTCGTTGCGCGCCACCAGCAGCACGTTCGCCCCCTCGGCGCAGAGCAGTCGTGCCGTCTCCCGGCCGATCCCGCGGCTGGCGCCGGTGATCGCGCAGGAGCGCCCTTTGAGCCCAAGGTCCATCTAGGCGGTCTCCAAACGCTCGGAGACAGAGACCCGCGTTTCCCCAGCCAGCACCCTGTGAACCGGGCATTTGCGCGCGATCGCCAGCAGTCGCTGCCGCTGTGCGGCGCTCAGCCCATCCGGCAGCCCGATCGTGGCCGCGAAGGAGCTCGGCGTGAAGTCCGCGTACTCGACGTCCACCTCGACCTCGACCATCCCTAGCTCCCAGCCCTTGCGCTTCGAGTACATCTCGATCGTGATCGCGATGCAGCTCGCGAGGGCCGCCGCGACCAGACGGGTGGGGGAGGGCCCAGCGTCCGCACCGCCGGCGACCACCGGCTCGTCCACCACCAACCGGTGCGTGCCGCCTTCGATCTCGACGTCATGGACGTAACCCTCGCGGCGGCGGGCGACTACTCGCACGTCGTCTACGCCTTGCGCCGGCCCTCGAACAGGGCCGGTTCGGCGACGTCGGCGAAGCGGGCCAGCGCGTAGGCGTAGTCGGAGGCGCGGTTGACGAAGTGGATGACCGTCTCGCTCGCCAGCTCGCCTGCCTCGTTCAGCTCGCTGATCCGGCGCTCGGCGCGACGGATCGTCGTGCGGGCGACATCGAGCTGGGCGGAGAGCTGGTTGCCGCCCGGGATAACGAACTGCGGCGGCAGCTCGACCTCGCTCATGTAGCGGTCGATCCGCTCCTCGAGCCCCGCGACCATCTCCTCGGTGGTGCGGCTGATGCCGTCCTCGAGCCGCTCCGCGGCCTCCGGCGCGGTCGCCAGCTCGGCACCGGCGACGAAGATGTCGTCCTGGAGGCGGAGGATGTCGGCGGCCAGCTCGGCTTGGTCGGGTCCGCAGAGCGCGCGGGCGACGCCGAGCTGGGAGCAGGCTTCGTCGAGCGAGCCGTAGGCCTCGGTGCGGCCGTGGTGCTTGGGCACGCGGCCGCCGTACCAGAGCGAGGTGGTGCCGTCGTCGCCCTTCTTGGTGTAGATCTTGACCACGGCGTGATCCTACGCCGCGCCGCCCTCAGACGACGGGGTTGAAGACCAGCCCGGTCAAGACCTTGGGGAAGAAGTAGGTCGACTTCGGCGGCATGTTCTCGTCGCTCTCGCAGATCGCGCGGACCTGGTCGACCGGGATTGGGCGGAGGATGAAGGCGACGTCGTAGGTGCCGTCTTCGAGCAGAGCCAGAGAATCCCCGACGCTCTTCGAGTAGCCGAGGCCGCGCTTGGCGAGGATGTCGTCTTCGCTCAGCCCGGCGATGCCCTTGAGGACGAGCGTCTCGAGGATCGCCGCGTCGAGGCGACGGTAGGCCTCGGGCTTGCCGGCGAGCTGCTCGTCCAGCGCGGCGATCGCGGCGTCCTTGAGGCGCAGGCGGAAGCCGCGCCGATGGAAGGAGTCGTAGAGGCCGAAAACGCCGACTCCCTCCTCGCCGAGCGGATCGAGCTGCTCGAGCGGAACCTCGGTCGCCTCGAACAGCTCGCGCAGGCCCTCGCCGAGCCGGCGCTGACGCTCATCCTCTCCAGCGAAGCCGGAGAGTAGGCGGTGAGTGGGGAAGACGGTGAGGCCGGGATCGTCGAGGCCGGTCAGCGCCATCAGGGTGTAGGCGTGGTCGCCCTCGCCGCCGACCTCGTCGCGGTAGGCGATCGCGGTCTCGTAGCGGTGGTGCCCGTCGGCGATCAGCAGCTGGGCGTCGCCGAGCAGGTCGCTGACCTCAGCGTGAATCGCTGGGTCGCCGACCCGCCAGACCCGGGTCACGGTGCCGCCTTCGTCGGTCGCTTCGCCCCAAGGATCTTGTCCCTCGATCGCGGGCGCAACCAGCGGCCACGGGTCCTTCGTGCTAAGCGAGAAGATCGCCGAGAGGTTGTGACGAGTGGCGTGGGTTAGGTCGAGCCGGTCCTTCTTCGGGCCCGGCAGGGTGCGCTCATGAGGAAGGACCTGGCCCGCCTCGAAGTCCTCGACCCGGACGCGGGCGAGGATGCCATGGCGGGTACGGGGGGTGCCGTCGGGGCCGGTGTAGTCCTGGGTCATCGCCCAGATCGCAGGCTCGGCGTCGGCGACAAGAGCCCCCGCCTCTCGCCACTCGGCCATCATGCGGGCCGCGCGCTCGTAGGGATCGTCATCGGTCTGCTGCGGCCCGGTCTCGCCATACGGTTTCGGCAGGTCGATCGCGACCGCGTTATAGGGGGAGCGCTCCAGCAGCTCGGTCCGCTGCGCCGAGTCGATCACGTCATACGGGGGAGCCGCGACCTTGTCGAGCGATCCCACCAGGTCGAGGTCGTAGTGGGTCGCGAAGATCGGACGAACGTCGGCCATCGGGTCGGAACCTAACGGTTGCCACCCCACTCGCGTCGGGACGCCCGGCTGCCTCTAAGATCGTCGCAGCGGGGCGTGGCGCAGCCTGGTAGCGCGCGGCCTTTGGGTGGCCGAGGTCCCCGGTTCGAATCCGGGCGCCCCGATACAGCAAGCATCTCCGTCAAATCGCGACAAATCGCGACACGGCGCGCCCTGCGCGCGGTTTAGCGCCTTTTCTCCGTGCCTGCGCTGATCTGAGCTTCACGCCCAAACGGGAATGGCTCGGCGCATGACCCGTAGCAATTCCGTAGCGGGTCGGCTGGTAGCAGCGAGGGCAACCCGTAGCAATCTCGCCGAGGCAAATGCGGGGGAGGCGGAGCTTTGAAGCCTGCGAGCGGCGTCCCCGATCGCGTCCTCGCCCTCGAAGCAATGATGGAGGCCAAGGGCAACACGCCGCCCAAGCCTCCCGTATGCCACGGCTACGCCAACTGTTGCCGGTGTCCCGCCTGCCGCGTTAGACAGCGCCGGCCCCTCTCGAAGGAGTTCATGGCCGCATGAGGTTCGACAAGGAGACACGAGCCGCGATCCATGAGGCAGCCCCCGGGTCGACGACCATCCGCTGGCCCACCGGAGCCGCAGAACCTCAGAAAGGTCGCGTCTACCGGATGCAGAGCCTCGAGGACGCCCGCGAGGCAGAAGACAAAGACAAGCGTCACCGCTATGAGCACCCCGAGACCTGTGCCGCAGTTCTGGCCCTGATGCACGAGCGCCGCTATGGCTCCAAGCCGGAGGGCTACAGACCAAAGCGGCGCAAGCAATCAACGAGACGCCCGCAGGCAGAGGATCCCTGCATCAAGGTCCTGGCGGTGTCCATCCTTGAACGCGGTTGGGAGGCCACCGTCGCTCTCTACGAGGACCCCGACCCGAAACGGCACACGGGGATCAAGGCCAAGATCCCGGCTGGACCCCACCCGATCTTTGGCCACCAAGAGAAGGCGGAGACCGAGCCTGAGGCGATCGTCATAGCCCCGAATCGCAGCGAACGCGAAGACGCGGAAAAGGCCAAGGAGATCGAGCACGCCGTCAGTGTCGATGAGGCGGAGATCGCGAAGGCGGCTAAAAGGCTCGCGGATCAGCGGCGCAAGGGAAAGGCCGGCACGCAGGCACAGGCAGCCCTTGAGAGGGCACGGCGACGGGCCGAGCTTGCTTCCGCCGACACCGCTGTCTAGAATGCGCCTAGCTCTCGTCGGACTAAGCACCGCCGACCGCACAACGGCCGGGCCTCCGACTAGCACTAGGGCAAAGACACCGTCTGTGCCCTGACGAAAAGAGCTTCTCTTGCGGTGAACAGCGGAGCAGCTCGGCTCACCTGAACCTCCTTAAGGTGTCCGAACGAACACTGGCCTGGGAAAGCCAGAGGACGGGGCCGTTGCGGCTACCTAGTTGCCGAATGAGACAGGGGCGGGAAAGGCCGGTGGCCTCTTGAAGTACCCGCCCGCTTAGCTCAGATGGCAGAGCAGCCGTCTTGTAATCGGCAGGCCCTCCGTTCGATCCGGAGAGCGGGCTTCCACGGACCGTAGAGGCGCACCGCGCACTCCGGCCCGATGCAAAGGAGCACCGATGAACGCAGAGACCGGCCAGGTCTATGACCTCGGCACTGACGTGTTTGGAGAGGGCGACATCGGCGAGATGTTCGCCAAGGACCTACTGGACGCCGCGATGGCCAAGGCCGAGCGGACTCTTACCGCAGACGAGGTGGCCGCTGCGGTTGACATCGCCAAGGGCGACCCCCTCATCCGCGTCGGCGAAGAAGCCGCCCAACGCGCAAGGCTCGGAGATCGCGAGCTAAGGCGCCGCCGGCAACGTCGCCGCTAACAACTTGGGGCAGCCAGTCCCGCGGTAGCTCAGCGGGTAGAGCGCCGGTGCTGCGGCTTTCACGCCGCCGACCAAATACCGGAGGGCGCGGGTTCGATCCCCGCTCGCGGGCGCTGTCCCAGGATCTTCGAAGGAAAGGAGCGGGCCATGAACTACTACGAAGCCCGCAAGCTCAAAGACGGCTCAGCGCTGATCACAACGCCGAGCCAGATCGCAGCTTCCTACTGAGCCGTGTCCGTCATCCAGCTCCGCCCACCAACGGAACGCAAGCCCGGTCCCTACAAGGCAAAACGCCGATGCCCCTCTTGCCGCTGCTTCCTACGGACCTGCAACCCCGGTCCTCTCTGTGCTCCGTGCCGAGATCGCGAATCGACCTAACCCAACGCCGAGCAATTCGGAAAGGACGAACGTATGCCTGAGCCCGGTATCCACCACTCCGCCCGCGTAGGCGGCGCCCCTGAGTCCCGTGACTTCGTAGGCGGCGTTGAGCCGCTGATCGACCCCAGCGCGACGATCTCGGCCTTTTGCTCGGTCGACGCCGGCACCGTCCGCGCCACGACGGTCGGTGCGGGAAGCTGGCTTCTCCAGCACGTCCACCTGGGCCACGATGTGATCGTCGGGGAGAACGTGGAGCTCGCCACTGGTGCTGTCATCGGCGGGGGGGCTTGGATCGGCGATGGCGCCCGCATCGGGATCAACGCTACGGTCTTACCCCGCCAGGTCGTCGGGGCAGGCGCTCAGGTCGGCGCAGGGGCGGTCGTCACCAAGGACGTGCCACCGGGTGTAACCGTCGTCGGCAATCCCGCCCGCCCGATCGGCGACCTCACCGCAGACTTCGACCTCACCGCAGACTTCGTCGCCTACGCCCTTGGACCAGGGACTGTGGGCGCCAAATAGATGCGTGTCGTCGGTCTCCTCAGTTGGTACGAAGAGGATCCGGCCTGGCTCGCCGAGATGATCGCCAGCTTGCCGAAGGCGAGCGTCGAGCACTTGATCGCGCTCGACGGCGCGTACGCCCTTTTCCCCGGCGGTGCCCCCACCTCTGATCCCTCCAACGTCCAGGCGATCCAGGCAGCCTGCGAGGTAGCCGGCATCACCTACTCGATCCACCAGCCCGTCGAGGTTTGGGAGGGCAATGAGACCGAGAAGCGCTCAGCACTCTTCGAGCTGGCCGAACAAGTCTCCGACGAAGGGGACTGGTACTTCGTCATGGACGCCGACGAGACGATCACCGATGTCCCGGAGGATTTCACCGCCCGCCTCAAGGGGACCAACCTCGATGTAGGCATGGTCACGTTTCAGGAGCCGGCCGAGAAGGAGACTGGGCCCGCCCCCAGATTCCGCTGGCAGCGCAAGCGTCGCTACCCGATCCGGGTCCTGTTCCGCGCGATCAAGGGGCTTCGTGTTGTCGGAAACCACTGGACCTATGTGACGCCGGATGGCCGACGCCTGTGGGGCCAGAACAAGCGCACCCTGGAACCCGCGCTCGACTGCACCGATCTGGCGATCTTTCATCGCTCCGACCTTCGCCACGAGGCCCGTCGCGCCGACCAGTACGCCTACTACGAAATCCGCGACCAGGAGCAGGTCGAGCTTGGCAACTGCTCCCGCTGCGGCGCCAAGGCGACCAAGAGCCTGCCGACAAAATGGGAGCCCTCGCCGGAAGGGCTCACCGCCGACTACATCGATGTCTGCGCCGAGTGCGCCGAAACCATCAAGAAGGAGAACGAACCTGTGCTTCGCAGCTTTGGCATCGATCCGACGACCATGCGTCCGTTGATTGGAGCGACGATATGAGGCTCGGCCGTCGTGCCCGTGGGCCAGAGATCGACGTGCGCCGATTGCACCTGAACCCGGGCGACCACCTCGTCGTTCGCCTCAATGGTCGGGCGGCCCCAGAGCACATCGCCTTCCTCAAGGACCAATTGAAGCCCCGCTTCCCCGACAACGAGATCCTGGTCGTTGACCAGGGCACCGACCTCTTGGTCGTCGGCGCCGGGTCGCCCTGCCCGCCACCGAGTGACCCAGGGAAGGGCACGAATTGAGGAACCGACAGGTCGGCCCTGACGGCGCCACTGACGTCCTCGCCCAACTCGTTCCCCGGATCAGCTACAAGCCCGGCTGGTCGTTCTCCTTGGAGGAGATCGACAGGGGTCAGGGTTGCGAAGGGCTGACGCTGGTGATCCGTTTTACCTCGCCGAACTCCCTTGATCCGACCCAGCAGACCGAAGGCGTCCACCTGATGCCCGTGCTGCCAGCGGCCTACGACGAGGAATCGTGGATGCGCTGGATTTTCGAGCAGATCCAGCTCGTCGAGCAACACGAGGCGATGGAGTTCTTCCAGGTGGATGACCAGCACCCGTACTTCCCCGAACACGGCCCAGGCCGCAGCCCCTACACCCTCGCTCTCGTCAAGACCCGCGAGCAGGTTGAGGCGCCCGCGACCCCGTGGCGCGGTGGTCCGGCCAAGGACGAGTACGTCGCTGAGGCCGCATCATGACTGCTGCCGAGATCGTTGAGCGCGGCGACGGGCTCGTAGACCCCCTCCTCACGGAGCAGCCCTTCGACGAGGCATCACAGTGAAAGCCCTTGTCGTGGGCAATGGCGTCATGGGTCACCATCACGCTCGCACTCTGCGCCGCCTCGGTGTAGAGGTGGCGACGGTGGATCCGGTAAACGGCGACTACCGCCGCCTCGGCACGACGACCCTCGCTGACTTCGCTGTAATTGCGATCCCACCGGGAGACCTGGCGACCGAGGCAGCCATCGCTATGCGCCTCGGCATGGATGTGATGATCGAGAAGCCGATGGCCTCCGATCTTGAGCAGGCGCAGCTCATCCTCCAGACCGAGATAGAGACGGCGCGGCGAGTGTGTATCGGCTACACGGAGCGGTGGAACCCAGCGGTTCACCTGCTGAAGGAGTCGCTACCCATGATCGGCGAGGTCCGCCACGTCACGGCCAAGCGCCTCGGCCTCAAGCCACGCTGTCCACACACTGGGCCAGCGCTCGATCTCTTGACCCACGACCTTGACGTGCTGCGCTTCCTCGGCATGTGGCCTCACGTCGAAGAGGCCACCGCTACCGAGGGCAGCATTACCGCAACCCTTCGCCTCTCCAGCGGCACCGCAACCCTAATCGCTTCCCACCTCCACGAAAAAAAGCAGCGCTGTCTCACCATCGTGGGCACCAAGGGCATCGCCGAGCTGGACTACCAGCGGCAAAGCCTCGTGCTCACTACGGGGGATGGCTGTCAGGAGATGGACGTGTTAAGGCGGGAGCCGCTTTCGCTGCAGTGGCAGGCCTTTCTCCAGGGCGAAGGTGTCAGCACTGGCGAAGCCCGAGTTGTTCTCGACCTTGGCCTTCGATCACAGGTAGCAGCTGCTGCCGACCGCAGTCTTGCTTCTGCGTGAGCCCGGTTCGACGCTGTCTTGAGCCGGGCTGCGGCAACCTGAGTAAGGAGTCGCGGTGCCCGGAACACCGCAAGCAGTACGAGCAGGAGCGCCGCGGCGTCAAGTCCGGCTGGGAATGGACGGCGATCAAGGACAGGATCAAGCGCCGAGACGGCTATCGCTGCATCGAACTTATTGACGGCAAGCGGTGTGGATCCTCGATCGACCTCGAAGTCGACCACGAGATCCCGCTTGAGGAAGGTGGGACCAACGATGACACGAACTTGCGTACGCGATGCCGTAACTGTCACCTCCGACGCCACTGTCGACGTCGGCGCCAGGGAGGGGGGGTCAAAAATCTCTAGGGGCCCCCTATACAGCTTCGCCTGTAGTCACGGAAACGAAAATCTCGGATTCGGTCGGTTTTTGCTGGCGGCTCACTATAGACGCGCGCGCGCACGGCGGATGTTCCTTTCCGATCCCGTTCCGATCCGGATTTAGGCGTGCCACGCGCCAAATATCCCCCTCCTCAGGATCTCGACGCCGAGTCGAAGGCGCTCTGGAAAAAGACCCAGAAACAGCTGGAGGAACAGAGCACCTGGCGCGAGTCCGACATGCCCACGCTCGAGCGATATGTGCGAGCCATGGAACGAGCCCGCCTGGCCCGGGAGGGCTTGCCCCGGAGCAGGGGCAAGGTCAAGTTGACGGCCGAGGGTTCGCAGGGCCAGCTCGTCCAACACCCCAACGTCAAGACCGCACGCGAGGCCGAGCGAGATGCCCACGAGTACGCAAAAGACCTCCTCCTCACGCCGAAAGCCCGCGAGCAGCACCAAATCGAAAAGAAGCGGGCGGAGAAAGGGGGCAAGTTCGGCCTCGAGTAGGCGGCCGGCAAAGCGGCCGGCCGGAAAGCTGAAGTGGAACTACGAGTTCTTCGTGTGGTTCGCCGAGCTGTTGACGCTGCCGGTCACCGAGGTGACGTACAGCGGGCCTCCGAAACCGCTGCGGCTGGAGCCGTTCGAGCGGTTCATCATAAAGATGGCGTTCAAGACGGGCCGGGCCGAGCTGCTCGTCCTGCTGCCGAAGGGGAACGGCAAGACGCTGCTCTTCGCTGCCCTGGCGGTCTTCCACCTGCTCGTCACCGACAACGCGGAGTGCTTCATCGGTGCCGCCGACAAGGAGCAGGCGGACACGATGTATCGGTTCGCCAAACACTTCGTCGAGTCCGAGCCCGAGCTCGAAGCGGTTCTCGACGTTCGGAAGTCGAGGCGGGAAATCCGGTCCAAGCGCGACCAAGGTTTCATCAAGGTGCTCGCCTCCGACCAGTCGAAAGGCGGCGGCAAGCGCCACTCCTACAACCCGTCGTTGGCGCTGATCGACGAGCTCCACGCACACGACAACGATTCCCTTTATACGGCCCTTCGCTCGGCGACCTTCAAGCGCGGCGGCCTGGTCGTCACGATCTCCACCGCCGGTCACGACGAGGAGATGTCGACGCTCGGGATCAAGCGGGCGAAGATGTACGACTACGAGGAGACCGGCGGCATCGTTAGGCGGGAACTGAAGATCAACTCCCGCGGGGTGCCGGTCCATCACCAGGACGGACGGCTCACAATCATCGAAGCCCCCTCCGGCAATACCTGCATGTTGGAGTGGGCTTGCAACTCCGACGACGACCTCGACGACATGGAGGTCGTCAAGCTCGCCAACCCCGCATCGTTTGTCACGGTCGCCGGTCTCGAAGACGGTCATGAGACCCTCGAGCCTTCGACTTTTCAGCGTTACCGCGCAAACGTCTGGGCCCAGGCTGCGGACGCGCTGATCAAAGCCGAGATCTGGGACGGGCTCAACGACGGCTCCACCATCCCCGACGACGCAGCCCGCTGGGTCATCGTCGACTACGCGCAGAAGTCCGACGGCTGCGCCGTCACCCAGCTCTACCTAGACGACGAGCGCAAGAAGTTGATCCCGAAGGCCCACGTCTGGGCTCGCCGGATCAAGGTGGCCGGCCGCCCGCAGCCCGCCGCACACGAACTGATCGACGAGGAGACGATCCGCCAGTCCCTCGTCCGCGAGCACATTCGCGACATCCGCGATACCAAAGGAGAAGTCCTTGGCGTCATTTACGACCCGCATCTCTTCGATCCCGAGGAGCTTGAGGACGAAGGTTTCTTGATGGTCGAATTCCCGCAGAAGCTGTCGCGGCAGATCCCAGCGTCCAAAAAGCTC
Organism: Solirubrobacterales bacterium; assembly: GCA_044867645.1. Taxonomy (GTDB): domain Bacteria; phylum Actinomycetota; class Thermoleophilia; order Solirubrobacterales; family 70-9; genus VRUE01. The sequence continues at coordinate 37,989 of JBIOVI010000041.1, read as the reverse complement.
TTCGACACGATCAACGAAGCTAGGTGGGCCCACGACGGCGACCCGGTACTGCGATCGCACGTGATCTCGGCCGGCGCGGTCAATGTCGGAGAGGGCTGGCGGTTTTCAAAGGCGAAGTCGAAGAAGCTGATCGACGCTTGCATCACCCTGCAGATGGGGGTTGAAGAAGCGCTCGAAGGCAGCGGCGGAGTGCGACCGATGATCGCGGTGCTCGCATGACAGCGCTCATTGTGGCTCTCGCGCTCATCGTGGCGGCGCTGGTCGTGGCCGGTATCCAGCTCCGCTGCTCGAAAGTGAACCCGAAGCTGGAGTACCTGGGCGACCTGGTGCGCAGTCGGGTCATCGTCACCACCAAAGACGACCAGGCGATCCGCGGGGTGCTGGCAGCCGACTACCCAGACTGCATCGTCCTCGACGCGCCGGAGTTTCTGGAGGCGCCCGCGGTGGAGCAGCTGAAGGGGCGAGCCGTCGTCCTGCGCTCGAACATCGGGTGGATCCAGGTGCTGAGCGATGACGGTTCTTGAAACTGCCGGCGGCAAGCTCGTCACAACCGGCGGGCGCCCATCTACGCTCTCCAGGCCCTCGGTACCCCTAGGTGCCTTCGGTAGCTACGGCGGCGGGGTGGTAGGGCTCACCGGTGGTTTGACGGTCTCCTACGCCCAGCTGTACCGGACCCAGCCCTGGATCGCCACCAACGTCAACAAACTCTCCCGGCAGATCTCCAGGCTGCCCCTCAAGTGCTACACGATGGACTCGCAGAACAACCGCGAAGAGGTCGTCAAGGGGAACCTGCCCGACCTCCTGCATACGCCATGGCAGCGCGGTTCTACATTCAATCTCAAGCAGGCCATCTCCTTCCCGGCCGCTCTGCACGGCAACTCACTGCTGGGGAAGGTGCGGAAGAACCGGGGTGGCCCCGTGACCTCGTTCCTGCCGCTCGACTGGCGGTTCTTGGTTCCCCAGATGGATGAGCGTGGGGGGGTCCTCTACTGGGAGACCTGGCAAACCGGAGAGCGCCTCTTCTTCGATCCGGCCGATGCGGTGCACTTCGCCTGGGCAGCCCCGGACGGGGACCTCGGTGTGTCGCCGCTGCAGCAATTGGGCACGACGATCAGGCTCGAGGACGCCGCGCAGCGCTATGCGACCGGCTCCTTCGACAACGCTGTCCGGCCCTCCGGTGCGCTCGTCGCCGACAAAGACACGAAGCTCAAGCCGGAGGAGATCAACGATCTCCGGGCCCAGGTCGAATCGACCCACGGCGGGATCGACAACGCCTTCCGACTGTTGCTCCTCAGTGGCGGCATGGATTGGAAGCCGTTCTCCCAAACCGCCAAGGAGGCGGAGCTGATCGAGTCGCGGAAGCTGAACCGCGAAGAGGTCGCCGCCGTCTACGACATCCCTCCACCGATGATCGGTGACCTCGAGAAAGCGACCTTCTCGAATATCGCCGAGCAGCACAAGATGCTCTTCACCACGGTGCTTGGTCCTTGGCTCGTCTTCATCCAGGAAACGATCCAGGCTCAGCTGATCGACCCCGAGCCGGCCTTTGAGGGCCACTTCGTGGAGTTCGATCTGAACGAGCAGCTGAAAGGCGACCCGGACAAGAGAATCCCGGCGATCACGAAGGGCATCGAAACCGGCCTCTACACCATCAACGAGGGCCGGAAAATGGAGGGCCTTCCGGCGATCGACCACCCCTGGGCCAACCAGCCGTTGATCCCCGCCAACAACCTAACGCCCCTCGGTGCCGAAGCAGGGGGCAGTGAGTCGGGCGGCACTGAGCAGACGAAGGCCTTCGGCGCCCACATCGCTCGAGCGCGCGATCGCGTCCTCAGTCGCGCTGGCGCCGGTGCACCGCTTGAGGACCTCTTCGACGGCGAGCGCTTCGAGCGGGAGTTGCGGGACGACCTCGGCGAGGGTGCCTTCGGCGCCCATGAGCTTGCCCTCTCGATCAAGGAGGGCGTTCGTAGTGCCGGTACTGACCTCGACGCAATCAAGAAGTACTTCTCGGCGCTCGGCGCCTGACCAAAGGAGATACCCCTATGGAGTCCACGCCGACGCGTGCTGCTGCTCCCTGTCCGGATCACACCACTTGGGCGGTCCGACCGGAGTCCCTGAACCTAATCGCTGCGCGGCTGGCGCAGCCGAACACCGAGGCAGTCGTGCAGGCGGCATCGGCAGACGTACCGGTCACCGGCGGCGTCGCCGTGATCTCGCTGCGCGGCCTGATCACGGCGCGCCCGTCACTTCTGAGCCTGCTCTATGGAGGAGGCAACGGGCTCCGCTACTTCCGCTCCTGTCTCCGTGAGGCGGTCGCCAGCGAGGAAATCGGCTCCATCCTCTTAGACATCGATTCGCCTGGCGGCTCGACGGATTTGGTCGACGAGGTCGCCGAAGAAATCCGCGGCTATCGGGGCACCAAGCCGATCATCGCGATCGCCAACACCCAGGCCGCTTCGGCGGCCTACTACATCGCTTCGGCGGCCGACGAAGTCGTCGTCACCCCGAGCGGGATGATCGGCTCGATCGGCGTCTTCCTGCTGCACCTCGACTGGAGCAAGTTCAACGAGGGGATGGGGGTGCAGCCCACCTACATCAGCGCCGGCAAGTTCAAGGTCGAGGGGAATGAAGACGAACCCCTGACGGAGGAGGCGAGTGCCGCCCTCCAGGAGATCGTCGACGACTTCTACGGGATGTTCGTGGCCGCCGTGGCGACAGGTCGCGGCGTCAGCGAGGCCGCGGTTCGTTCGGGCTTTGGCGAGGGCCGGATGGTCACCGCGAAGAAGGCCGTCGAGCTCGGCATGGCGGACCGCGTGGAGTCTTTCGAGGGCGTGGTTTCCAAGCTTGCAGGGACCGGCGCCAATGCGAGCAAGACCGGCGCCCTTCAGGTCTCGATCGAGGGCGCACCCGCGCCAACCGCAACTTCACCCCAGACGCCGCCCGACAAGCCCGCTCTCAAGGTCGAGGAGACCGAGGAGGAGAAGGCGAGGATCGCACGGCTGGCTACTGCCCAACCCCAACACCAACACGAAAGGTAGTCGGCAATGCCCGATCTGAAAGACAAGCTTGAGGAGGTCAACACCCAGATCTCCGAGAAGCGCACTGAGGCGCAGGAGAAATGGACGGCTTTCGAGGCGGCCCGCGAAAAGTTCGCGGAGGCCGGCGAGGACGCCAACAACACTGACTCCGAGGCGTTCAAAGAGATGGACGCGATCAATAAGGAGTACAGCACCAGCGCTGAGCAACTCGCCGACCTGGAGGCCGTCCGCGACGGCGTCTTCAAGGCGATGAGCGGCGGCGAGCCGCCCAAAGTCGGCGGCGATACCCCCGACATTGGGGCGGCCCTGGGGCGGATACGTCCAAGCGCCGAGGAGATCCAGACGCTCGGCCAGATGGCCGCGGAGGGCGAGGGCTACAAGACCCTGAAAGCCTCCGGGGTCCTCAACAGCGAGTCGGCCAAGTTCAACTCCGTCCTCGCGCAGGGGTCGGTCGAGGAACTGTACGCCTCGCTGATCACGGGGGGTAGCTCCACTTCGGCGGGGGCGTTCGTCGTGCCCGAGCAGAAGGGCTACGTGCCCCAGCCCCAGCGGCAGCGGACGGTGCTCGACCTGATCACGATCGGCACCACGGAATCCGACGTGATCGAGTACGTCCGCCAGAACACCTTCGTCAACGTGGCGGCGGAGGTCGCGGAGGCCACGACGCTGGCGACCGGCACCAAGCCGGAGGCCGGCCTGTCGTTCGAGAAAATCAGCGAAGCCGTGAGCACGATCGCTCACTGGCAGCCGACGACCCGGAAAGCGCTCCGGGACGCCGGGCAGATGCGGACGATCATCGATGGCCAGTTGCGCTATGGCCTCGAGCTCCGTCTCGAGAACCAGGTCGTCGCCGGTAATGGCGCAGGCGACAACCTGCTCGGGATCCTGAACACCCCCAACATCCTGAGCCAGCCCAAAGGGTCGGACTCGGTCGCCGACGCGGTTCACCGAGGCATGACCCAGATGCGGCTCGGCTTCATCGAGCCGACTGGCATCGCGCTCTACCCCACGGACTGGGAGACCGTGCGTCTCTCCCGGGACGAAGGTGGCGGCAAAGCGGGCACCGGCGGCTACCTCTACGGTGATCCGGCCGTCGCCGGCGCCGAGCAGATGTGGGGGAAGCCGGTCGCGGTGTCGGCGGCCACGACCGCCGGGACGGGGATCGTTGGTGCCTGGTACTGGGCCACGCTCTGGCTCCGTGAAGGTACGCAGGTGATGGCGTCCGACTCGCACGCGGACTTCTTCATCAAGAACCTGATCGCGATCCTGGCGGAGATGACCGCGGGCTTCGGCGTCCAGCTGCCGCCGGCCTTCTGCAAAGTCACGGGTCTCGGCTCGTAGTTCCTGACCCCGGCGGGCTTCGTGGCCCGCCGGGGTTTGCATGCCCGTGCTGAATTCACACGCTTTAGGAAGGGAGTTACGCATGTCTCAGCGAATCGCGGAGGAGGACATCACCACGGTCAACGGACTCGGCCAGACGGTCGTCCTAGTTCCGAAGGGCCAGCCGATCCCCGAGGGGTTCGACTCGGCGGGCACCGGTTTGCGCTCGGCTGAACCGGCAACCGCCGGCGCCTCCGACGGGCAGTCCACGACGCCCCCACCTGCCGGAGCGACGATCGACGTCGCGCAGTTCGGGGAGGCCCTGCCCGGCCTTGACGACGAGGTCTTCGCAGAACTCGGCGAGGTATTCGCCGACGAGGCCCAAGATCGCGGCGGCCTGCTACCGACAGACCTGCCGGATGGGGTCATCGCCGGCGAGACCCCTGGTTGGCCCACCGACGACCAGGACAACCTCCTCAGGTTGCCGGCGGCCGAGCGGTGGAAAGCGATCGCCGCTGCCCTCAGCGAGACCACGACCGAGCTCAAGGAGACCAAGGAGCAGCTGGTCGCCGCCGAGAAGCGGGCGGAGGAGGCCGAGGCGGCAGCCAAGAAGGCCTCCAAATCGACCTCGAAACAGTCCAAGGACAAAAAAGCCTAGTGAGCCTCGTCAGCCTGGAGGAAGTCAAAGGCTTCCTCCAGGCAAACCCCAACACTGAGGACGAGGAGCTGCTCGAAACGTTCATCACTGCCGTCACGCGGTCGTTTAGGAACCACACCCACCGCGAGTTCGAGGCGACCGAGACTGCGGAAGAGCGTCGCTTCGCACACCCTGGTGGCATCTACCTGAACATCGCTCCCTACGACCTCCGAAGCGTCGTCGAGGTAAGGACCGGAGTCGAGGGGGGGAACCCATCCACGCTGACGGCGACTGACTATGCACTCCGCCCCCTGCCCGCGCGAGACGCTGTCTACCAATGGCTGAAGCTCGCGGCGGATCCGGGGGAGTGTGAGGTCACGATCAAAGGCGAGTGGGGTTTCCCCTCGGTTCCCGAGGATGTAAAGAACCTGGCCAAGACCCAGATCGCGCTCTGGCTTCGCCGCGACATCCAGGCATATGAGCGCACCTTCAACATCGACGCGGGTTTCTTCGAGCGGCCAGAGGCACTCTCGAGTGCCGTCCGGGGCGGCCTCGGTGACTACAAGCGATTGGTCCTGCCGTGAGGATCCACGCTCGCCTGGAGAACTTCGAGACGAAGGAGGCTCTGAAGGCCGGTCGCAAGCTCCTGCGCGACAAGGTCAAAGAGGGCCTCAAGGAGGCCGGCCAGCGCGCAGTGCTTCCCGAGGCCAAGCGCGCCGCTCCGGCGATCGTCGCCCAGGCACTCACCACGAAAGCCACCGCCCGTGGCGCCTACCTGACCACCATCGGTCCGCGTAAGGGGGACGACATCACCGGCCTTTTGAACTTCGGCGGTTGGCCCCGGGACGTGATTCGCCCGAAGCGGGCTCAGGCCCTCCAGATCCGCGGGACCACCATCGTTGTCTCCGCCGTCGGCGCGGAGGGTCGACCGCGGGCCCACTACAAGGGCGCGCACTTCCTTGAGGCAGCGATCAACCGCTCGGTTCCCCTGATGGAGGCGATCGCCGAGCAGAAGGTGATGGAGGCCTTCGGGGGGCTTGCACGGTGAGCGTCGAGATCCACGAAGAACTTGCCGACGCCCTCGGTGAAGTACTTGAGGGTCTGGGAGTCCGGGCTTACAAGTGGTCGCCCGGAGGGATCAAACCCCCGTGTGCGGTCATTGAGATGCCGAGGTTGAATCGGACCGACATCGACGAGGCCGAGGACCATGTGCCCGCCGACGATTGGCGATTTGACTTTCCTGTTCTCTTCTATGTCGAACTCGGCCGCGATGTCGTTGCGAACCAGGTTGACCTGATGGCAAGCGTCTTCGGCTTCGTGCGCGCGATCGACACGCTGACGTCCGACACCGACGGGTTCGTCCTCAACGGACTCTGCAGCGACATAAAGGTGACTCTTTCTGAGCCATTTGCCACTCCGCAGGGTGAAGAAGGAAGCCGGATCCAGATCGGCTACGAGACACACGTCTCGGTCCTGACGTTCCAATAGCGAAACAAGGAGAAGACATGGCCGCCAAGCGCCAGGGTCTCCGGCTCAGCCTGCCCGGAGCCCCGAACACGCCACACGTCGTACCCGGCGTTCCGGGTTACTTCTACACCGATGCTCCGACGCCGGTCGGAGCAGTGGGTGAGCTGCCGATCGAGGCGGCCAAGGAGCTCGATAAGGACGAGGGCGCTCCCCTCGAGCTGATCGACATCAAGGCCTCCGAGGTCGAGGCCGCCGAGGAGTTGGCGGCCAAGACCCTCGCGGAGGGCCGCAAGGGCCTGATTGTCGCCCAGCGCCAGGGCTTCGCCGGCGCGGAGGCGGCACGAGCCAAAGACGAGCACGACTCCTCAAAGGAGGCGGAGTAAATGCCTAGCGGATACGTGAGGGAGTCCTTCGAGTCGATTCCCGGCAATGAGGCGAACGCGCCGACCCTATCCACCAAGAAGCTGTTCCCGCCAATCCAGAGCTTCCAGCCGAAAATCGGTGCGAAACCTCTCTCGCGCGACGACGAGCTTCGCCACCAGGACGAGCCCCTGGCGGTCTTTCCCGACGCCTTTGAGCCCTCCTGGGAGTACAAATCGCGTGCCTACCCCGACCTCGTTGGCTGGCGTCTGAAGCACATCTGCGGGGAACCGACCACTACTACCGGGAACGGGATCATCACCGACCCCGATGGTGTCGTGATTCCCACGGGTGCATATCGGCACGTCTTCAAAGCGCCCTTCGGGCCGTCCGGCGCCAGTCCGATCACGGCGCAGATAGAGGCTGCCTACAAAGACCAGGGCTTCTACGCCCGGCTCAAGGGTTGCGCCTGCGCGGAGTTCTCGATCGAGACCCCCGAGGAGGGCGGCGCGTCCATCTCGGCGAGCGGCCCGGCCAATTATCTGGTGCGGATCGAAGATCCAGCGCTCTCGCCCGCCTACGAGGCGCTGAGCGTACGGCCCTTTGTCCGCGGCAATCTGTCGCTTTCCTGGCTCGGTGGCTCGGGGACTACTCAGGACTTCAGCCTCACCATCAAAAATCCGGTCGAGGCCGTCAGGTCGCTGGGGATCGCCTCGAAGTTCCCCGACGTGATGGAGAAGGCCAACGACGGGCCGATCGTCGTTTCGGGTTCGATCCCGAAGCGGCAGCTCGACCCCGACGACTGGGACGCGCTCGTCAGCGCGATCGGGTTTGCCGCGCTCGCGAAATGGGTCTCTGACTCCATCATCGCGGCGGGCTACCCGTACAAGTTGTATGCGGCAATGAGCAACTGCCAGTACGTCGGCGGCGAGCCCGACGCATTGGCGAATCAGCGCCGGCACGGGGCGAGCTTCGACTGGAAGTCGACCACCCAGTCGACGGGTTCGACGACGTTCACCTTGGTCAACGCGACTGCGAGCTACGCCTGATGGCGGGAACGCTGAAGTTCAAGCGCAAGTTCAAGCCGCAGAAGGTCGAGATCGACGGCAAGGACGACTCGACCTTCATCTTCGAGACCGTGGGCCTCACCCGCTCGGCGGAATGCAAATTCGCCGAAGCTCAGCAGGAGGCCAATCGCAGCTTGCTCGAGATGGCCGAAGAAAGCGGGGAGGTGACGCCCGAGGACGCACAGAACGCGGTCGTCAAGCTGATCCTCGACGCGGTCGACATGCTGATCGTCCCGACCGGCGGCAAAAAAACCAAGGCGTCCAAAGTCCTGCGGGACGTCTGGGAGGCCGAGGACATCGAGCTCGGTGACCTGCTCGATTTCCTCAACGACCTCGCGACCAACCGGCGCCCTACCTAACCGACGAAGAGGAATGGGAACTGTTCGTGCTTCGTCGGGAGTTCGGCATCGGTGCATATGAGGCTGAGGAGGAGGTGTTCGGCTGGGAGCGGGAAATGCTCATTTCCCGCCACGTCGAAATCCTCAGCGGCAAGGGGTCGTCCGGCGATTCGTCGGGCGACCTCTCGGCCGTGCCCGATGAGCTGAGGGGCGTGTAGCCGTGGCGAAACGCGGCAGGATCAGGCTCTACTTCGAAGGGGAGGAGCGCGACCTCGCCGCGTCTTCCAAGCGGGCCGAAGCCGCGATCGGTGGCGTCGATGACGCGACCAAGCGCTACAACAAAACGGCGGACGAGCAGGCCGTCGCGGTCGACCGCGTCAACAAACGGAACTTCGAGCTGACCTCGAGCGCGAGGTCCGTGCGGCGCGAGCAGGACTCCCTCGTCAAAAGCCTGCACGACGTGAACATCCGTTTCACGTCGATGCAGAATCTCATCGGCTTGGTCAAATGGCCGGCGCTGATCACCGGAGCGGGTTATGCGGCCCAGGGCCTCGGCACTGCGGCGGCCGGCGCCACGGCGCTGACCAGCGCCCTCGGTCCGCTGAGCGCCGCCCTGTCTGCCTACCCCGCCCTACTAGGTGCGGTAGGCCAGGCCGCCGGGGTCCTCGCCCTCACCCAGATGGGCGACCTCAAGGAAGCCCTCGGCGGCAACGAGGAGGCGATGAAGCGCCTGAGTCCGCAGGCCAAACACCTACTCGGCGTCGTCAAGGGCATGGAGCCGGAGTTCAAGAGGCTCCGCTCCTCAGTCCAGGAGAAGCTCTTCGCCGGTCTCTCCCTCGGCGTCAAGATCGCCAGCTCCAACTTTGGCGTACTGCAGCGCATTCTCGGCCGCACCGCCGGAACGCTCGGATACTTGGCCCAACGGGCCGGTGCCCTCCTGGGCAGCAAGGCCTTCGGTAGGGACCTGCAGACGATCGGCGAGGGTAATGCTCGAGTGCTTGGGCGTATGGGCGTTGCTGGGTTAAAGCTGAGCAGCGCTCTTCGTCATGTAATGGTGGTCGCTCAGCCCTTCCTGATGTGGCTTACGGGCAGCGCGGTCAAGCTCGCCGACTGGATCGATGGCGCAGCTGAGGCTGGGCGCGAGTCGGGCAGAATGGCGGGCTTCTTCGAGCGAAGCCGCGAAGTGATGGAACGGCTGGGCTCGATCGCACAGTCGCTCGGTGCCGGCCTCTTGGCAGTCGGCCACGCCGCGGCGCCGCTTGGCCGTCAGATCCTCGGTGCGCTCGACATCGTTACCCAGGGCTTCGAGGACTGGACGAGCTCGATCGAGGGCAAGAACGCCCTACGCGACTACTTCGCCCAGGCCAAGCCGGGGATCTTCGAGATGGGGCGGCTCGTCGGCGACCTGGGCGCCGCCTTCCTGCGTCTCTCCAATGACAAGGGCTTCTTCACGCTGACCCACTCGATCCGCACGGAGCTCGTCCCTGTGCTCGAGGAAGTGGTCGGCAATACCACGCAGGCCTTTGGCCCTCACCTGGTCAGCGCCCTGGTGCAGATCGCGAAGTTGTTCGGCCACATCGCCGGCAGCTCCGGTCCACTAGTCGGATTCGTGGACGGGATCGGCGGTGTGGTCAGCGTGATCAACACGCTTCTCGACACTCTGCCGGGGCTCAACGGGTTCGTCGTCACTCTTGCTGGCGCCGTTGCTGTCAGCAAGGCCATGAAGTTCACGGCGGCCGCGACGGGGGTTACGACTCTCATCGGCCTCTTCAAGGATCTGCGCACCGCTGCGCTCGGTGCCGCGGCCGCGGAGCAGGTGGTGGCGGCACCGGGTGTCCTCGGAGGCCTTGGCAAACGTGGGGGGCTGAAAGGGATAGTCAATAGCAAGGGCGGACTGGGAGGTCTTCTCGGCCTCGGCGCCACCGCAGCGACGACTGTGGGGCCGCTGGGGATGCTCTCCGGCGCCGAGGTCGCCGGCGTGACCGGCAGCTCTGTCGGTGGAGGACTGCTCGCTGCGGCGCCGGCGGCTGGGCCATGGTTGGCACTTGCAGCGGCGATAGCCGCGACCGGCGCCGGTCTCGTCCTCCTCTACAAGCACTCCAAGACCTTCCGTGATCTGGTCGCTCCGCTGGGCCAGGCCGCCTCTGGAGCCTTCGATCAGATCAAGGCCGAGGTCGCCCCGTTGGGGAAGTCTCTCGCTGATCTCGGCGCCGCCTTCAGCGGTCGCGAAGGAATCGCGGGAGAGCTCAAGGAGTTGTACCCGCAGGTCAAAGGACCGCTCGAGGCGATCGGGAACCTGCTCCGGTCGGTCTGGCTGCGGGGGCTGCAGTCCGTCTTCGACCGAGCCGCCCAAGCGATCCGCGGCTTTGGTCAGGGCTTCGCTGGCACGATGCAGGTCCTGCGCGGTGTCATCGAGGTGATCAGCGGCGTCCTGACGCTGAAGTTCGGAAAGGCATGGCAGGGGGTCAAAGACATCTTTGGCGGCTCGATCAAGACCGTTCTGGGCTACTTCAGGGCGATGGTTTCGCCAGTCACCTCCACCGCGAAGGCAGTCGGTGGTGTTCTGGGAGACGTCTTCGGCAACGCCTGGGAGAGGGTCAAAGGAATCTTCAGGGACGGGGCCAACGCCGTGGTCGGCTTCGTCCAGAAGATCGCCAACGTGATCAACCTGATCCCGGGCATCCCCGACATTCACGTCGGTAGCGAGAAGGACCAGACCCCACCTGGGATCAAGGGGCCGGTGGGAGCCAACAGGCGCTACAGCGGCGGGCCCATCACTCGGCCGATGGCGATCGTCGGCGAGGAGGCTCCTCAACACCACGAGTGGGTGATTGCGACCAATCCTCGCTACCGCAAGAACAACGTCGCCTACTGGATGCAGGCCGGCCGCGACCTCGGCATACCTGGCTTTTTCGGTGGCGGAAACATTGCCGGCGCCGTTGGTGGAGTTGCCGGCAAGGGCGCCGACTTCTTCATCGACAAGTTGCCGAAGCCGGATCTCCCGAGCTGGATCGCAGGCCTCGGGTCCTATGCGGTCTCCCACGTCGCCGACTACATCCGGGATGGCTTCCAGGAGATGAAGTTCGGCAACCTCTCGGTTGGGTCCGGCGTGCTCGGTTACGCCGGGCCGCCGGCGAATATGAAACAGCTGGGAGACCCCCGCTGGGTTGATTCGCACACGCTCGCCGTGGCGGCCTACCTGGCAAAGAAGTTCGGCCTTTCGATCTCCTCCTCCTACCGCGACCCTGCCCACAATGCCGCCGTTGGTGGGGTGGCAGGATCACTTCACACCCACGGCTCGTCGCAAAACCCCGGCGCGATCGACTTTGTGCCGCCATCCGCTGCAGCCCTCGCCTTTGCCCGCTCCCACGTCGCCGGCCTCGAGGAGGCGATGATCCACGACGTCGGGTCCGGCCTGCACATCCACCTCGGTTTCTTTGCCGGTGGAGGCAAGATCAACTGGAGCAAGCTGGTCGGCTCGAGCTGGGACGTTGACGAGCTGGCGACGCTTGCTCACATCGTCGGAGCGCCAAACCCCGGGTTGATGGGGGCCATCAGCTTCGCGGAGTCGAGGGGAGACGAAGACGCCGTCAACCACAACTCCAACGGGACGGTTGACGAAGGGCTGTGGCAGATCAACTCAATCCACGGCTTCTCGAATCTTCGAGACCCACTTGCGAATGCGCAGGCGATGAAGTCGATCGTCGCATCCCAGGGTCTGGGTGCCTGGGTGACCTACAACGAAGGGCTGGTCGGCGGGAAGGGAAAGGTCTCGTCGCCTCTCGCTGGGAAGATCCGCGCCGCGATCGCCGGCAAGCCGGTCGGCGGAGATGGCGCCGGGACGAAAGCAAGGGACTTCACCTTCGGACTCGCTAGGCAGCCTGTGGCGATCTCGCTGCCCGGATTGAAGGCGAGCGCGGCGCCGGCCGGCGCCGAGGGCTTGCCGCCGGCGATCCAAGGCCTCTTCAAGCAGCCAGGCCTGAGCTTTGCCAGCAAGCTCGGTATTGCCGAAATGGCTTCGACCTTGGCGGGGACCACCGTCGAACCGAGCTTCGACGAGGCAGGCAACGAAACCAGCGCGGACACCCACGCCGATGACATCGCCGCGGCACGGGTACTCAGAGGCTTGGTCCTGGCGAACAAGCGCCGAATCGAAAAACGACTGCGGGAAATTGCGAAACGGCTCAAGCAGAAAGGCCTCTCGCAGAAAGCCCGCAACCGCCTCCTCGCAGAGCAGGCGCGGCTCTTGACCCAACTCGGCGGCGCAAAAAGCAGCCTGCAGGGATTCAACAGCACGATCAATGCCCCGCCCGATGAACCCGAATTGGAAGTCGACGTTCCGACCGCGATGGACTTCGCTAGCCGCGACCTCGCGCTCGCAGAACTTACGCCCGGCCTGGAAGACGATCAGGCGGCCCGAAGGCGGATGCTGCAGATCGCCGAAGAACAGCTGGCCGTGGCGCTGCAGACGGCCGATCCGCGCGATGACATCGAAGCGGCGCAGAACGTCAAGGCGCTACGGGAAGCAGTCGAAGCCAACAACGAAATCCTGCGCCAGCGCGAAGAGTTCGAGAAAGAGCGCCTGGCCCTAGACAAGCGCCTCGCCAACCTGGCCGAGACTCAGGGGCCCGCCTTCATGGCTGCATTCGTCTCCTGGATAGACGGTGCGATCGGCGGCCCGGTCATGGGGCGTTCGCAGCTGGCGACCGCCGGCGTCTCGGCTGGCTACCAATAGGAAGGGGGAGAGCGTGCCTGGGATCACCCTCATGATCGACCCTGACGCTGCCCCGCTCGCATTTGTCGCTAGCGAAGATGGCTATGGGTTCCACGTCCTCTCGCCGCTCAAGTCGATAGCTGCTCAGAGCGAGAAGCAGTGGGCGTCGAACAACGACACCGAGGGGGAGCTGCCCGCTGGAGGACAGAGCCAAAACGCGCAGATCACGCCGAAACTTCGGATCACGGGAGCCACCGAAAAAGCATTTCGAGAACGGCAGGCTGAATTCGAAGAGAAGTACGACAAGCTCGACAGAGAGGGTGGGGTACTGCGGCTCGTCTATCCCGATGGCAGCCACATCGACTGGCCGGTCCGAGCGATCACGGGGGGAGAAAGGCTCCTCGACAATCGCTTCCTGCATAGCTGGCACACCGAGGACGAGGTGACCTTCGTATGTGCTCCATTCGGAGAGGGCGAAGAGGAATTGCTCGGCGAATACGAATTCGAAGGTGAAGCAAAGCGAGCCCTGGAATGCATAGTGCAAGTCAAAAAGGGTTCGGCACCGGCGCTTGCTCGTGCAGAGATCACCTCTCTGGATGCCGACATCTGGGATCTGCCATGGGGCTTGGAGTCTCGGCGTCTCTCCGAGGGGGAAACCGCCAAGAACTTGTATGCTGCGACTGCCCTGACGCCCCTGGGTGGCGCAGTCTCCACTACGGCCACGATCGAAGGAAAAGCCGGTATCCCGGTCGTGCGGCAAGCCAACCTAACGCCGAACTGGACAGGCCAAGTTTCGACTGAGATCAGCGGGGTCGGACAGATGACCCACGAGGGCATTTACGAGGTCCTTGTCTGGGTTGCGATGCCCACGACAAACACCGGTGAAGTTGGCCTCGCGTTCGAATATGGCATTGGCGACGCGGTTCACCGGGTTGAACTCGAGCAGGTCTTCTTCCCAGTGGATCACCCTCGCGAGGGGAAGGTGATCCAGGTCTCCCTTGGCCAGGCCTTCCTGCGGGCATCGGGACGTGGGCCGCATCAATGGGAGGGTCGCATCCTCTCTCGGTCGACTGTCACGGGCGACGATCTCGAAATCCTCGACTTTGGCCTTCGACCCGTGGGCGAGCGAAGCGGTCGAATCAGCATCTCACCCTCGTTGAACCAGCCAGCCGCGCTTCTCACCCGCGACGAGTTCAACCAGAGTGCTGGAAACCTCAACGGCAAGGTCATTGCTGCAGCCAGAGCTGTGTCGGGGCCGAAAAGCCCCGGCACTTGTGTCGACGATGCGGGAGTAGGGACGGTGGCCTGGTCGTCTCCAGGCTCAGCTACGGCGAGCGACAATAACCGGGCGTCGGTCACCGTCGGCGAGGGGGACATCTCTCATTACCTAAAGGCGACGAACTTTGGGTTCGCGATCCCCGTTGGTGCGACGATCGATGGCATCGTCGTTGAAATCGAGCGGCGAAACGCCGATGACGAAGGGCAGGTCGCAGACAAACGGGTCCGCATCGTAAAAGGGGGCACGATCCAGGCGGCCGAGCGTGCAGCCGCAGGGGATTGGCCAGGCACCGACACCTACAAGTCCTACGGCTCACAGAATGATCTCTGGGGGGCGACCTGGACGGTTGCAGACATCAACTCGGTGAACTTCGGCGTGGCCCTGGCAGTTCGGCCAATTGGCTCGGGTGGCAAAGCGCTTGTGGACCACATTCGCATCACCGTTTACTACCTCGATGCCGCAGGGCAGACTTGGGCAACGACGGGAGACGCGGTAGACATTGCGGTCGAGGAAGCCGGCCACACGGCACAGCGAACCGAAGTCTCAGACTCCGACATCAACACGGGCCGCTATGCAATCGCAGGGACGACGGTGACGAGCGACGTTGTCGTCGGCATCAAGGCCAAGCGCGGGGGGATGACCTCGGGCGCCAGCGAGCGGGTGCGCGGCGGGTCGCTGGCTCGCGAGGTGGACACTAACAACTGGCTCTTCTTTGGCGCCGACGCGGAATATCCGAGTGTGCCGATAACCGACACCGTTCGAGTCGTGAAACGAGTGGCCGGCACGGTAACCGAGTTGGGCCGACTCTCGATTCCGCCGAACTACCAGTCCTGGCGCCAATTCTGGCTGCAGGTCGATCGCCGCGGCCGGTACTTCTGTTGGGGCGCTCTTCAGGAAGGCGGGATCCCTCGGCTCCTGCTGGTGGGTCAGGACAACGACCTAAGGGAAGGCGGGCCCCTCGACGACGGCAAAAACGGCTTCTACGATGCCAAGACGGGAGCGATCGCGAACACCCGCAACTGCGATCAGTTCGTCGTCTGGATCCCGCCCCTCGACGCGGTGATCTACCAGAACCTCTCGATGGAGCTCACCGACAGCGCCTGCCGTCGAGAAGTGCAAGGCGGTGGGGAGTGGACGTCGCTGGTTCCGGAAGGCGACTATCTGAAGCTTGAGCCGGCGCGCCTTGAGGGGCGCAAAAACCGCCTCGTGTTCTTCCCCTCGCCCCATGATCCAAACACGATGGGTGTGGGCTTCCCGGGCAAATTGAAGATCGCGATTTACGGGAAACCCCGACACCGCACGATCCCTGGCCCAGCCTAAGGAGGCTCGTCTTGCCCGAGTACCTGATCCTCAAGCTCGAGGGGGATGACCCTCGCGCAGCCAAGGTAGCTGCCCATGTCGTTTTCGAGGGCGACCCCAAGGACGCTCTGCTTCAGGGCTTCATCGGAGTGGGCCGCTACGCGATCGTCGACTGGGGGGAGCGGATCGAGGGCGACCTCGCTCCGGGACCAGTTGAAGTGGCCTCAGTAGAGGACTCCCGTCTCAGATCAGAAGCCGTGGAAGCGACCGAAAAGGAGGCCTGATGGCAGACAACGCCAAAGCCAGCGAAGACCCACTCGTGGCCGCCGACGAAATCGGGGGCGCGAAGTTCCAGCGCGTCAAGCTCACTCATGGTCCAGACGGTTCTGCGACCGACGCCTCCTCCGCAGCCCCTTTGCCGGTCGCCGACGCCGATGCGCTGGCTGAGCTCGAAGCTATCGCGGCAGCGCTCGGTTCCACGATCAAAGTCGGGGATGGCAGTGGCGCGCTGACGATCGACTTTGGCACCGCGCTTCCCTCAGGCACCAACAACATCGGCCAGGTCGACCCTCGGGGCAACAAAGCCCACGACGAAGGTGATGCAGGCAACCCGGTCAAGGTCGGCGCTCGAGCCCGCACTGCGCTTCCCGCAGCTGTCGCCCAGGACGATCGTGTCGACGCGATCGCCGACAAGCACGGTCGCCAGCTTGCCACCGTGGCGCCCCTCGACGAAAGGGTCAGCGCAACGCTGAACCGAACGAACGAAACTGCGGGGCAGCTCTTCGCGGCCCTCGCCGAAGGTGCCTACGTTGTCACCGCGATCATGGTCGACAACGCCTCCGCCACGGTGGGGACCAAGGTCGAAATCCTCGACGGTGCATCCGTCAAGTGGAAGGGATACGCAGGGGTCCTCGGCGGTGGCTTCGTGGTGTCGGAGCCGAACGGCCTTTTCGTCGGCTCCAAAAACACGAAACTCGAAGCCAAGTGCGCGACGACCGGCGCCGACGTCGACATCTCGGTCTCCGCCTACAAGATCCCGGCATAGGGGCAGACATGCCGGCCCCTCCCTATTTGGCCACCAAAGAGATCAGCGGCACGGGAACCTCCCAGACCGCGAAAACGCCTGCTTCGACCGCGATCGGCAATTTGCTCGTCTGCCAGGTCATGCTCGAAGGCACGGTAACCCCGGAAATGGCCGGCTGGACCAAGCTTGGCCAGAAACAGACCACCGGGCCAGGCGCTGAAACGCACACTGGGGCCTGGTTCTGGAAGATCGCAGCCGAAGCAGGGGAAAAAAACCACACGATCGCCTGGGGCGGTACTTCTCGATACACCGAGGCCGCCATCACGACCGTCGAAAAATTCAACGTCGCTGCGCCAATCAACACCTTCGCGTTGCAGGCGAACAACTCTTCTTCGACGGCGATGAAATTCGGCTCGGTGACGCCTACCGTTCCGAACTGCCTTTCATTGCTTTGCGGGGGCATCGACCAGGGTGGACTTGGGACGCCGCCGGGCGGGTGGACGGAGCGACTGGATAACACGGTCGGCGGCTATCTCGCCACCAAAGCCCTCGGTGCAGCCGAAGCGACCGGTGAAGTGACGGTCACGCTGGCCTCGGCCCGCTATACGAACACCGCGCATATCCTCATCGCGCCCGAAGAACCAGGGCCGCGGCCCGGCTCGCTCCCGTTGCTGGGGGTTGGTCGGTGAGCCTGCTCCTTCTCCTCGCAGGCGAAGGTAAAGAATCGGCGGCAACGACATCCGTCCCCTCTGCTCGCGTTGTCAACGAGCCGGTCGACGATCGCCTCTTCGTCAAACTCATCCACGCAGACGGCTCGACCACTCGCTGGGGAGGAGACGAGCCGGACGCCAGCGGCATTCCAAAGGGGATCAGCTTTTCGACCTCCGCGCCGGGGGGGTTTCGCGACGCGAGCTTCATATTGCAGCGCGATCCCCGTCGAGACTGGCCGGACCTCGAGTTGGTCGACGAAATCATCATCTACGGTCGGACCAAGCCCCTCGGTCGTAACGCCTTCGAGGGCCAGACCGCTCACTTCCCTTCGGAGTTCGGTGATGGATTCAACATTGGCGTCAAGGCGGTCGGCAATCAGGCGCTGCTGAGTGAGAACGAAGCCTTTAGAGCGCTGTATGTGAAGCTCGGCTTTGAGGGCTGGGAGGACCCGCCTCTAGCCCGTCGGGAGTTCATTGCGAACTTCGGCTTTCCACAGGGGAAGATCCCGGTCAGCACGGGTCCAGATGGCTTGGTGTGGGATCCGCCCAAAGAGTCTTTGCCGACCAACGAGGACGCCGAGGTTGTGTGTGCCTCGCCGGCTGGTCTCAAGATCGCGAAGGTCGGTTACCGGGGTAATCGCAAGGGCGACTGGTCGCCGTTCGAGTCACCGATCCTCTTCGGGCACGAAAACGAAGCTTTCCCGGCTGAAGGCTCCCAGGAAGTAGGTCTGACCCTCGATGGTGCGGCTCACGTTGCATCCTTTTCCTCTGCGGTCCGGTACGCGATGCTGCGGGCGAGGGTGAGTTCCACGACTATCCCCGCCGCCGGGGTCCAGCAGGCCTACGATCGCCTGGCTCGGTACGGGGACCACGGCCTCCCCCTCCGTGAAATCGAAGGCACGTTGCCCGGACTCTACGCTCACGATGTCCTCCCACACATGCTCGAAACGGGCGCCCCTGACCTCAACTTCAAGGTCGGTGCCGACGGGACGATCATGCCGAACACCAGCTTCGCGATCCCGGACCTGGCCTTCTTGGAGGAGGGCACGGTCAAAGCGGCGATCGAGAAGCTGAATGCCTACTTCCTGAACAACTGGGCGGTTTGGGAGGCAAAGCAATTCTTCTGGCGGCCGTGGGACCCGGATCGGCTCACGTGGAAGGCGAGTATTGCCGGGGGCGCCCATTGGAGCCCAGCCGGCCGGCAGTCGGAAACGCTGTTGAACGGCGTCATCGTCACCTACACGGATGTCGCCGGCGTGTCGCGGACCGCCGGCCCCCCTGGGTCGGGAAGCGACTACGAAGACACTTCCCTGCTCGACCCCGACCCCAACAACCCCTACACGCGCCGCGGCCGCCGGCGTTGGGGCGTCCTCTCGGTGGGCTTCCCGCTCGCCTACCCCCAGACGGCGTTCCAGGTCGGCGCTGTCTACATGGCCGAGCGCAGGCTCCCTCAGCGCTCTGGGACGCTCACCATCCGGCCGAAAAGCGAAGGCCACATCCCGGAGATTCAGCACCCGACGATGGGCCCCCTGCCAATCTGGGCTCTGCGTTCCGAAGACTACGTAGAGCTGAGCGACTGGCCCGAACCAGAACCGTTCCGGGTGATCGAGACGCCCCACTATGACGCCGACTTTAAGATCTTGACCGCGCAGCTCGACACCAGCTCCAGCCGCCTCAGCGCGATCCTGGAACGGGCTGGAGTTCGGCTGACCGGGATCGTCTAGACGATTCGCTCGCTGATGACGAAGGTTTGGGGAATCCCCGCTTCTTCAGGACCCACTATGCACGGATCCGTAGAGCCAGGGGCTGGCTTGGATTGAGCCCAGACTTCGATCATGTGCTCGCCAGAAGCGAGGCCAGGGAAAAGTGCGGCGGCCGAGACACTCGTGATATCGCCTAGCTGCACAAAAATGAGTCCGCCTCCATCTGGACTTGGGAGCCCATCAACCCGAAGCTGGAAGGTGCAGGACGTGGTGGGCGCTTCGGCAGTTCCCGTCCAGTCGACCTCAAGAACGGACGTTGAGTCCTCCTTGCTGTAGGTGCCGACATTGTCCACCAGGGTGAATTCTGCGCCAACCTCGGCTTCGGCCACGTCAACCTCATGGAGCTGCTTCGGTGCAGGAGCCGTCACATCCTGCGGCTGCACTTGTCCTTCCCCGATGTCTGACGTCTGAACAGCGCCTTCTCCGATCTCTGGCCCCTGCACCGCATCGTCCTTCACATCGGAGGAGGTCACGGCACTCGGCCCGATGTCGCTCGACCGGACCGCCGACTTGTGCAGGTCGGCCGAACGGATAGAGCCATTGCGGATCTGCTTGGAGCCAACCAGCACAGTTCCCGCCCAGGCTCCAGCACTCGTGAGTGCGACCACAAGCGCTAAGACCGAAATGACGGTTGCGTGATGGATGCGGACCTTGTGCATTGTGGCCTCCTCTGCGCCTCCGTTTACCCCTGATCAGACCGCGACCGTACCAGAGCCCCCACCCCCAGGAGACCATGACCGGAGACAAGCACACTCATGGCGACGCCCGATCCAGCCGATCCTAAGCTGCTCGCCTATCAGGTTGCCGATGTCAAAGGCGACGTGTCGACGGATGCTGGCGGCACGAGCTCGCGGTCGACGCTTGAACAGCCGACAGGTATCGCCCCCCACCAGCTTGCAGCGAAGTCATAGTCGGCTTCGAGTTTTGGCGTAAAGGGGGATGCCCAGGCGGATGGCGCGAGTGCCAACGCGATAGCCACTACCAAAAGCCCCAGCTTCACGCCGCGCATAGTACCCAACCCCGACCCCAACGGAGACCGATGACTTCTGTCCGAGCCCTAAAGCGACTGAATCCGGTGCCTCACCATCAGCGCCCCTATCTCGCGTCGCATCAGCTCGTCACGTGGTTCTCAGGGGGCGTGGCCTTCACGGGGATCGTCAACCTCATCGCACCGGAGCTGAGCCAAGCCTCGGCCTCCGCGACGGTGCTTTCCCCTTTCGTGTTCGCGCTCTTCAATGCCGTCTGGTTTGCCGGCGGCGTCCTCTCGATGATCGGTGTGATCCGAGGCATCCGCAAGGCCGAGGCGGTCGGGATGTCTTTGCTCGCCGGGGGCTTCGCGGCCTACTACTCGATCGTCGCCGGACTCGCCCCCAACGGCTGGCTCACCGGCGCGTTCATCCTCGCTCTTGCCATCGGCTGCTTCCGACGTGCCCGCCATGTCGCTGTGACCGGTTACGTGACTCTGGAGATGCGGCACGATGGTTGAGCTACTGGGAGCGATCGACCTCACCGGTGCTGGCCTGATCGCTGCCGCGTTCCTCGGGGCGGGCGGCGTCAGCGGTGTTTTCAACGTCTTGAAGATCAACAAGGAACGCGGCCAGCTCGACGCCAAGACCGACCAGATCGCCGCCGACACCCTGATCAAGGTCAACGAAGAGTTGCGACGAGAGCTGGAGCGGCGCGACAGGGAGTGGGGCGAAGAAATCAAACGGCGTGACGAGGAGATCAAACGCCTTCGCGAGCGCCTCGCCGCTCTGCGCGCCGACTTCGATGCTCTTGAGGCTGAGTTCCAGAAAGTCACCTCCGCCTCCACTTCGTAGTTCCCACCCTCGCCGCCTGAGCGCGGCCTAATAGCTACCTCGAAAGGAGGGCCACCCGTGGCCTCTCTCAAGACCTTGCGCGAGAAATTCGCCAAGCACGCCGCTGGACGCAAGCGACAGCGCTCCCTCTTCCGTAAGACCGGCAAGCGCGGTCATGCAAAAGAGGCCGCCCAGCACGGGCGAGGGATGCGCAAGCTGGCGAAGCTGATTCAGCGCAAGATCCGCCAAGGGCGCATCGACTGGAACGGACATGAGCCGCTCCCTCTGAATCGGCGCAAGATCCGCAAGGCACTGCGCTGGGTGCTGAACAACGTCGAGGGCGTCTACGTTTCCTCGACGGTCCGCTACGACTCGGTCACCTACCACGGACCCTCACAGCGACGCGCAGTGGACCTCGGCTCTGACGATCCCAGCGAGCAGCCGGAGAAAGCGGCACAACGAGCGCTGCTCGAGCGTTTCGGTGCCGGCTACTTCCTGGAGCTATTCGGACCCGATGGTTGGTACGTCAAGAACGGGGTCAAATACTCCGGGGTCTTCCCGGACCACGGTGACCACGACCACCTCGCCGCCTGATGCAAAAGCGGCTTGAGGCGCGGCGCAAGCGTTATGCCCGGAAACAGCGACGTCAGCTCGCTCTCCTAAAGGCAACCAAACGTCGCGGCCATGCACGGAAAGCGGCTCAGCTAGAGCGGGTGGTTCGCAGGCTCGACCAGCTCATCGCCCAGGCAAAACGCAAGCCGTCTTGGAGGTTGGCTTGGGCCGCTCGCTTCGTTGCGCCATTCGAGGGCCTGCGGACCAGCGCCTACTACGACAGCGGCGGCGTGCTCACGATCGGGTACGGGCACACCGGCTCCGACGTCTATCCCGGCCAGGTCATCTCCAAGGCGAAGGCTCTCGCCTACCTGACTTCGGATCTGCGGTCGGCGGCTCAGGCAGTCGCCCGCAATGTCCATGTGCCCCTAACTGTCCGCCAGCGCATTGCCGCAATCTCGTTCACCTTCAACGTAGGGGAGGGCGGCTTGCAGTCCTCGAGCTTCCTGCGCTTGCTGAACGAACGCAAGTACAACGCCGCCGCGAACGCCCTCCTCCTTTGGGTGAGGGACGCGGATGGCTCAGTCCTGCTTGGCCTGCAGCGTCGCCGCCGTCTTGAGCGCCGGCTCTTTTTGAGCTCCACTCGGCACCAATAGGAGGTAAAGCCGTGCTCCGATTCAGACGCAAGCGCCCCGTGGTTCGAATCGCCAGCGTCAAGAACACCGAGGACCCGACCATTACCGGCGGTCGCCTCTACGAGATCACCCCCGACTCCTACCAGGGTCCCTGGAAGCTAGAGCCAGGAACCGTTCTGGAAATCGTGTCAACGCCAAAGCAGTCCTGATGCTCGGCTACCGCATAGAGCTGGGCACCTTCGACGGCATCCTCGGCGAACAGCAGACGGCCGCCGTCTACAAGGGCGATCGCTTCCTCAAGGAGTTCTTCTTCCCCTTCGCCCATCTCCGCGCCCGTATCTGGGTGCTCCTGCACTTCTGGCGCTGAAGCCAGTCGAAACGTATCTACCTGCGCGCCAAGCGCTGAATAGGAGGAACCATGGACATCTCTCGCTACCGCAAGGCATTCATCGCAGTTGTCGCAGCCGCTGTCACCGTCGCCCAAGCATTCAACGTCCCGCTCGCTGACGAACTCTCAACTAAGGCTGTCGCGGTCTTCGACTCGCTCGCGGCGATTCTGGTTTACGTGGTCCCGAACGCCGAGTAGTGCAGCGCGCCACCCTTGCCATCCCCGGTACCCCGCCAAGCTTCAACGCCATTGGCTATCGCTCCCACTGGGCGGTCGGCCGGCAGGAGAAGCTGCGATGGCAGGGGTGGTTGTCGATTGCGCTGATGGAGCAGAAGGTGCCGCGGCGGCTGAAGTCCGTCAGCGTCACCGCCACCCTCCGGTTCAAGCAGCGCCGCCGGCGCGACGAAGGGAACTTCCGGGTGATCCTCGAGAAGGCTCTTGGCGATGCTCTGGTCGAAGGTAACTGGCTCCTCGACGATACCTCCGACCTCTACCGGTTCGGTCGGGTGGAGTTGCTTGCTCCGGTGGAGCGGCCGGAGACGATCATCGTTCTGGACTACGAGCGGTAGCGGCGAAGGAGTGGACCGAAAGCGTTTATGAGCGACGCGCCGAGTCGTCCCCCGAATCGATGGCCGGCCTTCCGGATCTGATCGAGCGACGCAGGGGGGCTCGGCGTGATGAAGCTTGACCAAGAACTCTTCGACACGCTCCGGCGTGGTATTGCCCAGGCGAGCAAGGGTCTCAACGTTGGCCCTGTCCAGCCGGACCGCACTCGTCTTCATGCGCTTGGCGAACTCGTCAGCAGTCACTCCGCCCTTTTGCCCGCGACTTCGAGGCCGCTATGCGCCGCGTCGCTCCGCCAGCAGGTCGTAAACGCCCTGGCGGGAAAGACCGGCCTCAGAAGCGATCTGGGTGATCGGGACCCCAGCTTCCTGCGTAGAGCACCGACCCGACCAACTCGCCACGACGTCGCCAAGTGCCGTTGTCCTCAACTAGTTCCTCGGTGTCAATGCTCAGCCTGAGAACATCGTCGTAGCTCAGCCCAGCACCGCCAAGGACTTCCTCGATCGTTTCGAGCGCCTGCCTTGAAGCGGCAAGGAGGTGGTCTTTGCTGGTCGTCGTTGCGTGAACCCGCGCGATGCCAGCGTCGGCGCCGTACTCGACGTGGTCGACCAAGCCGATCATCGCCTCGGCTTGCTGCGGCTGGCATCGAAACTCGACGTCGACCCGGATCAGATTCATGCATTCTGGCTGATCCATCGCCACAGACCTTAACGTCCTGAGCGGAGAGAGCGGGACTCGAACCCGCAAGGCGGTTAAGCCCTACACCGCTAGCAACGGTGCTCCTGATCCAGCCGGGTCCTCTCCAGGGTGAAGCGGAAGGGAGAGGAGTCGAACCCCCAGGTGCTACCCCGCGCTGGTTTTCAAGACCAGTTGCCGCCCACGCAGCCGTCCCTTCCCTGTGAAGTGCTAGGAACTTCGGGAGGACGATCGACGGGCGAGGATCGTGGCGACTGGATCGCCGCTGAGGGCTGCTGCGAGGTTCCGGGTCGTTTGCGCGGCGGTGGAGCAGGCCAGGGCCAGCGGAGTGGTTGATGCCTTCAGATTCGCAGCGCGGATTTGAGCGGGGGTCATTACGTGCTTCTCGTCGATAGTCCTCATGGCTCCGACAACTCTAGCGCCCTAACCGGCTACCCCCAAGCGCCCCGGCCTTCGGGCTTCTGAGTCGGCGCAGTCCTCGTAAGCGACCAAGGAGACTCATCGCCTCCAAGGCAATTGCCCTGATATCAGGGGTAGTCGTCCTGCTCGCCCTTCTACTCGCGAGCCCGTCGACTGCCCTACGTCCGAACACCGCCCTCGACCCCTGTTTAGGACATGCAACAACCGCAGCTAAATTTAGGCCCTGGTCTAAATCGGTCTGGCGACTCATCTACTGGGAGCGAGGAAAGCCCCGTGCCCTGACGATCGCCTCAGAGCGTCTGAAGGTGAAGTGCGCCGTCGGTCCTAGCCACCGAGCTGCTATTCGGCACCGATGGAGGGAGGACCAACGGATCTACTTCGATCACCGCCGGCACAAGCTCGAGCAGCAGAAGCGCTTGCGCTACCTGCCGTACGTCTGCGGTGGGGGGACGCGATCAGCCATCCCCTGCTCGATCATGTTCTGTGAGTCTGGTGGCAGCTATCGAGCGCGCAACGGGATCTCAACAGCCGGCGGCAAGTACCAGATCCTCGACTCAACGTGGGCCTTCTACGGTGGCCGCGGCTACTCGGGCTCGCATCCCGCAGCCGAAGCTCCGCCGGCCGAACAGGACCGGGTTGCAGCAGCGATCTTTGCCGACGTCGGGTCCTCCGCCTGGGAGTGCGTCTGAAGGCGGGAGCCGGGGACGAAACTCTGTCAGACCGCTGAGCAATGCCCCTCGTCTCTTCGGAGGCGGGGGGTCTTTTCGCGGTCGCGAAAGGCGAGCATCATCAGGACTCTGTAAGTTCCCGAACTGCGTGAGGCTTGGCGAGAGAGCTAAAGCAGTCGGGAGTTTTCTTTGGACGAATGCAGATGGCCTCTTGGTCATGGTGCTGGCTGGGATCGTCTTCGTCTACGAGGCGGCTGGCTCGCCGAGCACCAGCTTTGTCAATGCTGCCTTGCTGGCGCTGCTTGGTCTCATGGCTCTGATTTTGCTCCGAGATCGCCACGAGCGTGCTCGGATTGACGAGATCGCCTCGTTCGTGGAGGATCTGCGCAGTGATCGTCCCTACCAGGTGCAGTTCGAGATCAATCGGTGGGAGATCGACGACAGCGGCCGGTTCTGAGGGGCCGACTCTATGGGTTGGATCGGACGTTAAAACCGCTCTAGAGAGCGAAAAACTAGCCCTCTGACTACGGAAGGGTTGCGGAGGTCGTTGTGTGCGATACGCCTAGAAACTTCGCTATCAGCGCATATTTCTTTGAGGCTGGTTGGCCGCAAACAGGGCTACTCTCTGAGTAATGGAGGGATCACCCCACATCCGCGCCGTCTCGGAGTCGGGGGGGCAGCTCGGCGATGATGGACCGCCCTCGGGTTTGCCCGATCCTGCACCTTTCCTTTCGGCCCTCCGAGAGGCATCCGAGCATGAGAGCCATAAGGAGGAATTGCTCGGAGGAAAGACGCGAGGCATCGTCACCGTGGCCGGTGCGTACTTTGCCATCGTTCAGACCGTCACGTTCTCAGGCGTGGACACGCTCGGCAAACTCGAAGGCGGAGGGCGAGAGTGGACGATCAGGCTGGCTATCGCGGCCGTTGTCCTTTTGGCCACCGCTATCGCGGCAGCGATTCGCCAGCAGTGGCCAAAGGAACAGGGTTCGCTGCCGACGACCGAGATAGGGGAAGACCTGCTCAAGCTGCTCCACGGCGCAGGTGGCAAAGAGGCCGAACGAAAGGCTCTGCAAGAACTCGCAGAGCACTACGCGGGGGTTGCAAACACTCGCCACAAAGCGAATCAAGATCGTCTCAGGCAGTATTACGCGGCGGCAATACTCAGCCTCCTTGCCATTGCGGCAACTACGGCTGAGCTTGTTGTCTCCTTGCTGTCTCGCACGACCTAACTCGCCATGGATACCCCGCCCTCCTCCGAGCCGGAGAAATCAAGCAATGCGGAGGAGGCAGAAGAGGAAGCTGTTGAGGTTCCGGAATTCAAGCCGACCGAGCAGGCGGGCCTAAAACGCGATGTGCACATGGAGGGGGATCAGGCGGTCGGGACCCTGACGGCTGTCGGCAAAGCCTTCCGGCCGAACCGGGCGGAGGCCATCGCCCTTTCAGACCTGATCCGGACGTTCGCTACGGCTCTCTACAAGATTGCTCTCGACAAGAGCAAACTTGGTGACTTTGTTGCTCCGACGGACGTGGACCACTTTGAGTTCGCCTCCGCGCACATCCGCTTTGTAGCGGGTGAGCACGAAACGCTTCGGATAGACGGAGCCGGATCGCCTATCGCCGAAGCGGCGCAGCAGATCGCCGCTCTGATGCAAGCCCAGGACGACGACCTCTTGACCCTCGCTCAGGAGACTGGACCGGAGGGGGCGAAGGCCTACAAACAGTTCATGAGGGCCGTTGGTCAGGCTGAAGACGCCAAGGTCACCTGGGATGCAACCGGACAAGTGGCTGTGACGGTGACCAGTGTCGAGGCATCAAGAGCCTTCTTGGTGCTTGATCGGGAGGGAGAACCCGAAGACCAAGAGCTTGAGGCTGTCCCGGGCCACCTGTCGATGGCCGACGCCGGAGTGCAGCGCTTCAAGCTTGTTCTGCCACCGAGCGGCGACTTCGACCGGCCGACCCCCCTCAAGGGCAAGAAGGTGATCGAGGGTCACTACGACGATCCCGTGGGGGAGCTGGTCAAGTCCCAGGGGCTTTGGGACCGAGACGTGATCGCCACGATCCGGATCGAGCGCGAGCGTGAGGACACCGTTGCCGCCCCCCGCAAGCCGACCTTCCACTTGGTGGCCGTCGAGGCCGCGGTAGAGCGACCAGAGGACGCCCCAGGGCTTGAGCCGCCGAGCGTTCAGACGACCTCTCTTCTTGACGACGAGGAGCAGGTCGGATAGCCCTGGGGTAGAACCGCACCCTGCGCGAGGTATCGCCTTCGCACCCGACTTCTGAATCGGCACCACGACTGGCCTAAGCGAGTTTCGCTAGAGCCTCAATTAGCTCGATAGCTCTTCGTCAGGCGTTCTGAAGCGCTAGATCCCACGATCTGCCAAGCCCTCGGCACTCCTGCCGGGGGCTTTTGTCGTTCAGTGGGGAGAAGGTCGTGGCGAAGGCGCAGGATGGCCGACTATCGAACCCGCTAGCCCCAGAAGCTCCCTTCCGCCCGTTCCACCTGGCCTTCGAACGCGAAGTCGACAGCTCGCTCTCCCGGTTCCCGCCCTTCTTCGTAGCGCTTGATCTGAGCGGCCAGCCTGTCGAGACCCTCCAGGGCCTCGAAGCGAAAGAGGTGCCCGCCGAGGCACTCAAAGCAGTCCGCCAGCCGACGGATCTGCAGGGGCTTGGGCTCGAACTCCTGGATGAAGTAAACGACGAAGTGGCGCACCGCAGCCTCGTAGCGGGGGCTGTCCGTCTCCGCTAGGCGCATGGTGTAGCAGAGGGCTGCGAGAGGGGAGAGCGGGTGATTGCCAGGCCTCACGAGGTTTTGGGGTTGTTGTCCTTCCGCTTCAGCAGTCCCTCCAACGCCTCTGCCGTGTAGCGACCCGGCTCTAGGTTTTCCTGAAAGCGCATCGCACCCCAACCGAGGTAGTGCAGGGGGAACCGTCGCTCCTCGAAGGCCGCGACAATCCATCGGGCAGCCAGAGCGTCATAGAGCACGAGATTCGTCTCGGCCGTTGCCATCACCGCCTCCAGACCCCTCGCCAGCTCAAGCTCGGCAACGCCTCGGGCCTCCTCGAAGGCGGCCTCATAGGAGCCGTCCTCTACCGCCTGACGGACCTCTTTGGAGAGCAGGAACTGCATCGAACAGATGTTCGCATCCGAGTCAAGCAGGCTTCTAGATTCGAACGAATAGATCCTCAGCCGAGTGATCGACTAGGCAGTAGAAGTGCTCGATAGCCCCACCGACTGCCCGCTCGTGAACAAGCCGGATCACCTTCGCTCTCCGCAGCGAGGTCACGTGGTAGTTGACCGTCGCCATCGGTGCCTGCAGCTCATGCATCAGCTCCCGAGGCGACAGAGTCCGCCCGCCGTCGAGCGACAGCACCTCGAGGATGGAGATGCGCAGCGCATGGGTTTCGGCGCGGGCCAGCTGCTCCCAGGGGATCTCCTCGCCGCAACTCATTGACCCGCTTTGAGTTTAAACCCATAGACCTTGGCGCGGGAGGCAGCTTGTCTAGCCCCCGGATGGCACCTCGCCCAGAACCTCAGCCCGCGCTCGGAAAAGCGATCCGGCAGCTTCGAGAAGGGCGAGGCATGACGCAGGAAGAACTGGCCCACGTCACTGGCATCTACCTCTCCGAGATCTCCCGGCTAGAGAGCGGGGACCGCAACCCGTATTGGGGCACGGTCCTGCGCCTGGCTCAAGGGCTCGGAGTCGAGATCGAGGACATCGCGATCTTAGCGAGGCGGTTTGGGTCGTCCTGAGCGCTCGGTTCTGTTTGGTCGTCTGTCGATTACGAGCTAATCTCAGTACGGCTACCCATCTGTTTATCTCGGGGGTCGCGAAGGATGACCACCCTGCGACAGCAGCGGACCATCGAAGGCGAAGCAGCACTGGCCCAGACGCTGGGTGCTCTGGAGGGCCAGTGGATCGCCGTGCGTTCCTTCGAGGTGGTCAATCGCGCTGGCTCCCTCGAGGACCTGCTGGAGCGGGTCGACGTCGATGCCGTCGATCGGATCTTCGAGGTGAAGCCGGTGGCGCCGGCGCTTCCTCTTTCGCCCCACGTCTAGCCGGTTGGCCCTCCCGTCCATCGGTACCCGCCGGTCTACCCGCGAAGGCAATCCGAAGACTTTGAGTGTCGCCGCTCTGCTAAGCAGGGGGAGCCCATGGCAACAAGGGAGGCGCGAGGCTCCGAGGAGAGGTTGTGGCAGGCGAGGACCCGCTGCGCCAGCTCCGCCACTTGAGAGAACAAATCCGCCGCACAGAGAAGCTGAAGGCGCAGCGCGATCGATTGATCCGCGACGCCGCCGAGCAGGGCTTCACCCAACAGCAGATCGCGAGCGCGGCGGGCCTCTCTCAGGCCCGCGTCAACCAGATCGTATAAGCGGCTTATGACTTTTTCGTTGGCATTCGTTGCCTCCCCGCCTACCCTGTGCTTGGGTCCTCGACGGGATGCGTCAAGGAACTTCAGGGGTACTGAGCAGGGGGAGAGGGGCGCCCCCTTTGCCGAGACAGGCGACAGCGGGGCGCCCCTCTTGCCCTCAGCCTGCCTTTCCGATGGACACAATGGGGACTGCGATCCCCGCCTTTGCGAGCTGCATCTGCATCACCTCCTCCCGCTGGAGCAATGGGCTATGCACCACCTAAGATCGGCCCTTCGCAGGAGGAAGTTTCACCGCAGAGGAATTCCTCGGCAAAGGGAGCAGCGCTCGCCGCTAGGGAAACGGACCTTCTGGCTCGAATATTGTTTAGCGGTCAGTCGAGTCCACAAGGAGGCGTGATGGCGAGCAGCACTCGAGCGAAGGAGGCGGCGGCACAGAACAGGGTGGAGGCCCTGCGTCAGCCCCTACGAGCCAAAATCCTGCGGTTGCTGATCGCCCAAGGCCCCAGTAGTCCGTCGAAGATGACTCGGGTACTGGCGGAGACAGTCGACCCCGAAATGCCTGCCAAAGAGCTACGCCGCCTCGGGGATCAGGTCAACTACCACACGAAGCGGTTGGTCGAACTGGGCTGCGCCGAGCTCGCAGACGAGATCAAAGTCCGCGGGGCCGTCGAACACGTCTACTGCGCGACCGAGCGCTATCTGGTCGAAACCGAGGAGTGGGAAGGACTGCCGCCGGAGATCAAAGAACATCTAACGGCCGAGTTCGCTCAGGCGCATCTCGACGACATGGTGCTTGGCTTTCGTGCTGGCACGCTCGGCACGCACGAGCACTTCCACCTCACCCAGACCAGAATCTTGCTGGACGAGCAAGGGCGGGATGAGCTGCTGGAACGCTACGAAAACTTGCGACTGGAAGCACTGGAGATAGAGGACCGAAGCAACAAGCGGCGTCAGGACTCCGGAGACCAGGGGATCAATATGTCGTCCCTCCTCGGATGCTTTGAAGTGCCCTCGCCGCCGGAGAAATCCTCTGCGCAGAAAACTTGACAGCTATTTGTTTACTCCGTAAGTCTTTGCCAATGAGGGGGAACGAGTCAAGGGATGGTGCCGGTTGCGCTACCTAAAGGCCCGCAGGTATTCCTCAATGGCTATACCCGCGAGCTTGAGCTGCGAAGTCAGCAGCGCCCGCTTAACGTTCTTGCCTCCACAGGGAATCGAGAGGATGGCCTCCCCACCGGGATCTGTTGTAGGCGGTCACCCGATGAGGCCCGGCCGCCTAGCAAATCTGACAGCGCAGTTAGGGCAGCTCAACCTTGGCGAGGGCGTGGCCGACCGAATCTACGCATTCCGGCGTATCGTAGATCTTTGCGCCAATAGTGCCGGTCGGATCGGTGATGACAGTGTCCCCGGCCTCGGCGTAGAGCTGGATGTAGTCAGGTGATGGCAGGATCACCGAAATCTGGCAGCCCTGGTACTCGTAGGCGATCGGGCCGTCGTGCTGGAAGCCGGCCTGCTTTGCAATGTCCTCCTCGGAAAGGGGTACATCTGCGTTTAGAGCCGTCACTGCCGACGTGCCACTGCCCCCCTTGTCCTCGCTTCCGCACCCAGCCAACGCGACCACCCAGAGACCAATGACGAGGAATCCGAGCACTATCACCCGCCGAAACCGGCGTCCCAGCCGGAGGCTGATTTCACCACTCATCGTTCTTCCTCCCCATTCGCAAGCGCCCAGAAGACCGCGAGCTTACCCAAACCTCTGGGAGCGTCGCCGGCCCGGTGTTTCGACATCGGGTGGGTGGGCGACATGTATTGTCTACGGCTGCCCGGAGGGAACCTGATGCCAACTCAGACCAGCCTTGACGAATTCGACGCCGCCGCGCGCATCGCCGAGTTTCTGCGAATGGTGGGAGGAGAACTGTCGGATGGATCGCCCCTTAGAGGTCTAGCTCTCCGGAGCGCGGGTCGTTGGTCCACCATCGCTGGAACTCGTCCGATTCGTCTTGTTCCAGAGCATCGACCACCAGCCTCATTACGGCCTCGGAAAGAAGATTCAGACGATCCTGAACAGCCCGCCAGCGAGGGTCTGACTCTGGTGCGCTGAGGCCGAGAAGGTCTCGCCGCCCGGTCGCCTCGGCGACCAGAATGGCGACCGCTCGTCGCTTCTCGGGGGTGTCGCCAAGACTTCCCTCCTCCGCAGCCTCCCAACGCAGCACGGTCTTCTTGTCTCGACCGAGCCAGTTGCCCAGAGCTTCTTGGCTCATTGGACCTCGAGCCTCGCGGATTGCTTTCGCGAGGGCCACTGGATCTTCGTACAGGTTCGCCATGCGTTCGAGCTTACGTCCCACTGCGTCCCACGAAAAGGACTTCTTGCCACTGTGAGGGACTTTGTGGTACAAAGAGAGACATGGCGGGACCAACGGGGACTCCAAGGCACCAACCCAACCGAAAGCTTCAAGGTCTCCGCATCAATGCGGGGATGTCACCCAACGATCTGGCATACCGCGCCGGGGTCTCTGGCAAGACGATCCGAATGGTCGAGGCAGGGCATGTGCCGAACCCCCGGATCCAGTTCGCGATTGCGGAACAGTTCGGGCTTCTCCCACTGGATCTCTGGCCCCTCCATGAGAACCGCCACGACCGTCGGGCGGTGTCGGCGTGACCGTCGATTTGAAGGCAGAGCGGTTGAACAGGGGCCTAAGCCTCGACGCCCTCTCTGACGAGATCGACGTACCGAAGTCGACGCTTGCTCGGATGGAGACCGGGGTCGCCCCTCGCCCTGCGGTTCGCTTGAAAGTCGCTGACCTTTACGGCTACGAGGTCACCGAAATCTGGCCCCTCGATACCGGCTCGAAGGCGGCTGCGTAGATGCCAGCCGTCAAGAAGAAGTCAAAGAGGCCCCAGATATCCAAAGACTTCATCTTGGAGATGAAGCGCACCCGGATCATGGACGCAGCCTCCCGGGTTGTCTGCGAGAAGGGCATCGCCGGCGCCAAAGTCGCCGACCTGACTCGCGTAGGCGGCATCGGCCGGAAGACCTTCTACGAAATCTTCGACGGCAAGGACGACTGCCTCCAGCAGACGCTCTCCTGGATCGGCGAACGCGCCCATCGGCATGTGGTCGAACGGCTAGCGGATCGGATGGCAATCGGTGATCGGGGCCGCGTCCGCAATGGCATAGACGCCCTACTCGACTTCATCGCCGCAGAGCTCGACCCGTCCCGCTTCTACCTGCTCTACGGTCCGAGCGTCTCCTTCCCAATCTTCGAAGCCGCTCAGGACTCTCTGGGCGCGCTTTTGCCGCTCGATCAGACGACCCGGACCATGGTCGTCGGTGGTCTCACTCAGCGACTACGGGGTCGGTTCGTTGCCCAGCCAGACGCCGACCCCCGACTGTTGCTGAACGGCCTGACTGACTTCGTCTTGTCCTTCGAGTTCGATGCGGCGCCGCGGGCGGTGGCTGCGTAGATGACTACGGCCCTCAAACAGCTCGAGGTCAAGCTCCCGGTCTGCCCCATGGAGGCGTGCGATCGAGTAGGGAAGATCCCCGGCTCCTTCGCCGTCGGGCGCTTCTACTGCACCGGAGAAATTCCGAACACCCATAGGCGGGTGCAGATGAAGCTTCGTCTCTTTCGAGAAGTAGAGAGGGGGGAGGGCTGATGGCGCTCGTACAGTCCAGCGGCTCCCATCCAAACGAGCCGGCGACGTCGGGCCTCGATGGGCTTCGCTGCTGCTGCCTCATGGCCCTGGCGGACGCAGTTCACGTCGGACGTGTCAAGCACCAAGTCGGGCAGAGCTTCATCTCCCCCTGCTGCGGGAAACGGTTGGTTCATAGGGAAGGCGAGTGGATCCGGGACCTGGAGGGCGACCGTTGAGCGCATCGCCCAGCCCGGTGATTCCGGCGCGACAGCTTCAGAAGCTCGTCGAGTTTCATGAGCGTCGCGCTACGGTCAAACGCCTCAACGCCGGCCAGGAATCGGACCCCGTCTCCCGCGCGACACTTCTGGGCAACGCCGACACTCACGACGTCGCAGCAGCCTGTGTTCGCCGAGTGCTCGAGGGAAGGCCGCTGGAGGACTGGCGGTGAGTCTCGCCCTCGCACTCTGGCTGATCCTCGGGATCGGGGTACTGGGCTACCTAGCGGGCCACGGGCGGGGCAGGATTCGAGGTCGCCACGAAATGGCGAGGCTGGTCGAAGCCAAATACGGCCCGCTCCTCGCACAGCTTGAGGCGTTTGCAGCGGAGTCGATTCACTCTCTCGCAGCCGAGCTGTCCGCCGAGGAGAAGGAGCAGATCGACGAGCGGCTAGAGGCGATGCGGAAAGCGAGCCCGTTCAACTGATGCGTCTCGCTCTTTCCATAGCAATCGCAGTCTTTCTCTGGTCCACGTTCCTCTACGAGCTGACGTCTCCGTGGATTAGGGGGGAGCTGTGATCGGCGATGCCCTGGCGGCCACGATCTCCGATCTAGCAATCGGCCTGCTCGTCATCTGCGCGCTGGCGATCGCGATCGGCGTCCTGCTCATCGGCGAGGCGCGCATCGAGCGACGCCGCTCAGCGGATGAGGACGAGAGTGAATACGTCGACCCGTGGGCGAGCCTCCCGCCTAGGTGGAGAGGTGCCCGGGCAGAGTCGCATTTGGGCAAGACCAAGCTCGGTGAGCGCTCGGATAGGCGGCCCGCCTGATGGCTTTCACGACCCGCGACCTCGCAGTCCCTCCTGTGGACTCCCAAGAAGTGAGGGCTGCGGCGCGAGAGCTAGAGGAGATCCGCCAACGCCTTCACAGGCTGGCGCACCATCTCGACGCAGAGCCAACTCGCGCCCTGCACCGAGACGTCCTGCTGCAAAAGGACTGGGCTGACAGGCTCAGTGTGGAGCTGACGGAGTTCGCCGGTGACTGAGGCGAGCAGGTCACTACGGCGCAAGCTGTTCCTCGCCCGCAAAGCAGCGAAAGCCGTGGAGAAGCGGGGAGCCAATGCCGAGGGCGACTACACCTATGCGCGAGCTGAGGATGTGCTCGCCGAGGCGAGCCAGCAGCTAGAGAAGCGCGACATCCTCATCATCCCGAGCCTAGTCGAGGAGGAGTTGAGCTTCGGCAGGCAGGGCACCATAGCCAGGGCGACGATCGAGTTCGAAGTCGTCGACACGAAGACCGAAGAGGCATTGAAGCTTCGCTGGTCTGGCACCGGCCACGACGTGCCCGGTGACAAGGCGCTCTTCAAGGCGACTACCGGCGCAACTAAGTACTTCCTCGCCAACCTGCTCGGCATCCCCTTCGGGACCGACCCAGAGGCGGAAAGCGCTGAGGTCGCCGAGCTCAGCGAGGGAGACCGGATCCGCGCAGCCCAGGACGCGGATGCCGGAAGGCCCGATTTGGCGCCCGTTCCTGACTCTGATCTGCCGGAACCGGACTGGCGTACGGAGGCCCCCGTTGCCTGAGCACGCGCCCCTCCTAGACGTCAAGCAGGACGAGGCCTTCCTGGTCGACGAGCGCGATCTGAAAGCAGCGCTGGTCCACGTCCGCCGCTTCGCGACGACGGATCGCATCTCCACCTGGGAAGAGGCCGGAGAAGTCGCTGACGCGATCAAAGATCTGCGCATCGTCATCTCGGCCGCCGAAGAGCATCGGAAGTCGACCAACGGGCCCTACGAAGCGACCAAGGCCCACGTCAACTCTCACTACAAGGAGCTGCTGGCACAACCCGAAGCAGCCGTGGCGAAGCTGAAGGAGAGAGTCGCCGTTTTCAAGAAGGCCGAAGAGGAGGCTGAGCAAAAGCGCCGGCGCGAAGCCCAGGAAAGGCTTGACCGCGAAGCTGAAGAGCGAGCTGCGGCAGCACAGGCTGCTGCCGAACGAGCCGCAGGGGAACCCACCAGCCAGGAGGCCAGACAAGCCGCCGCAGATGCGCATACGGAGGCAGCACGTGCGGCCACTGCCAAGGTGGCGCCGGTAGAGCAGCCCAAGCAAGTACGGGGCAACTTCGGCGCGCTCGGCACACGGACCGACTACCGCTTCAGCGTGACCGACCGCAACGCGGTTCCGAGTGAGTTCCTGACCGTCAACGAGAAGGCGGTCAAGGTGGCAATCAAAGGTGAGCGGGCGATGGCGAAAGCCCAAGAGCGCCCGTTTAACTTGGAGCTGATCCCAGGCGTGACGATCACGCCCGAAGAGGTTCCGGTGAGCCGATGACCGAGTTCTTCCTCGGCTTCGTGCTCGGCCTGATTTGCGGGGGCGCAGTCTTGGCCCTACCGGTTCTCGTGACGGGTGCTTGCTCGTGACCACCTCCCTCGACGAGGCCATGCAGGACGCCCACGAGCAGAAGCACGGCTACGACCAAGAGGTCATCTGCGACTGCGGTGAGGCATGGATGGTCCGCTTTCGAGACGGAGAGCCGGCCAACGAGCGCTTCATGACGTGCGATGCCTGCGGAAAGCAAGGAGCCGTCCAGTGAGCGCGATCTGCAGCCGTTGCGCCGAGCCCCTGGTCAAGCGGCCCCAGGACGGGTTCTGCGTTTGGTGTAGAGAGGAGCGCCTGCGTGCAGCCGTTGCGAAGTTGGTCGCTGCGGCGAAGTCCGAAAGCGACGCGGCCCTACTGGCCCGTGTCGAAGCGATCGACACGCTGCGCAATCTTGGCCACTCGCCAGAGGAAGTACTTCACGCTCGAGCCAGAGCACTCGACAGGCACTCAGTCGAGGAGATCGTTGCGGATCTGGGTGGCGCCGAGCGAATGGAGACAACTGCGGTGCGGGGGGGAGGAGGTCCTCCAGATGCCTAGCCCCAAGCGCTACCGCAAGAAGGCGGTGGAGGTGGAGGCGGTTCAATGCGAGCGCTGGTTGATCTGTGTAGGCGGCGAATACGGGTGCTTCGTCTTCGAGGGCACCGAGGCCGAGGCCGAGGAAATGCGGCGCCATAAGGCGACCTGGGAGCAGGCAGTCGCCCGGAAGTGCCGCGCATCAGACCTCTCCGAGTGCGAAAAGCAGCTCGACGCCTTCGAGGTCGTCGAGCCCTGGCGCGCCGAGAAGCTCGCCGAACTGGCAGGAGAAAGGAACCTCGGATGAGTGAATGGGACGCTGAGATTTCGGTGACGATCCGTCATGGCGATGCGGCAGCGCTCGTTCAAGCCGTTGGATATGGAAACAATTTGTCCGACGAGGCGAAGCGGGGCGCAGAGGTAATCAAGCGAGTCCTAGAGGAGGCCACCTACGAGCCAGTAGAGGGTGACGAGCCGGTTTCCTTCACCTGCTGCAACTGGGACAAGCTCTCCCCGGAGAGCAAGCGGGCTGTCGAGGGGGTCGTGAGAGCGGCAGCCGGACAGCTTGATTCTCCGCTCACCGAGGAGGAGCGAGCGATGTACGACGCGGCGCGTCAGTCGGTTGTTGAGGCCCGCAACGCACCGTTGCCGCCCCACCCAGTAGAGGAGGGTGGCGGGGAGGATGAAGTACGGATTCGCCGCTGTCCGACCTGTGAGCGTGTGACGGTAGACCGGCCGGTCGAGGTGACGGCCGCCGCATGCTTCGCGAATTGGCATGAGTCTGCTGATTTCGAGACGGTGGCGACCTTCCATGGCCCGGTCGCGGTGGCCGTCTGGGCGCTGTTCGGGGTCCGTCAGCTAGCCGTCGATGAGGAGCTACAGGGCGAGGTCCTGGCCCAGCGGTGGGAGTCGATCAACGAAGCCATCGCGGAGCGAGTCGACGACGCGCTGAAAAAGCTGTCGTCCGCCCACCCCCAGCTCTCCACTGAGGAGGGGGAGGGCGCCAGAGGGGAGCGGATTCTTCGTTGGCTGAAGAGCGAGGACGCGTTCCAAGTCGCCAACGCCGCGGTCGTGAAACTCAACTGGGGCGGAGACAAACGGCGCAAGGAAATGACGTGCGGCCAGATGGCGCGGGACGTGGTCGCGGCGCTGACGGAGTATTTAGAGCCCCTTCTGGTCGCCCCTCGCGGAGCGCCAGGGGGCACTGACTACGCCGCGCACCTTCACGAGGTCGTAGACGCCCACCGAAGCGAGCCTTCCACCGAGCAACGAGTTCACGCAAAGCGCTTCGTTCCTGCCACCCCCGAGCCTGAGGAGGGGAAGGGGTACGAGGCGCCGACCCCGGAGATAACGAGGTTCCTTTGCCCTCGGTGTGGCGCCGAGTTGAGCAACGAGACGGTGAGTGGCGCGGTGGTCGTGAAGCCTCCGCTGTGCTCCTGGGGACACAAGCCGACCGAGATGGAGCAGGTCTTGGTGAACGTTGCCCCCGAGCCTGAGGAGGGGTCGGGGTGAGCGGCGGGGAGCTCGGATATGAGTGGGACTACTGTTGGCACGATCTGATTGACGGCCAAGACGAGGCGGCCTGATGAGCCGCCTCGACCGCCCTGGGCGGATCCGCACCCTCGAGGACGCCTCGACCAACGTCCGCCGCGGCCGCCGTCCACGGATCCTGCGGGCGATCAGGCAGCTGGTCGACCAGGGCGAGGCGACACGCGGCGGCCTGGCCGGGAGATTCAGGGGGCCGGTGCAATGACCTGCAAAGCCCGATGCCTTCGAGAGCACCTACGAACCGATGCGGGCGGGGCAGTGAGCGCCGCCCTCGAGGGGCACCCCGTACAGCGGGACATGGCCGAATTCCTCCGTCACGTCGGCGGCCTAGTCGGAGAGACGCCCGGGATCCGCAACCCTCGACTCAACGCCGAGCTCATCCTCGAGGAGGCACTCGAGACCGCGGAAGCGATCACGGGGATCCCCGTACGCGTCGTCTGGGAGCCAACCGAAACGCCCAGCCGCAAGCAGTCCCTCGTCGGCACGATCGACGGCCTCTGCGACCAGCTTGCGGCGATCTACGGCGCCGCGATCACCTTCGGAATTGACCTCGTCCCGTTCTGGGCAGAGGTTCACCGCACGAACATGGC
>JBIOVI010000040.1:0-45516 GCA_044867645.1 Solirubrobacterales bacterium | reverse complement strand
GAAGTCCGACATGTAGAAGATGACGACGAAGAGGACGATGAACCAGGACCAATCGACGCTTACCCTGATCCCGCGAAAGCGGAAAAGCGTGATTGAGCCGCCGCCGAGCATTTGCCAATGGTAAGTGGACGGCTCCCCGGCCCGCCGGCCGTGCCGGTTTAAATCCGACTGCGGGGTCGGATTTTGGCGCTATAGAGTCCGCGCCCGTGCCATCCCATGACGTTCTCGTAATAGGGGCCGGGCTCGCCGGCCAGCGGGCTGCCCTCGCCGCCGCCGAGGAAGGCGTTTCGGTGGGGATCATCAGCAAGGTCCACCCGGTCCGCTCCCACTCCACCGCCGCGCAGGGCGGGATCAACGCCGCGCTCAACCCCGGCGACTCCTGGGAGTCGCATGCCTTCGACACGATCAAGGGCTCCGATTACCTGGGCGACCAGGACGCGATCGAAATCATGACCCGCGAGGCGCCCGAGGAGATCCTCCACCTCGAGCACCTCGGCGTCACCTTCCACCGCAACGAGGAAGGCAAGCTCGGCACCCGCGCCTTCGGCGGCGCCTCCGCCGCCCGCACCTACTACGTCGCCGACATCACCGGCCAGGCGATCATGCACGTGCTCTACGAGCAGCTGATGAAGTACTCCGACTCGGTCGCTCGCTACGAGGAGTGGTTCTGCACCGCGCTGGCGATGGACGAGAGCGGCGAGTGCTGCGGCGTCGTCACCCGCAACGTCGCCGACGGCTCGATGCAGTTGTTCACGGCGAAGGCGGTGATCCTGGCCTGCGGCGGCAACGGCCAGGCCTGGAAGCCGACCACCAACGCGCTGATCTGCACCGGCGACGGGATCGCGATGGCCTACCGGGTCGGCGCCAAGCTGATGGACATGGAGATGATCCAGTACCACCCGACGACGCTGGCGGGCAAGGGCTTTCTGATCACCGAGGGGGCCCGCGGCGAGGGCGCCCACCTGCTCAACGCCAAGGGCGAACGCTTCATGGAGCGCTACGCGCCGAACAAGATGGAACTCGCCTCGCGCGACGTCGTCTCCCGCGCCGAGCAGACCGAGATCAACGAGGGTCGCGGCTTCCCCGACGGCACCGTGGCGCTCGACATCACCGTGGTGCCGAAGAAGCGGATCCACGAGGCGCTGCGCGAGATCGTCCTCGTCGGCCGCGACTTCGCCGGCGTCGACATCACCAAGGAACCGATCCACATCAAGCCCGGCAACCACTACACGATGGGCGGCGTCAAGACCGATGTCGACGGACGCACCGACATCCCCGGCCTCTACGCCGCTGGCGAGACCGCCTGCGTCTCGGTCCACGGCGGCAACCGGCTGGGCGCCAACTCGCTGCTCGACACGCTGATCTTCGGCCGCCGCTCCGGCGCCGACGCCGCCGCCCGCGCCAAGCGGATCGAGGGATCGCGTCCCTCGCAGGGAGCGCTGGAGGCCGAGGAGGCGAGCATCGAGGCGATCGCGGCACGCGAGAAGGGCTCGGGCCGGCGCGTTTCGGAGATCAAGCTGGAGCTGGGTGAGGCGATGGACGCGAAAGTCGCCGTCTTCCGCGACGAGGCCGGGATCCGGGAGGCGCTTGAGACCGTGCGGCGGCTCAAGGAGGAGGCCGAGTCCGCCTACATCGACGACAAGAGCAACGTCTTCAATCAAGACGTGCTCGC
This sequence comes from Solirubrobacterales bacterium, assembly GCA_044867645.1. GTDB lineage: Bacteria > Actinomycetota > Thermoleophilia > Solirubrobacterales > 70-9 > VRUE01. Next base: position 43,844 of record JBIOVI010000040.1, on the reverse strand, counting down.
GGCGATCGAGCTGGGCTACATGCTCGACAATGCCGAGTGCACCTGCGTCGCCGCCCTGGAGCGCAAGGAGAGCCGCGGCGCCCAGTACAGGACCGACTTCCCGGAGCGCAACGACGACGAATGGCTCAAGCACATCGATCTGCAACGTGGTGCCGACGGACCGGAGATCTCATACTCAGAGGTGACGATCACCCAGTGGGAACCCGAAGAGAGGAAGTACTAGGACGATGGCCGAGTACACGCTGAAAGTCCGCAGGTACCAACCGGAGAGCGGCGAGGGGCCCTACTGGGAGGAATTCAAGGTCGAGCTCGAGCCCTCGCTCTCGGTCCTCGACGGGATCCTCCAGGCCAAGGACCGCGACGACGGCTCGCTCTCGGTCCGCTGCTCCTGCCGGGCCGCGATCTGCGGCTCCTGCGGGATGAAGATCAACGGCCAGTCGGGGCTCGGCTGCAAGACCCAGATCGGCGAGGCGCACGAGGCGGCCAACCGGCGCAACGGCGGTGGGGAGCCGATCGTCGTCGAGCCGATGGGGAACATGCCCGTGATCAAGGACCTGATCACCGACATGGAGTCGACGCACTGGGAGAAGATCCGCCGCGTCACCCCATGGCTACTGCCCCACGGCGACCCTCCCGAGCGCGAGTACGTGGTCGAGCCGGAGGCGATGATCGACATCACCCAGTCGATGGCCTGCATCCAGTGCGGCGCCTGCGTCTCCTCTTGCCTCTCGATGGAAGCCGATCCGGACTTCATCGGCCCAGCGGCACTGGCCAAGGCCTACCGCTTCGTCGGCGATCCGCGCGACGCTGAGACCAAAGAGCGCCTCCACGACCTCGCCGAGGACCCGCACGGGATCTACGACTGCACCCACTGCTTCAGCTGCATCGACGCCTGCCCGAAGGGCGTCGCGCCGATGGACCAGATCATGCGTCTGCGGCGCAAAGCCGGCGAGGAGGGCATCGTCGACCCCAACAACGGGCACAACCATGTCAACGCCTTCGTCAAGATGATCGAGAAGAAGGGCACCAACGACGAGGCACTGCTGGTGCAGGAGTCCTACGCGCCAGGCATCAAGGGCAAGCTGAAACCGAGCAAAGCCGCGATCAAGGGCCTGGTCGAGTCGCTGCCGACGGTGTTGCGCGCGATCAAGACCGGCAAGGCGCGCTCGCCGTCGAAGGTGATCCCGGGCATCCATCCCAAGCTACCCGGCGGCGCCCAGGACGAGGTCAAGGCGATCTACAAGCACACCGAGGAGCACCGCGAGGAATTCAACATCTACATCAGGGGCGAGGAGGACGTCGAACCCGAGCCCGACGAGCCGACCGAGGCGATCCTGGCGGACGAGGCGAAGACCGCAACCGAGAACGAGGGAGAGAGTTCATGAGCGACGGCCAGATCAAGGTCGCCTACTGGCCCGGCTGCGTCTCGCGCGGCTTCACCACCGAGCTGCACGGCTCGATGGCTTTCACCGCCGAGAAGCTCGGGATCGAGCTGGTCGAACTGGACCGCGCCAACTGCTGCGGCGCCGGGATCATCGCCGAGCACAACCAGGAGCTGGCCGACACCCTCAACGCCCGCACCTTCGCCCTCGCCCAGCAGACCGGGCTGGCGATGATGAACATCTGCTCGACCTGCCAGGGCGCCCAATCCGAGTGCCAGCAGCGGCTCGACGCCGACTCCTCCTACCGCGCCCACATCAACGAGGTGCTGAGCGGCCAGGGCCTCTCCTACGAGAAGGACAAAGACGGCTTCACCAACAAAAACTTCCTCTGGCTGCTGGTCGAGGACTACGGGCTCGACCGGCTCGCCGAGAAGGTCGTGCGGCCGCTCACCGGGCTGCGGGTCGGCCCCTTCTACGGCTGCTACGTGGTGCGTCCGAAGGAGCGGCTCGGCTACCACGAGTTCCCCGAGCGCGACCTCTACCTGGAGAAGGTCATCGAGGCCCTCGGCGGCGAGGTCGTCGAGTACGACGGCGCCCGCAAGTGCTGCGGCTTCCCGGTGATCACGATGAACCGCGAGACCTCGCTGCGCCAAGCCGGCACCCACGTCGGCGACGCGCTCGACGCCGGCGCCGATTGCCTGGTTACGCCCTGCCCGCTCTGCCATCTCAACCTCGACATGCAGCAGCCGGAGGCGGCCAAGGTCGTCAACCGCGACCTCGGCCTCGCCGTCCTGCACCTGCCGCAGCTGGTCGGCTTGGCCCTTGGCGCCGAGCCGAAGCAGCTCGGCATGAGCAAGCACATCGCCTCGACCGGCTGGGTCGAGGAGCGGCTGGCAGGCGCCGCCGCACCCGCCTGAGCGAGGGCGGAACGGCATCGAGCACCTCGCGATCCCACTCGCCGCCACCGGGGACGCGGCCGGCGTCCTCACCGACCTCTTCGTGGTCCTCCTCGCCGCCAAGATCGGCGACGAGGTCTTCAAGCGCATCGGTCAGCCGGCGATCGTCGGCGAGATCCTCGCCGGTGTCCTAGTTGGGCCCTCGGTCCTCGGTTTGGTCGAGGTCACTGAGGTACTGCGGGTCTTCTCCGAGCTGGGGGTCGTCTTCCTGCTCTTCTGGGTCGGGCTGGAGACGAGGCTCTCGGAGATGCGCGCCGTGGGCCGGATCGCGGTGACCGTCGGTGCTGCCGGTGTCGTCCTCCCCTTCCTGGGCGGGATCGCGCTCGGCGCGGCGCTCGGGGAGAGCACCGAGACCAGCGTCTTCCTCGGCGCGGCGCTGGCCGCGACCAGTGCCGGGATCGCCTCGGCGACCTTCCTCGACCTCGGCATCGCCCGCACCGCCGCCGCCCGCACCGTGCTCGGCGCCGCCGTGGTCGACGATGTCCTGGCGCTGATCCTGCTCTCCTTCGCGGTCGGCATGGCGGCCGACGGAGGAGTCGACGCCGGCAACATCGTGCTCTCGCTGGCGCTGGCGATCGGCTTCCTCGCCTTCTTCGCGCTGGGCGGGACGCAGCTCCTGCAGCGGCGTCCGCAGCTCCTCGACGCGCCACGCTTTGCCGACTCCCCCCTGCTGCCGGCGGTGATCCTCTGCCTGGGGCTCGCCGCCTTCTCGGCACAGATCGGGCTGGCGGCGCTGATCGGCGCCTTCCTCGCCGGGATGATCGTCGCCGAGACCAAGGACCAGAATCCGATCGAGGAGGAGGTGAAGCCGCTCTACGCCTTCTTCCCGCCTTTCTTCTTCGCCTTCATCGGCATCGAGCTCGACCTCGATTCGCTGACCGGCAGCCACGCCGTGCTGCTGCTGGCGACGATCACTGCGCTGGCGATCGTCACCAAGCTGATCCCCGCCTACCTCGCCGCGCGTGGCCTCGGGCGACAACAGGCGTCAATTGTCGGCGTGGGGATGATCCCCCGTGGCGAGGTAGGGATCGTCGTCGCCTCGATCGGCGCCGCAGAGGGCGTGGTCGATGCGGAGTTGTTCGGCGTCGTGGTGGGGATGTCGATCCTCACCACCCTCATCGCCCCCTTCGCCCTGCGCCGCCTCAGCCGCTCTTGATCAGGCTGCGCTCGATCAGCAGCTCGGCTAGCTGCACAGTGTTGGTGGCGGCGCCCTTGCGCAGGTTGTCGGAGACGACCCAGAGGTCGATCGCGCGCTCGTTGCCGGGGTCGCGGCGGATCCGGCCGACGAAGACGTCGTCCTTACCGGCTGCCTCGACTGCCATCGGGTAGCTCGCCGCGGCCGGGTCGTCGAGCACGGTCACCCCCGGCGCCGCCGCGAGCAGCTCGCGGGCGCGCTCGGGCTCGAGCGGCTCGCGCGTCTCGACGTTGACCGCCTCGGAGTGGCCGGTGACGACCGGCACCCGGACGCAGGTGGCGCTGACCCGGATCCGCTCGTCGCCGAGGATCTTGCGCGTCTCGTCGATCAACTTGCGCTCCTCGTCGGTGTGGTCGTCGCCGTCGGGGAAGCTGCCCGCCTGGGGTAGGGCGTTGAAGGCGATCGGGTGCGGGTAAACCGAGGCCGCCGCCATATCGCCCTTTTCGAGCGCCGCCCGCGATTGCGCGACCAGCTCGTCGATCGCCGCCTTGCCGGTACCGGAAACGGCCTGGTAAGTGGAGATGACAAGGCGCTCGATCCCGGCCTCGTCGTAGAGGGGCTTGAGCGCGACGACCATCTGCATCGTCGAGCAGTTCGGGTTGGCGACGATCCCCCTGTGCTTGGCAAGGTCGTCGGGGTTGACCTCGGCGACGACCAGAGGCACGTCGTCGTGCATGCGCCAGTAGCTGGTGTTGTCGACGACGACGGCGCCGGCATCGACCAGCTTCGGCGTCCACTCGGCGCTGACCGCACCGCCGGCCGAGGAGAGCACCAGGTCGAGTTCCTGGATCGTCTCCTGATTGAGCGGGCGCACCTCGAGCTCCTCGTCTCCCCACTCGATCGTCTTTCCCGCCGAGCGCTCTGAGGCGAACGGCACCACCTCGGACACGGGAAAGTTACGGCTGGATAGCAACTCGAGGATGGTCGTCCCGACCAACCCGGTCGCGCCCAGCACCCCGACTCTGTACCCGTCGTCCGCCATCGATCCGAGTATGACGGTCCGCTTAGCCGCTGACCGTGGGACGGTGCCCTGCGCCCATCGGATCCTCGGGCCGGACCGCGTCGGCACCGAGTTCGAAGGCTTGGTGAAGGGCCTTGACGGCGTCGGGGACACGGTCGGCCGAGATGACGCAGGAGATCTTGATCGGCGAGGTGGAGATCATCTCGATGTTGATTCCCTCTCCCCCGAGCACCTCGAAGACCTTGGCCGCGACGCCGGGGTGAGAGCGCATGCCGGCGCCGACGATCGAGACCTTGCCGATCCGCTCTTCGCTGCGCAAGCCCTGGCTGAGGTCGAGCTCCCCGACCGTGTCGGTCGCCGCGGTCAGGTCGGAGCGGTCGACGGTGAAGGAGAGATCGGCCAGGGCGTCGTCGCCGACGGGCTCGTTCTGGATGATCACGTCGACATTGATGCCGGCCTCGGCCAGCGCGGTGAAGATCCTGCCGGCGACTCCGGGCTCGTCGCGGACACCGGTCAGGGTCACCCGCGCCTCGCCGTCGGAGTGGGTCACTGCGGTTACGAAAGGCTGCTCCACGCTCTCCTGCTCGCTTTCCTCTTCTGAGACCACGAGGGTACCGGGGCCGTCCTCGAAGCTGCTGCGGCAGTGGATGCGGACGCCGTTGTTGCGCGCGTACTCGACCGAGCGCAGCTGCAGGACCTTGGCGCCGGAGGCCGACATCTCCAACATCTCCTCATAGGAAGCGACCGGAAGCTTGCGCGCGTCGGGGACGATCCGGGGGTCGGCGCTGAAGACGCCGGCGACGTCGGTGTAGATCTCGCAGACGCTTGCATCGAGCGCAGCGGCGAGGGCGACCGCGGTGGTGTCGGATCCCCCCCGCCCCAGCGTGGTCACGTCCTGGCTGTCGGTCGAGACCCCCTGGAAGCCGGCGACGAGGACGATCCGGTCCCCCTCCAGGGTCTCGCGGATGCGGTCGGCACGGACGTCGATGATCTTGGCGCGCGTGTGTGAGGAGTCGGTGACGATGCCGGCCTGCGATCCCGTCAGCGAGATCGCGTTGTGCCCCATGTCGTGGATCGCCATCGCGCAGAGCGCACAGGAGATCCGCTCCCCGGTCGAGAGCAGCATGTCCATCTCGCGAGCCACCGGCCGCTCAGAGATCTCCAGGGCCTGGGCGACCAGCTCGTCGGTGGTCTTGCCGCGCGCCGAGAGCACCGCGACGACGCGGTTGCCGGCCTCGCGCGCGGCGACGATGCGCCGCGCAGCCCGTTTGATCTCCTCGGCGCCGGCGACCGAAGTGCCGCCGAACTTCATCACGACGATGTCTGATTTCGCCCTGCTCATAGAGAACGACTGAGGATAGTCGCGGGGCAGCTTCGAGGTACTTGCCTGTGAGCTTGGGTCTGCAATGCAGTCCAACCCTCACACGCAACTTGGCGATATATCGAAATGATATATTGATAGAGATGGAGCTCAGCGCCACCGCCTACGTGATCCTCGGCATGGTCAGCCGCGAACCGCGGTCGGGCTATGAGATCAAAGCGGTGGTCGACAACACGACGCGGTTCTTCTGGGCGGCCAGTTACGGGCAGATATATCCGGAGCTGAAACGGCTCTCCGAGGCGGGACTGGTGGAGGGAGTCGACGCCTCGCGCGGCGATCGCAAGCGCACCGTTTACGCGATCACGGCCGACGGGGAAGCGGAGCTGGTGGACTGGTTGCGCAAGCCGCCGGAGACCGCGGAGATGCGCGAAGAAGGTCTGCTGAAACTGTTCTTCTCCGGCATGCTCGAGCCCGGCGAGGCGGTCGAGACGCTGCGCGCGATGCGCGAGCGGCGGCTCGAGCTGACCGAGCGCCTGCGCTCGATGGAACCGGAGAAAACCGAGCTTAAGGACCCCTTCCCGCTGATGGTGCTGCGGGCGGGGGTCGAGTTCAACGAGTGGTTTGCCGATTGGTGCGAGCGGATGGAGGCCCAACTGCTCGAGCCGGCACGACAGGAAGGGAGCAGCTGATGTTCGACTCACTAGCCCGCCTCGCCGACGGTCACGCCCGACGGGTTGGCCTTTTCGCAATCGCCTTCTTCCTCTTGGCCGGCGCCCTCGGCGGCTCCGTCGCCGACCGGCTCGACCCCTACGGCGCCGACGATCCTTCGACCGAGGCCGTGAAAGCGAGGGAGCAGCTCCAGGACGCCGGCCACCGGATCCCGGGCGTGCTGGTCCTCGTCGAGGATGCTCCCGTCGCCGAAGCGTCGACCCGTCGCCGTGTCGCGGCGCTGGAGCGCGAGCTGCGCGGCATGAGCGAGGTCAAGTCGGTGACCGGCTACTACGACACCCGCTCCCCCGACTTCCTCTCCCGCGATGGCAACGCCACCTATCTGGCGGTCGCGCTGAAGCCGATCGACGACAAGGAGTGGCAGCAAGCGGGAGCCGACATCGCCGACCGGCTCGAGGGACGCCCCGGCATCACCGTCGGTGGCGCCGCCGTCGCCCAAGAGCAGGTCAACAAGCAGGTCGAGGAAGACCTGAAAACGGCGGAGATGCTGGCCTTCCCGCTGCTCTTCCTGCTCTCTTTCCTCTTCTTCCGCAGCCTCGTTGCCTCACTGCTGCCGGTGATGATCGGCCTGCTGGCGATCGTGGGCACCTTCCTCATCCTGCGGGTGGCGAGCGAATTCGGCTCGATCTCGATCTTCGCCCTCAACCTGACTACCGGGCTGGGCTTGGGGCTGGCGATCGACTACAGCCTCTTCATCGTCTCGCGTTACCGCGAGGAGATCGCCAAAGACGGACCGGGCCTGGCGGCGATGCGCCGTGTTCTCGCCACGGCGGGACGGACCGTGTTCTTCTCCTCGCTGACGGTTGCCGCGGCGCTCGCTTCGCTGCTCGTCTTCCCCCAGCGCTTTCTCTACTCGATGGGGCTGGGCGGTTCGCTGGTGGTGCTGCTGGCGGCGCTGATCTCGCTCACCGTCCTGCCGGCCGTGCTGACCTTGCTCGGCACCCGGGTCAACTCGCTGGCGCCGCGCTTCCTGCGCCGCCGCGCCGAGGCCGATGCGCGGCCGGACGAGCACGGCTTCTGGTACCGACTCTCGCGTTTCGTGATGCGCCGCCCGGCGCCGATCGCGACGCTCAGCGCCCTCTTCCTGATCGTCCTCGGCCTGCCCTTCTTCAACATCAAGTTCAACACCGTCGACCCCACCGTGCTGCCGAAGGAGGCAAGCGCCCGGCAGGCTTACGACACCGTCAGCGCCGAGTTCCCGCCCTACCGCGAGACGCCGATCTGGGTTTCGGTCGAGGGCGCGACCCCGAAACAGGCGACCCGGGTCGCCGTGCAGATCCGCCGCACGCCCGGCGTCGCCGCCGTCGCCCCGCCACAGCCGTTGCGAGGCGGGGTGACCGCGATCCAGGCGATTTCGGCTGACCCGTTCGCCTCGGAGGCGAGCCAGTCGACGGTGGAACGGGTCCGCGACGTCGCCGCGCCGCCCGGCGCCACCGTGCTGGTCGGCGGCGCGACCGCCGACTTCGTCGACTTCCAGGGCAGCCTGGCGCGGCACCTGCCGATCGCCTTCGCGATCATCATCGTCGCCACCCTCATCATCCTCTTCCTGATGACCGGCTCGGTCGTGCTTCCGATCAAGTCGCTGATCATGAACGTGCTCAACCTGAGCGCCGTCTTCGGCCTCCTCGTCCTAATCTTCCAGGACGGCAGGTTCGAAAGCCTGCTCGACTACACCAGCAGCGGAGCGATCGAGCAGACGATGCCGATCCTGCTCTTCGCCGTCGCCTTCGGCCTCTCCACCGACTACGCGGTGTTCCTGCTGTCGCGGATCAAGGAGGCGCGCGACAACGGCGCCTCGGACTCAGAGAGCGTCGCGATCGGGCTGGAGCGGACCGGGCGGATCGTCACCGCGGCGGCGCTGATGTTCGCGGTCGCGATCGGAGCCTTCGCCACCTCGAAGATCATCTTCATCAAACAGAACGGGGTCGGGACCGCGCTCGCGGTGCTGATCGACGCCAGCATCATCCGCGCCTTGCTGGTGCCCTCGCTGATGGAGCTGCTCGGTAAGTGGAACTGGTGGGCGCCGGCGCCGCTGCGGCGGCTGTACGAGAGGTACGGGATTTCCGAGTCGTCGGCGGGGGAGCCTGAAAGCGCCTAGGACGAGGCGCCTCAGCCGCGGATCCTGTCGCGGGGCAGAACTCCCCGGCTCACCCGCCGGGGAGTCCAGACCCCGCGCCACCCGCGGATGAAGCGTTTGCAGACTGGCGTTTTAGATCTCCCTGCGCGGAGCTGGGGTCCTCGGCGCCTTTCGTGTGCTCGTCGCTGGCGACGCCGGACAGCGTCAGGGAGCTGTCGGGTTCCACGGTTGCGGTGAGCAGGTACGAGTCGCCCAGCATGAGCTTGGAAGTGTCGATCCGGTCGGGGACCTTCAGGGTCAGGGTGTTGTCGCTTGCGCCGAGGCCGTCCGCGGAGAAGAGGATTTGGGTGGTTTCTGGGCAGATCGCTTCGACGGTGCCGGCGAGTTCGAGATAGGTCGAGGGGGTGCCGTCGGCTTTGACCTGGCGCTGCCAGAGAACCGCGCTGGGCTCGATCTCCGCTGGGGGCGGCAGGCTCGGGTCGGGGGCGCAGGTCGGCGCTGGTGCCGCTTCGACGGCGGGCGGCTCGGATACGGGGGGAGGCTCGGCTGCCGCGGGCGGCGGCTTCTCGACGTCGACGGTGACGGTTGCGTAGGCGCCGAGCGGGGGTAGCGGGGATGCCGCGCCGGTCGGGTCGGGATGGACGTGAACCAGAACCGAGGCGCCGCGGCCCGAGACCGTGTAGGAGGGAGTCGCCGGATCCGGGTCGAGGTAGGTGACCGTGCCGTTGAAAGTGGCGCGAGTGCCTTTGCCGGTCTGCTTGCGGGGGTTCTCCTCGGCGAACGTGCCGTTTGCCAGCTGCGCCAGTGGCAGGCTCAGCTTGGCTCCGACCGCCGGTAGCTTCGGCGCGTGGACGGCGACCAGTTCGCCACCCGAGATCGCCAGCGCGTAGCTCCCCGCTGCCGGATTGGCCTCGACGACGATTCCTTTCAGCGTCTCGGCTTCCGACTCGGGTTCTTCGGCGGGCGATTCGGTCGGAGCCGGCTTGGCTTCCTCGGCTGGCGGGGGCGGTTCGCTCGCTTCGGGGGCGAGCGGGATCGAGGAGGGAAACGCCGTCGCGAGCGGCGCTTCTTCCGTTTCCGAGGCGCCGGCGGCGGGAGCGGCGAGGGCTGCGGTCTCGCCACCGCCTCCATCGCCACCCCCGCCGCCTCCCGCGTCCCCTGCAAGTGGAAGTTCGATGACCTGCTGGGCGCCGGTCGCCAGCGAGCCGGCGGTACCGGGACCGATCGCGACGCCGATGAAGAGTCCAAAGCCAAGCGCCGAGGCGCTCAGGGTCGCCGCCCAGCGGCGGTCGGTGACGACGAGCGACATTGCCTTGAGGAAGCGATGGCTCAGGGCTGCGCCGGAACGGATGACCCCACCTCCTTCCGCGGCATCAGGTCCTTGCCGCACTGCCAGCAGAAGACCGAGCCGCGCGCGTAGAGGGCGCCGCACGATCCGCAAGCGCCGGCCGCACCGGCCTCGTTCAGCTTCAGCATCCGCTCGACCTCGGCCAGCTCGGCGTCGACCTGCTGCAGCTTTGCCGCCTGACGGCTGAGCACGTCGAGTCGGAAGTGATCGCGGATCGCCATCTCATAGGCCAGCCCGCCGAGGTCCCACTGCAGCTCGGCCAGCTGCGCGGCAAGGCTTTCGCGACGCTGTTGCAGATCGCCGCTCATTCGATCGCCGTGCCCTGGCTGCCCCCGCCGGGGGCTTTGTTGTCGGGGGGCGGCGCCGCGCCGGGGGTGGCGATTTCGTCCGGCAGCTTCGCGCTCGACTTCGAGTATTCGTCCGGGCTCTGTTCCTGCAGTTCCTGCAGCGCCTGATCGCTTGCTTCGACCGGCCCCGAGCCGCCCTTGCCGCTGACCAGGTCCTTGCCGCTGGAGGCCTTTTCAGACCCCTTTGACTTGGCCTGCTTCGATTGCGCCTTCGCGTCGCCCGCTTTTTCTTCGCTGGATGCGGTCTTGCCGGCTTCCGCTTCCCCTCCGCGCAGGACGACGGGCGGCGGCGTGGCGGTGCTCGTGTTGTCGCCCTTGCCGATCAACACCCCGACCAGCAGCATCAGGCCGAGCACGGCGATGCCTCCGACCGCAGCGAGAGGCGTGTAGTCGCGCTGCGGAGGACTGTCCGCGGAGGGTGGCGTGCCCGCGGCCGGGGATTGGGACGGCTCCGCGGGCACGGCGTCACCGGTCGCTCCCGCGGCGGGTACGTGGCCGCGGAAGTCGAGGCGCGGCTCTCCGCGGCGCTGCCCGCAGTTGAGGCAGTAGCGCTGGTCGGCGGCAAGCGGCGCACCGCAGCCCCGACACGGCTCCCCGGCCTCGCCCAGCACCTCGGTCGGCTGTTCGGGCGGTTCGCTCATTCCTCTTCGAAGCCCGGCAGGGTCGGGAGCTCGACCACCTCGACGTGGGCTCCCTTCGGGTCACCGACGAGGTAGACGTTGTATGGGAGCGGCTTCGGCTCGGCTTTGAGCTTTTCGATCGCGCCACGGCCGGCGGCGACGATCTTGCCCTGCTTGCTGGCGATCGCGTAGAGCAGCAACCGCCCCTGATCCTCACCGCTTTCGTTGACGACGTTGCCGCCGGCCAGGACCCCTGAGAAGGGATCGCCTTCGACCTTCGGCTCCGAGACCGCGATCTCGGGCTGCTCGCCCGTGTACGGCGTGCCGCCGGCGCCGACCGTGGCCTTGACCGAGGCGGGCTTGCCGGTGGCGAGGATCTGGTCGTTGACCCAGTAGGCGTCCTCGCCGGCCGCGACGAAGGGCACCGCCGCCAGCGCCGGCTCGATGCCCGGAATGTCGTTCCTGTAGACGCTGCGCCCCTTCGCGTCGAGCACGTCGATCCCGATCGGCACCTCGACCAGATCCTCGTCGGAGTCGTTGTGGACGCGGACCACCACGGCGCTCGCTTCGGATTCCGTCAGGAGCGTGGTCGAGACGACCTTGACGTCCTTGCTGCGCTTGGTGATGCGCAGGCCCTTTTCCTTGGCGACCGGCCCCAGTTCGGCGGCGATCTTGGCGCTCTTGTCCTGGGTCGATTCGCAACCGGTGACGACCAAAGCGACTCCGACGAGGGCGATAGCGAGCGGGACGGGGCTGCGAGCGCTCATCCGAACGCACCCCCCACGTACTCGCGGGTGCGCTGCTCGCGCGGCGAGCCGAAGACCTGCTCGGCCGGGCCGTACTCGACCAGCTCGCCGAGATACATGAAGCCGACGTGGTCGGCGATCCGCAACGCCTGCTGCATGTTGTGGGTGACGATCACGACCGCGACCTCGTCGCGCAGGCGCAGGATCAGCTCCTCGATCACCTGGGTCGAGCGCGGATCGAGCGCCGAGCAGGGCTCGTCGAGCAACAGCACCTCGGGGCGGGCGGCGAGCGCGCGGGCGATGCAGAGCCGCTGCTGCTGGCCACCCGAAAGTCGCAGGGCCGGGTGGTCCAGCGTCGCTCCCACCTCGTCCCAGAGGCCGGCTCGGACCAGGGCGTCGCCGACGTGGCTCATCAGCGCCTCCTTGCCAGGCCGCCCCGAGCCCTGCTCGCGCAACGCGTAGGCGACATTGTCGAAGACGCTCATCGGGAACGGGTTGGGCTGCTGGAAGACCATGCTGACCCGCCGCCGCAGCGCCGTCACCTCCATCCTGTCGATGTCCTCCCCGTCGAGCGCGATGCGCCCGCCCCGCGCCGCGGTCGGGGTGATCTCGACTAGCCGGTTGAGCGAGCGTAAGAGCGTCGTCTTGCCGCAGCCCGAGGGTCCGATCAGGGCCAGGACCTCGCCCTGGCGTACCGGCAGGGTGACGCTGTCGACGGCGACCTTCTCGCCGTAGGCGATCGTCACGTCTTCGATTCGCATTCGCTCGATCTTGGGGCCAGGGCTGGGCTCGGGGCGACGTACCGGCGAGGCGAGCCCGATCTCCCCCTGAGCGGCGCCAGCGGGGAGCTGCCCGTTGGTGGGTGGCGCGACCACGGTCGGCTCGCGATCGACGAGTATGCGGCGCACCGGCGGCGGCGGTCCGAGGACGACGTCGCGCTCGTCGCGGAGCGCCTCGGGCGGGGTCAGCGAGTCCATGCCGGTTCCTTTCCGCGCGCGATGCGGGTGACCACGAAGTTGAGCACGATCACCAGCAGCAGCAGGACAAAGGCGGCGAAATACGCTTTTTCCGGCGCCAGGCCCTCACCGGCGGGGGAGTTGTAATAGACGTAGCTGGTCAGGGTGCTGCCAGTGCCGCGGAAGAGGCCGAAGACGCTGCCGTCGGACCCGTTGAGGATCTGCAGCGTGGCGCCGAGCAGGACGACAACGATCGCCGTGTCGCCGGCGACGCGGCCCATGCCAAGCGCGGTGCCGGTGCCGATTCCGGGACGGGCGGCGGGCAGCAAGACGCGGCGGATCGTCGCCGCCTTCGTCTTGCCGAGGGCGTAGGAGGCCTCGCGGACGTGACCGGGGATCGCGTTGAGCGCCTCCCGGGTCGCGCCGACCACGAGCGGCAGCGCGATCAGCGACATCATCGAGGCGGCGGCGATGAAGGAGCGGCCGAGCACCGCGCCGCCTTCCGCGTCGAAGGTGAGCAAGGCGAGCCATTGCTGCTGGAAGAAGACGAGGCCAAACATCGCCAGCACGATGCTGGGCGTGCCGGCGACGATCTCGACCGCGGATTCGACCGTCCGTGCCAGCCAGGAGGGTCGCCCGTACTCGGTCAGCCAGACCGCGATCGTGACGCCGAGCGGTGCCGCGATCAGCGTCGACATCGCCAAAAGCAGCGCGGTGCCGATGATCGGGTCCTTGAAGCCACCGCTCTGGGACTGGTTGAGGGTCGAGTTGGGGCTGTCGAACAGCAGCCCGAGGTCGAAGTACTGGGCGCCGCGGAAGGCCATGTAGACGACGATCGCCCCGGCGACCAGGATCAGGGTCAGCCCCGCCCCCCAAGCCGCGAAATAGCCGATCCGGTCCCGCAGGGGCCAGTTCCGAACGCTGTCCCGCGGCGCGGTCGCCCCCGGCACCGCGCTCACGGCCGCACTCCGTACTTGCGCATCGGCTGCTTGGCGGCGAAGCCGGCCAGCGAGAGAAACATGCTGGAGACCAGCAGCACGGCGGCGAAGGCGAACAGAGTCTCGCCGAACGGCACGACCGATAGGCCCTCGACATTCTCGACCAGGGCCGAGGCAAGCGGCCGGGTCGGCTCGAAGAGAAAGGTGAGCCCGTCGATCGGGTTCGGGGCGAAGCTGGCCGAGCCGGCGACCATCGAGAGCATGATCGCCTCGCCCAGGGCCCGCGCCGTGGAGAGCACCGCCGCGGCGACGATCGCCGGACGGGCGGTCCGCACCGAGATCGTCCACATCACCCGCCAGCGGTTCACTCCGAGGGCGGCCGCGCCCTCCGTCCAACTGCGAGGAACGGCGCGCAGCGCGTCGACGACGATCGCGATCATGATCGGCACGATCATCACGGTGAGGATCAGGACGCCGACGCCGAGGCTGGCGCCGTCGAGCTGGACGACGTTGGCGACCGATTCCTGCCGCCCCTGGCTGATCAGGTGGTTGCCGACGAAGGGAACGATGACGAGGATCCCGATCAGCCCATAGACGACCGACGGCACCGCCGCGAGCAGCCTCACGACCGGCTCCAGCACCCGTCTGATCCGTGCCGGTGCGAACTCGACGATGAAGATCGCCGCCAGCAGCGAGAAGACGATCCCGATCAGCACCGCCCCGGCGGTGACGACGAAGGTCCCCCAGAGCAGCGGCCAGGCGCGCAGCGTGTAGACGTAGTCGGCCGGGTTAGCAGGCGAGTTGAAGATGTCTTCGAGCTGCTGGTCGACATCTCCACCGGAGCCGAACCAGGCGAGCCCGTTGTGCGCGAACGACGGCCACGCCTTGGAGAAGACGAAGACGATCATCCCGACGATCACGGCGAGGACCAGGCAGGCGACCGCGCCGAGGATGCGCTCGACGCGGGCGTCGCTCCAGAAACCCGTGGCCGGCCGGGGGGCGCCCGCCGCCCCGGGACCGCGGCGCCCCGGGATGCGGGCTGCGATCCCCCCGACGTTCACTAGTGCAGCGGCACCCAGTTGCTGGCGACGATCCGTTGCGCGGTTGGGTTGCTGCGCGCGAACTCGATGAACGCCTTGGCGTCTCCTTTCGCCGCCCCGCGGCTGACGAGGAAGAAGTTACGGGTGCCGGCGTACTGCCCCGACTTGGCGTTGCGCAGCGTGCAGCCGACCCCCTGGTAGGGCACGTCGAAGAGCCCCGCCGTGAAGTGGAAGGAGGCATAGCCGATCGCGTTCGGATCCGATTTGATCGCCTGCGCCTGCAGGCCGTTCGACGATTTGGTCGTGGCGCTGCCCGCGACCCTCAGGGTCTCGCCCATGAAGATGTTCTGGAAGGCGTCCTGGGTACCGGAGGCGGCGGTGCGAACGACCAGGTCGATCGGACCGCTCGCCGACGCGCCGGGAACCTGGCTCCAGCTCCTGATCCGACCGGAGAAGATGTCCTGGATCTGGGTCTGGCTGAGGCCCGGTAGCGGGTTGGATTTGTTGGTGACGATGCAGACCGCATCACGGGCGACCTTGTTGAAGACGATTCCGCCCGGGTCGGCCGGTTTCGGGTCGCGCGAAGACATGCCGAGGGTGACGCGGCCGCGCGAGACGTCGGTGATGCCGATGTCGGAGCCGCCCTGCAGGATCACGAACTTGACTTTGCCTTTGTACTGCGGCTGCTTGACGAAGGCCTTGGCGAGCAAGGTCGCAAGCGGCGCGACAGAGGTCGATCCACTCAGCGTGATCGTCGCGGCGGGGGCGGCTGCCGCCGCGGTCAGGGCTACGCCGAGCGCTGCGATGGCGGCGACGGCCAAGGCACGGATGCGGGTCATGTGGGAACGCTCCTGTTCGGAAGTCTGTACCGGGCCAGTCTCGGTCCGGTCAGCCCCGGCAAGGTGAACGCGACGTAACTACCTGGATAAAAACTTGTAACGCGCGATCACCGAATCTTCTCCAGATCGACACATTTCATTTACCGAGCGACGGCCGCGGTTTAAGAACCTTGCGGACGTGGCCCTAACCTCGAACTCGTCAAGACGGGTGCGTCAAATCGGCAACGTGGAAATCCGGCCCTCGGAGTTCCAGGTGCTGATCGAGGAGCGCCGGGTGGGCCTCACCGTGCGTGAGTTCGAGCTCTTTCTGCTGCTCGCCGAGCGGCTCGACGCCGTTGTGCAGCGACCCGAGATCTACGAGCTGATGTGGGGCGGGGAGATGCCGCGCCGCGACCGCTCGGTTGACGTGCTCGTGCGCAGGGTGCGCGCCAAGCTCGAGCTCGCCGCGCCCGAGTGGCGCTATATCCACACCCACTTCGGCATCGGCTACCGCTTCAGCCCGGAACAAAGCGCCGCCTCCTCTGCTCCCGCGAATCCCTGAAGAATCGGATATGGACAGGGATTCGCTCCCGCGTCCGGGGGCGGCTTTAGCCAAGGTCGCCGGATTTACCTTGGGCGCGGTTGAAGGCGCAGCGGAAGTTCTCCGGCTGGCCGACCGGCTTGCCGCCGGCGAAGCCGCCGTGGTCGCCGTTGTCGTAGACGGTTATGTATTGCAGCGTTTCCGGAGCGGGGTCGGCCGGCAGCGGCGCCGGGTCCGGCTCGCCGGCCTTGGGGTCGCCGCGCGACACTTCGCTCACCCCCTCCGAGCCGGCGGCGCGGCCGCCGGAGGCCGTGGTGGTTAGCGTGGCGCTCATCTCGCGACGGTCCTTGAGGCCGTCGGTGGGATCGATGTCGGTCGAGGCGGTGACCTCGTTGTCGTCGACCCGGCCGGCCAGCTTCACGAACGGTGCCGCTCCGATCAGCTGCGCTGCGGTTGGCAGGTAGCCACCGAGCTCGGCGCATTTCTGGGTCGCGAAGAAGTAGTCGTTCTTGCCGATGTCGTCTTTTTCGAGTGGGTAGGGGTTGGTCATCATGCAGACCGTCCCGATCTTCACCGTCTCCGGCGAGCAGCGGTCGAAGACCTTCGCCGGCAGCACGCTGGCCGGGAACTTCTTCTTCGCATTGAGACGCAGCACGCCGAACTTGCGCGGCGTCACGCTGGGGCCCGGAAGGTGTCGCTTGGCGAGCGATTCGGCGGCGCCGGAGAGCACGAAGGCACCCAGGGCGAGGGCAAAGGCGGACCAGGCGACGATACCGACGGTGCGCGGGTTGGTCATGTTCGATTCCTTCCGTTTCTGTGAGCGGACGACGAGTGGGCCGGCACCGGCAGCGTGCGCCGCCGAGCGCCGGGACCGCCGCGGACGGAGGCACCAGCGAGGGCGGCCAACAGCACCAGCCCGAGCAGATAGGGCGGCACGGTGAAGCCGGGATCGCGGGAGTCATGGCGAGAGAAGGCCTGCGACTCCTCCGTCGCCGCCTCCTCTTCGCGCTTTTCCTCGACCTGGTAGGTCCGCGCTGGGGCGCCGCCGGGGGGCAACGGCCGCACGATCGGGGGCGGAGGCGGAGGGACGATCGTCGGAACGAACGCCACCAGGGGAACCGAGAGCGGAATGAACGGCTGCGGAGCCGGCGGGGGCTGCGGAGCCGGCGGGGGCTGCGGAGCCGGCGGCGGGGCAGGCGTGACAGGGGGCGGGGCCGGCGGAGCGAAGTCGACAGGCGGGTTGCCCGCCGGAGAGGCCGGCGGCGGAGGCGGGGCCGGCGGGGCGGCGACCGCGTTGGCGCGTTTGAAGCGGTCGGGCCGCAGCGGACGCGTCCCGCAGGGCTGCTGCACGGTGCCGCCCAGAACCGTAACTCGTTCGGAGTAGGAGAAGCCGCCGGCGCTGACAGTCACCGTCGTGGCGCCGGCATTGAACGTGCAGAGCAGCCCGGAGGAGTTGTCGGTGACGACCTTGCCGTTGGCGTCCTGGAACGGCTTGCGAAGATTGGTCGAGGCGGGGTCCTGGCGGACGAAGTCGGCGATGTCGGGGTCCGAGGAGGTGAAGCTGTACTCGGAGTTGAGCCGGGTCGCGCAGCCCGCGACCAAACACTGGTCCGGCGGGAAGGAAACGTAGGGACTGCTGCCGGCCGGGTCCGGATTGCCGGTGCCGGCGGAGGCACGCCCCCAGCGGTCGCCACCACGGGGGCGGCGGCCGAGACCGCGGAAGAGCGCCGGCCGCGAGCGGCGCAGCAGCGTACCGTCGGTCGCCTCGAGCGAGAGGTCTTCGATCACCGGGATCAAGCGCACGCTCACCGGCGCGACGTTGGAGCCGGAAGCCGGGCTGCCGACTTCCAGCAACAGCACGCCGCTGTCGCCGAAGAGCGAATCGGCGGTGTTCAAGCCGACCACCCCCGAGATCGGCGAGCGGTAGCCGAGCGTGCCGGTGCCGAAGCTGGGGATGGTCTGCGCGGAGCCGGCTGGGATCCGCATCGTCCGGTTCTCTTCGGGCCGGTCGAAGAGGTAGGCGGAGGCCCCCCCGTCGACGAGCACCCGCGCCACCTGATCGCCATCGGAGGCGACGTTGAGCTTTGGCGAGAAGCCGGTGTTGAGGCTGCGGCTGCCCATCGCAATGACGGGTATCCGCTTGGAGCGGGCGTCGGCAAGGACCGCTTCCAGCCAAGGAAGCTGCGGCTCCAGGGGATTCTGCTGCGCGTCGCTCGCGGCAAGGGAGCCGAGTGAGTTGTCGATCACGACGACGCGCACGGTGCCGTTCGCTCCCTGGCTGTCGAAGGCGTAATGGGTGCGGGCCCCGGGTCCCGGCGCGGCACCTGGAATGCCCGCGGTCGAGACGCCGGCGGGGGTCGGGCCGGTGCCGAACGGTGCCGCGAAGCCGGCGAAGGCCGTCTTGAAGGCAGCGGCCCCGAAGCCGGCGGAAGCATCGTCAGAGCCGAGCGCTGGGAACACGGGAAGGCCCGGCACGGCGCCGAGCAGTTCGGCGAAGCGGGCCGCGTCACCGTCGCCGAGCCCGGTCTTCACCCGGTTTCCGGTGTAGAGCAGGGCGCGGGGGCCGTTGCCGCCGCCGCGCATCGCTGCCACCGTCTGCAGCGCCGCGACCAGCGTGCGATCGGGGCCGATCGCTTGCCGCTCCAGTTCCGCGCAAGGGTCATCGCACTCCGCGTGTCCGGCCACTGCGAGCCGGATCGGCCCAGCCGGCATCGAGATGGCCTGCGTACCGGCGGCACCGGGGGAGGCAGTGGCGCCGGAACCGAAACGGAAGATCGCCGCAGTCCGCACTCGTTCGCGAATCGCTTTGCCGGAGGAGGCGGCGGCGGTGCCTCTCCCGACCGCGTCCGCGTAGCCGCTCCAGCCTCCCACCGCCCATCCGCTACCCGACGGGTCGAGCAGGAGGGCGAGAACAGGATCGCTCTTCAAGGGACGATCGTCGTCGATGCTGGCGAACGCGGTTCGCTCTTCGTCCACCCAGCCGGCGGCGGTCTCGCGCAGCAGGTAACCGTCTCCCGGCAGGGCGAAGGGTGGGACGATCGGCGGCGGCACGTTGGGGTCCGGTTCGGGCAGATCGTCCGACGGTGGGTAGCTGAGCCGCGGGACCACGGAGACGATCGCGCGCACCGAGGAGCCGTCGCGGACCGCGGCGGCGGCGATCGCGGTCGATCCGGGCAGCGGCTGGGGGGAGAAACGCCAGGGCGAGCTGGGGCCGTCGCGCTCGATCGCGATGTCGCGGCCGGCGGCGACGGCGCCGCCGTCGGGCAGGCCCGCGACCGCGAAGAGCTGCGGGTTGCCAGAGCGCACCCGATCCAGCAACGCATGCGCCGATGCGTCGACCCGCCAGGCGCCACCGTCGTTGACGAGAAGATCGCCACCGGCGGCGACGATCGCCTCGCTGCCGGCGAAGGCGATCGAGGTCAGGTTCGCCTGTTGGTACCCCGGCGGCAGCGCTTCCGGGTCCCAGCTCTTCCCGTAACCCAGCAGGACACCGTTCTTGCCGACGGCATAGCCGCGGTCCGGGTTTGCGGGGTCGAAGGCGACGCCCATCAGGTTGCCTTCGAAGCCGATCGGGATGCCGGGATCGGGAGACCAGAGGTTGTCGGCCGCATTCCATATCCACATCGCCCCCGAGTCGCCGACCGCGTGGGCGCGCGACCGCTCCGGCCAGGCGACGCCGCGCAGGTTTGCCCTGTTGACGGAGCCGCTCGCGGAGAGCAGGAATTCACGCTTCCAGCCGTTGCCGGGCAAGTAACGGGCCACCGAGCCATCGGCGCCGACCGCCAGTGCCCCCGAACCGAGCGAACCTTGTCCCCCCGGTGCGGCCGTGACGTCGGTCAGGGGAGCACGCAGCGATACCGGCCAGGGTCGGGGCGGCGCGGGTGGCGTCTTCGGCGAGATCTCGACCGGCCCCTCGAGCCAACCGCTGTCGGCATTGAAGAACGCGCCGCTGGGGTGGAAGTTGCCAGTGGAGCCGGGCAGGCGGACGAAGGCAGCGCCGTCGAAGCGGAGGTAGGTTCCCCGGTTGCTTTCCTCACTGCCACCGGGATCGAGCGGGTTGGTTATCGCCCGGGTGCCGAATTGCCCTCCTGGCCAGGCAAAGCTGCGATAGCCGCCCTGGCGCGAGAGCTTCACCCCCAGCGGTCCGCCCGCAGGGGGCGTGCTTCCGCAGACCGAGGCGTCACACCAGGAGCCGGTGACCGTGCTGCTGCCGAAGTCGTAGAAGAGGGTGACGTCGCGGTCGACGCCTGCGATCGAGGCCGAGAGATCGACCCAGGCGCCGTCGGAGGTCACGGTCAGCGGCTGCGCGGCGCCACCGATCGGCGCGGCGCCGGCGATTTCCTGGCCGGCGTCGTCGGCGGCGGCGAACGGCGTTCCGCTCAGCGGCCGTTCGACCCAGAGCGGGCCTTCAGACGTCGAGGTTCGCTGCAGCAGCACGACCGAGCGGCCCAGCGTGGGATCGGCCTCGGCCAGCGCCCAGGCGTTGCCGAGTCCGGTCCCGTCGATCGCCAGGACGTGGAAATGGCTTTCCGAGCCGGCCGGTATCTGGATCGGCTCGCGGCTCCATTGCGTCCCGTCGAAGTGGAGGATCCCGTCGACCGCCGAGCGGCCGATCGGCGCGAAGAGCAGGCCGGTGTGGCCACCCTCGCCGAAGGCGGCGTCGACGACGGTCCCGAGGCCCTGTTCACCGGCCAGGGTCTCGGCCGGCTGAGGACCTTCAGCCGGCAGCAGGACTTCGGCGGGCGGCGCGTCGAGCGCATGCCAGTTGCCACCGGGGTCGTGGGCGAGGACGACGACCTGTTTCCCCGCCGCGCGGTGCAGGTCGCGCCCGACCAGCACGCCGCCGCCCTCACGGGCGATCCGCGCCGAGAGCCGGTTCGGGACCGGCCCGCGATAGGGCTGCCCGGCCTCGTCCACGGGCGTGTCGAAGACCTGCCAGCCGCCGGCGTCGGTGTGGCGCAGAAAGGCGAGCTGCGGGTCGGGTTGACTCGGGTCCGGTCGCGGTCCGAAGGCAAGCTGGCGGGTACCGACGCGGACTTCGCCGATCGCAAGCGGAAGCTGACGGTAACCCCAGGCTTCGCCCGGCTCGCCACCCGGCGCGGCCCCCATCAGCGTCATCTCCGAGTCGGCGGTGCCGAGCAGCGGCAGAGGCCCGATCGGGCTGGTCGCTCCGTTGCCGCTGTCCGGAGCGGCGACAGCCAGGGCCAGGGCGAGCAGCAGAGCGAAGCCGGCCAGATGTGGCACTCGGCTCCTCACTTCCGCTTGATCTCCTTGATCTTGAACGCCAGCCGGGTCGGGTAGCGCTCGCGACTGAGCTGCAGGCTGACGCTGCGACGGCCGGGGGCAAGGACGCGAGGTGGGGTACGGGCGACGGTGCGGCCGCCGCGCTTGGCGAGAAGCCGCACGCGGGCGCGACGGGTGAGGGTGAAGGTCACCGTCAATCGCAGCCCGTGCAGGCGCGAGCGCACTCGCCGCAGGAGCGGCGGCAGCCGCTTCGCCTTCGACGGCTTGGTCGCACCGGGGGTCAGTTCGAGCGGCGGTGGCGCGAAGAGCTGCGAGTCGTCGACCGGGAGGCGATCGGGGATGAACTGTTCCGCCGACTCGTTGGGGCGAAACTCGATCGTGCCCTGAAAGGCCGGATCGGTGTCCAGTGGCAGCGGCGTCCCATCGCTGTAGTGGAAGAGCCAACCGGCCCAGGTGACCATCCAGCATTCGCCCGGTGCCGGACAGGCGATGCGGGCGGCGCTGCCGCGGCCTCCGCCGGCGGCCGGCAGCCGGGTCGTGGTCGTCGTGCCGTCGGCAGCGATCCGCGCCACCGTCGCCTTGCTGTTGACGCTGCGACGATCGGCGAACGGGGCGACGGTGGCGAAGGCTTCGCTAGTGCCAGGGATCGCCGCTACGTCGCCGAGACGATCGGTGCTGCCAAAGGTGGGGCCTTTCAGCACCACCTCTTTGAAAGAGCTGCCGATCAGGCGGGCAGCCAGCGGCGGACGAGCGACCGCACCCGCCTGTGGCGCCGAGGGACCCGACGCGGCCCCGCCGCCGACCGCCCAGAAGTTGTCGACGCCATCGCTGTCAAGCGCCAGCAGCTCGCTGCCGTCAGGAAGAGCTGGCTCGAAGGGGTCGTTGGCGAAGCTGCCGGCCGAGATCGTGTGGATGAGGCGAGGGACTGGCTCGGGTTCCCCCAGGTCGACCGGTTCGGTGCGATTCTCCGGCGAGCGGCCGACCAGGGTGCTCTCGTAGAGCTTGCCGCCGTGGAACTGCATATCGCTCACCCCCCGCCCCTGCGGCCCGTAGACGCTCGCCAGGTCGGTGCCGTTCCAGTGGAGGTGGAAGGCGCCGACTCGCTCGCCGAGCGGATCCTGTGAGCCGATTCCGCCGAACCAGCAGTCGTCGGGACCGTTGCAGGTCGCCGACATCATCTGCCGGAAGGGGTCTGCTGCATCCACTCTGGTGCTCCACGAGCCGACGACCTGCCCATCCTTGAAGCGGCAGAGGGCCAGCCCCGAGCCGGTGCGCGGCAAGCTCGGTTCGCTGATCACCCAGAACTCGGTCGGACCGGCCCAGGCGATTCGCGCCGTGTCGCCGGGGCCACCGCAGACGGTGGCGAGCTGGTGCCAGCTCTGCCCGTTCCAGCTGTAGATGCCACGTGGAATCGTGTCGTTTCCGTTGACCGTGAGCAAGCCCCGGTTGGGTTCCCAGAACTGGAGGTCGCCGGGCTCGCCGAGCGGCACCTTGAACGGCGCCCCAGGAGGGGGCGGCGGCTGCTCCAGACGCCAGATCGGGTCAGCGGCACCAGCGCTGACCGGAGCGAGGACCGCGACCGCGACCGCAAGCGAGGCAAGAGCCGCTATCGGACGGGCTCTACTCACCTTCCGTCCGGGCCTCGCGCTCGGGCGAGCGAGCCGGGGGTGGGCTCTCCCCAGAAGTGAAGTCGAGCAGCGTCGCCTCGACCGGCGAGAGCAATGCTTCAAGCGCCACGCCCGAGAGCGTCTCCTGCTCGATCAGCGCGTTGGCGATCTCATAGACCGCGTTCCAGTTTCGGCGCAGGACCTCGTCGGCCCGCTCGACCGAGTCGCCGACAATCCGCTCGACCTCGCGGTCGATCAGCTCCAGCGTCGCCGGGCCGACCGAACCCAGCTCCTGCAGCGAGGCGCCGAGGAAGACCTCGCCCGCTTTCTCGCCGATCGTCACCGGGCCGAGCGCGTCGGACATGCCGTAGGAGGTGACCATCTGCCGGGCCAGTCCGGTGGCGGCGTGAAGATCGTCGTGGACACCGGTGGAGACGACGCCGAACTCCATCTTCTCGGCTGCGTAGCCGGCGACGATCGAGATCAGGTGGCGGCGCATGTCCGGCTCCTGCATCACCACGGCATCGCGGTCGGTGAGCATGCTCGCGGCGGTGCCGAGCTGACGGCCGCGGGCGACGATCGAGAGCTTCTGTGCCGAGACCTTCTGCCCGATCGAGGTCGTGACCACGGCGTGGGCGGACTCGTGGATCGCGATCACCCACTGCTCCTCGCGGGTCAGCGCGTGGCTCTTGCGCGCCGGGCCGGCGACGACCCGGTCGATCGCCTCCTCGAGCGTCTCTTGGTCCATCTCGACCCGGCCTTCGCGCACCGTCAGCAACGCCGCCTCGTTGATCACGTTGGCCAGCTCGGCACCGCTGAAGCCGGAGGTCAGTTTGGCGATCTGATCCAGCGAGGTGCCGGGTGCGAGCGGCCGGTTGCCGCAGTGGAGGCTGAGGATCTCGAGCCGGCCGTGGACGTCGGGCACATCGACCGTCACCTGGCGGTCGAAACGCCCCGGCCGCAGCAGCGCGGGGTCGAGGACGTCGGGGCGATTGGTGGCGGCGAGAACGACGATGCCGGCGTCGCCACCGAAGCCGTCCATCTCGACCAGCAGCGCGTTCAGCGTTTGCTCGCGCTCGTCATTCCCCTGCCCCACGCCGGCGCCGCGCTTGCGCCCAGCGGCGTCGAGCTCGTCGATGAAAACGAGCGCGGGGGCCATCTTGCGCGCCTTGGCGAAGAGGTCGCGCACGCGGGCGGCGCCGACGCCTACCAGCGACTCGACGAAGTCCGAGCCGGAGAGCGAGAAGAACGCGGCGTCGGCCTCACCGGCGGTCGCCTTGGCGAGCAGGGTCTTGCCGGTGCCGGGCGGCCCGACCAGGAGGACGCCCTTGGGGGCGCGGGCGCCGACGGTCGCGTATTTGCCCGGGTTGGCGAGGTAGTCGCGGATCTCGCGCAGCTCGGCGACGGCTTCGCCGGCGCCGGCGACATTGTCGAAGGTGGTGCGACCGGGTGCCCCGGCCTTGCGCTTGCGGCCCTTGCCGGTGAACTTCGAGAAGCCGGCGAACGCGCCGGCGCCAGCGTCCTGGCCGAGCCGGGTGAAGAGCACGAAGAGGCAGACGAGCAGCAGGATCGGGATCAGGAACTGGACGACGATCTGCTTCGCCGGCTTATCCCATTGCTGGTCGACCTGAACCACGGCGCCGCCCGCCGTGAGCCGCTTGACCATTTCGGAGGTCTGGGCATCCGACTCGGGGTAGGCGGCGTAAAGGAGGCGGCCTTCTTTGGTCTCGATCAGGACGCGCGCATCCTGATCGAGCAGGGTTGCTTCGGCGATCTGTTTGTGCTCCGAAAGCTTGGAGACCCGGCTGAGGGGGATGCGTTCGCCCTGCGTGCTCGGCTGGATCTGGCCGAGCAGGTCGAAGAAGAGGAAGGCAAGGACGATCGAGGCGACGATCAGGACGGTGCTGAGCGGGTCCTTCGCGAACCAACGACCGATCGCGGCGAGCCGCTCGCCGACCGCTTGTGCGACATCGCGCCCATTCACTTGAGGCGGCCGCACCGGAAGGCGCCCGAGACCCCTGCGCGTGGATTGCTGTTGCTGCTCGTCGTTCAATCTGCCCCCTCGTCTACCGCGTTTTCGGTGTCCCCATCACCGGCACGGCGCCCGGGCTCGCGAGGAGCCCGGGCGCCGCAATGCGCCGGCTATGGAGAGGCTCGCCTAGTGGCGGCCTCCTTTTTTCTGCTCTTTCAACTTCAGCGTCACGCTGGAGGTCGTCGTCTTTGCGTCGCCCCCAGTGGGCGTGAAGGTGAACTCGAGGGTCACCCGCAGGCTGCCCTTTTCACGCAGCGCTTTCTTCGCCGCCGCGCTCGGCTTCAGCGCCAGTTCGAAGCTGCCCGCTTTGTTGGCGGTCAGCACCACGCGCCCGACCTTGATCTTGCCTTTGCCGGCTTTGGCGGTGCCGAGCATTTCGAGCTTGCCCGCACCGGGAAGCTTGACCGAAACGGTCGCCCCTCCGGTTTTGGACGAGATCGTTTTGCGCAGCAGCGAGAACTGGTTGCTCGGCTTTACCGGGAGCGGGCTGCCGCCGCCGGTCGAGCCGCCGCCGCCCCCTCCGGTCGAGCCGCCGCCACCGCCACCGCCGCTGCCGGCCTTGTTCCAGTCGAATTCCTGCACGCCCGCGCGGGAAATCGCCAGGATCGAGGGTGGGAGTTCCGCGTAGTCCGCCGGGAACAGGAGGGCCTGAGAGGCGGCGGAAACGGCGCTTTCCCAGTAGTCCTTGACCGTGCGGGCCTTCGCCTCCTCGGCCGGGGTGTTGCCCCAGGTCGCGGCGTTGTCGTCGAAGACCAGGCCATAGGTAAGGGTGCAGATCCCGTAGCCCGCGGCCGAGTTGACGCCGCTGGTCTGCGACCAGTCGCCGAGCGTGTTCGCCGGCACGTTTTTGAACGTTGCGTTGAGACAGTTGGCCCCCTTGTGGGGTCCCGCGCCGATGCCGGTCGTGGTCAGGTAACCGTTGGGGTCATCGGTGGGCTCGGTGAACGCGTTCGAGCCGTTCTGCACCTGGGTCCAGTAGAGATCCGGGGTGGCTACCGGTTCGGGTTTGGGGTTGACCGCAAAGGTCGGGTTGTTGTTGCGGGCGGTCGCCAGGTCGGAGTACCCGATCGAGCCGTCGGTTTCTTTCAGTTTTTTGATCAGTTCGCCGTTGCCTTTGGCGCAATTGCTGGTCAGGTGGTCTTCCGTGTCGGGTTTTTTCCCGGGGGCTTCCGTCGCACCGCACTGACCGCCGGAGCCGAATTCCGCTCCGGGCCACTCGCGGGTGAGGTTGGTGCCGGTCGTCGAGAATTTGGTCTTCCATTCGCGCGCCGGGTTGATCGAGTTCAGGTAGTCCTTCAGCGTGAAGGTCGTACCCGACTGGTCGAAGCGAACCACACGGATGATCGGCACTTCACAGGCGACGATCCCGGACAGTCCCGGAATGTCGCTCCATTTCATCAGTGGGGCCGCGGGCGATCCTGCGCCTCCCTGCGCCCAGACTTTCTCGAACGCTTCCTTGGGGAAGCGCACACGCAACAGGGCTTTTTTCGAGGCGTCGCCGGTAATGGTGGCCTGGGTGACGGTTCGGAAGTTGTCATCGGTGATCGATTCGGGGTTGCAGCCGTTGGGGAAGTTGACAAGCACGACCACCGAGCCGACCGCGGACGGAACGACATGGACTTTGCCGTTGTCGTTGGGGTTGGCGTCTTCTCCCGGTTTGGTCGTACCGGCATTCATCTGTGCGACCTGTTCGGGCGTCGGGGGGTCGTCGGTTTGACCGAAGCGCGGTTCGAGACCGCGGTTGATCATCGCCGTGACTCCGGCACCGCTTCCTTCGGGTTTGTAGGTCACGTTGAGCGAAGAGCCCGGGCAGTAGATTTTCTGCAGGCTGAAGTTGAACTGGCCGTGGGCGTCACGGGCAAAGGACCCACCTTCGCCGGTGATGCTGGTGCCGGCACATTTGCCGAGCGAGAACGCGGCGTTCGCCTGGGATGCCAGGCCAAACACCAGGGCCAGGGCGAGAGCCCCGGTCAAGGCAGCGCTCAAGCCCCACCGCGGGGCGCTGAGAGTGCGGCTCATAAGAGTTATTCCTTTCATCGACTGAACCTTGCGGCGCCAGGGTTGTGCGCCGGATATGGCTCTGTCAAGCCGCTTCACAGGACTTCTACGTTTGCGTTACACGGTGTTATCAACGACTTCTCCAGATCGACACAAGTTGGTGACCGGTAGTTCACTTCCGACCCCTGCGGTGACGCTTTGCAGGGGTTGGCGTCTGCCGGAAAACGACCCGAACCGAGGCGTTCGCGCGGCGGCCGCTGCGCGAAGCGACATAGCCGACCGCGACGCGACCCGGGATCGCCTCGCGTTCGCGCAGCTCGGCTCGATAGCGAGCGACGGGACGGAGCAGAAGGCGAACGATGCTGCGACTCGTACCCGCCGCACGCCCGTCAGCGGCGGCAAGGGTACGGAGCTTGCGCGGGCTGCCAGCTCGCGCCTTGGCTACCGCCTTGACTCCGCCGGCGGCCGGGACCGAGACCGAGAGCTCGATCGCGCCGCCGGCTTTCGGCTTGACCCGGACTCGAATTTGAGGGCCACCCCGGTCGACTTCGATCGTTCCGGCAGGGCCGCCCGCGCCCGGCCGTGGCGGCGGCGGCGCGGCTCCGGGGTCGGGTTGAAGAGTGGCGACGAACGCATCGGCACGCTGGTTGGCGTCGCCGAAGAAAAGGTTGCCCGCGAACGAGGTGAAAGCGACACGGCTGCCATCGGCGGAGATCGTGGAACCCTCCTTGACGTCCCCGTCGATGTCGCCGCCGACGATCGAGTGGGCGACCCGTTCCATGGTGCGATTCTCGAAGTCGACCACGTACAGTTCTTGGACGCCCGGCACCGCTCGCGGTTCCCCAAGCAGCTGGAGCGCCGGCAGGATGAATTTGGTGCGGACCGTCGTGATCGCGGCGTAACGGCCGCCGGAGGACATCGCGAGACTGGTGAGCGGCGGACTTGCCGCCGGGTCGTTGTTGGGCGGGTCGCGGGTCAGCTCGACCGTCGCCTGCTTGCGGCTCAGGCCGGGGTTCATCTCGGTGAGGAACAGGTCGAGCCCCGGCCCGGTGTTGGGGATCGGGCGTGGACCGGCACCGGTCAAGAACGCGACGGTGTAGCCGTCGCTGCTCATCGCCGGCAGCTGGGAGATGATCCCGGCGCGCAATCCCTCCTGGTCGGTGAGCGGTCCGAAGCAGGGCCCGAGCTGACCTTGATCGAAGAATGGTTCGCCGGGTGGGCAGCCAGGATCTTCGGGGTCGGCGATACCAGTGATGCGCCGGGTCGGCGCGCCGGGACCGTCCGCGATCCTCCGCCAGAGGTAGTAGAGAAAGGACGGCGCCGAGTTCTCGCCATTGAGAAAGCGGGTTTGGGAGGCGGCGTTGCCGCCGGTCCAGGCGACCGTCGTGCCGTCGGCGCTGAGCGCCGCGCCGACCGCCCCCCCGGCCGGCTGCTGGGTCATCGCGCCGCTTTCGGAGTCCCGGATCGCGGTAACCAGCGTCGTCGAGTCGGTGCCGCGGTCGCGGAGAAAGACCTGTCCGGCGGGGACGTCGACGCTGCCGCTCGCCGGGAGGTCGGAGGGAGCTTCGGTCAGGAACGCCACCTTCTGGCCATCGGCTGAGATCGCAACGCCACGCGAGACGTCGGCGCCCGGTTCGCTGCCGGGGAGCGGGAACGCGGCCGGGCCATAGCTCGCCGGAACCTGACTGCCGTCGCGAGCGGAGACGAGGTCGAAGGCACCGAGATCGCCGATCGGGAGATCCATGTCGCGTACGTAGACGTCGAGGTTTTCGTTGGTGTCGCCAGCGACGAGCGGCTCGGCGGTCGAGAAGGCGACATAGCGGCCGTTGGAGCTGATCGAGGGCTTCGAAGCACCGAGGCGAACGAGGGGGTGCTCGGGGTCTTCTTCGTCGAAGACGCTGCCGTCGGCGATCTTCTTCAGCGCCCGCGTCTGCAGGTCGAAGCGGAACAATCCGCCGGCGCGAAACCGGCCCGGCGGATCGGGGTCGTCGTCGGCGAAGAAGTTGCGCGCGCGGGTCTGGAGCGCCACGTAGCGGCCGTCGGCAGAGATCGCCGCGTAGTCCGTCGTGTCGTCGCCCTGCTCGAGGCGGGCGTAGTCGGCCGAGATCAATTCGGCGCCGTCGGTGCCGCTGGAGAAGTTGCCGTAAAAGGCCGGCGCCGAAGCGGGGTGGGCGAGCACCGGCAGGGCAAGGACCACGAGCAAGAAGGGCAGGCGACGGGCGACTGAGTTCATCCCACGCCGACCCTTCGCTGGTACTTGGTCGCGTTGCCAGCGCGGTCGCGTGCCCGCACCGTCAGGCTGTAGCGCCCGCCACGCTCGAAGGTATGAGCGACGCGAACCGTGGGCGCGCGTCCCTTTCCTGCCTTTCGGAGCTTGCCTCCGCTTCGCCGAGGCACGCGCGCCGACGCGGAGGCAGCCGCCCGGCCATCGCCGAACGAGACCCTGACCGATCCTCGACGGAGCCCCGAGCCCGAAGGAAGAGGCCCGTCGGTGACGCTCACGATCAGCTTGCGGCCGCGATGACGCAGCTCCACCCGCGGGGCGGTGCGGTCGACTTTGAGCGGTCCGATGCGGCTGCCGGTTTCCTGACCGGCTTCGTCGACCGCGAATACCTGGATCTTGTGACGGCCGTCGCCGATCGCGTCGGGGCTGAGGCTGGCGTGAAGGGCCTTGCGGTTCTCCACCACCGGCTCGTCGTCGACGCTGACCGAGTAGCGAACCCGGCCGATAGCGTTGTGGGAGCGGTCCCAGGCGATCCGGATCCTTTTCTTGCGCCGCCAGCCTTCTGGAAGCAGGATGAAAAAGGGGTCGGGCGGCGCGTCGATGACGTCGGCGGCGATCTGCGCGTTCGCGCCGCTGCCCTGCTCCCAGGCGAGGATCGCGTCTCCCAGCCCGGAGCCACCGATGACGATCCGCCCCACGCCGCCACCGTTCGGAGCGCTGAGTGCGGTCGGCTCGATGACGCCGTCCGCGCGGCGCTCCTGGACGCCGACCGTGCCGGCACCGCCCGTCAGCTCGCGCCAGGCCGCGACGGCGGCGCCGGTTTCCGCCAGGTCGACCAGGGGATTTCCGGCCACGGCGCTGCTGCCGTCGTCGAGACGCTTGACCGGAGCGGCTGCCGCGTCGTCGCCGGTCCCGAGCAGAGACGCCGCGCCCGCGGACAAGCCGGCAGCGAAGAGACCCCGTGGGTCCACCCCGATGCTAGGGACGCCCAGACCGCCCAGCGGACCGCCGTCGATCAGAAGAGCCTGGCCGAACTTGCCGGCCGCTTCGGAGAAGACATCGGCCATCTCGTTGACCATCGCCCGCGGCGCGCTGAGCTTGCTCGCCTGCCCGGGCTGCTGGCGGAAAGCCACCGCCGCCTGACCGAAGCCGGAAACGTCGAGCGAGAACGCGTCCGCCGGACCCCGCAAGGGCGCCCCTTCCCAGCTGGACGGACTGACCTGGAGGGCGATGCCGACGCTGGTGCCGAACAGCCTCCGGGCCCAGATCCGATCGACGAATTCATCGTCGGGCTCCTGCCAGGCGACGACGCCACCGCCCTGCACGTCGATCCCGACCTTGGGCGAGTTGGCATCGTCGGGCAGCCGAACCGGCGCCGAGATGACGCGGTCGACCGGCGTCCCCAGCACCGACCAGAGGCGGCCGTTGTAGCGGGCGACACGCACGTCGGCGCCGACGTAGCCCGGCGGGTTGGCGGGGCTGGTGTCGGTGACGACTCGGTAGACGAGGTAGGCCTGCCCACCCCGGTTCATCGCCAGGTCGGGATAGGTCGAGGTTGCCTCGCCGACGTTGAAGTCGATCGGAACCGGAGACTGGAAGCCGTTTGCGCCGGGATCCAGCGTTGCCGAGAACATCCGGTCGCTTTCGAGCCCGAACTCCTGCACCCAGGTGACGACCAGGCGGCCTCCGTCCCCGGCGCCGATTCGCGCCCAGCTCGAGTCGAAGTTTTGGCCGACGTCGACGCGCTGCGGGGGCCGCCAGGCGCCGCCGCGGAACTGGGCGGCAAAGACGTGGGCGCGGCCGCCGACTCGTTTCAAGTAGACGATCCCGCCGGTCCCGTCTTCCGACATCGCCGCGTCGGCGATGTCGATCACGTCGGCGCTCGGCCCGTCGATCGGCTGCACGTCGGAAACGACGGCGCCCGCGGTGACCGGTGCGGCGAGCAGCAGTAGGCAGGCGATCGTGACGGTCCCCGGCCGCAGGCGGGGACGCGGCGAGAGTGGGACGTGCATCGAGGCCCACGTTGCCGCCTGCGCGTGTCGAAGAAGTAACTAGCTTGCTACCAAGTGGTTACAGCGCCCGGTCAGGCGAAGGCCTGCGAAGCACGCCGGCGCAGGTCCGCGTTGAGCATCCCCGTCACCTCACTGGGACGCTCGCCGGCGACGGGGATCGCGTCGCCGATCAGGCCGCTGGCGCGGAAGCCGAAGAGCGGCGCGTCGAAGCCCGCGTCGCGAATCTTGCGGATCAGCTGCACCGCGGAGGGCGTGTCGGCACCGGGGCCGCAGAGGATGATCGCGGTCGGCTCGAGCGCGCTGAGAGCGCGCGCCATCCGCTCCTCGCCGAGCTCATCGGAGAGCATCAGCACGCGGAACCCGGCCCGCCGCAAAGCGAGGTCGAGCGCCTGGGCGTGGACCGCCTCGGCGTCGGAGCCGCGGCTGGAGTCGAGCAGCAAGATGCCGGCGGGGCGCGATGCGGCGGAGGCAAGTCGGCGGGCGCCATGCAGCCAGCCCATCGCCCAGCGAGCGGCGAACTCGAGCTCCGCCTCGCGCTCGGGGCCGGCAGCCAGCTCGTCGATCGCCGGCAGCAGCAGCTCCTCCACGGTTCGCTCCAGCGGCCGGATCGCCAGGCTCTCCTCGATCGCGCGATCGGCGGCGCCCTCGTCGAAGCTTTCGAAGGCGATGAGGAGGACGTCGCCGCTAGCTGGTTCTTCCTGTCGCTGGCGCGCCAGCTCGATCGCCGAAGAGATGTTGCCCGTCGTCGCCAGCGCGTCGCGCAGCGTCTGCAGCTCGACCAGCTCGTAGTTGCGGTGGTTGCCGGGGGTTCGCTTCGGCGTCGGATAGCCGTAGCGGCGCTCCCAGCTGCGCAGCGTGTTGGGGCTGACTCCCAAGACTTCGGCAGCCGCATTGGTTCTGATTCCCGGCATGCGCAGCATTCTGGCACCGGTATCCCGGGTTTACACCAGTTATGGACAGATTTCGGGAATCTGTCAGCGATCTTGCACGAGCCGCGACTCCAGAGCGCCAACGCCCACCGGCTGGCCGACCGCACGCGCCCGCCACATCGCCTCGTCAGCGCTGTGGAGAAGCCGGTCGGCATCGATGCCGTGCTCCGGGCAGGCGACGACGCCGGCCGAGATCCTTATCCGCAGGCCGCCGGCCTGCTCGAGATCGTCGAGCCGACCCAGCAGGCGCTCGGCCATCTGCACCCCCCCGACCGTGTCCTGGCCCGGCGCCAAGACGCACAGCGCGTCCTCCTCGAGCCGAAAGGTCTCGTCGACCAGGCGGACGCTTTCGCTCAGCGCCGCCCCCACTACGGCCAACGCCGTCTGCCGGCCACCGGTGCCGTCGTCGCTGCGCGCCCCCGGCCCCTCGACGTCGAAGACGACAAGGGCAAAGGGCTGTTCGTAGCGCACGTTGCACTCGAGCAGCTGATCGAGGCGGCGGCGCATCTGGCCCGGCCGGTAGAGGCTCGGGTGCTCCCCCGTCCCCTCTGCCTTGCCGGCCCCGTTGTCGTCGCGCTCCCAGAGCGTGCCGACCGTCGTCGCCGTAACCGAGCCGAACTCCTCGGCCAGCTTCTGCGCGGCGGCGGCGAAGAGGGCCGCGTCCCCACCCCCCATCTCATCGTGCAGCTTGCCGAGCAGCTCCGCCTGCAGCGAGGACACTTCACGGGCAAGCTGGCCCGCGCCGGAGCGTTCGCGCGTCCTGGAGCGGATGGGTGTGTCCGTCGCCACGTCGAGACCTTGTCGAAGCGAGCGGACGCCATCGGCCAAGAAATCCGCAATTTGCGGGTTGATACTCGTCTAGGCAAAACGGCCAATTTGCAGTCGCACGCCGCCGATCAACCCTCGTTCGGGGCGGCCTCGCGAGCGGTCGCTTCCCGCTCCATCTGGTTGCGGTAGAAGCGGACCCACTTGCGAACCGCGTTGTCGGAAACGCCGTACTTGCGACCGACGGCCAGGTAGCTCGTCGCCTCGATTTCTTCGATCAGCTGCTCAAAGGGCGGTCGCTCGACTTTGCGCGCACTCGGTGACGGTACGCCCCGTAGCCCTGCGCGAGTGCTCCCCACCGCCGATCGATCCCACCGAACCCCACATGTGCGTGAGCAGTACTGCTGCTTCGCATAAGCGGGGACGAAGGTCTCCCGGCAACGACGGCATCGTCGCCTGGCACGCTTGATCCGGTTTCTCCGCCCACAATGCGTATCGAGCGTCGCGGCACAATTGGGGCAGATCATCCGCAGGTTCTCCAGGCGATGGTCGGCGCGAACCCCGTTGATGTGATCCAGGATCATCGACATTGGACGGCCGCGCCAGATCTCGTCCTGACCGCAGAGCTCGCATCTCGGCTCCTTCAACCCCTCCGCGAGCAGCCGGCGCTTGACGTCCTTGCGGGGGTAGGTCGATTCCTCGACGAGCACCTGCGCCAACGGTCGCTGCCTCCGTCTCAAGTTCTCTAGGCGCGCCGCTTCTGGGTCGAAATGCGCTGTCGAGATCTCCCAGATCTCGACGTACTTCTTGAGGATCCGCCACCCTCCGCCCGTCGTGCAGAGGCCAAGCCTTCGCAGGCTCTCGGCCCATGACTTCGAAGCGGCGATCGCGGCTTTCGCCTCCTCCCTTGTGTAGCTCGGTCCTGTCGGCGGCATCTGTCACATGCTGCCAAATGTCGCAGACAGAAAGGTTCGCCGGTCGAACCGGAAGCACGTGGTGGAGGAGACTGGGGAGCCCGGGTTCGAACCGGGGATGCGGCATCCAAAGTGCCGAGTGTTACCCACTACACCACTCCCCAAGGAGCGCCTCAAGCTTAAGGGGCCGCAGCTGTCGCTACAGCGTCGACAAAGGCACGCCGACGATCTGCAGCCGGCGCGTAAGCCCGCCGAGGGCGAAGTCGCGGATCTGCTCGGCGCTCGCGCCGAGCGCGTCCCAATCGGTGCCCTCGCGATCGGGCGGGGTGAGCGACTCGGCGACTAGCGGCAGCAGCTCGCGCAGCGTGTCGCGCACGACGTCGCCGAGGGCCGGATCGGCGGCAACGGCCTCTCTCAGGTACCAGGTGCCGTAGCCGATGTGGCGCTGCTCGTCGTGGTGGATCTTCGAGTAGCCCGCCACGAACCCCGGCAGCAGTCCCTCGCGCTCGAGGTAGCCGGTGACGAAGTTGAACGAGGTCAGCCCGAGCGTGCCCTCGAGGATCTGGTGGTAGAGGGTCACGAACCGGACTTTGGCCGCCGAGTCCCCCGGATTGGCGACGAGTCGCTCGTGCGCCTCCACCAGCGCCGTGTCGAAGATCGCGCGAAAGGCCGGGGAGACTTGCTCCCGAGCACGCTCTACGTGTGCGCCGATCGCGGCGGGGTCGGCGACGACCTCGTCCTGGAAGCGAGCGTAGAACTGCATGTGGCGCGCCTCGTCGACCTGCTGCGTCGCCAGGAACGTCGCCTCCTCCTCGCTGCCGTAGGCGGCCACCAGGCCAGAGAACTTCGTGGTGATCCGCTCCTCGGCGACCATCAGCGAGGAGAGCACCCAGAAGATCAGGCCTCGGTCCTCCGCGCCCAGGCTGCCCCACTGATCGCGATCCCGGTCGAGGTCGATCGCGAAAGGGCTCCACTGCTCGTCCTCCCAGTGGCGGTAGAGGGTCTGCGGGTCGTAGATGTGGACCTCGGTCATCGTTACTCCTCCGAGCTTCGCGGCACCTTGCCGCCCTCCGCGCCGGGTTCCAGCGCCGGCCCACGGGGCGAGGCGATGCCCAGGACCCGCATCGCCTTGAGGCCGAGGCCGAGCTTCTCGCGGCCCTCGGTGGCGGAGACGTCGTGGCCGCACAGCTCGCGGACCCGCTCCAGCCGGTAGCGGATCGTGTGACGGTGGGTGAAGAGCTGTTTGGCGGTGGCGGCGACGTTGCCGTCGTTCGCCAGGTAGGCCTCGACGGTGGCCACCAGCTCGGTCTCGTACTGGTCGTCGTAGGCGGCGAGCGGCTCGACGGTCTCGGCGAAGAACCGCTCCAGCTCGCCAGGGTCCTCGCTCATCGCCGGCAGCAGCAGCCGGTAGGCGCCGGTGTCCTCGAAGGCCAGCAAGAGGCGGCCCTCGGCCTCGCCGACGTTGACCGCCAGCCGCGCCTCGTGGCCGGCCCGGTAGAGGTCGACCGGATCGCTGAGGCGGCGACTTGCGCCGATCGTCAGATGGAAGCTCGGCAGGGCGTCCTCCAGCTCCCGGGCGAGCCCGGCCGCGGCTCGTTGCAGTCGCTCCTCGCTCTCGGCAGGGACGATCACCGCGATCTCCGTCGTGACCTCGCCCGCGTCCGCTGTCGCCAGCGCGCCGGGAGCGAGCGAGCGCAGCGTCCGCATCGCCAGGGTCAGCACCCGTTCCCGCCACTCACCGGTCTGAGCGGTGCGCGGGGCCGCGCGGACGACGATCGCTCCCGCGCCCTTCTCCAGGTCGGTGCCGAGCTCGGCGGCACGGGCAACGATGTCGCCGCGGTCGGTCACCTCGCGGGCCAGCACCGCGGCCACGAACGTCCCGGCGACTTCCTCGCTCTGCCAATCCGGGGCGCGGGAGCGCTCCAGCTCCAGCGCCAGCAGGGTCGTCACCATGCGGGCAATCGCCGGGTCGGGGGCCGCCTTGGCCCGGTAGCGCAGCTCACCGACG
This sequence comes from Solirubrobacterales bacterium, assembly GCA_044867645.1. Classification (GTDB taxonomy): domain Bacteria; phylum Actinomycetota; class Thermoleophilia; order Solirubrobacterales; family 70-9; genus VRUE01. Next base: position 8,136 of record JBIOVI010000040.1, on the reverse strand, counting down.
ACGCTGTCGGCGACGCGCAGCTCCACTTTCGTCACCCGCTCCCCGCCGGCAAGCAGCTTTTCCTCCTGGTCGGGCGAGGCTCCGGCCACCGCGAGCACCGCTCCCGAGCGCTCGAGCAGAGCGACGCTGGCGTCGAGCACCCGGGCCGCCGCCCGCGCCACGGCGGGCAGGCCGGCGCCCGACTCGACCGCCTCGGAAAGCGCGTCGAGGGTCCCCTCCTCGGCCCGATTTGCAGGGGCTTCTTGCCCTTTGGGGGTAGCTGGCATCGGCGCATTATCCCGGCCTAGCCGAGGATTTCGACGATGTCGTTGTAGTAGTAGACGAACGCGAGGCCGACGACGACTCCGGTCAGCACCAGGGCGACGAGGACAATCACCGACAACGCACCCGCAACCGCCTTCTCCCAGAGCCGTCCGTAGGAGCTGACCGCGGGCACAAGGATCAGCCCGATAAAGGCGACCAAGCTGATCAGCCCGGCCGCGCCGAAGAGCACGTACTCATTTTCGATCTTCTGCAGGGCGAGCGGCAGCAGCACTGGCTCCATTCTGGCGCAAGGGCAAGTCCGAAGACCGCAGGGTGGAGACGACGAGGGCGATCGCAGCGCAGAGCGAGAAGGCGACGGCGCCCAGAGCCCAGCCCGCGTTGACGTCGCTCATGTAGTGGACACCGAGGTAGACGCGCGAAAGACCGACGAGAGCGGTGAGGCCGATCCCGGCCACGACGACGGCCGCGCCGCGTGCCATCCCGACGCGAAGTCGCATCACGATCGTCACCGCGAGCCAGACGTAGAAGGTCGAGTAGGCGGCGTGGGCGCTGGGGAAGGACGAGCCCTCGGCATCGACGAGGCCGCCGGGGGGCCGGGGGCGGTCGACCGCGACCTTCAACTCGTGCACGCCGACGAAGACGATCGCCAGCCCCGCCAGCAGCACGCCAACCTCGGCCCAGCGGCGGCGGGCCGCGAGGGCCACCGCGCACAGCGCCGCCAGCGAGTAGACCAGGGCCCCGCCGAGCGCGGTGACGACCTTGGCGACGTCGACCAGCCAGCCGGTGCGCAGGCTTTCGGCGATGTCGATCGCGGTCTGATCGCCGGGGGTCGGACCGGCGTCGCCGCTGACGATCGAGGTGTAGGCGACGAGGACGAAGGCGCCGACGGCCAGCACCGCCATCAGCGAGGTGAACTCGAGCCCGAAGGTGCCGCCGGGGGTGACCCGGTCCCAGAGAAAGCGCAGCTGCGGCCGGAAGCGCCGCCCCAACACGACCAGCCAGCGGGTCGCCCGGCGCTCCTCCATCCAGCGCACGGCCGCACGTCGGTTCTCGGGCACCCGGAGGCGGCGGTAGAGGAACACCGAGCCGACGGCGATTGCGATCAGGGTGCCGAGCAGGAAGGCGCCACGCCCCGCGTACTTGGCGGCGGTGTCGATGCTGCGCGAGAAGAAGTAGCCGATCAGGATGTGGGCGCTGGCCCAGAGCCCGGTGCCGAGGACGCTGTAGGGGACGAAGGCGCGGTAACGCATCCCCGAGCTGCCGGCAATGAAGGGGGCGAAGGCGCGCACGAGGCTGATGAAGCGGCCGATGAAGATCGTCTTGCCGCCGTGGCGGGAGAAGTAGTCCTCGACTTTCTCGAAGCGCTCGTGGCTGATCCCGAAGCGGGGGCCGTGGCGCATCACGAACTCGCGGCCCAGCCGGCGGCCGAGGAAGAAGCTGGTCGTGTCACCCGCCCAAGCCGCGAACCAGGCGATCGCGATCAGCAGGTAGATGTCTATCGCCCCTTGGCCGGCGACCGCGCCGCCGAGCAGCATCACGGTCTCGCCCGGGACGACGAGGCCGACGAAGGCGCCGGTCTCGGCGAAGGCAAAGGTGCCAACAAGCAGGTAGGTCCAGGCGCCGAGCGTGTTGGAGATGTCTTCCAACAGCTGCTGGAGGTCGTCGTGGGGGATGACGCGGCCGATCAGGTAGTAGCCGGCGGCGATCGCCGCGGCGATCCCGACCAGCACGAGGCGCCGGCGGCGACGGTCCTCTGGGAGCTGGAGTTTCACTGGACGCGGAGCCTCACGGGGCGCGGCCAGCTTCGCAGACGATCGCGTCGTCGCGGTCGAGGCGCGCCGCAGCCGACCTTGCCCCCACCAGGGTGGGGAAAAGTCCGAAAGCGGTCGGCCCGGAGCCGGTGAGCAGGGCGAGCGGGGCGCCGGCTTCGCGCAAGGCGTCGAGCGCCTCGCCGATATCCGGTCGCAGCGAGCGCGCCGCCGGCTCGAGATCGTTGGCGAGCAGGTCGCGGTAGTCGAGCGGCGAGGTCCCGGCGCTCACCTCCCTCCGCAGGTCGGTCGCGAGCGAGTCCAGCTCCTCGTCGCTACGACCGAGCCCGAGCCTGTCGGCCTCGGCGAAGACCGCCGCGGTGCTCAGGCCGCCGCCTCCGGGCAAGAGCACGACAGCGTGCGGCGCCGGCTCGGGCAATCTCTCGACGTCCTCCCCAGCACCCCGCACCAGCGAGAGCGCCGGGACGAGCTGGGACGGGACGTCGGCGCCCAGCATGGCGGCAATCGCCGCGAGGTCTGGAATCGCGCTGCCGGCCCCGGAAGCGGAGTCGCGCGCCAGGCGCAGCACCGCCGCCGCATCGGCGCTGCCGCCGCCGAGCCCGGCGGCGACGGGAATCCGCTTCTCGATCTCGATCCGCAGCGGCGCGCGGTCCCAGCCGTGCTCGCGCAGCGCGGCGAGCGCCCGAGCGGCGAGGTTCTCTCCCTCGACCGCGGCGCAGACGACCTCGTCGCGCTCCGCCGCGGATACCTCGATTGCGTCTGCCAGGGCCAGCGGCTCGAACAGCGAGCAGAGCGAGTGCAAGCCGTCGGCTCGGCGCGGCCCGAGGAAGAGGCAGAGGTTGAGCTTGGCGGGAGCTTGGATTCGCATCGAGCAGGAACTCAGTCGCTGGAGTGCAGTCTCGCCGCCAGCGCGGCGAAATCTTCGGGTCCGAGCGCCTCGGCACGAGCGTCCTCGGCAAGCCCCAGCTCACGCAGCGCGGCGCGGGCGGCGTCGAGCGAGCCGGGCCGGACGTGCTCCAGCGAGCGGGGCAGCGACTTGCGGCGGTGGGCGAAGGCGGCGCGGACCAGCTCGCGGGTGGCGGGGTCGGCGGCGCCCCCGCTGCGCCGCATCGCGAGGATCGCCGACTCGACCCGCGGCCGGGGCCGGAACACAGCCGGGTCCACGGTGCGCAGCAATCGCACCTCGCAGGCCAGCTGCACGAGCACGCTCGGCGACCCGTAGGTGCGGCTGCCGGGTGCCGCGCGCAGGCGATCGGCTATCTCGCGCTGGACCATCACGGTCCAGCGCCGCACCGAGGGCAACTCCTCGACGGTCCGCAGGATCAACGGGGTGGCGATCGAGTAGGGGAGGTTGGAGACGACCGCGGTCGGCGCGGGATCGAGTCCGGCGAGGTCGAGCTTCATCGCGTCGCCCCAGTGAAGCTCGACGCCGGAGCGCTCAACGAGCGGCGCCAGCGTCGCCTCCAAGCCGCGGTCGAGCTCGACCGCATGGACGTGCTCCGCGGCGGCGGCGAGGCGCTCCGTCAGCACCCCCTCCCCCGCTCCCACCTCCAACACCACGTCTCCAGACGCCAGCTCGGCGTCGCGGACGATCGCGTCGAGCAGGTTGGGATCGGCGAGGAAGTTCTGCCCGAGCCTGACCACTAGCGGACTCCCATCGCCGCGGGCCGACCCCTACCAGCCGAAGAGGGCGCGGGCGTTCGCCTCGACGGTCCGCTCCAGCTGCTCGTAGGAGACGCCGCGCGCCTCGGCGACGACGCGAGCGGTGTCGACCACGTAGGCGGGCTCGTTCGGCTTGCCCCGCACCGTTTGCGGCGCCAGGTAAGGCGCGTCGGTCTCAACCAGGATCAGCTCGTCCGGCACCTTCGGGGCGGCCTCGCGCAGCTCGCCAGAGCCGGGATAGGTGGTGTGGCCGGCGAAGGAGCAGTGCCAGCCCCGCTCCGCCGCGTCGGTGACCCGCCAAGGCGCCGAGAAGCAGTGCAGGATCACGGGGTTCTCGCCCGCCTTCGCGTCGAGCAGGTCGAAGATCTCGTCGATCGCCGCCGTCTCGCCGTCTTTGTCGCGCGCGTGGATGACGATCGGCAGCTGCAGCTCGACGGCGATCTCGACCTGCGCCTCGAAGGCACGGCGCTGATCGGCGGGGCTGGCGGTATCGCGGTAGTAGTCGATCCCGGTCTCGCCAATCGCGCGCACCTTCTCGTGAGCGGCCAGCCGCGCGATCTCCTCGGCCCGCGCGTCGTCGAAGCCCGTCGCCTCGGTGGGGTGACAACCGACGCTGGCGAACACCTCCGCATGCCGCTCGGCGGCGGCGATCGCCGCCGCGTTCTCCTCGCCACCGAGACCCACGTTGAGCATCCGGGTGACCCCGGCCTCCGCCGCGCTCGCGACGAGGTCGGCCTCCGGTCGCTCGCAGAGAAAGAGGTGGGTGTGGGAATCGATCATTGCTCGGATTCCACCCTATCCGTGTCTCACGAGCGACCATCTAACCTCTTTTGACCGTGTCAGAGCGCGATTTCATAGCTGCGACCAAGGAGCGCGTCGTCGTCTTCGACGGCGGCATGGGCGCGACCCTGGAGCAATTCGAGCTGACGCAGGCCGACTACGGCGGGCTCGAGGGCAAATGCCACGAGGCGCTGGTCCTCCATCGTCCCGACGTGATCGAGGGCGTCCACGCCTCGATGCTGGAGGCCGGCGCCGAGGTGGTCGAGACCGACACCTTCCAGGGGTCGCGGCTGAAGCTCGAAGAGTGGGACCTGGGCGAGCACACGCTCGAGATCAACACCAAGGCGGCTGAGATCGCCCGCAAGGCGGCCGGCGAGGACCGCTTCGTCGCGGGCTCGATCGGGCCGACGGGCTTCCTGCCGGCGTCGACCGATCCGACCCTCGGCGACATCTCCTTCGCCACCCTGGTCGAGGTCTTCGCCGAACAGGCGCGAGGCCTGGTCGAAGGCGGCGCCGACCTGATCATCATCGAGACCGCGCAGGACATCCTCGAGGTCAAGGCGGCGATCTTCGGCGCTCGCGAGGCGTTCGCGGAGACCGGCCGCACGCTGCCGATCCAGACCAGCGTCTCGCTGCTGCCCAACGGCGGCAAGATGCTGCTGGGCACCGACATCCGGGCGGTGCTGACGACGCTGCGTGCGCTCGACGTCGACGTGATCGGGCTCAACTGTTCGACCGGGCCCGAGGACATGCGCGACGCGATCCGCTACCTGGGCGAGACCAGCCCGCTGCCGGTCCACTGCATCCCGAACGCGGGCCTACCCCTGCAGGGTCCCGACGGTGAGACGATCTTCCCCGAAAAGCCCGAGCCGCTGGCGGCGACGCTGGGCGAGTTCGTCGAGCGCTACGGCGTCGGCATCGTCGGCGGCTGCTGCGGGACGACGCCGGAGCACATCGCCGCGATCCGCGAGCGGGTCGACGGCCTCACCCCCGGGGAGCGACCCGCGGCGGGACCGATCGAGGTCTCCTCGATGATGACCTCGACCGCGCTCGTCCAGGAGCCGCGCCCGACCCTGGTCGGCGAGCGGGTCAACTCGCAGGGCTCGCGCAAAGCCAAGGAGCTGCTGCTCGCCGACGACTACGACGGCTTGGTCCAGGTCGCCGAAGACCAGGTCGAAGGCGGCGCCCACGTGCTCGACGTCTGCGTGGCGCTGACCGAGCGCCAGGACGAGGACGAGCAGATGGGCGCGGTGGTGAAGCGGATCTCGCTGACCCAGCCGGCGCCGATCCAGGTCGACTCGACCGAACCCGAGGTGCTGAAAGCTGCCCTGGAGCAGATCCCCGGCCGGGCGATCGTCAACTCGATCAACCTCGAGGCGGGCCGTGACAAGGCCGACGTCGTCGTGCCCCTGGCGAAAGCCCACGGCGCGGCGCTGATCGCGCTGACGATCGACGAGGTGGGGATGGCAAAGACGGCGGAGCGCAAGGTGGAGATCGCGAAGCGACTCCGCGACCTCGCCTGCGAGGAGCACGGCCTCGATCCGGAGGCGCTGATCTTCGACGCGCTCACCTTCACCCTGACCACCGGCGACGACGAGTGGAAGCCCTCGGCGGTGGAGACGATCGAGGGCATCCGCCGGATCAAGGCGGAGATCCCCGGCGTCAAGACCTCGCTCGGCGTCTCCAACGTCTCCTTCGGCGTCTCGCCGCGGCCGCGCGCGGTCCTCAACTCGGTCTTCCTGCACCACTGCGTCGAGGCGGGACTCGACCTGGCGATGGTCAACCCCAACCACATCACGCCCTACAGCGAGATTCCCGACGAGGAGCGCGAGCTGACCGACGACCTCGTCTTCAACCGCCGCGAGGACGCGCTGGAGCGCTTCATCGCCCACTTCGAGTCGAAGGGCGAAGAGGCCGAGAGCGAGGCCGCCGACCCGACCGAGGGCATGGAGCCCGAGGAGGCCCTGCACTGGCACATCCTGCGCCGCAAGAAGGACGGCGTCGAGGACTGGATCGACCGCTCGGTCGAGAAGATCGGCGCCGTCCCCACCCTCAACGAGGTACTGCTGCCGGCGATGAAGGAGGTCGGCGACAAATTCGGCGCCGGCGAACTGATCCTGCCCTTCGTCCTGCAATCGGCCGAAGTGATGAAGCGCGCCGTCGCCCAGCTCGAGAACTACCTCGACCGGATCGAGGGACACACCAAGGGCAAGGTCGTGATCGCGACCGTGTTCGGCGACGTCCACGACATCGGCAAGTCGCTGGTCAACACGATCCTCACCAACAACGGCTACACCGTCGTCGACCTCGGCAAGCAGGTCCCGGTCGACACGATCATCGAGGCCGCAGTCGAGAACGAGGCCGACGCGATCGGCCTCTCCGCCCTGCTCGTCTCTACCTCGAAGCAGATGCCGATCTGCGTGCAGGAGCTGCACCAGCGCGGCCTGGAGTTCCCGGTGCTGATCGGCGGCGCAGCGATCAACCGCGATTTCGGCCGCCGCACGCTCTACCCGCACGGCAAGGAGTCCGACGACGTCTACGAGCCCGGCGTCTTCTACTGCAAGGACGCCTTCCAGGGCCTCGACACGATGGACGCGCTGGTCGATGAGGCGGCGCGCAACGCGCTGGTCGAGCGGATCCGCGCCGAGGCACAGCAGCTGCGCGAGAAGCCGACGGTAGTCGACGACGCACCGCCCACGACCGACGCGAGCGTGCGCTCCGTCGCCCGCACCGACAACCCGATCCCCCAGCCCCCTTTCCGGGGCGTGCGCGAGGTCGAGATCGACCTCGGCGAGGTCTTCCCGTACCTCGACCGCCACGTGCTCTTCAAGCTGCACTGGGGCGGCAAAGGCGTCAAGGGCGAGGCCTGGCGCGAGCTGATCGAGGGAACCGACGAGGAGGAGGGTTTCGCGCCGCGGTTGGAGCGGATGTGGCGTGAGCAGGATTACCTCCAGCCACGGGCGCGGCTCGGCTACTTCCCCTGCAACGCCGAGGGCAACGAGCTGATCGTCTTCGATCCGGAGGACCCCGAGCGCGAGCTCGAGCGACTCGTCTTCCCCCGTCAGCCCAAGCACGACCGGATCTGTCTCGCCGACTTCTTCCGGCCGCTTGACTCCGGCGAGCGGGATCTGGTCGCGCTGCAGGGAGTCACGGTCGGCCCCGAGGTGACCGAGCTGATCGAGCGGCTGGAGCGCGAAGGCGAGTTCGCCGAGCAGCTCTACGCGCACGGGCTCGGCGTGCAGGCAGCCGAGGGCTTGGCCGAGTGGTTGCACGCCGGCGTACGGCGCGACCTCGGCATCGACCTCGACCAAGGCCGCCGCTACTCCTGGGGCTACCCGGCCTGCCCCGACCAGTCCGAGCACGAGAAGGTCTGGCGCCTGCTCGACCTGGAGGAGATCGGCATGACGCTTTCAGACGGCTACGCGGCGATGCCCGAGCAGTCGACGGTGGCGATCGTCGCTCACCATCCCCAGGCTGTCTACTTCGGCATGAAGTCCGGCTTCATCCCCGAGCAGAAGGCTCCCGACGAGCTGATCGCCGGCACCGAGCGGGGCGGCGTGGTGCCGCCTGAGCGCGAGCCGGTCGAGGAGACGGTCGAGGAGACGGTCGGGACTTAGCACCTGGCCCGCGGGTCCTGTCGTCGGCGGTGGGCCTCCGGCGG
>JBIOVI010000039.1:0-34281 GCA_044867645.1 Solirubrobacterales bacterium | reverse complement strand
ATGCACCCATATGGACGCATAAGTCCCGGCACGTCATACTGCGCGCCGTGGCCGTGCTGGGCGACAAGTTCTACTCGCGCGCCTCGCAGGCGATGGGCGCCACCGGCCTGCGCTGGACCGGCAAGCTCAACATTCCGCTCTACCGGCTCAGCGGGGGCCGGATCGGCGGCCGCATAGCCAAGGCGCCCGTGCTTCTGCTGACCACGACCGGACGCAAATCGGGCCTTCCCCGCACGGCCCCGGTCGTCTACCTCGCCGACGGTGAGAACCTGGTCGTGATCGGCTCCAATGCCGGCCACGGCCGCACCCCGGCCTGGTCGCTCAATCTGAAGGCGAACCCCGAGGCAGAAGTCGAGGTCGGCCGCAAGCGGCAGCCAGTACGGGCGCGAATCGCCGAGGGCGAGGAGCGGGCCGACCTCTGGCGCAAGCACAATGAGCAGTACTCGGGCTTCGACGAATACGAGGCGCGCACCGACCGCGACATCGCCCTCTTCGTCCTCGAGCCGCGTTAGCTCGCTTCCCGGAGCATCTGGGCCTCCGGCAGGTGCTGCAGTTTTTTCAGCGTGTTGTTCTCGATCTGACGGATTCGCTCGCGGGTGACGCCGAACGTATTGCCGACCTCCTCCAACGTGAGCGGTTCCATGCCGGTGAGGCCATAGCGAAGCTCGATCACCTGGCGCTCGCGTTCCGGTAGGGCCGCCAGCGCTCTTTGCACGCCCTCCTTCTGAAGATGTTCGCTGGCCTCTTCGAACGGTTCAGCCACCGTGTCGTCGGCGACGAAGTCGCCCAGCTCGGAGTCGTCCTCGTCGCCGACCGGTTTCTCCAGCGAAATCGGGAGCTGCGCCACGCGGAGGATCTCACGCACTTCACCCAGCGGCCAGCGCAGCTCGGCGGCGATCTCAGCCGGCTCCGGCTCGCGGCCAAGTCGCTGCACGAGCTGGCGCTCGACGTGGGCGACGCGGTTCAGCTTCTCGACCATGTGCACCGGGATCCGAATCGTCCGCGCCTTGTCGGCGATCGCCCGCGTCACGGCCTGACGAATCCACCAAGTCGCGTAAGTGGAGAACTTGTAGCCACGCCGGTAGTCGAACTTCTCCACCGCCCTGATCAAACCCAGCGAACCCTCCTGGATCAGGTCGAGGAAGCTCAGCCCGCGGCCCAAATAGCCTTTGGCGATCGAGACGACAAGCCGCAGGTTGGCCTCCACCATCTGCCGCTTCGCGATCATGTCGCCGCGCTCGATCCGCTTCGCCAGTTCGACCTCCTGCCCCGCGGTCAACAGGTCAACCCTGCCGATCGAGCGAAGGTAGAGCCGCAACGAGTCGAGGCTCGGTTCGATCGTCAGGTCCAGCTCCTGTTTCTTCGGCTGGCCGTTGGTCGCTTCCGCCCGCTGCTCCTTGTAAGCGCTGACGCCGTCCTCGGCAATTACTTCGACGCCGTGGTCGATCAGCTGGGCGTGAAGGCCAGCGACCTGCTCCTTCGAGACCTCGACCTCCTCGAGTGTGGCGGCGATGTGCTCAAAGGTGAGGTAGCCGCGCTCGCGGCCGAGGGTGACCAGTGCCTGAAGCTCCGGAAGCTCCGTTGGCTGTGCGCCCGAATCCTGATTCAGCCCCTGCGGGACCGTCTCCAACGGCTCGATTTCACTGCCTCCACTGCAACCCTGTTCCCCTCCCGGGGGCCGGCCCCAACGCTCCGGCCAGCTGAAGTATAGGGAGAAGGAACCGACCGCTCAGCGCGCCCGATCGGCCGCCGGAACCCCCAGTCGCTTACTCTTCATAAGCCGATGGCGAGCCATTCGACCACCGCCCTCTCTTCCGGCGCGCCCGACGTGCAGTCATCGACCCCCGCGACGCAGGTCAGCCTCTCGCGGGTGGGAGTAACCGGGGTCGAGAAGGTGATCCGGGTCAAGGCGGACGGAGCAGAGAACCTCTACCACGCCGATTTCGAGTGCTTCGTCGACCTCAATCCGCGCCAGGCCGGCGTCCATATGTCGCGCTTCGAGGAAATCGTCGGCGAGGCGATCGACGAGGTCGTGCTCGGCGAGGCGTTCCGGGCCGAGGTGCTCGCCGCCCACATCGCCCAGCGAGTGCGAGAGCGCCAGGGTGGGTTACGGGCCGAGGTATCGGTCACCGCGCGCTATCCGGAGACCGTGACGACTCCCGTTAGTGGCCAGCGCACCCAGGAGATCTACGTCCTCTTCGGCACCGCGGTCGACTCGGTGCGGGGAACGCGGACGCTGACCGGCGTGCAGGCCCAGGGAATGACCGCTTGCCCCTGCGCGCAGGAGATGGTCGCCGGCCTGGCCCGCGAACGTCTCGCCGCGGGAGGCTTCGACGCCGAGCAGATCGAGGCCGCGATCGAGGCGGTGCCGATCGCCACCCACAACCAGCGTGGAATCGGCACGCTTCACATCGGCTGCCCCGAGGGCGGGTCGGCCTGGATCGACGCGCCCGAGCTGCTGCGGATCGTCGAGCAATCGATGAGCTCGGAGATCTACGAGCTGATGAAGCGGCCTGACGAGCTGGCGGTCGTCGAGAAGGCGCACTCGCAGCCACGCTTCGTCGAGGACTGCGTGCGCGAGATGTTGCGACGAGTCACCGAGAACTACCCCGACCTACCCGGCGAGGCGTTCGTAATGGCGCGTCAGGAGAATTTGGAGACGATCCACCGCCATAACGTCGTCGCGGAGCGCTACGGCAAACTCGACGACCTGCGAGCCGAGCTGGAAAGCGGCGAGCACCAGCGCCGCCACACGACCATGCGCGAGTGGCTAGAGGCCCCGGCGAGTTAGAGTCCCCGCCCGAGCCTCGCGCTCCTGCTCGAGCTTGCGGCGCAGCCCGAAGAAGTAGTCGGCGCCGCTGATCAGGGTCACTGCGACAGCGACGTAGAGGAGCACGTCGACCCATGGCGGGGCGGGATTGGCCGCGATCAGCGCAAACACAGCGGCGATCTGCAGGACCGTCTTCAGCTTGCCCATCCAGCTGGCGGCGATCACAACGCCGCGCTCGGCGGCGATCGCCCGCAATCCGGTCACGGCGATCTCACGCGCGATGATCACCATCGCCACCCAGGCCTGCAGACGATCCAGGGAGACCAGGGAGACCAGCGCGGCGGTGATCAGCAGCTTGTCGGCAAGCGGGTCCATCAGCTTGCCAAAGGTCGTCACCGCATCGCGCGAGCGGGCGAAGTAGCCGTCGAGCCCATCGGTCAGCGCCGCCAGGGCGAAGACGGCGGCGGCCAGCGCGTCCCCGTTCGGCGTCTCGCCGAGCAGGGCGACGACGACGACCGGTACGGCCAGGATGCGCAGCAGCGTGAGGGTGTTGGCGAGGTTGAGCGGGAACACCGCCGGCCCCTCGCTAGTCCGCTTGCTCGGCGGCGAGGGCGGCGTCGCGCTTGGCGAAGTAGTCCTCGCCCTCGACGCTGATGTGCGGCACGAAGCGGTCCAGCCAGCGCGGCAGCCACCAGGCCGACTTTCCGAGCAGCACCATCACCGCTGGGACGAGCAGGCAGCGGACCAGGGTCGAGTCGATCGCGATCGCCACCGCGAGGCCGACGCCGAACTCCTTCACGATCGGGTTGCCGTTGAGGACGAAGCTGGTGAAGACGCAGACCATGATCGCGGCGGCGGAGGTGATCACGCGACCGGTGTTGGCCAGACCCTCGATCACCGCCTCCTTCTCGTCTTGGTTTTGCCGGTAGTGCTCGCGCATCTGGGTGAGGAGGAAGACCTCGTAGTCCATCGAGAGCCCGAAGAGGATCGCGAACATCAGCAGCGGCACGAAGCTGACGATTGGGATCGAGTGGTCGAGGCCGATCAGGGAGGACGCCCAACCGAGCTGGAAGACGGCGGTGACGACCCCGTAGGCGGCGGCCACCGAGATCAGGTTCATCGCCGCCGCCTTGACCGGGACCAGCAGCGAGCGGAAGGCGAGCAGCAGGACGACGAAGCTGAGCCCGACCACGATCGCGATCATCAGCGGCAGCTTGTCGGCGATCTGGGTGGCCAAGTCGATGTAGCCTGCGGTCTGCCCGCCGACGTAAGCAGCCGCGGCGGTCTCCCGCAGGGCCGCTGGGATCGTCGTTTCGCGCAGGCCTTCGACCAGGTCGACCGTCTCATCGGCCCAGGGCGCGGATTTGGAGATGACGGTGAAGACCGCGACCGTCCCCGCCTTGTCGAGGGTCGGTTCGGAGACGCCGAGGACGTCGGGGGCGGCGCCGACCTGCTTCTCCAGGCTCGGCAACACCTGTTTCGCTTCCTTCGCAGTCTCGAATTCGGATGCGATCAGGAGGGGGCCGTTGACCCCGGGGCCGAAGCCCTTGGTCAGGGAGTCGTAGTTCTGGCGGGCAGTCGTCGACTTGGGCAGGGCGCTGAGGTCGTTCTGGCCCAGCTCCAGCTGGAAGATCGGGATCGCGAGGACGGCGAGGACCGCCACGGAAGCGATCGCCGAGCGCCAGGGCCGGTTCGCCACCCCACGCGCCCAGCGCCTCCAACCGTGAGGCTCCTGGTCTTCGGGGTCGGCGCTGGTCCCCGGCACCCGCATCGAGTTGATGTGGGGCCCGAGGGCGCCAAGCATGGCCGGCAGCAGCGTCGCCGCCGCGCAGACCGCGACGACGACCGCAATCGCCGCGGTGAAGCCAAGCGTGCTGACTAGGGGGATTCCGGCGAAGGCAAGCGAGCAGAGCGCGATCACGACGGTGAAGCCGGCGAAGACGACGGCGCCACCGGCGGTCGCGGTCGCGCGGGCGATCGACTCGCGCACCTCCATCCCTTCGCCGAGCTGGAGTTTGTGCCGGGTGACGATGAAGAGCGCGTAGTCGATGCCGACGCCGAGCCCGATCATCGTCGCCAGGGTCGAGGCGACGCTCGGGACTTCGACCGCGTTCTCCAGCAGGCGGATGATCGAGAGCGAGATCGCGAGGCCGGTGATCGCCGAGCCGATCGGCATCACCATCGCCGTCGCGGTGCCGAAGGCGAAGAGCAGGATCACTATCGCGGCGGCGATCCCGATCGCGTCGCTGGCCCCGGTGTCGGGCTTGGAGAGCTGCTGGCCGACGTAGGCGCCGACGGAGGTCTCCAGCCCGGCCCGCTCGGCCGGGTCGGCCGCGTCGAGCACCGCTTCAGCCTGCTCCTCGGTCAGTTCGCCCGGGCCGACGCCGAGGACCACCGGCGTGTAGGCGACCGTCTTGTCCTTGCTGAGCAAGCCGACAGCGATGCCTTCTTTGCTCAGCGGGTCGATCGCCGAGTTGACCTCGGGCATCGCCCGCAGGCGCGCGATCGTTTCTTCGATCGCCGCCGAACGCCTGGGCTCGGTGAGCGTGCCGCTCTTCGCTTCGAAGGCAAGCGGGTTGCTGCCGTAAGCCTGCTGCGGCAGGTTGTCTTCGAGCAGTTCGGTCGCCGTCGTCGAGCCGGTCCCCGGCAGCGTCAGGTTGTCGTTGGTCTTGTCGCCCGAGGCCTGGCCGGCGATCACCAGCACCACGGCGGCAAGCACCCAGACGGCGATCGTCGGCCAGTGGTGACGGGAGCAGAAGCGCCCTATCGCGTAGAGGGGGCCGGTCACCGGGAGATCATCCCCCACCGCTCGGATCGGTGCCAATCGGCGGCGGCACTTCGCCGTCGTCGAACCCCTCTGGGATCGAGGCGGCGGGGCTTGCACCCAGGCCCTGTCGCAGAACGACCAGGTGCTGGGCGTGACCGGCGGCAAGGGCGGCGTCGAGCGTGCGCGGCGCCGCGGTGAAAAGGCGCGGCGCGATGTCGATGTAGGAGGCGAGCGCCGCGCTTTCGAGCTCGTAGACGAGAGCGAGGAAACCGGCCTGGTTCTCGACCCGTGAGAAGTCGAGCTCTTCCGGTTCGACTTCGACCACGCCGCCGAGTCCGCGGATCGTCTTGGTCAGAGCGTCGACGTATTCCTGCTCTTGGGCTCGGAGCTGCCGCCCGATCGCTCGCATCGAGCCCCGCAGGAGAAGCTGACCCTGCGTATAGGCGTCGAGCGCCGTCAGCTCTCGAGCGAGAGCGGCATTGAGGAGCTCAACGTCGGAGCCCTTTTCGGGATCGGTCTCAGCGCCGTGGCCACCCTTCCCACAGCCGGTCGCGAGAAAGATCGCCACGATGGCGACTGAGAAAACGACGGCGGCGCGGCCAATGCCGCGCCGCCTGTCGCTGCAACGTAGGAAAGAGCTGCGGCCCACGGGTCCGCAAGCCTACGGGCTGGGGCTCGAACCAAGCCGGCCCCGGTGCCTCTATTTGCGTGCTTTTGCTTTCGCCTTGCCTTTGGCTTTCGCCTTGCCCTTGGCGGCTTTAGGCCTCTTCTTTGGCTCCTCCGGCAATTCGAAGCCGAGGATCGACACCGATGCCGGTATCCCCTCCTCGGCTGATTTCTGCAGCCGGTTCGCGCTTTCCCGCTGGATCTTGGAGACGAGGTCCAGCGTACCGGCGAGACCGCTCATCAGATCGTTCCACCCACGCTCGTCGAGCAGCATCAGCGTCCGCGTCAAATGAGCATCCTCGCGGGCTTCGAAAGTCCCCTCGACAAGGGCCCGAATGGCGTCGCCCTGAATCAGGTCCAGCAACTCGGCGCTCAGCGCCGAGCGAACCGTGGCGGGCAATTCCTGCCAGTCTCGGTCGCCGACGAAAGGGCGCGAAGTAGCCCGGTAGTAGTGCTCCACCGCGCCGCGCCGGGGCTCGGTTTTGACCAGCGTGATGCATTCGTAGTCCTTGAGGACTTTGACGTGGTAGCTGACCTGGCTGAGGCCTTCGTCCAGCTCCTTCGCCAGTTCGTTGGGGCTGGCGACCCTTTCGTTGAGGATCGTCAAGATCTCGACGCGGAGTTCGTGCGCCAGAGCTTTCACGATCCGCTGATCGACTCCCGATGCGCGTCGCGCCCTGCCCTTCTTCGTGCTTTTGCGGGTTTTGCCCTTAGCGGCCAAGTGACTCCTCCATGTTGCGGGGTGGCTAACCAATCCATCGTATTGACCCTAAAGACAGATTTTCAAGCCAAAGTTGGCCCGTTGCCGACTCTCTAGTTGATTAGTGGAACTTTCTCCAGCATTAAGTGGTCAAAAGATCGCTGCACCACAGGCAGCGGCCGGGCAGGGCCCGGTCCAAGTTGAGCAGAGCGGCTGGAGGGGGTGAAGTCAGATGAAGATCAAGGCGTCCGAGACGGTTGTCCCACTGCTTTCTATCTATAAGACGAACTAGCGCCAGGGGAAGGCGGAATCCCATCCACTCATGGATGGGATTCCGCGAAGCCCCGGCAGGCCTCGGGCACTACTTCCTCTTCGCCCTGCCTTTGGCCTTCGCCGATTTGCTTCTTCCCTTCACCTTGGCCTTCGTCTTGCCAGACCTCGCGTGCTTCCTCTCGTCCGCCTCGGACTCGAAGCCGAGCATCGCAACCGTCGCCGTGAGGCCATCCTCACCCGACTTCCCAAGGCGAGATGAGCTGTCAGCTTGGATTTTGAGGACCCGCTCCAAGCTACCATCCATGAGCTTGATCATCTCCTTCCAGCCCTTCTCATCGAGGACCAGGGGCGTCCAGCTCATATGCCGGTCCACCCTCGCATCGAAGGCGCCCGTCTCGAGCGCGGCCACCGTGTCGTTGACGATCAGTTCGAACAGATCGGCGCTCAACCCAGGCCTGACCGACTCGGGGAGCTGCTGCCAGTCTCGATCGGTCAAGAACGCCCTGGAAGTCGCGCGATAGTAGTGCTCGACCGCGCCGCGTCGTGGCTCGGTTTTGACCAGCCTGATGCACTCGTAGTCCTTGAGGACTTTGACGTGGTAGCTGACCTGGCTGAGGCCTTCGTCCAGCTCCTTTGCCAGTTCGTTCGGACTGGCCATCCGTTCGTTGAGGATCGTCAGGATCTCAACTCGAAGTTCGTGGCCCAGAGCTTTCACAAGCTGGAGGTTGACTCCGGCAGCTTTCGGCTTGCCCTTTCCCTTCGATCGTTGCCTTTTCGTGGTTTTGCCTTTGGCAGCCAAAGCGACTCCTCTGATCGTTGTAGCGGACATCCAACTATTCCATCGTATTAATCGTATCGGCTTGTATAAGGCAAATGCAGGGCTTTTGCTTCCTGAAACTGAACTAGTGGAACTTTCTCCACTATTAATCGGTCTCAAAAGACGCCGCAAACGCAGCGGTAGATGGGAGAGCTTCTGCAGAGCTAGGAGGGGGTGACCGGGGATGAAGATTGGCGCGTCTAAGCACGTCGTACCAATGCTTTCGATTCACAAGTCAGGCTGATCGATCGGCGCGGCGGAGCCGGATTGGGATTGAACCGGCTCCGCCATACCATCCATCCGATGAGCCGACCGGCACAGAGCTCGACTTCCGGCGCAGGGCAATCGCTGCCACAGCTTGCGGCCGAGATCCATGCCTGCCGTCGCTGTCCACGCCTGGTCGAGTGGCGGGAGGCCAGCGCGGCTACCCCGCCTCGCCGCTACCGAGGCGAGGACTACTGGGCGCGGCCGGTCAGCGGCTTTGGCGACCCGGATGCACGGCTGGCGATCGTCGGCCTCGCGCCCGCCGCGCACGGAGCAAACCGCACGGGAAGGATGTTCACCGGCGACCGTTCCGGCGACTGGCTCTACGCGGCGCTGCACCGCGCCGGCTATGCCAATCGCCCCGAATCGCTCCATCGCGAAGACGGCCTGCGCCTCAGCGATGCTTACATCACGGCCGTCGTCCGCTGTGCGCCGCCCGCCAACCGGCCGAACCCTGCCGAGCGCGACAACTGCCTCCCCTACCTCGCTGCCGAGCTGGCGCTACTCGAACGCTGCCGGACGATCGTCGCGCTGGGCGCCTTCGCCTGGGAGGGCGCACTGCGGGCGCTGCGGGAGCTGGGCACCGAGACACCTCGGCCCAAACCGCGATTCGGGCACGGTGCCGAGGCGAAGGTCGGCGAGTGGGCACTGCTCGGCTGCTATCACCCGAGCCAGCAGAACACGTTCACCGGCCGCCTCACCGAGCCGATGCTCGACCAGGTCTTCGCCCGTGGACGCGAGCTAAGCGAGTAGCCCTACGCTCTCTCCTGCGCCCCCGGCTCGCGCTGAGCAAGGCCGGCGACCGTCTCGAAGGCCGCCATCACGACGGATACCGGGATGCCGGGCTGCGATGACTTCGCGCGGCGCTTGATGCAGAGCTTCTGAATCGCCAGGACCTGCGCGAGCGCAGCCTCCGTCACGCGCATCACTTCCTCCCAACCCTGCTCGTCGACCAGTAGCCAGGTGCGACTCAGGTGCCTATTGCGAGCATCGAAGGAACCCGCTTGGAGGGCAGAGATCGCTTCCTCGATGATCTGCCGCAGCATGTCGCCGCTGAGGGTGGAGCGAATCGGCGCCGGAATCCGCATCCAGTCCGAATCGTCGAAATAGAAGACGGGCACGGTGGGTTCATAGAAATGCTCCGCGAAGCCGCGGCGCTGCTCCGTGCGGACCAATTTGATCAGGCGTCTCTTTTTGAGTTCCCGGAAGTGGTAGCTGACTTCGGATACGGGAATGTCGAGTTCGTCGGCGATTTCCTTTGGGCTCGCCTCGCCCCTTTCGCAGAGTGTCACCCACACGTGGCCGCGGAGCGGGTGCGTGAAGGCTTTGGCGACCCTGGGGGCGATCACCTGTTTCAGCTGCATTCCTTGCACGGTCGCCATTTGCGGTCCTCCATTCCGGTTGCTGTGTGCTTTTCAACTGGTCATCTCACCCTAGTACCGATGACGGACTCGACTGGGTGCTCGAACCCGACCAGCACACGACTCTCGGCTGGAGGTGAAAATCCATCGTCCGCGGTCCATTTGGCTGAAACGTATTAGAGCAATGTAGCGGTCTTTAGCCGTACTTCAAAGTGGGGGTGGCAGACCAGATGACAAGACCGAGGATCAAGCGGACGACCGAGCGGATCGAATCGCCGGATGGCGACATCTACCTGCTCCGGCCGAGTGCCGGCGCCGACATCCAGATCGAGGATCCGGATCCGGAGGGGCGGCAATTGCTCGATGCCCTGGACGGCAACCATGAGCGCCACGAGCTGGAGGAGCGCTTCGGCGATGAAGCCGTCCGCGACCTCCTCGCCCAGCTCGAGGAGCTGGGCCTGGTCGAGGACGCCGCCGACGACGATCTGATCCCGCAAGGGCTCACTGACAGGTTCGATCGCCAGATCCGCTACTTCAGCGACATCACGACCGGACCCACCCCCTCGCTCTGTCAAGCGCGGCTTTCCAGTGCCCGCATCGTCGTTCTCGGCGTGGGTGGCCTCGGCGGCTGGTCGGCCCTGTCTTTAGCCTGCTGCGGCGTCGGCGAGATGCTGCTGATCGACGGCGATCGAGTCGAAGAGAGCAACCTCAACCGGCAGGTCCTCTACACCGAGGGCGATATCGGCCGGCTCAAGGCCGAGGTTGCGGCGGAAAGACTCGGCGCGTTCAACTCGGCGATGCGGTTGACGACGATCCCTGAGCGGCTGGAGGGGGAGGAGGCGGTGGCGGCGACGATCGAGGGGTACGACATCGTCATCGACGCCGCTGACTGGCCGGCGCATGAGATCGAGCAATGGGTCAACAACGCCTGCTTCGCGGGGGAGATCCCCTACATCACGATGAGCCACTTCCCGCCGATCGCGAGAGTCGGACCGCTCTACGTGCCGGGAGTGACCGGGTGCTTCGCTTGCCAGGTGGCCGCCTACCGTCGCAGCTACCCGATGTTCGACATCGCGATCGAGCAGCGCCGTGCCAAACCATCGCCGGCCGCCACTCTTGGCCCCGCCTGCGGACTGATCGGCGGCCAGGTCGGGCTCGACATCATGCACTACCTGACCGGCTTGGCGGAGCCCTCGACCCAGGGGGTCGGCCACATCTACGACCTCCGCACGATGGAGGTCGAACGCGAGCAGGTGGTCCCCGAGCCGGATTGCCCGGTGTGCGGCCATCTGCCGACCGCGGTCCCACGGAAGCGGGCAGAGACAAAGGCAACCGGCGGCTGACGCCTGCGGTTGAATCGCGCGAGTCAATCGTCGCGTTCGCGATCGGCTTGACGGAACCGCGATACCTAGAATGGAGCCTCAGTGCCGGCGTAGCTCAGTTGGTAGAGCACTTCATTCGTAATGAAGGGGTCCCCGGTTCAAGTCCGGGCGTCGGCTCTAGGCGTGGCCATGAGCTGGTTCGACGGCGTTGGCTCAGCGCGGGTGTCGGCGATTGCCACCGCAACCAGGATGGCGCTCGAGGCGGCGACCGCGGCCAGGAGGCTGAAGGGGGCAGTGACGATCGCCAGGGCCGCCAGGGCGATGCAGGCGACGATCCGCGGTCGCTGCACGCTGCCCGTCGCCCTGCGCATAAAGCCCAGCTGAGCGAGCAGGAAGAGGGCCGGGCCGCCGAAGACGAGGATGGCGGTATCGATGGTGTTGGGATCGTGGGGATGGGCGATTGCCAGCTCGTCGCCGACCGCGATCCCAATGATCCCGATGACCATGACGATCAGGGCATAGTTGCCGAGCCCGACTATTCGCGATGCGTTGGCCGCGCCCGCGACCGCGTTCATGCCAATTTCCTCCGCCCGGTGGAAGTAGCACCACCAGAGGGCGACGACGCCGGCGAACGCCACAGAGAGAACGAGAAGGCGGTCGGCCTGGACGGGCTGGTTGGCGAACGCGTTGCCGATCGTCAACACGGTCTCGCCCAGCGCGATCAGGAAAAAGAGGCGGAATCGCTCGAGCAGATGCTCGGCGTAGATCTGACTGTCGGAGCTGAAGGGACTTCTGCGGCCGGGCAGCGGGTGGCCTGCGATCACGCCGCCGTAGGCGATCGATACGGCGGCGCCCCAGAGCACGAGGCGAGCGTCGCCGTCAGCGGCGATTCCGGCGATCCAGAGCGGTACGGTGCCGACCTCCCAAACCAGCGCGTTGACGAAATGCGCATGGAGACGGTGGCCACGAAAGCCCCAGACCGCAAACACGGTTCGCCCGATCTGAATCAAGAGATAGCCAACGACGAAGAGTCCCGCCCTATCGCCGAAGGCCCCGGTGACGGAGGTGGACATCAGCAGGCTGGCGAACATCAGGCCGAGCAACAGCAGCCGAACTGGTTGGCGGTCTCCGTCGAGCCAGTTGGAGGTCCATACGGTCATGAACCACGCGTACATGACGGCGAGGGTGAGGACCAGCGTCTCGAGCATGCCGCGAGCGTCGACGTGCTCGAGCAGATGCTGTGCAAGCTGGCTGACCGTGAATACGTAGACGAGGTCGAAGAACAGCTCCAGCGGGGTGACCGCGCGGGCGACTTCGCGCGGACGGACGACGGATGCGGTGGGCGGTCGGTTGTCGGCGGTCGCCTCTGGCGTCAAAGCCAGCAAAGCATGCCGAGATCGCTAGGAGAGCGGCGTGCCGGCCAGACTGCCAACCTTCCAGACGCCGCCTTCGTTGGCCATCGTGATCGTCATCACGGTGCCATCGTTTACGGTGTAAATGACAAAGGCCTGTTCGCCTTCAACCCGCAGAGAGCGTACGTCGGCCTGATCGGCTTCTTCGCGTATGGATTGCTTGGCTGCGGGATTCACAAGTCCCTCGAGGATTTCGCCGCAGCTCGCATCGGGCCGCTTGGCCTGAGCGGCGAGTTTTTCCAGTGAGTCGGTGACGCTCTTGGCAAGGTACTCGCAGGTAGCCGCCCAATCCTCTGCGGCGCGGGAGTCCAGGAAGTTGTGGAGGACGGTCGCGGCTTGATCGAATTCGGAGGCGTCGGCCTCGGCACCGAATTCCTGGACGCTGTTGTCGCCACCCTTGGTCCTGAACTTCTCCGAGCCGCCACCGGAGTCGTTGTGGGGCTTGGGGACGAAGTTGCCGGAGCCTTCCCCAGCGCTTTCCTTTTCGCCACCGCCTGGCTTGCCGGAGCTGGCCTCTCCTCCGCCCGTCCCCTTGCTCCCGTTGCCCTCGTCCTTCGAGGAGGCGCCGCCATCCGACTTACTCCCCGTCTGTTCCTGGGCAGCGGCCTCAGTCGCGGTCGAGCTGGAATCGTCGCTGCCTCCGCACGCAGCCAAGCCGGCGGCAAGCAGCAGCACGACCCCAGCGGCGATCAGCGTCTTAAGGACCCCCCTCACGAATTCGGCATTCTAGGGAATCGCTCGTTTCTGCATGGGCTATGGGCGCTTGTGCTTGCGCTTGCCCCCGCAGCTCGGTTTCATCACAGGCCTGAAGTCATGCGGCACGCCGTTCTGCCCGGTGAACTGGGCGCTGGCCCTGTTCTTGCCGGCGCAGAGGTTTCGGCTGTTGACGACGAGCCCCTTTTTGCCGCCCTGCATGGTGAGGATGAACTTGCTCACCGGTGCGTCTGGGACGCTTTCGAAGGAGCTTCTGATGCCGCCTTTGAAGGAATCGATCCTGCCGACGATGTCGACGTCGACCAGGCCATGGAGAGCCGCAACTAGGTCGGGCAGTTTGTGGTTGGAGGACCTTAGGTAGACCGGGCCCTCGACCGGTTCCTCGAGCAAAGGCGTAAATGCCCTGGCGTAGCCGTACTGAGCCGCTTTCGGACAACCGCCGCCGGCGCCTCCGTTTGCCGCGTACTGCACACGGGTGCAGATCGTGCGGATGTGGGCCTGGTCGAGGAAGGCCGAGTTGGGCAGGGTCACTACGGCTTCGCCGATGTTGGCATCGCCCGGTCTGGCGTTGACCACTGCCTTCAGCGCTGGGTGATCGCCTCGCTTGGTTCCTCCGTTCAGCTTCAGGCTGAGCTTCGGCTTGAAGCCAAGGCTGGAGCAGTTGGCGGCCTGGTAGCGGGTTGCGAGGTCGGCCGGGACGTCATCAGCTGGGCTGAAGACATCGAGGAAGGCACCGAAAAGGGTCGCTTTGGCGCTTGATGGATCACAGCTCGTCGGGTTGACGATGAACTCGTTGCGATCGACGTAGACCCTTAGATCCCTGACCTTCAAGACGATCCCTTTGAGTATGTGGGGGATCGGGTCTGATGCGGCGCCGTCGACTTCGACTTCGGCGGTAACCGGGTTCAGGTCCAAGGCCTCCCTGACGACTACGGTACCGGCGTCGAAGGGGCCTGCCAGGGCGGGCGTTACCGAGATCACGCTGAGCGGATTGCCGTGGTAGGGGCCTCCCAGGTAGAGCTTGCCCGGGACGTAGGTGAGCGCGTCGCCGACTCCGGCACCGGCATAGGTGCGGCCGATCTGCGAGTTGGCCGGGCAGCTGGGGTTTGCCTTCTCTTGGCGACCGGTCTTCGCCCTCGCCAGGGCAACATCGGCATCGGAGCATTTGCTCACCCCAGCCAGCTTGCCCAATACACCAGGCGGCAGGATCGAGGAGAACTTGGTCATGTCCTGCTCGCCGTCTGCCCTGGTCAGCCGCATGTTGAAGGGGCTATAGGACTTGGCGTTGTTGTTGAGCGAGCCAGCCGTGAATCCGGGTTTGAAAGGCGATACGCCACCAGGAGGACAAGGGCCGCCGTTCACCCCTTTGGCGATCTCGAAGTCGGCGGTCACCGTCTTCGGGCTGTTGGGAGCCGAGGACGGATAGAACTGAGCTTCGGTGGTGTAGCGACCGCAGGCCGATGGACTGATCAAGGCAGCCCTCGCCCCTTCCTTGAAGTGGAAGTTGAAGTGGTTGAAGGGCAGCTGGGGGATGTCTTCGAGCGTCGTCGTCAGCTGACCCGTCACCGGATCTGCGATCACTTTCAGCGGCTTCTTGACCAGGACGCCTCGGAGTGAGTTGCGCAGGACCATGTAGAAGGCGATGTCGGTGTCGAAGGGATTCTCCGCACCGGGCGTCGTGGTGGTCGGATCGTCCTGCTGGGCGAGGTAGGCAGAGCCCTCGATTCCTTCCTTGCCGAGCAGCGGCGTGTCGACGCGAAGCGTGCCGAGCTTCGAGTCGCCCGGGCAGCCCTCGCCGTCGATCGAGAAGGTCGTCTCCTTCGCGTACTGGGCGGGAGTACAGAAGCCGAGGCCTTCGCCCACCGACGGGTTGATCGTCATGCCCTCTGGCAGCGTCACAACGGCTTTCTGCGCCATCGATTCGGCGGTCGCCGAAGGTCTCTCCAGGCCGTCGTTGGGGAAGTCGACGTTCAAATCAAAGGCCGTTCCCGTCTCGCCCTGGTCGGTCGAGAGCTGCGTCTTGATCGCAGGGTCGAAGTTGAGCTTTTCGCAGTCCGTAACGCCGACCAGGTTCCCGGCAGCGTCCTTGCTTTCGTCGGCAGCTGAGATGAAGCTGCCGCGGTGCTGCCAGGAGTCGGCGCTGAACACCGTCTTCAGCGGTCCCGAGCAAGCGGTCGGCATCGTCAACAGCGCGGTGTGGGTGGGCGCTACGGGGCAGGGTTTGCCGAACGCCGTGCCATTCGAGCACGCGCCCCGCCTGAAGTCGTGACTCGGGTCCGAGGGATCCCCCCAGAGATCGACCGCGACCCCCGACATGTCGCCGAACGCGGGGATGTCGAGCGTCTCTGAGCTGAGGCCGTAGTCGCCGTCGCTGCGAATCTTCGGCAGCAGGTGGATCGGGATGCCGAGGGTGTAGACGTTGAAACCAAGCTCGGCCGGTCGGCCCTGCGGCGGCACCATGTTGAAGACAGGTTGGGTAAAGGTCGGCCAGGCGAAGTTGAAGAGAGTGGCGGTGACGTAGGAAATTCCAACCGCGGCGGCGTCGGGGCATTTTTCGCTCGCGAGCTGAACCTCGGTGCAGCGCACTGGCGTCGCTTCAGGGTTGACGACGAGGCCGGCGGGCAGGTCGGCGACGACGCTCTTCGGACTCTCGGAAGGAAAGCCGCCCTTTGCGGTGTTGAACTGGGCGCTGATATGCATCTGATAAGGATGGGAGCCGGCGAGAGTCTGCGCTCCCCCGCCTCCGTCGAGCAGCGCGCTTCCGAAGGAAGTCAGGCCGAAGGGGGCCTTGTCGGAGCTGACCGTAGTCTGCAGGCTGTCGGAGTCTCCGGCGGCGCCACCGCCTGAGATCGTCACCCGGTTGGTGATGATCGGTGGAGCATCGGGTGCGACGTTTACCGGGACATACATGTAGAGGCGCTCGCCAGGATTCACTTTAGTGGCGCCGCTGCAGCTGACCGTGGCTTTGTCGCAGCTGAGGACTTCGTTTTCTATGCCGTTTTGGTTGCTCTCATCGAACATGTGCAGGTTGGACTGATGTAGCGGGGGGTTCGTGTTGAGACTGAGACCCTCGGGCAACTCGTCGGTGACCGTGAACGGGCTGCCGCTGGTGGCTTTGGAACCAATGTTTGTGGCGACGATCGAGTAGACGGCGCTGTTATCGCCTGGAGTGAGGTTGGACGGCGTCAGGATCGCCGTGGAGATGTTCCAGGCGGGCCCAGGCGGAGCCGCCGTGCTCGCGGCCGGCAGAGAGGCCGCAGGCAGCACAATCAGGGCCAGGGTGAGCAGTACTCGCTTTGCCGAGATCACTTGGAACCTCCACGGTTGTTGTGACGTTTGTTCTGTTTGGCGGCCCTCTTGCAACGGACCTTGCCGCCGCTTCTGACCTTGCGCTTGCCTTTCGGGCATTTGCGCGCTTTGGAGCGCGAATGGGCGTTGCCGGGGCCCTGGAAGGTCGCGCTGGCCGGCGTCTGGTCGGCGGGCGGCGCCGGATTTGCCTGGCAGGCCGTGGTCGAGCAGGTCGGCGGCGCCAGCGTGTGTTGGGCGGCTAGGCCCCCACTCACTCCGGCGTCATAGACGTCGTAGAGCTGATCCTGGTCGGTGGGCACCAGCTGCGCTTCGGTGAAGAAGAAGACGTGATCGCCGTCCCTCGAGGCGCTGAGGAAGGTCGACGGTACGGGATCAGTGCCACTGGTGATCAAGTAAATGCAACCGCCGTTCTGGCTATCGGATTCGCAGCTCCCGGTTCCCTTCGCCTCCCACTCATAGACGTCGTTGGTGTGATTGGTGTCACGGGGGACCATGGCGTCGACGCTGTTGAAGAAGAAGCGATTGCCATCGGCCGAGAAGTTGCGGGGCTGCCCGAAGGAAGCACCACTGTTGGAAACTACGAAGCCAACTAGTTCAGCGCCCAGATTGGGGGCGGCGGCGGGTGGACCCGTCGGTTTACAGGTAAGGCAGCTGAGCGCTTCGTCGGGAGCGCTATAGCGGAAGAACTCGGGGCAAGGAGCCGTAATTCCGTTTACACAGCCGCCGATGTTGTTGTAGCCGGTGAGGCTTTCATCTGAGCTGAAGAGGAGCGCGCTGCCATTGGCACTGACGCGAAAAGAAACACCGGAAAAATCGACAGGATCCCATCCCAGCCGGGCGATGAATGTCGTTACTCCGTCGTGGTAGAGATAGAGGTTGCATTTGTTGAAGGTGTCCTGACAGAGACCTTTACCCGGCGAGGCGCCGGGGGCAAGCACGCCATTGGCGGTGAAGTAGACGTAGGAGCCGTCTTCAGAGGTGCCAACGAAGTTCAGCACGGTGGCACCCAACGGATCGCCGGGGCTGGAGTCGACGGTGAGGTCGGTGAGCTCGCCACTGTCGACGTCATAGGAGTAGAGGTCCTGGCCCTCGGCCGGTGAAAACGCTCCCGATTCGCAAGAGTTGGCCCCGGTGGAGACCGCGGTCGAGTCGTCGGTCAGCTTCTCGCAGCTGCGGAAGAAGACCGTGGAGCCGTCGGGGGTGACGTATTCGAGCTTTGCCGGTTTCTCGCCACCGGGGTCGGGCGTGGTGCGCTGGGAAGCCGAGATCCATGCGGTCTTCGAGCCGTCCTCTCGCATATAGATGCGGCCCGTGAAAGAGGGTTGACCCGAGCCCCGCACGTTGAAGAAAACCCGAGAGCCGTCGCGGGAGATTTGGCCGATGCTTCCTGAGCCGATGCCTTCCGCTGGGACGACGCAGGCCGGGCCGGCTTCGTCGTCGCAGCTCGTCGCCGAGCCGGCGGGCACGCGGTTAGCAAGCGTGAGGACGCCGTGATTGAGATCGTAGAGGTTGGTCTGTTTCGCCGGTGCACTGGGCAGATGCTGGGTTTCGCTCCGGAGGAGCAGGTGGGCGGGGTCGGCGGCGAAATCGAGGAGGGTGGTTGATTCGAAATTTGAGGGACTGGTGAAACCGAGCTCGAAGGTACCCGTTTCGTTATCGCGCAGATAGAGCGCTTTGCTGTCGCCTGGCCCTTCGCCGCTGATAAGGGCGGTAGCGAAATCCTCGGTCATGCCTTTGACTACTCCTCCGAAGCCAGGTTCGTTGAGACGTAGGAGGCCATCGGTGCTCCACCCGTCCGGCCCGCGGCTAGCGAGGTAGGGAACCAAGGATCCACTCCCCCCGCTGGTCGGCAGGCCGCCGTCGGCGAAGAAGGTGAAGCGATCGCCGGAGGCCGAGACGCCGAGCTGGCCGAAATTACCCTGTTGGGCGCCGGCGCCGTGCTTTTCGGTCGGGGTCCCCTGCTCGTAGGCGCGGCAATCGGGCAGGCGCGATCCAGGGCCGGTGCGGAACTCGTCGTTAGGGCAGGGAGCGAAGATCGGACTGCCCGCCGGATAGGTGGCGAAGCTGGCGTCGGCGCCCTCGGTGGTCCCAATGGGGTTGGTGGCGACAAAGCGGAAGTGGTAAGCGGTTCCCGGCTCCAGCCCGCCGATGTGAACGCTGACGGGATGCTGACTATTGTCGGCCGGGAAACCGAAGGGGACGCTCTCGGTCGTGCTCTGGCCGTACGCGTTGGTCGTTCCGTACTCGACGTGGTAGGTCGTCTCGCCGCCGCGCGGGTTGATCTTGGCGGCGAGCGTCGCCTCTGAGGTCCCGACAGCTTCGGCCGACTGTTCTTCGACCAACGGCGCGGCGGCGCCGGAGGTGAACTGGCGGTCGAGGCCACGGGCTTCGCCAACCGAATTCTTGGCGACGAGGCGATAGTGGTAGACGGACGCCGGGTTGAGACCGGTCACGCCGGCGCTGACCGCGTGGGGATTGGAGTCGGCGGGGATCGAGCCTGCGAGGGGGATGCAGGGGAACTTCTGAGCCGCGGTGACGTTTTCGTATCTGGTGTTGACGAACTGTGCGGAGGGGACCACCTCGAAGTGGCAGTCTTCAACCGCCTGACCTTTGGGGTTGATCGTGCCGTGCACGGTCGCCGCGATGGCGGTGATGCCGTCGGTGCCTTCGGTGGTCACCCTAGGAACCGACACCGGCGGGCTGAAGACGTCGACCTTGGCGTGGCCGTAGTCGGAGACGTAGGCCTCTTCGGTCGCTTCATCGATCGCTATCGCGCCGTATTCGCCGCCGTAGGGTTCGCCGAATTCGTAGAGGAATTCGCCATCGGTGTCCCAGACGCTGATGTAGTTGTAGTGGATGACGAAGACTTCGCCGGTCGTCTTGTCGACGGTCATCGCCGAGGTGAATTCCGGGTCGATCATGATGGGTTTGGTGTAGTCGTAGTTACTGGCGGCGGTGTATTTCAGGGTCGGGCCGAAAAAGAAGCCGACGTAGAGGTTTTCTTCGGCGTCGAAGGCGATGTTGCAGGGTTCGGTGTTGGTGAGGCCGAGATAATGCGCCGCGATTTCGCCTCCTGCGGGGTTGTACACCCTGACGTAACTCCGCTGGGCAACCCAGATGTTGCCGGATGAATCGACCGCAGCGCCACAGGGGTCGTCCAAACCCGAGACCAGGAAACCAGCGAGCGCGGTGCCACTTTCGTCGAAGCCGTAGAGCGCGTTTCCTTCGTAGCTGGCGAAGTAGATGCTATGCGAGGAGCTGTCGGCGGCAAGGGCGTCGAGAAAGGCGGCTCCCGGCGCGGTGAGCGGGAAGCTACCGCCCAACGGGGTATGGGTAGCGGGGGTGGAGGCGTCAAAGCCGTGGATTTTCTGCGTTTCCTGGTCGAGCGCGTAGAGGCGCTCATTCCCTTGGTCGAAAGCCAGGGCGGCGGGAAAGGCGAAGGAGGTTCCCGACGTGCCGTCGGTGCCGAACGATTCGGTCACCGTGCGGTATTCGATCGCGAAGGCAGAGCCGGGAAGAAAGCAGGCTGCCGCCAAAAGGGCCACGAGCAAGCCGGTGAGCGCGCCGGGACGACGGACCGACCGGCGGCTTGCGCCCCGGCCTGAGTTCGATCCCGCCGACGATGCCTTCGCGTGGCTTCTCACGTAGCTCTCTCCTTGTCCCTTGAGCCCTCTGCCGGCCGCTTCCCTTAGCGGCTCCCTGGTGGCTCGGTTTCCCTGTCCTGTAGTCGTTGGCAAACGAGTCCGTTCCTTGAACTAACAAACGCGTTCCCAAACGACCCGAGCCAGGATAAACATACGAGTATGGAATTGTCAAGGAACGGAAGTGGTATGGAGCTGAAGGTGGGCGCCTGAGGAAGAGATTCGGCCAGAAATTCCGACGTCGGGACGAATGGATCGGGGCGTTCGTCTAACGTGTCGCCGGATTTGACTCGCGACTCGCGCAGGAAGATCAGGCGGGGAGTCCGCCGAGCGGTGCTTGTGGCCGTGTCGGCGGTAGCAGCGCTGCTCGCCTTCGGCGGCGCGGTGGCATCGCCCGAGGGAACGGTCGTCGTCCACGGCGCCGCCTCGGGCTCGCATCTGCAGCTGACCCTGGAGGGCAACCACCTCGTCGTCCACGGCCGGATGGCGCACGCTGCGGGAGCGGGCTGCCGGCTGCCGAGTCGCAGGCTTGCCGTCTGCCGCCTGCGCGGCGCCGGCTCGATCGAGGTCACCATGAGCGCGGCCCCCGACAAGGTCACCGTCCGCGACCGGCTCCCCATCCCCCTGACCGTCCACCTCGGCGACAGCTCGGACAAGTTCATCGGCAACGGCGAGCGGGACACCTGCTACTCGGAAGGGGCGAGGCGCAACCGCTGCATCGGCGGCGGCGGCAACGACGTCTGCATCACCGGCCCCGAAAACAGCGATTGCGTCGGCGGCCCCGGCGACGACTACTGCCAGACCGGCGCCGGCAGCGACGGCTGCTGGGGCGGCCCCGGCGACGACGTCTGCCGGATGGGCAAGGGGCAGGACGGCTGTCACGGCGAAGAGGGGGACGACCGACTCTACGGCGGGCCCAGCAGCGACCAGCTCTACGGCGGACGGTCCTTCGACCACTGCGACGGCCTTCCCGGCTGGGGCCACTCGCACAGCTGCGAGGCCGGGCCCGGCCGCTGATCCGGCCTTTTTCCGGCCCGTGTCGATTTCGCGGGTCGTCGTTCGTCGTTGGGGTAGAAGGTCGACAACTACCCAAAGGAGACGAAGATGCGATTCATGATGCTGATGTACCCGGGGATCGGGCCCGACGCGTCCGAGTGGGAGCCAAGCGCCGAGGACGTCGGAGCGATGACCAAGTACAACGAGGAGCTGACCAAGGCGGGGGTGCTGCTCTCGCTGGACGGGCTGCGGCCGCCCGCGGACGGCGCCCGGGTCCGCTTCGGCGGCGGCACGCCAGCCGTTACCGACGGCCCTTTCAGCGAGGCCAAGGAGGTCGTCGGCGGCTACTGGCTGATCCAGGCCGCCTCGAAGGAGGAGGCGGTCGAGTGGGCCTCGCGCTGCCCCGGTGCCGACGGTGACTTCATCGAGGTGCGGCGCGTCTACGAGATGGAAGACTTCCCGGAGGACGTGCAGGAGGTCGCTCAGCTCTCGGAGAGGCCCCCCGAGCAGACGTGAGCGGCACCGCCGCACAGGGTGCGGTCGAGGCCGTCTGGCGGATCGAGTCGGCGCAGCTGATCGCGTCGCTAGCGCGAATGAGCGGCGACGTCGGCCTCGCCGAGGACCTGGCGCAGGACGCGCTGCTGGCGGCGCTGGAGCGGTGGCCGGAGTCGGGCGTCCCGGAGAACCCGGGCGCCTGGCTCATGGCGACCGCGAAGAACCGGGCGATCGACCTGGCGCGGCGCGGCAAGCGCTTCGAGGACCGGCGCGAGCAGCTCGTCCGCGAGGCGGGGATGCGGATGGGGATGGACGCGGCCGAGCACGAGGCGGCGCTCGGCGATGACGTCGGCGACGACCTGCTCGCGTTGATCTTCACCTGCTGCCACCCGCTGCTCTCGACCGAGGCGCGGGTGGCGCTGACCCTGCGCCTGCTGGGCGGGCTGAGCACCGAGGAGATCGCCCGGGCGTTCCTTGCTTCAGAGTCGACGGTCGCGCAGCGGATCGTGCGGGCGAAGCGCACCCTGAAGGAGGCACGGGCGCCGTTCGAGGTGCCGCACGGCGGGGAGCTCGACGAGCGGCTGCCGTCGGTGCTGGAAGTGATCTACCTGGTCTTCAACGAGGGTTACGCGGCAACCGCGGGCGAGAGTTGGATGCGGCTCGACCTCTGCGAGGAGGCGCTGCGCCTGGGTCGAATCCTCGCCGGGCTGGCGCCGCGGCAGCCCGAGGTGCACGGCCTGGTTGCGCTAATGGAGATCCAGGCCTCGCGGGCCGCGGCGCGGACCGGCCCCCGAGGGGAACCCGTGCTGCTGCTCGAGCAAAACCGGGCGCGCTGGGACCCCCTGCTGGTGCGTCGCGGCCTCGAGGCGCTGGCCAAAGCCGAACGACTCAGCCGCGGTGCCTTCCGCCCCTACACCGTGCAGGCCGCAATAGCCGCCTGTCACACGCGGGCGAAAACGGCGGAGGAGACCGACTGGGCGAAGATCGCGGCACTCTACGACGCCCTCGCCCAGCTCACCCCCTCCCCCGTGGTCGAGCTGAACCGTGCAGTCGCGGTCTCGATGGCTTTCGGACCCGAGCAGGGCCTGGAGCTGGTCGACCAACTGGCCGCGGAGCGCTCGCTCGAGGGCTATCACCTGCTGTTCAGCGTGCGCGGGGACATACTCGCGAAGCTCGACCGGAGCACGGAGGCGCGGGCGGAGTTCGAACGCGCTGCCACGATGACGGAGAACGCCCGTGAGCGCGAGCTGTTGCTCGAGCGGGCACGCAGGTGCGGCTAGGACACGCTCACCAAAACGACGATGCAACCGGTGACCAGGTCCCAGGAGTCCTCGCCCAGCAGCGCCGGGGCAGGCTCGCCGAGGAAGACAATCCGGCCACCGGCCTTCTCGAGCAACGGCGCGACAGCGGCACCGTATTCCTCGTAGCGCTCCCGCCCACCTTCAGGCTCGAAGGAAAGGAGGTTCAGCATCACCACCGGCGTGTCCTCTCCGGCCCGCTCCGCGAACGCGGCAAATCCCTCCCGATTGAGCGGCTCGGGCTGGCCCGAAGTATCTAAATCTCGCTGCATAGCGGGGGTTCGCCCCCTTCTCGACTTGGCCCGCCCTCGGCGAGAATCTGACCCGACCCAGTGAGTACCGCCGTCAACCCCAATGGGTCGAATTCTTCGAAGCCGCAGCTGGGTTCAAGACCATCGATGAGCAGGGTCACCAGGCTTGGCGTGGTCGATCGAATCAATTTCGACACCCTTTCGGCTTGCTGTTCTCCAACCGTCGTGCCGCTGATGAGCAGGCGAGGGTTCAAGGTAATGGCTGTGCTGCCATTGGGGCCCAATTCGACCATGCCTTCTTGAACTTCTGGAGCGAATTCTCCCCGGAAGGCCCCCAAGCCGCAGTGGACGGCACCGCGAATAAGCAGGCCGTCCGGGCATCGCTCGGACGGGGGCAGCTGCGAGCGCAGCCAATACAGATCGACGATGGGAAGCTCGTCAGAGTTGAACCCCAGATTCCGGGCGCGAGTGGTGTTCGTGAGAGTCAGCTCGCCAGATGAAGACAGATGCACGATTGCCTCGCCGGGCGAGGCATTGGCGATATCGATTTCCGGTTCGAGCGGTTCCAGCTGGTAGGCGGCCTCCAACGTATAGCCACCGCCCGGGGTTGCCTCAAATCGACCGCTAACCACCTTCGATGGCGGGTGACTTGACTGGTCTTCACCCTCAGCCGATGCAGAGACTTCGCTATGGCTTGCTTGCGTCCTTTCGGGGTTAGCGCTTTCGGTCTCGGACTGGGAATCGCCCGAACCGCAGCCAACAGCAAGCCCCAATGCACACACCAAGACAACTACCACGAGCGAGCGGATGACTATCCCTGGTCGAAGTATTCGCCTATGGTCATAGACGGACTTGATCCACACGCACCGTCGAGGCTCAACCCCCACATCGGGTTGCCTGGGCTGGATACACCATCGACTTCCGAAGAGATGCGAATAGCCGCATCGTGGCGCTCTTCCGACGAGCTGGATAGGTACTCCTCACAAGTGGTGTCGGCGGTTATGCCGTCGGCAGTGCTCCCACAGCCAAGCGCGACAAGCGCCAGAGCGCCGATTACCAGCAGCAGAATGAGCGGCCGACTCGGCGACCAGAGCTTTCTTGAATCGAGCGATCCCTCCCTGCGCACGATCCCGGCACCCTATATGAATCGCGCGACTAATCGAGATAGACCGGTCTCAACGAAGAGAACGGAGGGGGTGCGGATTTCATCGCTCGTCACCCGGCTTAGAGGTCGGTCTAGCGATCTACTCCCAGCACCGTCTCGTCTGCTCTATTTTTCGGCCGCCAAAGCTCCGTACATTTGTGCCTCGACTTCAGGCCAGATGGTTTTTGCGACGGCAAAGTCCACGTCGTTAGTGGGTGCGAGCAGATCGGTATCGAGCAACGCGATGAGCGTCTCTAGCTCTTGGGTTTGCACGGCGGTCCCTACTAGAAGTTTGACTTCGACTAGCCGCCGTCGAGCCTCTCCGAGTTTCTCGCTGCGCACCGCGAGAGTGACTTCGCCGATTTGGGCCTGGTCCCACGCAGTCCGCGCTTTGCCATAGGCGGTAATCGCCAGTCTGCGGTTCTCCTCCTTCTTCTTGCGGCGATCCGAAAGCCAGAGGCTTGCAGCGGCAATAAAAGCGGTCAAGACAGCCACCACAAGACCAGCGACTGCTCCGGTGCTCATTCAATTCCACCCGACCAGGGCCGGGCTTGGATTCCCAACGATCTCCGAGGCGCGGTAGCCCCGAACCTCGGGCTTCCTTGGTAGCGCAGTTATCTCGACTAAAGCGGCTCGCTGCTCGAACCGACGTTTTGGCAGTTCTTTCTCTTTGACGGCATCGGGATCGAGCGAATTGAGCCAGGTCTCCGTATCGTCGACGATCCGTGACAAGTCGTCAAACTGACTAGCCTTCCCAGTCGGCTTGACCCTGATCCAGACAAAGAAGTTCGTGTTTCGCAGCCCCCGGTTCAGGGCCTCCCGTAGTGCGCTGTGCAATACCGTCTCGTCGGGGTGGCTGGCCCTGTAAGGCATGGCGCGAGAATACCTCGCCTGTGCTGCATGAATCCTCCTCGGAGGATTGGACTGACGATGAGTTTTCCGTCGCTAGTCCTCTACGAGTCGAGGAACAGCTAGTCGCGAGCGCCGAACACAAACTTTTGCAATAGGCCCAAATCCCTCTTCCAGTGGGGGATTGCGCTCTACAAAGCGGAGGGGGTGGGATTCGAACCCACGAGCGCCTTGCGACGCCAACGGTTTTCGAGACCGCCCCGTTCAACCACTCCGGCACCCCTCCGGGACTTGTCGGCGGCTGATTCTACGTAGGCCTCTCGTCGCCGGGGCAGCGACGAGCTCCCAAAGCTTAAGCCGACACCGGGCTTGGCCGATGGATGCGCGTGCAAAGCAGCGAGCAGACCCGCATAGGGCGGTTCTTCGATCGCCACCCGTTGCCGCTGCGTGCCTTCGCGGTGCTGGCGCTGCTCTGGGGCATCGGCTACCTGACCTGGCGAATCGGCTGGAGCGGCGAAGGCGCCAGCCCGATCCTCTTCGCGATGCTGCTGGTCACCGAGGTCTACGGGCTGTGGGCGCTGGGAACGCTTGCCTGGTACTCGTGGTCGCGGCCGGCAGCGGTGCGGCCACCCGCGATCGGGGGACGCAAGGTCGACGTCTACGTCTGCACCTACGACGAGCCGCTGGAGGTGGTGGCGGCCACCCTTGCCGGCTGCCGCGCGCTTGCCTATCCCCATACGACTTACCTGCTCGACGACGGGCGGAGGGCCGAGATGGAGGAGCTTGCGCAGGTCGCCGGCGCCAGCTATCTGACCAGGCCCGACAACTCCCACGCCAAGGCCGGAAACATCAACGCCGCCCTCCCCCGCACCGACGGCGAGCTGGTGCTGATGCTCGACGCAGACCACGTGCCGATGCCCGACGCGCTCGACGCGATAGTCGGTTACTTCGACGACGAGCGGGTCGCCCTGGTGCAGAGCCCGCACGACTTCTTCAACCACGACTCGGTCCAGCACTACGTCGTCGGTCGCCACGAGCAGTCTCTCTTCTATCGCGTCGTCTGCCCCGGCAAGGACCGCCACGGCGCCGCCTACTGGTGCGGCTCGGCGGCGCTGCTGCGGCGTGAGGCACTGATCGAGATCGGGGGTGTCGCGACGGAGACGATCGCCGAGGACTTCCACACGACGATCCGCCTGCAGCGCCACGGCTGGACCAGCCGTTACCACGACGAGGTCCTGGTCCAGGGTCTCGCCCCCCACGACCTCGACGGCTACCTGCTGCAGCGCGACCGCTGGGCGCGCGGCAACCTCGCCGTCTTCACCCTGCCGGAGTCGCCGCTGCGCGCCCGCGAGCTGCGGCCGTTGCAACGCCTCTCCTACTTCGCCAGCCTCGCCGCCTACCTGGCGCCACCGATGCGACTGCTGCTGCTCGCCACGCTCAGCGCCGTGTTGTGGACCGGGGCGCTGCCGATGAAGATCAGCGTGCTCGCCCTGGCGGCGCTCTGGCTGCCGGCGGTGAGCCTCAACCTGCTTGCCGGCTCGGCCCTCACCCGCGGCTACATGAAAATCGGCGAGACCGCCCACTACGAGCTGCTGACGATGGAGATCTACACGCGGGCGCTGCGCTGCGTCCTCCGCCCTGGCCACACCGCCTTCAAGGTGACGCCGAAGCAGGGGGGCGACGCGGGCGGCCTGCACGCCGTACGCAAGCTCCACCTGGTGGTTGCCGCCGCCGTCGTCCTCGCCGGCGGAACGGTGCTGCGCCTGCTCGACCTCGCCGGGGTCGGGCCGCTGCCAGACATGCCCGGGATCGCCGCGGCGATCGTGCCGCTGCTCGGGCTGATCGAGCTGCGTCGCGTCCTCCGCACTCTGCTCGCCGTCGGCCGCCGCCAGCAGCGGCGCCAGGTCTACCGCTTCGAGGGTGAGGCGCCGGCTCACTGCTTCATCGCGGGCGGCCATATCGGCGGTCATCTCATCGACGCCAGCGCCGCCGGAGTCGGGCTGGTGCTCGATGCCCCGGTGACGCTCGGCGAACGGCCCGCCGTCCTGCTCGAGCTGGAGGACGCGACCGGGGTGCCGCATGAGGTCGCCGCCCAGGTGGAGGTCCGCTCCTGCCGCGAGGCGGAAGGGCACTACCTCGTCGGCGCCACGATCGAGGAGATCGACTCCGCATCGCGGATGCGCTTGATGGAGTGGTGCTACGTCGTCTGCAGCCACGAGCGCCTGCGCGGCCACCGCCCGGCTGCTCCGGCACCTGTGGAGGAGGCGATCGTGATGCCGCTGGATGCCGCGCCGGTGCCAACCTTCAAAAGAGCCCCCGAAGCCGCGTAGAAACGGAGAGGGTGGGATTCGAACCCACGAGGCGGGTTAACCCCGCCCACGCGATTTCCAGTCGCGCTCCTTAAGCCACTCGGACACCTCTCCGGGTGCTCCAAGGGTATTGGCTCCGCTCAGCGGCGCGCGGCGAAGAAGCTCTGAAGCAGGGCGACACACTCCTCCTCCAGGACGCCGCCGATCACCTGCGGGCGGTGGTTGAGAGCGGGCTCGGCGAGGACGTCGATGACGCTCCCCGCGGCGCCTGCCTTTGGGTCGCGAGCGCCGAAGACGACCGCGGGGATGCGAGCGAGGACGATCGCGCCCGCGCACATGGCGCATGGCTCGAGCGTCACGTAGAGGGTCGTGTCCGGCAGCCGCCAGCCGCCGAGCGCCTCGGCGGCGCTGCGGATCGCGAGGATCTCGGCATGCGCGGTGGGGTCGCGGCGCAGCTCGCGCTCGTTGCCGGCTGCCGCGAGAAGCTCGCCATCGCGGGCGATGACGGCGCCGATCGGCACATCGCCATGACCTTCTGCCTCGCGGGCTCGCTCGATCGCCAGGCCCATCAGGCGCTGTTGTGCGTCATCGCTGACCCCGTCTGGCATTCGATCCGAGAGTATGGGACCGACAACTTCGCCAGCGAGCCGGTGTTGAATCGAATGCTCGCGCAGTGCAGGGATTCCGCGAGCAGAGACGACCGAAGAATGATCCGACGCCTTCCGATACTCACCGCCGTCGTGCTGCTCACGAGCGCCGCCGCAACCACCAGCGCAGGTGCGTCTACCGGCGTCTCTCGGGCGCGGGAATTCGTCCCGCACCAGGTCGTCCTCAAGCTCGAGGGGCAATCGAGCGGCCGGGCCGTGGACCTCCCACCCGGCGTTGGCGTACGCAGTGCGGCGGCGGCCCTGCGAAGCAGCTCGCGAGTCGTCTACGCGGCTCCCAACTACATCGCGACCGCATCGGATAAGGCGTCGACCCCGGTGCCCGAGTCGGAACTTCCAAACGACCCTGGTCCAATTGCCAACCCTTCCACTCCCCCCGGTGGCTGGGTCTCGCTGCAGTGGAACTTCCTGCCCTGGGAAGCGACGGGGTCGCCGTTGCTGCCCGCCTCGGCCGGCGGGATCGACGCGGTCGGCGCCTGGCGGAACCTGATCGCGGCCAAGCGGCGCGGCGCCCACGGTGTAACCATCGCCGTCCTCGACACCGGGATCGCCTACCGCAACAAGGGAAGCCAGTTCCGGATCAGCCCCGACTTCGCCTCAGGCCAGTTCGTCAAGGGCTATGACTTCGTCGATGACGATCATCTACCGCTCGACGAGAACGGCCACGGCACCCACGTCGCCGGCACGATCGCCGAGAAGACCAACAACGGCATCGGGCTGGTCGGGCTCGCCTATCGCGCCAAGCTGATGCCGGTCCGCGTCCTTGACCGAGACGGCAGCGGGCAGGCGGACGAGATCGCCCGCGGCATCCACTTCGCGGTCGCCCACGGCGCCGACGTGATCAACATGAGCTTCAACTTCGCCTGCGGCAAGAGCGTTCCCAGCATCGACGAAGAACTGCGCCGCGCCTACCGGAGGGGCGTCGTGACGGTTGCCTCGGTCGGCAATCTCGGCTCGGAGTCCTGTGTCTCGCCGCCGGCCACCGGCCCCCGCACGATCGGCGTCGGTGGCACCACCGAGGGCGGTTGTCTCGGCAGCTACTCGCTGCTGTCCGGCGAGGGAGTCGATCTGGTCGCACCCGGCGGCGGCCCTCCCGCCCCCGGCTGTCTCTCGGTGTCGAGTCGGCCGATCTACCAGGTGACCTTCAGGGGGGGCAACACGCGGCGCTTCGGCGAGCCGGCGTACTACATCGGCACCTCGATGGCCGCGGCGCACGTCTCCGGAGTGGCGGCGATGATCCTCGCCAGCGGGGTTCTGAGCCCGAATGCCTCGCCGCGGGGAACGGTGAACGAGCTAACGCGGCGGCTGCGCAAAACCGCACGCGACCTCGGCCTGCCCGCAGGGCTGCAGGGAGCAGGGTTGATAGACGCCGGAAAAGCTACGGATCCGTCTACGTAGTACGGACGATGATCACGCTGCAGGGGGCGTGATGCGAGACGTTGTTGGGGACGCTGCCGAGCAAGAAGCGGCGCGCTCCGGTCATTCCCTTGTTGCCGACGACGATCAGATCGGCCTTGGTTTCCTCGGCGACGTTGAGGATCGCCTCGGCGGGATCGCCTTCGACCGGGTGGGTCTGCACCTCCACCCCGTCCTTCCTGGCGCTGGCGGCGGCTGCATCGAGCACGAGGTTGACGTCCTCGCGCGGGCCGATCTCATACTGGACGTCTGCCGGAATGTCCTGCTGCTCACCCTCGAGCCTGCGTTTCGAGACGGGTGCGTAGGCGCTGACGATGCTGAGCTGCGCACCCGCCAGCTTGGCCAGGTCGACGGCCTGCCGCACGGCCTCGGCGGCAGTCTCCGATCCATCGGTTCCAACCACGATGCGAGTGAACACGCCGCCTCCTCTGGGTTCGCTGGTCCGGCCGCGCCGATACTAACGCCCTGCCGGCGGGCAGATCCTTAGCGGCCCGTTACGCCGTCCTGCTTGGCCGGCAACCCGCGAAACCCGTCGCCGAGGATCTCGGTCGGCGTCGTCGCGAGGCGGACGATCGCAATCGCCATCGCCGCGAGGAGGCAGGCGACCAGCACGAACATCCCGGCTTTCCACAGCATTGGCATCGCTGAGAGCCTAGTCGCGGGTAGTCTGAGGGCATGGAGAGAGTCGCCGACGGAGTGTGGCTGTTGCGGGGCGACCTACGCAAGTCGATGAACATCTACTTCCTCGAGGACGGGGACGGCGTGGTCCAGTTCGACGCCGGCAGCAAGGCAATGACGAAGGCGACGAAGAAGGCCGTCGAGCAGCTGGGCGGCGTCAAGCGGATCGTGCTCGGCCACGCCCATGCCGACCACCGGGGGACGGCTCCGTCTATGGGCGTCCCGGTTCTCTGCCACCCGGACGAAGTCGCCGACGCCGAAAGCGACGCCGCGATCGCCCCCTACATGAACCTCTCGCAGTTGCCGGCCGCACGGGCCCGCTGGATCTACCCCTTCCTGCTGCGGCGCTGGGACGGCGGTGCGGTGAAGATCGCCGGCACCGTCGCCGAGGGCGACGAGGTGGCCGGCTTCCGCGTCATCCACTTCCCGGGCCACGCCCCGGGCCTGATCGGGCTGTGGCGTGAGAGCGACCGGGTCGCGCTCGTCAGCGACGTCATCTACCTGATCGATTCGGTGCGGCTGGGAAAACCGCTGCCCTCGGGCGAGGCGAGCGTTCCTCACCCCGCCTGGGGCTGGGACCACGCCAAGGCGAAGGAGTCGGTGCGAAAGCTAGCGGCGTTGGAGCCGGCAGTGGTCGGCGCCGGGCACGAGGAGCCGCTACGCGGCGAGAACCTGCGTGAGACGCTCGAACGCGCGGCCGAGAGGTACTGAAGACCTCAACCTCGCCGCGTCGCGAGTGGCCGCTGACATAGGTTGCGCTCTCTGATGATCGGGACCTACGCCTCGGCGGCGCTGATCTGCGTCGCGTCGCTTCTCGTCGGGCGCGCATTGCTCCTCCTTGCCGGACGAGACTCCTGGTCGTGGCTCGAGCCCGCGGCGGGCTTCGGCGCGGTGCTGACCGTGACCGGCGTCCTCGCCCGTGCGCCCGGCCACGGGACCTCGGCGACCCTGGGACTCGTTCTGCTCCTCGTCGCAGCGGTGGCGGTCGTGATCGTCATGCGGCCCTCGCAGCGGGCTTACGACGCGCTTCGTCGCGGCCTGCCGGTGGCGATCGCGGTGGTGGTCGTGCTTTCGATTCCCTTCGCCGTCAGCGGCCACTGGGGCCTGCTCGGGGTCGGCTTCAACAACGACCTCGGCCTTCACCTCGCCTGGGCCGAGTGGCTGCGCAGCGGGGCCGGACCGATTCCCGACTCCGGCTACCCGCTCGGGCCGCATGGGTTGGCGGTCGCCATCGCGGCGCTGCCGGGAATCGGCCTCGGACAGGCCTTCGTCGGCGAGATCTTCGCGATCGGCGTGCTGACGGGCTTGACCGTGCTGGCCGCACTGCCCAGTCTCAGCCCGCTGCGGCGGCTGCTGGCGGCGACCATGGTCGCTGTCCCTTACCTGGCCGCGTCCTACTTTGCCCAGGGCGCCTTCAAGGAGACGGCCGAGGCGCTCTTCGTCCTCGCCTTCGCCGTCGGCCTGCGCGACGTCGACCAGCTGCGGGGCGGGGACGTGCCGGTGAACAGAGGTCCATATGGGCGCGTTTCCACCGGCACGTCCGTGGGGCGGTTGCGCTTTGCGCTGCCCTGGCTGGCGCTTGCTGGCGGCATCTTCTTCTCCTACAGCTTCGCTGGGCTCGCCTGGCCGGTCGCCACCCTCGTCCTCTGGAGTCTCACGCTGCCCGAGGTGCGGCGCGCCCTTGCGCCGCGGGCGCTGCTGCGCTTCCTGCTGCGACCGGCCACCCTCGCCACGATCGTGGCCCTGGTCGGCCTCGCGGCCGCGGCCACCCTGGTCGGGCCCTTCGGCTTCGTCCACAGCTTCAACAAAGTGGCCGGAACCAACACCTACGGCCCGGTCTCCCCGTTCGAGGCGCTCGGCGTCTGGCCGTCGACCAACTACCGGCTCGAAGCGCCGGGCGGCGCCCACCTGACCGGAGTGGCCGCCGTAATCGGGGTGCTTGCCCTGCTCGCCGGCATCGTCTGGTGGGTACGCAGGCGTGAGCTAGCGGTGCCGATTGGACTCGGCGCCTGCGTTGCGCTCTACCTCGTCGCGCTGCCGACGAGCGGCGACTACTCGCACGCCAAGGCTCTGATGATCGGCGCGCCGCTGGCGATGCTGGTCGCCGTCCGCCCGCTGTTGGCCGAATTCCCCCTGGCCCGCCGCCGGGCTTCGCCTGGCAACGGGAAGGCTGGTGCGAGCGCCAGCCGGACCGTGCGGGTCGGTTGGTGCGCCCTGGCGGTGGCCTTCATCGGCGGAGCCGCCTACTCGAGCTTCCTCGCCCTGCGCGATGCTCCGGTGGGACCGCCCGGTCACGGTGCCGAGCTGCGTGCCTTCATGCCGATCCTTCGAGGGAAGCCCGTCCTCTACGCCGGCCAGGACCGCTATGCCGCCTATGAGCTTCTCGGCGCCGACACCCACGTACCGCTGGTCGAGTTTCCCGACAGCGCCGTCTCCCCCAATCCCGAGAAGCCGTTCGACACCGGCGACGCCTACAGCCCGATCGACTTCGACTCCTTCTCTCGCGGCACCCTCGAAAGCTTTCCCTACGCGATCACGGGCCGCGCCGCCTGGAACAGCCAAGCACCGCCCAACTTCAAGCGCGTCGCCGCAACCCCCTCCTACCTGCTTTGGGAAAGGACTGGGGAGACGCCACACGATCGCCACGTGCTGCTCGAGGGCACCGACGCGGGGGCGCTGGCGAGCTGCGCGTCGCCGGAGATTCGCATCCTCCTCTCCAACCCGGGCCGCGCCTCGCTCTTCACCGACGCCGTCAGGGGGCCCAAGTCTCGCTGGGACGAAGGCAGCGTCCTGCATACCGGCGAGTCGACTTCACAGGCGGTGGAGCTGCCGCGGGGGCGCTGGCGGCTTTCGCTCCAGTACTTCTCGCCGTTCTCGCTGACGCTGAGCGCGCCCGGCTTCCGCCGTGAGCTGAAGCCAGCGCTGGACGGCCAGCGTCCGAACACGATCAGCCTCGCCAACGACGGTCAGTTCTGGCCGGCCGGCGTCTACGCAAGCCGAGGGGGTGTGACGGAGTTCACGATCGCCACCGCTGAGCCAAGCTTCCTGCAGCGCCTCAGCAGCTACGACGGCGCCGCCTTCGTCGGCAACCTGGTCGCCGTCGCCGCCGGTCAGCGCCGCATCGTCCCGCTCAGCGCGGCGTGCGACAGCTGGATCGACTGGTACCTGTCCCCTGCCGCCCCCTAAGAGGCGGCCTTCGCCGCCATGCGATCCGGCGGGACTCGCACGACGTCCCAAACCAGCCCGGTTTTCTCGAGGCCGTCGATGACGATGGCCGAGACGTCGATCTGCCAGCGGCCGAGGCCGTGGACGGCGGAGGTCGGGAAGGCGTGGTGGTTGTTGTGCCAGGCCTCGCCCAGCGTTGGGATCGCGATCAGCGCCAGATTGCGCGACTCGTCTGCCGTCTCGTAGTCGCGGTTGCCGAAGACGTGGCAGAGCGAGTTGATGCTGTAGGTGAAGTGGTGGAGGACGAAGACCCGGACGAGCCCGCCCCAGAGCAGGCCGGTGACCCCGGCGAAGAGGGTGCCGCCGATGATCCAGCCGAGCGCGAAGGGCAGCATCAGCCCGCCGATCGCCCAGTAGAGGAAGGTGCGGTCGACCCAGTTGATCGTCGGGTCTTTGATCAGGTCCGGGGCGAAGCGCTCCTTGTTGCCGCGCTGGGTGTGGATGAAGAGCCAGCCCATGTGGGCGTGGAAGAGGCCGCGCATCGCCCCGCTCCAGCCGTGGCCATGATCGACGTGCGGGCTGTGCGGATCCCCCTCTTCGTCGGAGAAGGCGTGGTGCTTGCGGTGGTCGGCGACCCAGGAGATCACCGGGCCCTCGATCGCGGCGGAGCCGAGAATCGCCAGCAGGCCGTGCAGACACCGCTTCGCCTTGAAGCTGCGGTGGGTGAGATGGCGGTGGAAGCCGACGGTGATCCCGAGCCCGGTGAACAGGTACATGCCGAGAAAGAGGAAGACGTCGCTCCAGTGCAGGGCGCTTCCCCAGACCTGCCAGCCGGCGAGGCCGAGCGCGACGAAGGGCACCAGCGTGACCAGCCCGGTGATGATGCGATCGCGCGTCTCGTTGGCGACCGGCTGGATATCTGAAGGGAGGACTCCGCTTGCCGACATGCGCAGCGATCATACGCACGCGCGTCCTGGCTTCGCGGCCAATAGTGCCTTG
>JBIOVI010000038.1:0-6674 GCA_044867645.1 Solirubrobacterales bacterium | reverse complement strand
CCCCCCCACGTCTGGTTTGGGCTCGGTTCGTCCTGCGAGACTGCGCGCCATGTGCGGCATCTGTGGAGTGGCCACGGCGGAACGGGGCGCCGTTGCGGACCTCGAGGCGGTGAAGAGGATGAACGCGCGCCTCGTCCACCGCGGCCCCGACAGCGACGGGATCTTCCACGACGGTGGGGTGGCGCTGGCGATGCGGCGCCTCTCGATCATCGACCTCGAGGGCGGCGACCAGCCGATCTCCAACGAGGACGGCAGCGTCACCGTCGTCCAGAACGGCGAGATCTATAACTACCGTGA
Source organism: Solirubrobacterales bacterium (assembly GCA_044867645.1). Classification (GTDB taxonomy): domain Bacteria; phylum Actinomycetota; class Thermoleophilia; order Solirubrobacterales; family 70-9; genus VRUE01. The sequence continues at coordinate 6,377 of JBIOVI010000038.1, read as the reverse complement.
GCTGCGCGGCGAGCTGGAGCGCCGCGGGCATCGCTTCGCCACCGCCTCGGACACCGAGGTGCTGGTCCACCTCTACGAGGAGCACGGGGACGGCTTCGTCGAGCGCCTGCGCGGGATGTTCGCCATCGCGCTTTGGGACGCACGCTCCCACCGCCTCCTTCTCGCCCGCGATCGCTTCGGGATCAAGCCGCTCTACTACGGGGTCGCCGGGGGGACGCTTTCCTTCGCCTCCGAGCTGAAGGCGATGCTCGAGCAGCCGGGCTTCTCGCGCGCGATCGACCCTCGCGCGGTCGCCGCCTACCTCGCTTTCAACTCGATCCCCGCTCCGTTGACGATCTTCGCCGAGGCACGCAAGCTGCCCGCCGGCACCCTGCTCACCTGGCGCGACGGGTCGCTCGAGCAGACGCGGTACGCCAGGCCGGCGCCGGTCGCCGCGGGGCGGGCCAGGCGCGGTCCCGCCGGCGAGCTGGCGGACGAGTTGCGCGAGACCCTGCGCGACTCGATCCGCGCCCACCTGGTCGCCGACGTCCCGGTCGGCGTGCTGCTCTCGGGTGGGGTCGACTCGGCGGGCATCACGGCCCTTGCGGCAGGCGAGCAGGGCGAGCCGGTGAAGACGTTCTCGGTCGGCTTCGAGGAGTCGAGCTTCGACGAGCTCGACCGGGCGCGCCTGGTCGCCGAGCGTTATGGCACCGACCACCACGAGATCGTCCTGCGGCCCGATGCGGTCGACCTCTTCCCGAAGCTGGTCGGGGCGTTCGACGAGCCCTTTGGCGACTCCTCGGCGTTGCCCACCTATCTCGTCTCAGAGCTGGCGGCGGGCGAGGTCAAGGTCGCGCTCTCGGGCGAGGGTGGCGACGAGCTCTTCGGCGGCTACTACACCTACGTGGCGGATCTGCTGGCGGCACGCGTCGGCCGCCTCGCCGCGCTCGCCGCACCGCTCGCCGAGCTGCTGCCCAGCTCCGACGCGAAGGTCAGCTTCGACTACAAAGCGAAGCGCTTCGCCCGCGGGGCGGGCCTGCCGCCGCTGGAGCGCCATCACGCCTGGAAGGAGATCTTCGGGCCCGGGCAGCGGGCCTCGCTGCTCGATGGTCGCGATCCCGGTTGGGATCCCGTCGACCTCTACCGCGAGCGCTACGCGGAAACGGCGGGGGCCGAGCCGCTCGCCCGCCTGCAGGACGTCGACTTGGGCATCTATCTGGTCGACGATCTGCTGGTCAAGACCGACCGCACCAGCATGGCGCACTCCTTGGAGCTGCGGGTCCCCTTCCTCGATACCGAGGTTGCCGCGATGGCGAATGGTCTCGCCACCCCGCTCAAGGTCCGGGGGCTGGCCAAGAAGCGCCTGCTTCGCCGTGCCCTGGCCCCGTTGCTGCCGAAAGAGATCCTGCGCGGGCCCAAGCAGGGGTTCTCGATCCCCGTCGCCGCCTGGCTGCGGGGGCCGTTGCAGGGGTTCGCGCGCGAAGTGCTCTCGGCCGAGACGCTGTCGCGACAGGGCTGGCTCGATCCCGCCGCCGTGACCGCTCAGCTCGACCGCCACTGCTCCGGCCGCGACGATCTCAGCCGCCAGCTTTGGGGCTTGATCGCCTTCACGCTCTGGTTCGACAGGTACGCGAACTAGCCTGGACTCGTGCCCGCCCCGGTCGAAGCGCTGCTCGCCTTCCTCCTCGCGGGGGTCCTGGCGCTGCTGCTGGTGCCGCTCACCGACCGGGTCGCGCGGCGAATAGGCGCGATCGACGTTCCCGACGGCCAACGCTCGCTGCACGCGGCGCCGACGCCGCGGTTGGGCGGGCTGGCGATCTTCGCCGCGGTTTTCGTCGCGGCGCTGATTTGGCTGCCCTGGGACGCCGAGACGCGGGCGATCGTGGTCGGCGCGGCGCTGATCACCGCGGTCGGCATGCTCGATGACATCTTCGAGCTGAGCGCCGCGGCGAAGCTGCTCGGGCAGACGGCGGCGGTGATCGTGCCGGTCTCCGCCGGGGTGACGGTCGACAGCTTCACCGTCCCCTTCCTCGGCCAGCTCAATCCCGGCTCGGTCGAGTTGCTGAGCCTGCCAGGGGGTGGCGCCATCGACCTCGGCGACGTCGGCACGACGATCGGCATCGTCGCGATGATCAACGTGATCAACCTGATCGACGGCGTCGACGGCCTGGCCGCCGGCGTCTGCGCGATCTCCGGCGTCACCCTCGCCGTGATCGCCCTCTCCCTCGACCGCAACGCGGCTGGGATCCTGGCGGCTCTGACGGCTGGGGCATCGCTCGGCTTCCTCCGCCACGGCTTCCCGCCCGCGAGCACCTTCATGGGGGATACCGGCTCGAACCTGCTCGGCTACCTGCTTGGGGTGATCGCGGTGCAGGGCGCCTTGAAGACGAATGCCGTCATCGCCCTCTTCCTGCCCCTGATCGTCCTCACCGTGCCGATCCTCGATACCGGCTTCGTCGTCGCCAAGCGGCTCAAATACGGCCGCCCGGTCTACAAGGCCGACCGCTGGCACTTCCACCACCGCATGGCCAATATCGGCTTTTCGCAAAGACGCACGCTCGCTTACCTCTACGGCTGGACCCTCGTCATGGCCGCCCTCGCCCTGGCCCTGCGCTTCGTCCCCTACAGCGACGACCACGGTAACTTCGACGTTCTCTGGACGGCGGTGATGCTCGCCTTCGGTCTGCTCGCGATCGCCGCCAGCGTTTACTTGGTCTACGTCCTCGAGATCCTCAAGCTGCGCCGGGTCGGGCGGGTCGATCCCGAGACGGGGGAGTTCGGCGTTGTGGACCCGGAGACGGGAGAGTTTGAAGCAATCCTGCCCGATCGATAAAAGCCCCGGCAGCACTTTGTGCGAGGTTGTGACAAGCCTCACGAACTGGCTCTACAAAGCGGATCGCCCGGCCTTTCGGATATAGTCGCCCATCCGCTTGCACGCCCAACAGACGGGCGGCTGTTGCGGACTTATGTCTCCTCCCAAGCATGTTGACCTGCTGGTGCTAGCCGCCGCCCTCGCCGTGTTTGCGCTCGGGGGGTTGCCCTTGCTCGGCTACGCCGTTGCCGCCGGCGCTTGGCTCGCACAGCGGGGGGTCCAGATGATCGCCGGCCGTCGCATCGAAGCGGAGCTGGCTGCTGGGAACCGACAGCGGGCGATGGCGACGCTTGCCGTGACCTCCTTGGGCCGCGTCTGGCTGATGCTCACCGTGGTGCTGCTCGGCGGCCTCGCTGAGCGCGAAGCGGGGCTCGCCGCCGCGATCTTGCTCGTCGCCCTCTTCACGATCTCCCTCGCCGCGCAGGGGATTGCCCACCTCTTCGAGCCCGAGGGGCAGGCCGGATGAAGACGAAAACCAAAGTCCTGATCGGACTTGGCGCCTACTTCGCGATCGCGATCCTGATGCTGCTGATCTTCGGCAGCTCGGGCAAGGACGAATCGTTCCAGCCGCAAAACGAGTTCAAGCTCGAACCGTGGATCTCGATCGACATCGCGGGCATCGACCTGAGCATCAACAAGGCCGTGCTCTATCTGGTGCTGGCGAGCGCCCTGACTATCTTCGTCATGGTCTGGATCTCGCGCCGCATGGCCCAGAAACCGAACCGGGTGCAGACGGCGATCGAGGTCGCCTATGACCTGACCAAGAACACCATCACCGGCGGCAATCTCGATCCTCAAACGGCGGCACGCTGGTTCCCCTTCCTCGCCGCCCTCTTCTTCTGGATCTGGTTCTCGAACATGCTCGGCTTCTTGCCGCTGCCGACCAACACCGAGCATGCGGTCGACGTCTTCGGCCTCGAGATCCCCTCCTTCGCGATCTACGCGGCCACCGCCAACCTCTCGATCCCCCTGGTCCTGACGCTGGTCGTCTGGCTCTCCTACCACTTCGAAGGGGTCCGTTCCAAGGGTCTCATCCCCTACCTGGCGAGCTGGTTGCCGCCCGGCTTGGAGGACATGAACCCAATCGGCAAGGCCTTCATCTTCGTAATCGAGGCGATCTCGCACTTCGCTCGTCTGATCTCGCTCTCGGTGCGGCTCTTCGCCAACATCCTCGCCGGCCACCTGCTGCTGCTCTTCATGGGTGGCGGATTGGCTGTGCTGCTCGGCATCGCCGCGCTCGGCGCCCTCACCTTCCCCCTCGCATTCTTCTTCTTCGTGCTCGAGGTCGGTCTTATCGCGACCCTTCAGGCATTTATCTTCTCGACCCTCACCGCGATCTACCTTGGCGGAGCGACCTCCGCCAGCCACTAGAAAAGGAGCGCTGTTTCAATGGATCTGTCCCCTGTAGTCGCTGCGATCTCCGATGAAGGGATCGAATCAGCCGGCAAGGCGATCGCGCTGGGCGTCGGCGCCGGCCTCGGCTCGATCGGCGCCGGCATCGGCATCGGCATCATCTTCGGCAAGGAGATCGAGTCGGTCGCCCGCCAGCCCGAGATGAAAGACGAGCTTCAGAGCATCCGCTGGCTCGGCTTCGCGCTGACCGAGGCGGTTGCCTTCTACACCTTCATCTTCGGCCTGATCGCCTTCTTCCTCTAGGCCGATCGCGTGGAGCTCTTTGGCCACATAGCGGGACTGATCCCACTCGCCACGGAGGCGGCAGGCGGCTCCGAGGAAGGGGGCGGCAGCTTCCTGGTCTCTCCGGGCCTCGGCCTGATGATCTGGACCCTGGTCCTCTTCCTCTTCACGATGTGGGTGTTGAGCAAGGTCGCCTTCCCGAAAATCCAGGAAGCGCTCGACAAGCGCGCCAAGACGATCGCCGAGTCGATCGAGGCCGCCGAACGGCAGCGCCGCGAGTCCGACGAGCTGCTCGAGGAGTACCGAGCGCGCCTCGCCGAGGCCCGCGAGCAGGCCGACGACATCATGGCCCGTGCCCGCAAGGCGGCGGAGACCGCCGAGGCTGAGGCGACGGCCGCGGGCAAGGAGAAACGCGAGGAGCTGGTCGCGGCGGCGCAGCGCGACATCGAAGCAGAGACGCGGCGCTCCCTCCAGCAGATCCGCAAGGAGGTCGCCGACCTCACGGTTATGGCGACGGAGAAGGTAACTCGTAAGAGCCTCACCCCTGACGACCAGCGCCGTCTGGTCGAGGAGGCGCTCAGCGAGGTCGACTTCACCAGCCTCTCGGGGGCGGAGAGCTAGAGATGCAGGAAGCAGCTCGCGTATATGCCGAGGCGCTCTTCGAGGTGGCGAAGGAGAAGGGCAAGCTCGACGCGATCGGCGCCGACTTGGGCCAGTTCGTCGAAGCTCTCGAAGGCAACCGCGACCTGCAGGTCTTCTTCTTCAGCCCGCACTTCGCTTCGGTCGAGAAGATCGAGGGGCTGAGGCGGGCGATCAGCGGCGCCGACCCAGAGCTGGTCAACTTCTTCGAGCTGCTGATCGAGAAGCATCGGATGCCGGAGGTCTTCCGCATTCGCCGCGAGTTCGAGGAGATGTGGAAGCGGGAGAACAAGCGGATCGACGTGACCGTTACCAGCGCGGTTGAGCTGGACCCGGCTGTGGTAGCCAAAATCGGCGAGGAGATCGAGCGGCAGACCGGTCAGAAGGTCGAGCTGGCAAGTCGCGTCGACGACGAGATTCTCGGCGGCATCGTCCTTCAGGTCGGCAACATGGTCCTCGACGCGAGCATCCGCAATCGCTTGGAGAAACTTCGAAAGAGCGTCGCGCAGGCGGCGTAAGGAGGCATAGAGCACCCCTATGGAAATCAAGCCCGACGAGATCGCATCGATTCTGCGCGAGCGGATCGAGGGACTGGACACCGGCAGTACCGACCTCTCCGAGGTCGGCACGGTGCTGTCCGTCGCCGACGGGATCGCCCGCATCCATGGCCTCGACAACTGCATGGCGCTGGAGATGCTCGAGCTGCCACATGGCGTCACCGGCCTCGCGCTGAACCTGGAGGCCGACAACGTCGGCGCCGTCCTCTTCGGCGAGTGGGACAAGGTCGTCGAGGGCGACACGGTGAAGCGCACCGGCCACCTGCTGCGGATTCCGGTCGGCGATGAGCTGCTGGGCCGGCTGGTCGATCCGCTCGGCCGCCCGCTCGACGACAAGGGCGAGGTCGCAACGACGCAGACCCGTCCCGCTGAGTTCAAAGCGCCCGGCGTCGTCCAGCGCCAGCCGGTGACCGAGCCGGTGCAGACCGGCCTGATGTCGATCGACGGGATGATCCCGATCGGCCGCGGCCAGCGAGAGCTGATCATCGGCGACCGCCAGACCGGCAAGACGGCGATCGCGATCGACACGATCATCAACAACCGCGACAAGGACATGATCTGCATCTATGTCGCGATCGGCCAGCGGATGTCGACCGTCGTCCAGCTCAAGGAGGTGCTGGAGGAGAACGGCGCGATGGAGAACACGATCATCGTCGCCGCCCCCGCCGACGAGGCCGCCCCGATCAAGTTCATCG
>JBIOVI010000037.1:0-137046 GCA_044867645.1 Solirubrobacterales bacterium | reverse complement strand
TCATCTGTGGCTACGGCGACGTCGGCAAGGGCTGCGCCAAGTCGCTGAGCGGCCAGGGCGCCCGCGTGATCGTCACCGAGATCGACCCGATCTGCGCCCTGCAGGCGGCGATGGAGGGCTACGAGGTGCGGACGCTCGAGGAAGTCGTCGAGACGGCCGACATCTTCATCACCGCCACCGGCAACAAGGACATCGTCACCGCCGACCACATGGCGCGGATGAAGCACAACGCGATCGTCGGCAACATCGGCCACTTCGACAACGAGATCGACGTCGCCGGGCTCGAATCCTCGCCGGCCGAGAGGGTCAACATCAAGCCGCAGGTCGACGAGTGGCGCTTCCCCGACGGCCACTCGATCGTCCTCCTCTCCGAGGGCCGCCTGCTCAACCTCGGCAACGCGACCGGACACCCGAGCTTCGTGATGTCGAACTCGTTCACCAACCAGGTGATCGCGCAGATCGAGCTCTACGGCCAGCCCGACGGGTTCACGGCCAAGGAGGTCACCGTGTTGCCCAAGCACCTCGACGAGAAGGTCGCGCGGCTGCACCTCGCGGCGCTCGGCGTCAACCTCACCGCGCTGTCCGAAGAGCAGGCCGCCTACCTCGGCATCCCGGTCGACGGTCCCTACAAGCCCGATCACTACCGCTATTAGATGAGAGCGATGATTTTGGCCGCCGGGCTCGGCACCCGGCTGCGCCCGATCACCTACGGGATGCCGAAGCCGATGGTGCCGGTGCTGAACCGGCCGGTGATGGAGCACACCGTGCGCTTGCTCGCCCGCCACGGCTTCACCGAGGCAATCGCCAACCTGCACTGGTTCCCGGAGACGATCGAGGGCCATTTCGGCGACGGCTCCGCGTTCGGCATCGACCTCTCCTACAGCCACGAGGAACAGCTTCTCGGCACCGCCGGCGGCGTTCGCAAAGCGGCCGAGTTTCTCGGCGACAACCTTTTGGTCGTAGCGGGGGACGCGCTCACCGACATCGACTTCGGCGCCATGCGCAAGTTCCACGAATCCCACGACGGGCTGGCGACGCTGGCCACCAAACGGGTCCCCGACACCGATCAGTTCGGGGTCGTGATCGCCGATGAGGGTGGGCGCATCCAGGGGTTTCAGGAGAAGCCCGACCCGGCCGAGGCGCTCTCCGATCTCGCCAACACCTGTATCTACATGTTCCGCTCCGAGGTCTTCGACTTCTTCCCCGAGCCGGGAACCAGCGTGGCGGCGGGTCTCGACGACGCGCCGGAGTTCGCCGACTGGGCGATGGACATCTTTCCCGCATTGCTGGAGGCCGACTTCCCGTTCTACTCACACGAGATCGACGCCTACTGGAACGACATCGGCAACCTCGACGAGCTGCGCCAGGGGAACCTCGATGCGCTGCAGGGAAAGGTCGCGGTCGACCCGAGTGCCCCTGAGGTGGCAGAGGGAGTGCGGGCCGCCAGCCCGCTCGATGGGACAGAGGTGACGCCCCCCGCTCTGATCGGTGCCGGCGTGGAGCTCGGCAAGGATGTGCGGATCGAGGGACCGGCGATCCTCGGAGACGGCTGTCGGGTCGGCGACGGCGCCCTCATCCGCGACTCGATCCTGCTCGAAGGGGCCGAGCTGCCCTCACGCGCGATTCTGATCGGCGGCATCTCGGCGCGCGCTGGGGACCAGCCGTAGCTCGGTCGCACACACGCTGGGCGTCACAGCAGATTCACTGAGAATTGACGAAGTCCTGACGTCTGGCGCACCACAGGTGTGCTGTGGGTCTCGACGATCGGCGCGTGAAGCTCCTGCATGCAGTCGCCGCCGGGTTGGCGCCGCCTCTCTGTGCCGCCTGCGGCCGCTCCTGTCGCGTCGAGGCGATCGTCTGCACGCGCTGCGCGCGGCGCCTCGCCGCCGCCGAGCCGCTTCGCGGCGCCGGACCGCCGGGCCTCGACCGCGTCTGGTCGGCGGCGCCGCACGAGGGAGTCGCACGTGGGCTCGTGACGGCGCTCAAGTTCCGTCGTCTGCTGCCGGTCGCGGGCCTGATGGCGGAGCGCATCCACTGGCTGGTTCCTGCCGAGCTGCTGAGCGGAACCATCGTCCCGGTTCCCACCGCACCGCTGCGCTCGCTAGCACGCGGCTTCGACCCCGCTGCCGAGATAGCAGCGGCACTGGCTGAGAAGACGGACCTTCCCATCGCGGCTTGCCTCGCTCGCTCGGGTACGAGCCGCCAGGTGGGCAAGCGCCGCGCCCAGCGCATCGGCCACCCACCCCTGATCCGCACCGGGGGCGAAGTCCCCCGCAGCGTCCTCTTGATCGACGACGTCCTGACCACCGGCGCCACGCTTTCCGCCTGCGCCTACGCTCTACGCCGAGCTGGCGCCACCCGGATCGCCACAATCACGTTCACGCGCCGCCTTTGACTTTTCTTGCCTAGCAGCGGGTACAGGCGTAGCATCGAGGTAGACCAACAAAGGAGGCCAATATGCGGATCGAGGTGCGGGGGCGCAACGTCGATGTCGACGAGGAGCTGCGAGACCACGTCTTCAAGCGATTCCGCCGCGTCGGCAGGCAGGTCTCCGAACTGGCAATGCTAGATGTGACGGTCTGGGAGGAGCGCAATCCGGCAATTGCCGACAGCCAGGTGGCGGAGGCGACGCTACGGCTGAAGGGCGTCACGCTGCATGCCAAGGAGGCCTCGCCGGAGATGTCGCACACGATCCACGAGCTTGCGGAGGACATCCGGCGCCAGGTCAAGAAGCATCGAGCGTTGCGTCGAAAGCGCCGGCAGACGAGGCGGCTCGTCAACCGGATGCGTGGCCGTACCGCTGAGTCCTGAGCGCAGATCCTGAGGCGCTGAAGCGTCCCGGAATATTGATCAGAAGCTCTTGTTTAATTAGTTAGTTTCCGTAACGATTGGACCATCCCCAAAACAGGGGTACCCAGTCCAATCGAAAGGAATGAAGATGACGCGCAATTTCAAAGCCCTGGGGCTTGCCCTGGCGGCGGTGTTCGCGGTGGGCGCGATGTCCGCGTCGGCTGCGTCAGCCGGCATGATCCAATCGGATGGCCCTGTGACACTGGACATGACCGAAACAGGAATAGGGCTGAACGCCACAACAATGTTCGGCGAAAAAATTGAATGCCCGGGCTCGATCTACACAGGGCATCAGTACAACGTCACACCGCATCAGCCGATTCCCGGCGGGGCGACGACAATCACAGTCACTCCGCACTACAACAACCCCAATTGCATTGCCTTCCCTGGGGCCAATAAAGCGACAATCACAATGAACGGCTGCGACTTTGTGTTCCACATCGGGGGCACAGTCGGCGCCGATCTCTACGCGGTGTTCGCTGACATTGTCTGTCCCGCTGGCCAGCAGATCGAAAAGCATGTGTATTTCGGCGCTAACGAGGAAATGTCGATCTGCACATACACAATCAAACCCCAGGCCGGTCTTCCCGGGGCCCGGGCCACAACCACAACAGGGGCCAGCGATTTCGATATCACGGGATCGTTCAAAAACATCCACGTCGAAAAACACGGTCTGTGCGGTGCCGGCACAACCAACTTCGGCGAATGGGACATCGACCTCACAGTCAAGGGAACAGGACCGGGAGGTCAGCCGACAGGCGTGACAGTCGTCGACGCCGCCTAGATCGGTCTAGTCGATCGAGATACGCCAGGTGGGCCGGGCCTCGCCCCGGCCCACCGTGCCGGCCGGGCCTCGCCCCAGCCCCATCGCTACCCTTGATCAATGGCGAACGCCAGGGATATGGTCACGCGCGCGCTGCGCGTCGGCGAGGGTCGCAAGTTCAAGGCCTACGAGAAGCGTGCGGCGAGGATCAACGCGATCGAGCCGGAGATGGAGCTGCTCAGCGATGAGGAGCTACGCACGGAGGCCGGCTCGCTGCGCGAGCGAGCCCGCGGCGGCGAGTCGCTCGACGACCTCCTCCCCGAGGCCTTCGCCCTGACCCGTGAGGCGGGGCGCCGTGCGCTAGGTCAGCGCCATTTCGACGTGCAATTGATCGGTGGGATGGTGCTGCACGACGGGGCGATCGCCGAGATGAAGACCGGCGAGGGCAAGACGTTGACCGCGACCCTGGCGGTCTTCCTCAACACGCTCGCTGGCGACAGCGTCCACGTCGTCACGGTCAACGACTATCTGGCCCGCCGCGACGCCGAATGGATGAAGCCGATCTACGACGCGCTCGGGGTCAGCGTCGCCGCGATCCAGGATGCCGACGGCCACGAGGTGCGGCAGGTCAAGTACGCCTGCGATGTCGTCTACGGCACCAACTCCGAGTTCGGCTTCGACTACCTGCGCGACAACATGTCGGAAGCTCTGGAGCAGTGCGTGCAGCGCGGCCATCACTTTGCCGTCGTCGACGAGGTCGACAACATCCTGATCGACGAGGCGCGCACGCCGCTGATCATCTCCGGCGCCCCCGAACAGGCTGCGCAGATCTACTACCAGTTCGCGCGCCTCGCCCGCCAGATGGATGGAGTCCAGGCCAAGGACAGGCTGAAATCCCTGGGCGAATCGAAAGACACCTCGGAGGCCGAGTACGACTACGAATTCGACGAGAAGCACAAAACCGTCTCACCCACCGAGCGCGGGGTCAAGCGGGCGGAGGAGTTCCTTGGCGTCGACAACCTCTACCTGAGCGAGCACGGCACGCTCGTCAACCACCTCGTGCAGGCGCTGAAGGCGGAGTCGCTCTACGGTCGCGACAAGGACTACGCGGTGGTCGACGGCCAGGTGATGATCATCGACGAGTTCACCGGCCGCATCCTCGAGGGCCGCCGCTGGTCCGAGGGCCTGCACCAAGCGGTTGAGGCGAAGGAGGGCGTGGCGATCGGGGAGGAGAACCAGACGCTTGCCACGATCACCCTGCAGAACTACTTCCGGCTCTACGACAAGCTTTCCGGCATGACGGGCACGGCCCTGACCGAGGCCACCGAGTTCATGAAGATCTACAAAATCCCGGTGGTCGAGATTCCGACCAACCAGCCGATGGTGCGGGCCGATCACAACGATCAGATCTTCAAGACGAAGGATGGCAAGTGGAAAGCCGTGCTCGAGGAGATAATCGCCCGCCACGAACGGGGTCAGCCGATCCTTGTCGGCACGGTTTCCGTCGAGGTCTCGGAGATGATTTCCGGCGAGCTGAAGCGGCACGGGATCGAGCACGCGGTGCTCAACGCGAAGCCCGAGCACGCCCAGCGAGAGGGTGAGCGGATCGCCGAAGCCGGTCGCAAGGGTGCGGTGATGATCGCCACCAACATGGCCGGCCGCGGCGTCGACATCAAGCTCGGTGGCGACCCGGAGCACATGGCGCATAAAGAGCTGAAGAAGCAAAACCTGAACCCGGGCGACGATGGCTACGAGGAGGCTTTGGCGGAGAAGATCACCGAGCTGGAGCCGCAGTGCAAGGCCGAGGCGGAGGAAGTGCGCGAGCTGGGCGGCCTCTACATCTGCGGCACCGAGCGCCACGAATCGCGCCGCATCGACAACCAGCTGCGCGGTCGCTCCGGCCGCCAGGGCGACCCGGGGGAGACGCGCTTCTTCCTCTCCGCCGAAGACGATGTGATCCGCCTCTTCGCCGGCGACCGGATCTTCAAAATCCTCGACCGCCTGGGACCGGTCGACGAGGAGGGCGGGGAGATGCCGCTCGAGGCGAAAATGCTGAGCAAAACGGTCGAGGGCGCTCAGAAGAAGGTCGAGGAGCAGAACTTCCTGATCCGCAAACGGGTGCTCGAGTACGACGACGTGATGAATGAGCAGCGCCGCGTGGTCTACAAATACCGGCGCGAGATCCTCGAAGGCCGCGACATGTCGGACATCTCTCGAGATGAGCTCGAGGGGGTGATCGAGCGCCTGGTCGACGAGTACACGCCGGGCGACGATCTCGAAGAGTGGGACGTCCCTGAGCTCGAGCAGCAGCTGCGCCAGATTTGGCCGGTCGGCATCGAGGTCGGCTCGATGGCGCCGGAGACGGTCGACCGCGAAAAGCTCAAGGACGCCCTCGACGAAGATGCGATGAACGCCTACGACGAGCGGCAGGAGCAGCTCGGCGAGGAGCTGATGCGCTACCTCGAGCGCTCGATCTTGCTGCAGGTCATCGATAACCGCTGGCGCGAGCACCTCTACGACATGGACTACTTGCGCGAGGGCATCCATCTGCGTGGCTTCGCCCAGATCGACCCACTCGTCGCCTACAAAAACGAAGGCTTCGCGATGTTCGAGGAGCTGATGCACTCGATCTGGGAGGAGTTCAGCAAGCTGGTCTTCAACGCCCAGATCGAAGCCGATCCCTCCCAGCTCGACGGCGCTTTCGCCGGCAACGGCGGCGGTGGGCCGACCGCGCTCGACTATTCCGGCGGCACTCCGGAAGCGCAACCCTCCGCCTTGCAGGAGGTGGCGGCAGGAGCAGGTGCGGCCGGGGTTGGGATGGCCGCGGGCGCGGCAGAACCGAACGGCGGCGGCAATGGCGCCCCCTCCCCCGAAGTGATCGAGACCGTCGTCAAGGACGAGCGCGAGAAAGAAATCGGTCGCAACGATCCCTGCTGGTGTGGGAGCGGTAAAAAGTTCAAGAAGTGCCATGGGGCCTGAGGCCCGTCCCGGTCCCGATCGCGCGGTTGCTTTGTGATCCACGACCCGGTCAGGGAGTTCATCCGAGCCTTCAACGAGCGGGATCTTGATGCCTTTGTAGAGGTGCTTGACCCCGAAGTCGCGCTCCATTCGATGAAGGGCTTGAGGAAGGGTCGCGACGCCGCTCGTATCTGGGCGACGCGGCCACCCGGTGGCGTCCAGCAGACGATCGAGCTGGAGCAGCTCTACGAGGACGGGACCGAGAGCGGCGGTGGCTCTGCCGTGGCACTGATCAGACGCGTGTGGCATTGGGAAGAGGACGGCTCGCACGCGAACACCGAGGAGATGGCCTGGCTCTTCCAGTTGCACGACCACAGGGTCCGCAGCTGGCGCCCGTTCGACGATCGCGCCGAGGCGCTGCACGCGGGCGGCTTCGATCACGGGGTCGGGTAGGCGTACCATCCGTGCTCATGGAGTCGGTTGCCGCAACCAACAAAGAGGCCGCCAAGGCTTGGAGCGGGCCGCTGTTCGATCGCTTCGTCAAGTACCGCGATCTGGTCACCGAGGGGCTCGGGGCCCATGGCGAGAAAGCACTCACGGTGCATCCACCGAGCCCCGGCGACCGAGTCCTCGACCTGGGTTGCGGCTTTGGCGACACGACCCAGCGCCTGGCAGAGCTGATCGGCCCGGACGGGGAAGCGGTCGGGATCGACGTCTCCGAGCCGTTCATCGCGGCTGCGCGGGAGGAGGCAGAGGCCGCCGGGGTGGAGCGGACCAGCTTCGTCGTCGCCGACGTCCAGGTCGCCGACCTGGGCGAAAAGTTCGACTACGCCTTCTCGCGGATGGGGATCATGTTCTTCGCCAATCCGGTGCAGGCGCTGCGCAACGTGCGGGAGGCACTCGTCCCCGGCGGGCGGCTCTGCGCGGTGGTCTGGCGGCGCAAGGAAGACAACGAGTGGGTGCGTCGCGCCGAGTTGGTGGTGGAGGAGTACCTGGAGCACCCCGAGGAGAGCGACGAGCCGACCTGCGGGCCGGGGCCTTTTTCGATGGCGAACGCCGACACGGTCAGCGAGCAGCTCAAGATCGCCGGCTTCGAGGACATCTCCCTGCAGCGCTGCGATCTGCCGCTCAAGATCGGCAACGATCTCGACCACGCGGTCACGTTCAACATGGCTCTCGGCCCGGCGGGCGAGGTGCTCCGGCTCTGGGAAGACCGCATCGACGAGATCCGTCCGAAGATCGCGAGCGATCTTCGCGAGGCGCTTGCCGAGTTCGACCGCCCGGACGGTGTGTTCGCGCCAGCGTCGACCTGGATCGTCAGCGCCAAAGCACCCTGAGCAGCGCAGCAGCCTTTGACCACACTCTGGGGCGGTCAAAGGCGGCTGCGGCGTCCCGGGATCGAGCGCAATAACCTGTGCCTATGGCTGAGACCGCCCCAACCGAATCGGTGCCGGCGCGACTCGCCGAGATCCGTGAGCAGTTGAAGCTGCTCGCGGACTACCTTTGACCCCGCTTCGCTCGAGGCCGAGGCCGAGCGCCTCGAGGCCGAGATGGGAAAGCCGGGCTTCTGGGACGACCAGGAGGCCGCCGCCCGCACCTCCGCCGCGCACGCGACGGCGCAGCGCAAGCTGAAGACCTTCCGCGAGCTCGAGGCCGAGGCCGGTGACCTCGACGAGCTGGCCGAGATGGCGGCCGAGGACGATGAGATGGCGGCCGAGCTAGTCACTCAGCTGGCCTCCGTCGAGAGGCGCCTTGCTGAGCTCGAAGAGGCGCGCCTCTTCAGCGGCGAGTACGACGGCGGCGACGCCGTGGTCTCGGTCCACGCGGGCGCCGGCGGCACCGACTCCCAGGATTGGGCCGAGATCCTCTTGCGCATGTACCTGCGCTGGGCTGAGACTCGTGGCTTCGAAGTCGAGATGAAGGAGGCGTCGCCGGGAGAGGAGGCGGGCCTCAAGTCAGCGACCTTCATCGCCCGCGGCGAGAACTCCTACGGCCTCTTCGCCGCCGAGCGCGGCGTTCACCGGTTGGTGCGGATCTCACCGTTCGACTCTTCGGCGCGCCGCCACACCAGCTTCGCCCAGGTCGACGTCGGCCCGCTGGTGGACGAGGGCGTCGAGGTGGAGGTCAGCGACGACGACCTGCGCATCGACACCTACCGCGCCTCGGGCGCGGGCGGTCAGCACGTCAACAAGACCGACTCGGCGGTGCGGATCACCCATCTGCCGACCGGAGTCGTCGTGCAGTGCCAGAACGAGCGCTCCCAAACTCAGAACAAGGCGGTGGCGATGCAATTGCTGCGCTCGAAGCTGATCGAGCTGGAGGAGCGCAAACGGGCCGAGACGCTGGCGAAAGAGCGAGGCGAGGTCAAGGACGTCGCCTGGGGCTCGCAGATCCGCAGTTACTTCCTCCACCCGGACCAGCGTGTCAAAGACCACCGCACCGGGCACGAGGTGGGAGACGCGCAACGGGTTCTCGACGGCGACATCGACGACTTCATCCGCGACTACCTCAACAAGACCGCCGCCTCGTCGGCCAACTAGGCAGCGAGGAGCCGGCCCGCGCCCTGTCCCCTCGCTAAGGTCGCTCTGGTGGAGCCGCTGACCTATTTGGAGCGATCGGCCGCTCGAGAGCCCGACGGTTTACTGATCCTCCACCATGGCCGCGGCACCGACGAGCGAGACCTGCTCGGCTTAGCCGACGCCCTCGATCCGGAGCGGCGGCTGCATGTGGTCACGCCGCGCGCGCCGCTGAAGCTTCCAGGATCGTCCGGCTACCACTGGTACCTGGTCCCGCGGGTCGGCTATCCCGACCACGACACCTTCCATGCTGCGAGGGGGGCGCTCGCCGATCTCCACGACCGACTCTGGGAGAAGACCGCGATCGACCCCTCCCGCACCGTTCTCGGCGGCTTCTCGATGGGGACCGTGATGAGCTACGCGACGGCCCTTGGGGCCGACCGGCCGTCGCCGGCGGGGATCCTCGCCTTCAGCGGCTTCGTTCCGATTGTCGACGGTTGGCGACCTCACCTCGAGGATCGGCTCTGGACCCGCGCCTTCGTCGCGCACGGCCGCGGTGACCCGATCATCGAAGTCGACTTCGGCCGCCGTGCCCGCGACCTGCTCGAAGCCGGCGGCCTCGGGGTCGAGTACCACGAGTCGGACGTCGGTCACCAGATAGACCCCGCGCACCTGTCGGCCGCCACCGAGTGGCTGGCCGGTTCCCTGCCTGGAAGATCAGATGGGTGAAGCATTGTGTGCCCTATGGGCTCCACAATGCTTCAACGAAGCGAAGGCAAGCCTTACTGAGACCAGACGGCTAAGCGCTTGGACGCGTGCTTGACGCTCAGCTGTTCGGTCTCGAAACGGCTGCAACTACCCGGCGCCTCAGCGCTGTGCAGGCGTACGGTGAAGTGGCCGCCTGGTTGGACCTTCGCCATCTGGGCGTCGCTCAAGCTCTTGGTCAGACGCAGGACTCCGCTGCGGCCGAGGTGGCGCTTCACCGTGTCAATGCGCAGCGATCCCCTGCCGCCCGAAAAGCTGTAGTCGACCGTTGCCGCGGTGGGGGCGTAGGTCGTATAGCCGAGCGTCAATCGCACCGTGTCGCGGGGGGTGTACGCGACAACTCGGGCGTTGGCGCTCCGGACCAGGCATTTCTCGGGTGCGACAGAGTCGTTGACCGCCGCTTTCCTTTTGCCTGAGTCTTCGGCTTCCTCGCAGACCACTTCCACTTCCACCTCTTCGAGCTCGTCCTCTTCGGACCCGTCTTCAGCGGTTTCGCATGCGTCTTCCGCGGGCTCCCCTTCGTCTTCGACTTCTTCTTCGAGGGCGAGCGGGATCGGGCCCTTACCGGCGGGGCTTGCGTGCGAGGTCTTTACCGCGAGCAGTAGCCCGGTGAGCACCAGCGGGACGACGAACGTCGCCAACCAGGCGAGCCGGACGACTGACATGACTCGGTTCGTGTTGGCCTTGCTTTCCACGCTTCCCAGGCATCGGCGGCAAGGCACTTTCGCTTTAGACAGGTTCAGTCGGTGCGACTGTCCAGCACGCCCTCCAGCTCGAGCAGCGCTTCCTTCATCGGCAGGCCGCCGCCGTAACCGCCCATGGCGCCGCCACTGCGCAGGACCCGGTGGCAGGGGACGACGATCGGAATCGGGTTGGAGCCGCAGGCCGTGCCGGCGGCGCGGACCGCGCGCTCGTTGCCGGCGCTGGCGGCGATCTGGGTATAGCTGCGGGTCTTGCCGTAGGGAATGCGATCGATCGCGCGCAGCGCGCGAAGCCGAAAGCCCTTGCTGAGCTGCCAGTCGAGGGGAAGATCGAAGGCGGTCAGCTTGCCCTCGAAATAGAGGTCGAGTTGACGCCGGACCTCGTCCAGCTGGGCCGGCGCCTCGAGCACGCGCGGCGAGATCCGAGCCGCCAGCTCCAGCAACGTCTCGTCGCTGTCGTAGGTCAACGGGAAGCTGATCTTGACCAGGCCGCGGCGGGTGGACGCCACGAGCAGCGGCCCGAAGGGCGAGTCGACGTTCGCGTAAGCGACGTCGAGCAGGTTCTCGGCGGCGGCGCGATCGGCGAGGCGCTTCAGCTCTGCCTTCATGCCAGCTCCTTTCTCAGTCGCTTCATTCCCTCGTGGAGGCTGCGGCGTGCCGCATCGGTCGAGCAGCCGAGCGCCGCAGCGATCTCGGCGTGGGGCAGATCGCAGGCGTAGCGCAGCGCCACGGCGGCGCGCTGCTTCGGCGGCAGCGTCGCGACGACGGTCCAGATTCCATCGTCGCGCGGAAAGTCGACGGACCTGGCTTCCTCCGCGACCTCGGCGACCGGCAGCGGACGGCGCCCGCTTGCGCGGTGGTGATCGATCGCCTTGCGGTGCGCGATCGTCAGCAGCCAGCCGCGCAGGTTGCGGTCGTCGTTCAGCTTCGGATAGGCGCGCAGCGCCGCCAGGAAGGTCTCCTGGAAGCAGTCATCGGCATCGGCGCGGCCGACGGCGCCGCGCAGCACGGCCATCACGTCCCCGGCGTGCTCGTCGAGGAGGGTCTGGAACGGGGGCAAGGCGGTCACGTCATGGATTAAACGCCCCGCAAGGATCGGATGTGAGAGAGACCCGTCTCTCTTGGCCGGCGCTAGGGTGCGCCGATGACCGATCTCCGCGACGTTGTGGCTCGCGCGCTGGCCGAGGACGTCGGTAGGGGGGACGTGACCTCTGAGGCGACCGTGCCCGAGGGCGCGCGCGCGCGGGCTCGGATCGTTCAGAAGCAACCCGGCGTCGTCTTCGGTCTCGCTGCTGTCGCCGAGACGATGCGCCAGTGCGGGGTGGAGGACGTCGACAACTTGGTCGTCGAGGGTCAATGGCGCGAGGACGTGCCGGCCGAGGCGGCGCTCGCCAGCGGTCCGGCCGCGGCTCTGCTCAGCGCGGAGCGAACCGCGCTCAACTTCCTCGGCCATCTCTCTGGCGTGGCGACGCTGACCGCCCGTTTCGTCGAGGCGGTCGCCGGTACGGGCGTCCGCATCCTCGACACGCGCAAGACGACGCCGGGACTGCGGGCGCTGGAGAAGGCGGCGGTGGCGGCGGGCGGCGGCAGCAATCACCGCATGGGCCTCCACGACGCCGTCCTGATCAAGGAGAACCACATCGCCCTTGCCGGGAGCCTGGCGAAGGCCGTCCACGGGGCTCGCACCAGGCATCCCGATCTGCCGATCGAGGTGGAGTGCCGCAATCTCGACGAGGTCGCTTACGCGCTCGGCACCGGGGCCGAGCGGCTGCTGCTCGACAATATGGAGACCGACGATCTGCGCACGGCGGTGCGGCTGCGCGACGAAGAGCGCGATGGAGCGAGCGGCCCTGCGCTCGAGGCCTCCGGCGGCGTCACACTCAAGACCGTGCGCGAAATTGCTGAGACCGGCGTCGACTTCATATCTGTCGGCGCCCTCACCCATTCCGCTCCGACGCTGGACTTCAGCTTGCTGATCGAGCCGGCTTGACCGTCTCACGTCTCACTTGAGCAGGCGGGAGAGGCGGCGGTCTTTGAGGACCCGGCCGCCGGTCTGCTCGGCCGGGCAGTAGTTGGTCTGGTGTTCGGCGAAGAAGACAGCCTCGATCGTCGTGCCGCAGCGTGGGCACGGCTCGCCCTCCCGTTTGTGGATCTGCAGCGGCATCGGCAGTTTGTCCGGCAGCTCGGCGCCGATCGTCTCCTCGTAGCGATCGATCGCGTCGCCGAGGACGTGGAGGGCGGCGTGCAGCCGCTCGACCTCCTCGGCATCCAGCTCCGCACCCTTCTTGAAGGGTGACAGCCGGGCGTCCCAGAGGATCTCGTCGACCCAGGAGCGGCCGATCCCGGCGATGTCGCGCTGATGACGCAGCAGCGGGTGCAGGTGGCGCGGCTTGTCGATCGCCGCGGCGAAGGCATCGAGCGGGGGAGGGGGCCATGCTTCGGGGCCGAGCGTCGCGACCATCTCGTCCTCGGCGACCGAGCCGGTGGGCAGCAACTTCGCCCAGGCGCGCTGCTTGGTCCCGAACTCGCGCAGGCGCAGCTCACGCTCGTCACCAAGACGCACCAGCACCCGCGAGGCGCGGTCTTTGGGCGAGGCCCGTTTATCGAAGATCCGCAGCCGCCCGGCCGACATCAGGTGGATCAGCAGCGCCAGGTCACCGAACTCGACCACCGGCATCTTGCCGATCCGCCGCACCCCCGTCACCTCGCGCCCGACCAGCGCTTCGAGCGGGGGCTCGAAGGTCTTCATCACGTTCATCCCCGGCGCCAGCGCCGATTCGACCTGGGCGCCCCTCAGCGCGGCATCCAGTCTCCGCACGGTGATCTCAACCTCAGGCAGCTCAGGCATGGGGAGAGAGTAGACTTGGCTCAGTTCATTCGACTGGACTCAGGCCAAGGCCATGCCAGCGAACATACGACCAGCAAGGCCCCTTTTGATGATTTCGGGGTCCTTTCGAGGCAACCGCAAATGAGAGAGCTGCCGACGATCAACGAGCCGGTCCCGATGCTCGACCTCTCGCCCGAAGAGGTCGAGGAGATGTCGCGCGAGGTGCGCGCGCTGGCGGCCGAGCGCGACGCCGTCATCCTCGCCCACAACTACCAGGTGCCCGAGGTGCAGGAAGTCGCCGACTACACCGGTGACTCCCTTGGCCTCTCCCGCAGGGCGGCCGAGTCCGACGCTTCGACGATCGTCTTCTGCGGAGTCCACTTCATGGCCGAGACCGCCTCGATCCTCTCGCCCGAGAAGACGGTGCTGATCCCCGATCTCGGCGCTGGCTGCTCGCTGGCGGACTCGATTGCGGTCGGCGAGCTGCGCGACTGGAAGTCGCGCCATAGCCCGGCTGCGGTCGTCGTGATGTACGTAAACACCTCGGCCGAGGTGAAGGCGGAGACCGACTATTGCTGCACCTCCTCCAACGCGGTCAAGGTGGTCGAGCACATCCTGCGCGAGCACGGCGCGGAAACGGAGATCCTCTTCGGCCCGGACATGTGGCTGGGCTCCTACGTCGAGCGCGAGACCGGTCACTCGATGCATGTCTGGCCGGGCGAGTGCCATGTCCACGCCGGCATCCGCCCGGATGACATCAAGGCACAGCGCGCCGCCCACCCGGAGGCCGAGTTCCTCGTCCATCCCGAGTGCGGCTGCGTCACCCAGGTGATGGAGTTCGTCGCCGCCGGAGAAGTCGAGGAGGAGGGCGTCCATATGCTCTCCACCGGGCAGATGCTCGACTACGTGCAGCGCAAGCCCGACGGCGAGTACATCGTCGCCACCGAGAACGGCATGCTGCACCCGCTCAAGCAGGCGGCTCCGGGAGCCAGCCTGATCGAGGCCAACCGGATGGCCTTCTGTAAATACATGAAGATGATCACGCTGCCGAAGCTGCGCGATTCCCTGCGCGAAATGAAGTTCGAGGTCAGCGTCCCGGCCGAGGTTGCCGAGCGGGCGCGGATCCCGATCGAGCGAATGGTCGCGATCGGGTAGCCCCAGATAAAGTCCGGCCGATGCACGAGCTGGCTCAGCAACTCCGCGTCGACTCGGTCCGCGCCGCCGCGGCCGCCAACTCAGGCCACCCGACCTCCTCGATGTCGGCCGCCGATCTGATGGCGGTGCTGCTTACCCGTTACCTGCGCTACGACTTTTCCGCACCGGAGAACCCGGCGAACGATCATCTCGTCTTCTCCAAGGGGCACGCTTCGCCGCTGCTCTACAGCCTCTACAAAGCGGCGGGCGCGGTCGACGACGAGGAGCTGCTCACCTTCCGCGAGTTCGGCTCCCGCTTGCAGGGACACCCGACGCCGGAAATCCCCTGGGTCGACGTGGCGACCGGCTCGCTCGGCCAGGGGCTGCCGATCTCGATCGGGATCGCGCTGGCCGGCAAGCGCCTCGAGTCGGCGGACTTCCGGGTCTGGGTGCTCTGCGGCGACTCCGAGCTGGCCGAGGGGTCGATGTGGGAGGCGTTCGAGCACGCCGGCCACGCCGGCCTCGACAACCTGATCGCGATCGTCGACGTCAACCGGCTCGGCCAGCGCGGTCCGACCATGCACGAATGGGACACCTCCTCCTGGGCCGCCCGTGCCGCCGCCTGCGGCTGGGACGTGCAGGAGATCGACGGCCACGACCTGGAGGCGATCGACGCCGCCTACGCGCGGGCGCTCGCCGCCGACGCCCCAGCCGCGATCTTCGCCCGCACCAAGAAGGGCTCCGGCGTCGCCGCGGTCGAGGACCAGCCAAACCAGCACGGCAAGCCGCTTGCCGACCCCGAGGCGGCGGTCGAGGAGCTGGGCGGCGTGCGCTCGCTGCGGGTCGAGGTCCAGGCGCCGCCCGAGGCGGCGCCTCCGTACGAGATTGCGCGCGAGCCGGTCGAGCGGCCTGCCTACGAGGTCGGCGAGAAGGTCGCGACCCGGGCCGCCTACGGCGACGCCCTTGCCTGGCTCGGCTCGGTCGACGAGAAGGTCGTCGCACTCGACGGCGAGGTAGGCAACTCGACCTACGCCGAGCGCTTCGCCGCTAAGCATCCGGATCGCTTCTTCGAGATGTTCATCGCCGAGCAGCAGATGGTCGCCGCCGCGGTCGGCCTGCAGACGCGCGGCTGGAAGCCGTTCGCTTCGTCGTTCGGCGCTTTCCTCAGCCGCGCCTACGACTTCGTCCGCATGGCGGCGATCTCCGATGCCGACCTGAAGCTCTGCGGCTCTCATGTCGGCGTCTCGATCGGCCCCGACGGCCCATCGCAGATGGCGCTGGAAGACATCGCCTCCCTTCGCGCCGTCTTCGACAGCGTCATCCTCTATCCGAGCGACGCCAACCAGGCGGTGCAGTTGCTCGACGCGATG
Source organism: Solirubrobacterales bacterium (assembly GCA_044867645.1). GTDB lineage: Bacteria > Actinomycetota > Thermoleophilia > Solirubrobacterales > 70-9 > VRUE01. The sequence goes on along the minus strand of JBIOVI010000037.1, from coordinate 121,162 downwards.
CGCCGGCACCGCGGCATCAGCTACCTGCGCACGACCCGTGAGGCGACGCCCGTGCTTTACGAGGCGGGCGAGACCTTCGAGATCGGTGGCAGCCATACCGTGCGCTCCAGCGGCGAGGACACGGTGACCCTGATCGGGGCCGGCATTACGCTGCGAGAATGCCTGACCGCCGCCGATGAGCTGGCCGGTAAGGGGATCGCGGCGCGGGTGATCGACCTCTACTCGGTCAAGCCAGTCGATGCCGAGGCGATCCTCGCTGCGGCGGAGGAGACCAGGGCACTGATCGCCGTCGAGGACCACTGGCCCGAGGGCGGAATCGGCGAGACGGTCGCCGGCGTGCTGGCCGAAGCCGCCGCGAGCACCCCCTTGGTTCGCCTCGCCGTCTCCGGCCGCCCCACCAGCGGCCCGCCGGCATCGCTGCTGGCCGCAGCCGGCATCGACGCTGCGAGCATCGTCTCCGCGGTCGGACGCGCGCTGACCCTGGATCCCGCTTAGTCGGGGCTGGCGCTCCAGCCTAAAAGGCCGACGAGGGGCCGAAGCGGGTGTTGTCCCCCCAACGGCACTCGGGTGGGATGCAGCTGAAGTTGAGGTCGGTTTTGAACACCAGGTGGGAGAGGTCGTCCAGCAGCGACGGGTCTCTGCCGAAGGCATAGGAGCTCTTCTCCAACCGCACCCTCGTCACTTCGTCCTCGCGCAGGATCTTGAGGTGGGTTGGGTCACCGCCCCGTCGAATCAGGATCTTGTCGGAATCGCTGGCCACGTAAGCGCCACGGACGATGCGGCCGCCTTCGAGGTACACGACCGCATGAGGACGCGGTTCCGGAAACTCCCACTGCCGTGCCCCAGTGAGCACGATCGCCGCCAGGCCGATGGCGAGAAAGAGCGGCCATAGGGGGAACTTCGCACCGTCGCCGCCTTCCTCGACGATGTCACGGTCTTCTTCGACGAAGTCGTGCACCAGATGCAGCATGTAGAAGAAGAGTGCGGTGAGGATCGCCGTGACGATCACGCCTGCTTTGCCGAAGGGCACGATGAGCAGCGTGATGAATCCGACGACGGCCGTCGGGAACAGAAGCTCGTGGGAGAAGAGCGCTTTCTTGATCGCCCACGCCCATCGGGTTTCTTTTTTGTCGGCTTTGCGGGCCACCCACACCAGGCCCCAGCCGACGATGCCGAGCAAGGCGCCGCCGAAGACGAGCGAGATGAACAGCTCCCTCACGCCCGCGGCCGCGATCTGCCCCCGGGGGAGCAGCGGGAGCAGCTCCTCCGGCGGCAGGCCGCCTTTCCTGAAGCGCTGCCACTCGACGAAATAGCCGGCCGTGTAGAAGAAGGCGCCGAGGCCGGCGACCACGGCAAGTGCCTTGCCGGTGTTGTCGACGCTTGCCGAGATGCGTTGGCTGAAGCCTTTGCCGAGCTTGCCGGGGGCCTCGGGCCGGGCGAGGGCCGGCAGGGGAGGTGGCCCTGCTTTTCCGGCTGGGGGTTTCGGGTTCTTGTCCATCGGCTGACCGAGGCCGGTCAGCGGCGACACTCTCAGGTCCTAGTAACTAACGCAACCATTTCTGATCGGTTCGGAAGCCTTTAGAGTCGAAATACTAAGATCTGCTCACAGTTCGCTAAGCTTCCGCACACCTTCGATGGGCAGGGTATTGCGCGCTAGGCGGGGCGCAGGAGTCACCCTGTGGCTGGAGAAGGTCCCCGGGCATGGCTAGAGCGAGAAAGCGAAAGAGCGGCGAGCAGGCGGCGCCACGCAACCGCAAGGGCGGCGCGCCGATCATCGAGCTGCGCGACGTGACCAAGGTCTATCCCGGCGGCCACATGGCGCTCGATCGCGTTTCGCTGGCGATCGACCGCGGCGAGTTCGTCTTTCTGGTCGGCCCGACCGGATGCGGTAAGTCGACGCTGATCAAGATGCTGATCCGCGAGCTGGAGGCAACCGAGGGCAGCGTCCGCATCGCCGGGCGCGACATCGGCGCGATGTCGGATAAGAAAATCCCGCAGTTGCGGCGCAACATCGGCACCGTCTTCCAGGACTTCAAGCTGTTGCCCGACCGCACCGTCTACGACAACGTCGCCTATGCGCTGCAGGTGATCGGCGCCCACCGCGGCGAAATCCGTCGCCAGGTGCCGGAGATCCTGCGCCTGGTCGGGCTCTCGACCAAGCTGCACAGCTATCCGGACGAGCTCTCCGGCGGCGAGCAGCAGCGCGTCTCGATCGCCCGCGCCTTCGTCAATCACCCGCCGCTGCTGCTCGCCGACGAGCCGAGCGGCAACCTCGACCCGGTCACTTCGATCGGCGTGATGCAGCTGCTCTACCGGATCAACAAGACCGGCACCACGGTCCTCGTCGTCACCCACGACCGCGAGATGGTCGACAACATGAGGCGCCGCGTGATCGAGCTATACGAGGGTCGCGTCGTCCGCGACGAGGTCAGCGGCGGCTACACCGAGGAGTCGACTTCCGAGTTCGGTCTGCGGATGCGGGCCGAGATGGGGGTCGGCCCCGAGGGACAGACCAACGGCCACACCCACGACTCTCTCTTCTAAATGTCACGACTGCTCTTCTTCACCCAGGAGGCCTTCCGGGCGCTGCGCCGCAACGGCGCGCCGAGCATGGCGGCGGTCGTCACCACGGTCGTCACCGTGATCCTGCTCGGCGTCCTGATCCCGATCTTCCAGACCACGCAGGCGAAGAGCGACGAGGTCCGCGACAGTCTCGAAACCCGGGCGGCGATCTACGACGACGCGACCCCCGCCGAAATCAAAGAGCTCGAACGGCGGCTGCTGGCGATCCCGCACGTCGCCTCGGTGGAGCTGATCACCAAGGCCGAGGCTCTGAAGGAACTAAGCGACGACCTCGGCAAGGAGAAGAGCAGCGAATTGCTCGCTCAGCTGCATTCCAACCCGCTTCCCGCAAACTTCAAGATCCAGGCTGACGACGCCGGCAACCTCGATGCGGTGAGGACGGCGATCGCTCCACCCGGTCCCAACGGCAAGCCGCAGCCGATCTCACCGATCGTCCAGGACGTCTTCGACCGCCAGGAAGATTCGAGGAAGATCGAGCAGGTGACGAGCGCGCTGAAGATCGTCCTCACCGTGATCACCGCCCTCTTGATCGTCGCCTCGCTGATGCTGGTCGGCAACACGATCCGGCTCTCGATCTATACCCGCCGCCGTGAGGTCGAGGTGATGCGCTTGGTCGGCGCCACCCGCTGGTTCATCCGCTGGCCGTTCATGATCGAGGGAGTCGTGGTTGGCTTCTTCGGCGGTCTGATCGCCATACTGATCCTGTGGCTCGGCAAGTTGACCATCGTCGACCCGCTGAGCGACAGCATCGGCTTCCTGGCGGCGCAGAACAGCACCACGCTCTCCTTCCCGGCGCTGGTCGCGATCCTCTTCGCCGCCGCGGTCCTGGTCTCGGCGGTCGGCTCCGGCGTCACCCTGCGGCGCTTCCTCAAGGTGTAGTGCCCACCACCGCGGGGAGCGCTGAGCCCGCATGAGGTTGGGACGGACGGTTGGCCTGACGGTCGCGCTGCTCCTGATGCTCGCTGCCGGACTCTGGATCGGTGGCCACCCGGCAAAGATGCCGCCGCCTCTGCGCGACGTCTTCGTCGACGACTCCGCCGGCTTGACCGCCGAAGCGAGCGAACTGATCGAGGGCAACTACTACCGCGAGGTCTCGGGGGGAGAGCTGACCGACTCCTCATTGCAGGGCATGGTTCGTGGGCTGCGCCGCCACTACCGCGATCGCTTCTCCGACTACTTCTCGCCGGCGATGCTGGCCCAATTCAACGAAGAAATCGAGGGACGTTTCTCCGGGGTCGGGCTCAGCGTGACGAGCGTGAAGGGCGGGTTGCGGGTGGAAAGAGTCTTCAAGCGCTCGCCTGCCGAAAAAGCCGGGATCGAGGTGGAGGAGACGATCGTCGCGGTCGACGGGAAGCCGATCGGCGGCCTCGACGCCAACACCGCGACGGCTCGGATCAAGGGCCCGGAAGGGTCCGAGGTGACGCTCGGCGTTCGCGGCCCGCAGGGAGGCGTGCGGCGGGTGCGCCTGATCCGGGCCCAGATTTCGGTGCCGGTCGTCAGCAGCAAGCTGGAGACCGTAGACGGGAGGAAGCTCGGCTACGCCCGCCTTGCCGTCTTCAGCGAAGGCGCCCACGGGGCGCTGCAGCGGGCTGTCCGCAAGCTGCAGAACGACGGCGCGCAGGGACTGGTGCTCGACCTACGTGGCAACGGCGGCGGCTTGCTGGACGAGGCGGTGCTTACCGCGAGCATCTTCCTGCCAAAGGACGAAACCGTGGTCTCGACCGAGTCGCGCACTCAGGGCTCCACCGTCTACAAGACCGAGGGGGGCAATCTGCCGGCGCTGCCGATCGTCGTCTTGATCGACCGCAACACGGCGTCGGCGGCGGAGATCCTCACCGCGGCGCTCACCGATGACGCCGGGGCGAAGACGGTGGGCACGCGCTCCTTCGGCAAGGGTGTCTTCCAGCAGGAGATCGGGCTCTCCAACGGCGGCGCGCTGAAGCTGACGGTTGGCGAGTACTTCACGCCGGACGGAGCCAATCTAGCGGGCAAGGGCATCCATCCGGATGTGCCGGCGCGGGACCTGCCCGAAACGGCCAAGGACGAGATGCTGGAACGGGCGCTTGGCGTCCTCGCGGCACGCCAATGAGCTTCCAGCAGCGGGCGCGCGGCCGGGGTCGGAGGGCGGTGCCGAAGACCGCCGGCGAAGCGGTCGAGGAGCTGCTGCGTGAGGAGTTGGGCGGGCGCGGCTTTAGCGCCTCGCTGGAGCTCGAGGCCGGGAAAGCGGCGGAAACGGCGGAGTCGCGCAGCGGTCCGCGGCGCGATCTGACTGAGCTGCCGACCTTTACCGTCGATCCAGCGACCGCTCGCGACTTCGACGACGCGGTCTCGGCACGGTGGGAGGGCGATTCGATCCGTCTCTGGATCCACATCGCCGACGTCGCCGCTCACGTCCCGCCGGGATCGCCGCTCGATCTAGAGGCACAGCGCCGCGCCAACAGCACCTACGCTCCGGGCGCTGTCGAGCCGATGTTGCCGCACGCACTGAGCGAGGAGGCGTGCAGCCTCGCACCCGGCGTGGAGCGCCTTGCGGTCACGGCGGAGATCGAGCTGGGTCCGACTGGCAAGCCGGGTTCCGCGAGCTTCTACCGCGGTCGCATCCGCTCCGACGCGCGACTCGACTACGACGAACTCGATGTCATCTTTTCCGGCCGCGCCGAAGCACCGGAGGATGTCGCCGAGCCGCTCGCAATCGCCCGCGAAGCCGCCGCAAGGCTGGGAGAGCGGCGGAGCGCGGCCAGCCTCGATGTCGAGTCCTTCGAGCCGGAATTCCGCTTCGACCCCGGCGGCGACCCGGTCAGCGCGCGCGCAGTCGCTCAAACCGAGTCGCACCGCCTGATCGAGCGGCTGATGATCCTCGCCAACGAGCAGGTAGCGCAGCTCTTGGAGCGCAAACGTGTGCCGGCGATCTACCGGGTCCACCCACAGCCCGACCCGCGGCGGATTGAGGCGTTGATGAGACAGCTGCACGAGCTGGAGATCCCGACGCCACCGCTGCGTGGGACGCCGGCGCCGCGGGAGGCAGCGACGCTCGCGGCCGAGGCGAGCCACCTGGTGGCGCGCGAGGCGGCGCGACGCGGGCATGGCCGTGAGGCGTATACATCGCTCGTGCTGCGTTCCCTCAAACAGGCCCAGTACAGCGAGCGCAACAGCGGCCACGCCGGACTTGGCAGCCCCGCCTACTGTCATTTCACCTCGCCGATCCGGCGCTATCCGGACCTGGTCGTCCACCGCGCCCTGCTGGCGGCGCTGGGGGAGGGGGAGCCGGCGCCGAGCGCGGCGGAGGTGCGCCAGGCGGCCTGGCACTGCAGCGAGCGGGAGCGCGAGTCGATGCGGATCGAGCGCCGGGCGGACGACATCTGCGCCGCTTTCCTGCTCGAGCGCGAGCTGCGAGAGAGGGGCGGTGACGTGGTCTTCGAGGGGGAGGTATCCGGGTTGATCCGAGCCGGCGCTTTCGCCGGCTTTGGCGGCGAGCTCGGCGATGTCTACGAAGGCTTTCTGCCGGCGCGTCGCATCGGCGGTGAGCGGTTCGAGCTGAACGAGACCGAGACGGCGCTGGTCGGCCAGGAGTCGCGGCAGAGACTGCGGCTCGGGGACCCGGTATCCGTCCGGGTGAGCGGCGTCGAAGCGGTGCGCGGGCGGGCCGACCTCGAGCCGGCTGAGGCCTGAGAGGTGGCGAAGAAGGCGAAGAAGAAGCGCGAGCCGGCCTCCGGCGACGTCGCCACCAACCGCCGCGCCCGGCACAAATTCGAGTGGATTGAGAAGGTCGAGACGGGGATCGTGCTGCGCGGCTCTGAGGTCAAGTCGCTGCGCAACGGCAAGGCGCAGATGACCGACGCCTACGCGGCGATCGACGATGGCGAGGTCTGGCTGCGCAATCTCCACATCCCGCCCTACGAGCCGGCCAGCCGCGAGAACCACGAGCCGGAGCGCCCTCGCAAGCTTCTCCTGCACAGGGCGGAGATCGAGCGCCTGATCGGCAAGACCGCCGAGCGCGGGCTGACCCTGATCCCGACCCGGATCTACTTCAAAGGCTCGCGGGCGAAGGTGGAGCTGGCGCTGGTCCGCGGCAAGGAGGGGCGCGATCGCCGTCGCGAGATCGCGGAGCGCGACGTGCGGCGCGAGGTCGAGCGCGAATTCAAGGGCAGAATGAGGTAGCGTCGCGTCTATGGCTGACTTCGTCAGCGACCACATCGAGTACTTCGTCGCCGGCCTCGTCGTCGCGATCCTGCTGCTCCTGCTGGTGATCAGCATCACTCAGCGCCGCAGCAAGGACAAGGGCAGGAAGCAGGCGGGCGTCGCATCGCCTCCTCCGCCTCCACCCCCGCCATCGTCAGCACAACAGCCGCAGGCGCAGAAAAGCGGCGCGGCCGCCGTTCCGCCACCGCCCTCCGGGCGGCCGCTGAACGCCAAGGAGAAGCGCAAACAGGCTCGCGAACAGCAGCGCGCCGCCCGTGCCGAACATCGCAAACGTCGCCAGGAAGAGGCAAAGCGGCGCCGCGAAGAGAAGGCAGGGAAACGGGCCGAACGGCGTCACAAGCCGGGCAGCCGCGGCTCCGGCCGGCGTGCGAAGAAGGAGGCAGCCAAGGCCGAGCGCGAGCTGATCGCCGCCCGCGCGGCGCAGGAGCGAGCCCTGCTCGAGCAAGGTGCCGCCGGGGCGACCGCGGCGCCACCGCAGGCCCCACCGCCGGCACAGCCATACCCATCGGCCCAGACCCCGCCGCCCGTGCCGCCGCCCGGCGCAACCCCGCCGCCGCCGGCGACCCCGCCTCCGCCGAGCATGCCGATGCCGCCGGTTCCGGCCCCGCCGCCCGCGGCGGCGATGCCGCCACAACCGCCCGTGCAGCCTTCGGCGGCCGGTTACGACCCCGCGATCGCCGAACAGCGCGTCCAGGACAAGGTGGCGGAAATCCAGCGCGAGGAGGAGCGGATCAGAGCCGAGGCGGATCGCCGCATCGAAGAGGCAGAGCGCCTGCAGCGCGAAGCCGAGGAGCGGCGGGCGCTTGCCGAGGCCGGACCGGGCGAGGCAGGGCAGACCACTCAGAGCATGGCTGCCGTCCCACCGCCCCAGGCGGCAGCTCCGGCGGCAGCACCCGACATGCAGACGGCGGAACAGCAGCTGCAGCTGGAGCGTGAAGCGCAGGAGCGGTCCCTGTCGGAAGCGCAGGAGCGGTTGCGCCAGATCGAGGAGAGGACGAAAGCCGCGGAACGGCGAGCTGCCGAGGCGGAGCGCCTATCGAAGCTGAAAGCAGAGGAGGCCGAGCGGCAGCAGCGTTTGCGCCAGATCGAGGAGAGCGTCGCCCAGGCGGAGGAGCGCGCCCGCGATGCGGAGCGCCGCGCCGCCGAAGCCGAGCGAGCCGTGCTCGGCTCAGTCCAGGGCGAGGCCCCGCTGAACCCACAACCCCTGCCTCCGTCGTCGTGGGAGCAGCAACCGCAGTCGCCGTCTCCAGAGCCTCCGCCACCCGCGCCGGAGCCCCAGACCGCTCCGCCGCCGATCCAGTCACAGTTCCAAACCGGTCAGCCGGCACCGCCTCAACCGGCACCGCCCCAGCCCGAGCCGGCGCCCCCGGCGCCCGTGCAGCCCGGTGAGACGATCGAGCTCAACAGCGTCAGCTTCGAGCAGCTGCGGAGTCACGGCCTATCGGTCACCCAGGCGACTCGCCTGCTCGCGCACCGGGAGCGGGTCGGTCGCTTCCAGTCGATCGACGAACTGGACGAGATTCCGGGTCTCCCCAGGGAGTTCGCCGAAGACCTGAAGCGCCGCTCCAGGGTCTGAAGCTAGAGGCCGTAGGCCTCGAGTAGCTTCAGCCAGATCTCGCTGCGGCTCGGGTAGGCCGCGACAGCGTGCCGGAGACGGGGGAGGGGCACCTCGCCGACGATCGCGATCGTGGCGGCATGGAGGAAGTCGGCCGTCTCGAAGCCGCTGAAGGTCGCGCCGACGATGGTCTCGGTGCGCTCGTCGACGACTAAGCGGGAGGTGCCACCGGTGTCCTTGCCCTGAAAGCTCGCCCCCGCGGTGCCGTCGGTGGGGACGTCGACTGCTCTGGCGTCAATCCCTGCCTCCTCTGCCTGGGCCAGGGTCTTGCCCACGGCGGCGACCTGAGGATCGGTGAAGGTGACACGCGGCGTGCCGATGTCTTCGGCTAGCGCCTCGACCTCTCGCCCCAGCACGTTCTCCGCTGCGACCCAGGCCTGGTACTTGCCCATGTGGGTGAACAGAGCTCGCCCGTTGACGTCGCCGACGGCGTAGAGCCAGTCGCGACCACCGACCTTCAGCGTCTCGTCGGTTTCGAGGAAGCCGTGCTCGCCTGGGCCGACCCCCGCCGACTCCAGCCCGATTCCCTCGGTCCGAGGCACGCGACCGATCGCGACGAGGATCTCCGCCGCGTCGACCCGGTCGCCGTCGTTCAGCTCGACGACGACGCCCGCTCCACCAGGGGAGACCCGCTCGGCGAGGACACCGGTGCGGACGTCGATTCCATAGGCATCGCGCAGCGAAGCCTCGACCTGTTCGCCGGCGAAGGGCTCCTCTCGCGGTAGCAGTCGCTCCTCTCCCTCGATCAGGATTACCTGCGCCCCTAGCGTGGACCATGCCTGAGCCAGCTCGGAGCCGACCGGGCCGCCGCCGAGGACGACCATGCTCGGCGGTACTTGCTTCGAGGTCGTCGCGTCGCGGTTGTTCCAGGCTCGCACCGAATCGAGCCCGTCGATCGGCGGCATCGCGGCGCTGCTGCCAGTCGCGACCACGACCGCTCGACGGGCGGTCAACGTCTCTTCGCCAACCGTGACCCTGCGCTCGCCATCCAGCCTGCCCTCGCCGCGAAACAGCTCGATACCGCGGTCTCCCAGCCAGGGGAGCTGGCTGGAATCGTCGAGGTGGTGGATTACCTCATCGCGACGGTCGAGGACCGACTTGGGGTCGAGCTCGCCCGTGACCGCCGTGGCGACTCCGGGGACCCGTCGCGCCTCCGCCAGCAGCTCGCCGGGGCGCAGCAGCGCCTTCGACGGCATGCAGGCGTAATAAGAGCATTCGCCACCGACCAGATGCTGCTCGACGATCGCGACCTCGAGCCCGCCATCCGCCATCCGTCCCGCGCAGACCTCGCCCGGAGCGCCGGCGCCGATCACGATCGCGTCGAATTCTCGCTCAGGCATCGTGCACACCGTACAATCGGGAGCACATAGCACGGGGGCGACAGGCTTCGACGTGGTCGATCCGTGCGAAAGGTTGCAGGTCGAGGTGGCCGGAGGCCTCGTTAAACACCGGCACCAACCAATACGTGCGGACCATGAGTTCGCCCTCGCTGCTTAGTTAGATCTAAGTGAGTGAGAGTCGGCCCTCTCCCGCCCGCGGAGGGGGGCACCGGCTTCAAATTGCGGGCTTACCCGGGCGGATCGCCCCGTCCGCCAGGGGACATTTCAGAGGGCTTTGTCTCTCGCAGTGCCCGCCGGCGCGGACCCCGGGAGACGAGATTCAAGCGCCGGCTATACCTGTAGATGCCTTCGCGCTACGGCCACGGACGCCGGTTCGATTCCGGCCGCCTCCATTGAACATGGATCGCTACGTCGCCTTCCTGAGGGGGATGAACCTCGGCAACCGACGGATCAAGAACAACGAGCTTCGCACCCACTTCGAGACGCTCGAGTGCGAGGACGTCGCCACCTTTCGCGCCAGCGGCAACGTCGTCTTCGCGAGGGCGGACGAGTCAACGGCGGACCTGACCTCCCGCCTCGAAGCCGGCCTTGCCGAGCTGCTCGGCTACGAAGTCTCCATCTTCATGCGATCCGCCAAGGAGGTGAAGGCGATCGCTGCGCACACCCCTTTTGACGCGAAGATCGTCACCGCATCGAAGGGCAAGCTCCAGGTCGCCCTGCTTCCGGATAAACCATCCGCAACGGTGGAAAAGGAAGCTCTGGCGCTCGCGACGGAGGAGGACCGCCTCGCGCTCGACGGCCGCGAGCTCTACTGGCTGCCGAGCGGTGGCATCTCCGAATCCGAGCTGGACCTGAAGCTGGCCGAGTCCGCCATCGGCCCGTGGACGATGCGAACCAAGGGCACGATCGACCAGATCGCCACCAAGCATTGCGCCGACTAGACGTCGGTACGGGGCAGGGCGGCCAACTCGATGTCCCGGCTGACCGAGCCGATCTCATCCGGCAGCTCGGAGAGCTGGACGTTGGAGACGAACTCCAGCGGCCGGCCAAGCGGGCGGAAGAAGTTGTCGTAGTGGGTCGGCACGACGACGCGGGGTTCGAGGCGGGGGAGGATCCGCCGCCAGTACTCGCGGGTGAAGCTGCGACCGGCGATTCCGGCCAGGAAGACGTCGACGCCGCGCTCGCGGACTGCCTCGTCGATCAGGTTGGCACTTCCTTGGTGATAGAAGCGCACTCCCGCGACCTCGATTGAGATGCCCCAAACCTGACCGCAGCGGTAAGCGCCGGGCGAGAGGCCGTCGAGGTGCTCGCAGGTGAGTTCGCCGTCGTAGGGGACCGCGAGGCCGAGCAGCAGCTTGGAGTGAACGCTGGGCGTGAAGCGGACCGCGAACGGGCCCAGCTCGTAGGCGCGATAGGGCTCGACCTCGACCGCCCGCTCGGCCAGGCCGTGGAGGGCCATCAGGTGGACCAGCGAGCTCGACCCGTACGCGCTGCAGCCGAAGCGACCGGCTATCGCCGGCGCGTCGACCGCATGGTCGAAGTGGGTGTGGCCGACCAGCACGCCGACGACCTCGCCCGGTGCGCCGGCGAAGCGGTCGAGCATCGCCGGGTCGGGCAGGGTCGGCCGGCGAAGGACAAGATCGCGAAACGGGACTCGCGAGAGGTAGGGGTCGACGAAGAGCGTGTGGCCTTCGTGGGTCAGCCTGTAGCCGGAGACTCCCAGCCACTCGACTTCCAGGCCCTCCGGCAGCTCCAGCGGCTTGCGCTCGAGCTCCGCCAGCGCCTGGTTGTCGTCGCGTTCGGACGAGCGCCTCCTCGCCCGCGCCTTGGCAAGCTCGCCGACGTGCCGCAGCGGTTGCAACACGGTGCCGCCTACGCGGCCTCGACCGCAACCGAGAGCTGGGGCGGGGTGGCGAGCGACTGGAAGACGACGCAGTAGCGCTCGGTGAGCTTCAGCAGGGTGTCCAGCTCTGCCGCGCTTGCCTCGGTGTCGAGCTCGAAGGCGAGGCGGATCGCGCGGAAGCCGACGGGAGCGTCGCGGTCGACTGCCAGCGTGCCGCGGAAGTCCAGGTCTCCCTCGGCGCGCACCGCGCCCGACTCGACCGCGATTCCCAGCGACGTGGCAACGGCCCGCAGCGTCACGCCCGCGCAGGCGACCAGGGCCTCGAGCAGCATGTCGCCCGAGCAGAGCAGGGAGCCGTCACCGCCGGAGGCCGGGTGAAGGCCGGCCTCGGCAATGGCTCGTCCCGTCTCGACCGAGCAGGAGATTCCCTCGCCGAGACTGCCCGTCGTGGAAAGCGTGATCGAAGCAGCGTCCGGTTCCCGCTCGTAACGCTCCTTCAGCGGCCCCTGCACCTCTCGAAGCTCGTCTCGGTCCATCGTCGACCCAGACTATGCCCCGCGGGGAGTCGAGCGTCCCCCACCGGAACTTGTGAGCCGGCGAGGTTTGAGCCCTAGCGAGCGATTCGACGCGGGTTCAGGAGGGGGACGCTCGACTCCCCTCCGACACGTCCTTATAGGGTCCGGCGGTGGGCGACGTCTTCTTCCTCGCATTCCTCGCTGCGCTCTACCCGACCCTGCTGGCGGCGACGACCGTGATGCTGCTGCTGCCGCACCCGAAGCGGTTGCTGCTCGGCTACCTGCTCGGCGCGGCGATGACCAGCATCACGCTCGGCCTCGTGATCGTCTTCACGCTGCGCCACTCGGGCCTGGCGCACACGACGCAGACGACGCTCGGGCCGGGCGCCGACATCGTCCTGGGCTGCTTGGCGCTGGCGATCGCGATCGTGCTCGGCACCGGGCGCGACCAGCGGCTGGTCGAGCGGCGACGCGAGCGCAAGGCGGCGAAGGGCCCGCAGGACCCGCCGCGCTGGCAGCAGGCGCTCGGCCGCGGCTCGGCGCGGACCACCTTCGTCGTCGGGGCGCTCCTCACCCTCCCCGGCGCCACCTACATCACCGCCCTGTACCGCATCGCCGACGAGAACCTTGCCGACCCGGTCACCGTCGCCGTCATCCTCGCCTTCAACCTGATCATGCTGATGCTGCTCGAGATTCCGCTGCTCGCCTACACGATCGCCCCGGAGTGGACGCCGAAGGCGGTCGAGCGTTTCAAGGGGGCGCTGCGCGAGCGTGGCCGAGGCTGGGCGGTGCGCGGAGCGACGATCGTCGGCATCCTGTTGATTGCGCGCGGGATCATCACGCTGCTCGTCTAACGGCGAAGCGCCCTCGAGCGGCGAGTCCCGTACCGGCGCTCCCCGAATCCCATGGCAATCGCGACCGCAACCACCCTCGACGTCCATATGGGCGGCCAGCTGCTGTTCGCCGACGTCTCCTTCAAGCTCGAGCTGGGGGAGAGGATGACGCTCTCCGGCCGCAACGGCGCCGGCAAGTCGACCCTGTTGCGGATGCTGGCCGGCGAGCTGACGCCCGACTCGGGCAGCCTCGTCCTGCAAAAGGGCGCGCGCGTCGCACTGCACGACCAGCGACCGCCGCGGAATGCCGAGGTCTCCCTCGGCGAGTACGTCTTCTCCGGCCGCGCCGACATGCTGGAGACGGAGGCCGAGCTGGAGCGGCTGGAGGCCGCGATGTCGAGCGAGGAGACCGGCGAGGAGACCCTCGCTGCCTACGCCGCCGCCCAGCAGCGGCTCGAGCACGGTGGCGGTTATCGCTGGCGCGACGGCGTGCTCACCGTCCTGCGCGGCCTCGGCTTCGGCGGCGAGGAGAGCGAGCGCTCGCTCTCGACCTTCTCCGGCGGCGAGCTGACCCGGGCCTCGCTGGCCCGGGCGCTGGCGGCCCGGCCAGACCTGCTGCTCCTCGACGAGCCGACCAACCACCTCGACATCCCCTCGCTCGAGTGGTTGGAGGGGTACCTGCAGGAACTCGATTCTGCGGTCGTCCTGGTCGCCCACGATCGCTGGTTCCTGGAGGCGGTCGGCACCTCCGTGTTGGAGCTCGAGGCGAAGCGGGCGCGCTTCTTCGCCGGGCCGTGGCACGCTTGGCGAAAGGAGCAAGCGGCGCGCGAGATCGCCCGCGGCAAGGCGATCGAGCGCCAGCAAGCCGAGATCGAGCGGATGGAGCGCTTCGTCGAGCGCTTCCGCTACAAGGCGACCAAGGCCCGCCAGGCGCAATCGCGGCTGAAGCAGATCGACAGGATCAAGCGCGACGGGGTAGAGGCGGAGCAGCGCGACCGTCGCAACCTGCGCTTCTCCTTCGTGCAGCCGGAGCGGCCCGGGCGGGTCGTGCTCAAACTGGTCGGGGCGAGGATCGAGGTGCCCGGCCGCACCCTGCTCGCCGACGCCAGGGTCGAAGTAGAGCGCGGCGAGCACGTCGTCCTGGTCGGGCCAAACGGCGCCGGCAAGACGACATTGATCGAGACCCTGGCGAGCCGGCGCGAGCCGGCGGCCGGTTCCGTCCGCCTCGGCCACAACGTCAAAGTTGGCTACCTCTCCCAGCACGCCGACACCGCGGCGGGGGAGGGAACCGTCCTCGACGCGGCGCAGCGGGAGACCGGCCTCAGCGGGCAGAAGGCGCGCGACCTGCTCGGCCTCTTCCTCTTCTCTGGTGCCGACGCCGAGAAGCAGCTGAGCGATATCTCCGGCGGCGAGCAGCGGCGGCTCTCGTTGGCGATCCTGGTCGCCTCGGGGGCCAACGTCCTGCTCCTCGACGAGCCGACCAACCACCTCGACATCGAGAGCCGCGAGGCGCTCGAGGACGCGCTCTCGGCCTTCGAGGGGGCGGTGATCCTCGTCTCCCATGACCGGGCTCTGCTGGAGGCCGTCGGCACCCGCACGCTGGTCTGCGAGGACGGGGAGCTGCGCAGCCACCCGACGGGGTGGGCCGTCTACCAGAGGGAGCGCGACGAAAGGGAGGCTGTTGCGGTTGCCGCGACCCAGGCCGCCAAGCCGGCTCGCGGCACCTCGAAGCGCAACGCAGGCCGCGCCTCGAAGAAGGCAGCGCGGAAGGCGGGCCGCCTGGCCCAGCGGATCGAGGAGGCCGAGGCCGAGCTGCGGCTGGTGGAGGAGGAGCTGTCCGATCCCGATGCCTGGTCGAGCCCGGGGCGGGTCGAGCGGGCCGAAGAGCGGCACGCCACCGCCAAACGGGCAGTCGCGGAGCTGTACGAGCAGTGGGAAGAGGCCGAGGGCGAGGTCGAGAGCTCTAGCGCAGCGGGCGATCCAGGCTGACCCGCGTGCCCTTGCCGGGAGCAAGGGTGATGTTGCGCACCTTGACCCGCTCCGGCTTGGGGTCGGGGGCGCTGAGCTCGGCGCGTTCGAGGAAGATGCGCAGGATGATCCGCATCTCGTATTCGGCGAAGGCGGCGCCGATGCAGCGGCGCACCCCGCCGCCGAAGGGGATCCAGACGTAGGTATCGGTTTTGGTGCCGACGAACCGCTCGGGGCGGAACTCCTGCGGATCGGGGAAGAGGTCCTCGCGGTAGTGCAGGGCGGCGATCGCCGGCAGGACGAAGGTCCCGGCCGCCAGCTCGTAGCCGCCGATGTTCGCCGGCGCGGTCAGCTTGCGCGCCACGTCGACGATCACCGGCCGCGCCCGCAGCGTCTCCTTGATCGTCGCGTCGAGGTACTCGTCCTCGCCCGCGGCTAGCGACTCGCGCAGCCGGCGCAGCACCCGTGGCGTGCGCAGCAGCCGCTCCATCGCCCAGGCCAGCGCGGTCGCAGTGGTCTCGTGGCCGGCGCCGAGCACGGTGACGAGCTCGTCGCGCAGCTCTTCGTCGCTCATCGGGGAGCCGTCGTCGTGACGGGCGCCGAGCAGCAGCGAGAGCACGTCGTCGTGTCCCTCCTCGCCGGACTCGACCTCGGCTCGCCGCAGCGCGATCTCCTCGTAGATGAACTCGTCGAGCGCCTCGCGGGCGCGCAGAAAGCGCGTCCAGGGACTCCAGCGGCCGAGGTTGCGGCGCAGCATCGGCAGGGCGGTGATCGCGTTGACCCGGCCGGCGAAGGTGTCGATCAGGCCCTCGAAGCGGATCAGGCGAGCCTCGTCGTGGACGCCGAAGACGGCTCGCATGATCACCGCCAGGGTGATCCGCTGGGTGTGGGGACGCAGGGCAAAGGTCTCGCCGACCGGCCAGCTCTCCATCTCCCGCAGGGTGGCCTCGCGGATCAGCTCGCCGTAGCGCTGGATCCGCTCGCCGTGGAAGGGCGGCAGCAGCAGCTTGCGCTGGCGCATGTGCGGGGCGTCGTCGAGGGTCAGCACCGAGTTCGGTCCCAGCGCCGGCTCGAGCACGGTCGCGTTGGCCTCGCCGGCGTGGAACTGCTCGGGGGAGCCGGTGAAGACCGCTTTGACCAGAGCAGGATCGGCGACGTAGACGACCTTGCCGAAGTAGGGGAAGGAGACCGTGAAGATGTCGCCGTAGCTGCGCTGCAGCCGAGCCAGGAAGCCGAGCGGGTCGCTCGCGTAGCGGACCGCCTGCGCAACCGCCGGCAGCCTGGAGCCCGGCGGGAACGAGGCCGAGGCCGGAGTGGCAGCGGCGGGGGGTGAGAGCGTCGCCTGCTCCATCCCACCGGACTTTACGACATAAACTGGCTGGGCAGCCAGGATCTGTATCGCGAGGCTAAAAGACGATGGTTCTCGCGCCGTCGAGCAGGACCCGATCGTCGAGGTGGGCCTTGACGGCGCGGGAGAGGACGAGGCGCTCGATGTCGCGCCCGATCCGGACCAGGTCGTCGATCTCGTCGCGGTGGCTGACCCGGGTCACGTCCTGGTCGATGATCGGGCCCGCGTCGAGCTCCTCGGTCACGTAATGGGCGGTGGCGCCGATCAGCTTGACGCCGCGCTCGTGGGCGCGGGCGTAGGGGTCGGCGCCGACGAATGCCGGCAGGAAGCTGTGGTGGATGTTGATCGCCTCCGCCTCGACCCGGCGCAGGAAGTCCGCTGAGAGGATCTGCATGTAGCGGGCGAGGACGAGCAGGTCGATCTGGCCGCCGAGCAGCTCAAGCACCTTCTCCTCGGCTGCCTCCTTGCCCCCCTTCTCGACCGGAATGTGATGGAAGGGGAGGCCGAGCGAGGCGACTTGCTCGGCGTGGTCGGGGTGATTGGAGACGACCGCGACCAGCTCGGCGCCCAGCTCGCCGCTGCGCCAGCGCCAGAGCAGGTCGGAGAGGCAGTGGTCTTCGCGCGAGACCATGATCGCGATCCGCTTGCGCTCGCTCGACTCGGCGAAGCGGTGCTCCATCTGCAGCGGCCCGGCGATCTCCTCCTCGAAGCGGCGGTAAAGCGGCGCCCGCTCTTCCTCCGGGGCGGGGTCGAACGCCATCCGCATGAAGAATCGCCCCTCGCGGCTGGAATGCTGGTCGGCGTCGACGATGTTGCGCCCGGCCTCGGCCAGGAAGTTGCTGACCGCGGCGATCAGCCCCGGCTGATCGGGGCAGGCGAGAAGGAGGCGGGAGGTGGGGGGCTGGCCGGCGATGCGCGGGATGATCGCGTGTTTACGCGCAGGATCGCGTTCAGCGACCCAGCTTGGGATTCGCGATTCACGCCTGGATTAGTGCAGATCCGCACGTAGCACCCCAGATCTGTGACCGTGGTCACCTTGCGGCGCCCGGGACCTCGCCACGGTTCCGCGCTTGCTTACAAAACGCACATATTCCATAGCTGTTCTTCTCATCGCCCTGTCGATCCCGGCCGTTGCCCTCGCGGCGCCCGGTGACGAGAGGGCTGAACCCGCGCGTGCCGCCGTTGCGCCGGCCCAGGAAGCCGCATTGGCCCCGCTCACCGAGCCGGTGCGCAGCTTCCACCGCGCGATCCGTATCCACGTCCACAGGATCCGCACCGCCAGACGAGCGCGCTTGCGCAAGGAACGACGCGAAGCCTTCGCCACCCTCCCGAGCGTCGTCTCGCAAACCACCCTCGACGCGATCGGCTCCTGCGAGTCCGGCGGCGACCCCACGGCGGTCTCCTCCGACGGCACCTATCGCGGCAAGTACCAGTTCAGCTACGAAACCTGGGCCTCGGTTGGCGGCTCCGGCGACCCAGCCGCAGCTTCTGAGGAAGAGCAGGACTACCGCGCCGCGCTTCTGTATGCGGCAGCTGGCTCCAGTCCCTGGCCCGTCTGCGGTTGACCGATGTGGGAAGGGGACGCCCGGCCCTCTTCCTACGATGGCCGCATGAACGACGAGGCAATCCCGGCTCCCGACCCACAGGGACCCACTCGCAAGCCGCCCGAGGAGGCCATAGCTGAGGCGAAGGTCAGGGCCCCGACGCGGGGGAACCGCAAGCTGGAGCAGTTCCTCGACGCGGTCAACGGCGACGAGCAGGTGCGCGCCTGGTGGTACATGGCCCAGGTTCACGCCGAACGGCTCGGCATGTCGGACCACTCTTGGGTGCACACCCAGATCGTGCTCAACATCTCCCTGCGGCTGCTGCGGCTCCTGGTCAAGGCCGGGGAGGAGCCGGCGGTCGTTGCCGATCACGGGATGTCGGCGCGGGATGCGGAGGTCGTAGTGGCCGGTGGCGCTCTGCTGCACGACGTCGGCATGTCGATCCACCGCGCCGACCACGAGGCCTACAGCCTGTTCCTCGCCAACGGGGCTTTGCAGCGCCTGCTGGGGGACGTCTATCGCGAGCCGAAACGGACGATCGTCACCGCCGAGATCCTGCACGCGATCATCGGCCACCGCCGCCGGGGCGAGCCCTACACGCTCGAGGCCGGTGTGGTCCGCGTCGCCGATGCGCTCGACATGGCGCAGGGCCGCACCCGGATTCCGCTCGAGGCCGGGCAGGAGGGGATCCACTCGATCTCCGCCGCCGCGGTCGACGAGGTGCGGATCGAGGCGGGGGAGGAGCGGCCGGTGCAGATCGAGATCGAGCTCAACAACTCAGCCGGCATCTTCCAGGTCGACGACCTGCTCGCGACCAAGATCCGCGACACCCCCTTGGAGGGCAGGATCGAAGTCGTGGCGAAGATCGAGGGAGAGAGCGAGAAGCGCCTGCTGAGCGGCTTCCGCCTCGCCTGACGCTCGTCAGCCGAGGCGCTGCAGGGTGTGCTGGCGCTGTTCCTTGCGCTTCTCGAGGTGTCCCTGGAGCAGCGAGAGGACGATGACCAGGACCGCGAAGAAGGCGATCACGCCGAAGCAGAAGAAGGTGACGGTCTTGTCGGTGGTCGGACCGGCCAGGCCGACGCCGTTCTCCGCCAGCGCCACCGGCACGACAACCAACAGCATCGCCGACACCACGCTGAAAGCGGCGAGAATCCGGCTGCGGCGCGAAAGCTGCATCACGGAGCAATCTACCGCAATGACCCGGTCATGCCCGTAGGATGCCCCGCCATGTCTGAGCTGGAGGCCTTGCTGCTGGGGATCGTCCAGGGGCTGACCGAGTTCCTGCCGATCTCCTCGTCGGGCCACCTGATCATCGTCCCCTGGCTGCAGGACTACACGTTCCTGCTCGAACACCCGCACTTCAACAAGACCTTCGACGTGGCGCTCCACGCCGGGACGCTGGTCGCCGCGATCGCCTACTTCCGCCGCGAGGTGGTCGTCCTGATCCGCGGATTCGTCGCAGCGGTGAGGCAACGCGCGATCGAGACCGCCGACCAGCGGCTCTCGGTGGCGATCGCCGTCGGCACGGTCCCGGCGGTGATCGCCGGTGGGGTCGGCTCGGATTTCATCGACGAGCATCTGGGAGAGCCGTGGATGATCGCCTTGCAGCTGATCGTCTTCGGGGTCCTGCTCCTCTACGCCGACCGCCTGCCGCAGCGCAAGTCGCTCGAAGGGTCCTCGGTCAAGGACGGCTGGTACATCGGCCTCGCCCAGGTTCTCGCGCTGGCCCCCGGCACCTCGCGCTCGGGGATCACGATCACCGCCGCCCGTTACCTCGGCCTCGATCGCGACAGCGCCGCCCGCTTCTCTTTCCTGCTGCTGATCCCGATCGTCGCCGGCGCCACCGTGTTCAAGGCGGCCAGCGCGATCAACGAAGGCTTGCCCAGTGGCGTCGCCGGGCCGATGATCGTCGGCACGATCGCCGCCGCGGTCTCCGGCTACCTGGCGATCGCCTTCCTCCTGCGTCTCCTGCGCACGTCCTCCTACGCCCCCTTCGTCTACTACCGCTTCGTCGTCGGAGTAGCCATCCTCCTGATCATCGCCACCGGCCTCCGACCCGCCACTTTTTAGAAATCCAGAAGAGGCAGGCTGGGAGCCAATCGGCCGACCTCCAGAAAATGCAAGCGGCCCAGGGCAGGTGGGCCGCTTGCGACGAGAGAGGAGTCTCGTGAGGACTTCATCCTGCCCCGGGCGTAGGGACGTCGGGTGAACATTCCGATAAGGCCTGGATAGGATCGGGATACGACGTTCCCGCAATTTACGCGCTTTGACTTGTGAAAATCCTGTGAAAGCAGGGATTTCGTCCCCAGGTCCGACGCCCCAGATGCATACAATCGCGCTGTGGCACAGGCCAGGCGCACCTGTTCGCTAGCGCGCCCGTCCCAAACGTGAACCCACAACAGACCACCAGGCTCGCGGTAATCGACGACGACAGCGGCTTTGTCACCGTCCTGGCGAAGCGCACCGAGGCAGCCGGCTGGCAACAGCGGACCCTTGGCGGCGCGATCCCCCCCGAGGAGCTGGTGGCGATGAAGCTGAACGCCCTGCTGATCGATCCCGCCGTCATCGGCGAGGACGCCTGGGCCTACCTCGAGCGGGTCTGCGGAATGCTTCCCGACCTCGGCGTGATCGTCTGCGCCAGCCGCTCGACCGTGGCTCAGCGCGTGCGAGGCCTGCGCCTCGGCGTCGATGACTGGATCACCAAGCCCTGCCACCCGGAAGAGGCGATCGCCCGGATCGAAGCTGTCTCGCGCCGCCGCCGCCGCGCCCGCCCGCAGGTCGAAGCGGGCCCGCTCGTGATCGGCGAGCTGGAGATCCGCTCCGATCGCTTCCAGGCCTTCGTCGGCGGTAACAGCCTCGACCTGACCCGGCGCGAGTTCGAGCTGCTTCAGTTGCTCTCGGATTCCAAGGGCCAGGTACTCGAGCGCGAGGCGATCTACCAGCGGGTTTGGGGTTACGCGATGGCCCACGGCGACCGCTCCGTCGACGTCTTCATCCGCAAGCTACGCCAGAAGCTGGAGAAGCTCTCTCCGGGCTGGGGCTACATCCACACCCACTTCGGGGTCGGATACCGCTTCGATCCAGAGCCGGCCGACGGCGTAGCGTTGGCACCGCCGGCGGCCGTCGAGACCGTCGCCCCGGAGCCTGTGCACAGCGATCTGACGACCGCATAACCGGCCGTTTCTTGCTTTTACATCTTTTTCACATCCGCGATACAGCCAAGTAACAAGCTCTTGTCGAGCCGCTGAGAGTGTGGCGGCGAGTCGGTCCCCCGGGCCGGCAGCCGGAGTGAAAAAACGAGAAGGAGACAGAGTTGACTAGCTCTAAGTGGCTCATGGTCATCGCCTCCGCGGTTGTCCTGGCGTTGGGAGTAGCGGCGTGCGGCAGCAGCGACGACGAAGCGAGCGGTAGTGGCAGCGGCGAAGTTTCGGGCTCCATCCGCATCGACGGATCGAGCACCGTTGCGCCCCTCACCGAAGCGATCGCCGAGGAATTCCAGGCGGAAAACCCGGACGTGAAGGTGACGGTCGGGACCGCGGGCACCGGCGGTGGCTTCGAAAAATTCTGCGCCGGCGAAACCGACATCAGCGACGCCTCGCGTGAAATCGAGCCGGAAGAGATCGCGGCCTGCAAGAAGGACGGGATCGGCTACGAGGACGTCCACGTCGCCACCGACGCGCTGACCGTGATGATCAACAACGAAAACCCGGTCAGCTGTCTCACTGTCGACCAGCTCAGCGCCGTCTGGGGCCCCGATTCGAAGCTCTCCAACTGGGACGAAATCCCCGGCCTGAAAGAGGAATTCGACGAGGAACTGGCACTCTTCGGCCCCGGCACCGACTCCGGCACCTTCGACTACTTCACCGAAGAAATCAACGGTGAGGAGGGCGCCACCCGCAAGGACTACAACAACGTCGGCGAGAACGACAACGCCACCGTGACCGGCGTCGAGGGCTCTCCGGGCGGGATGGGCTACGCCGGCTTCTCCTACTACACGGAGAACGAAGGCAAGCTCAAAGCGCTCGAAGTCGACAACGGCAAGGGCTGTGTCGGTCCCTCGGTCGAAACGGCCCAGGATGGCTCCTACTCGCCCCTCAGCAGGCCGCTCTTCATCTACCCGAGCACGGCGGCGCTGAAGAAGCCCGAGGTCAAGGCATTCGTCGATTACTACCTCGAAAACGTGACCGGCGTCGCCGAAGCGGTCGGTTTCGTACCGCTGACCGAAGAACAGCTCGAAGAGTCCGAAGCAGCGGCGGAAAAGGCCGGCGTTTAGCGCTAACGCGCAACGGACGTGACCGGCACTGGCGGTAGCGGCGTCTCGGAGCCGGCTGGGGGTACTCCCGGCCGGCTCCAGGCGCCGAGCCGCCGTTATGGCGAGAAGGCGATTCAAGGCCTCCTTGCCCTCTGCGGCATCCTCTCGGTGCTGACCACGACGGCGATCGTCATCTCCTTGGTCGGGCCGACGATCGGCTTCTTCGAAGTCGTCCCGATCGGGGATTTCCTCTTCGGCACCGACTGGACCCCCCAGTTCGAGCCGCCCAGCTTCGGCGTGCTGGCGATCGTCGCCGGCACCCTCAACGTCACCCTCTGGGCGATGCTGTTCGCGATCCCGATCGGCCTCGGGTCGGCGATCTACCTCAGCGAGTATGCCCGCCCGCGAGTCCGCAAAACCGTCAAGCCGGTGCTCGAGATTCTCGCCGGCATCCCGACCGTGGCGATCGGCTTCTTCGCCGTCAGCTTCATCCTGCCGCAGATCATCCAGCCGCTTTGGCCTGGCGACCTCTTCGGCGGCGCGGTCGGCAAACCGTTCATGGCCCTCGCCGCCGGGCTTGGCATCGGCCTGATGATCGTCCCGATCATCGCCTCGATATCCGAGGACGCGATGTCCGCGGTCCCCCGCGGTCTGCGCGAAGGCGCCTACGCGATGGGGGCGACGAAGATGGAGGTGTCGACCAAAGTCGTCTTCCCGGCGGCGCTCTCCGGCATCGTCGCCTCGATCGTGCTGGCGATCTCGCGCGCCGTCGGCGAGACGATGATCGTCGTCCTCGCCGCCGGCTCGACCCCGAACTTCACCCTCAACCCGGTCGAGGCGATCCAGGCGATGACCTCCTACATCGCCGTCACCGCGACCGGCGACATCCCCGCTGGCTCGATCAGCTACAAGTCGGTCTTCGCGGTCGGCACGTTGCTCTTCCTGATCACCCTGGCGATGAACGTGATCAGCATCAGGCTGGTACGCAGGTACCGCGAGGTCTACGAGTGATGGCCGAGCCGGGCGCGGCCGCCCCTCGCAACCGGCTGGCGGTCGCCGGCGCCCGAGCGACGACGCGGGCGATGCTGAGCAACCAGCCGCGCGGCGATGTCATCCGCAACCTGGTCTTCGCCGCTCTGCTCATGCTGGCGATCCTGATCGCCCTGGCGGGGTTGATCGCGCTGCTCGTCCAGGCCTTCGTCAAAGGAGCCCCGGCGCTCAGCCCCGACCTCTTCACCGAGGGGCCCTCGTCCATCCGTCCCGAGAGCGCGGGCTTCCGTCCGGCGATCATCGGCTCGTTGGAGCTGATCGCCGGCGTGATCCTCTTCGTCGTGCCGATCGGGGTCGGCGCCGCGCTCTACCTCGAGGAGTACGCGGACAAGACTCGCTGGTGGAATCGCCTGATCGAGATCAACATCCAGAACCTCGCCGCCGTCCCCTCGATCATCTACGGCATCCTCGGGCTCGGCTTCATCGTCCGCGGCCCGCTCGACCTCGGCTTCGTCCTCGCCGCCGGCTCGCTGACCCTGGCTTTGCTCGTCCTGCCGATGGTGATCATCGCCGCTCGCGAGGCGATCCGCGCGGTTCCCGACTCGATCCGCCAGGGCTCGCTTGCCCTCGGTGCGACCAAGTGGCAGACGATTCGCAGGCAGGTCCTGCCCGCCTCGATCCCGGGGATCATCACCGGGATCATTCTCGCCGTCTCGCGCGCGCTGGGGGAGGCGGCACCGCTGCTGCTGGTCGGAGCCGCCGCCTTCGTCACCTTCGATCCGGAGCCGCTCAGCGGCGGCTACACGGCGCTGCCGGTGCAGATCTACAACTACGCCACGCGACCGCAGGAGGAGTTCCAGGCCCTGGCCGCGGCAGGCATCATCGTGATGCTCGTCGTGCTGCTGGCGATGAACTCGGTCGCGGTCTGGCTACGAAATCGTTACGAGCAGAGGTGGTAGGTGAACTATTGTGAGCGAGCGGATGGCCCAGGACGAGAGCAGAGCTGAGACCGGGCGGTCGGGCCGCGAAGCGGCGGCCGAGCGAGCGGCGATCGCGGTGCGGCCGGCCGAATTCCAGCACGGCGCCTCAGGCAAGCGGGAGAAGGTCTTCGAGCTGAAGGGCGCCGGCGTCCTCTACAACGGCGTGACCGCGGTCAGGGACATCTCGATGGACATCCATCGCAACGACGTTACGGCGCTGATCGGTCCCTCCGGTTGCGGCAAGAGCACGCTGCTGCGCTGCTTCAACCGGATGAACGACCTGATCCCTGGCGCCGAAGTCCAGGGCGAGCTGCTCTACCACGGCGAGGATCTCTACGGCCCAACCGTCGACCCGGTCCAGGTCCGCAAGCTGATCGGGATGGTCTTCCAGAAACCGAATCCCTTCCCGAAGTCGATCTACGACAACGTCGCCTTTGGTCCTCGCATCCTTGGCGAGAAGGACGACCTCGACAAGACCGTCGAGGAAGCCCTGCGCGGAGCGGCGCTCTGGGAGGAGGTCAAGGACCGCCTCGACGACAACGCCTTCGGCCTCTCCGGCGGTCAGCAGCAGCGCCTCTGCATCGCCCGCTGCATCGCCGTCAATCCCGACACGATCCTGATGGACGAGCCCTGCTCGGCGCTCGACCCGATCTCGACCGGCAAGATCGAGGATCTGATGATCGAGCTGAAGAAGGAGTTCTCGATCGTGATCGTCACCCACAACATGCAGCAGGCGGCGCGGGTCTCGGACCGGACCGCCTTCCTGATGGTCGAGCTCGACGCCGACGAGGAAAACCGCTGGGGCCGCCTGGTCGAGTACGACGAGACCGAGAGGATCTTCACCAATCCAGCCGATCAGCGCACCGAGGACTACGTCTCGGGCAAAGTCGGGTAGCGAATTCGATGGTCGAGCAGACTCGGGTCCACTACCAGGAGGAACTGGAGCTGCTCGAGGCGAGCGGTCTTGGCGGGCTCGACTTGGTCAGCGCTGCCGTGGGACGGACTCTCGAGGCGGTCGAGCACCAGGATGTCGAGCTGGCGCAGATCGTGATCGCCGATGACGACCGCATAGACGGCCGCTATCTGGAGGTGCACCAGGCGCTCATCACGCTGCTCGCCACCCAGTCGCCGGTGGCGACCGACCTGCGGCTGATCTCAGCGCTCCTCCACGTGCTGAAGAACGTCGAGCGGATGGGGGATCAGTGCGTGAACATCTGCAAGATGATTCCGTTGACCGGCAACGAGCCGCCGGCCGACGAGGAGATGGTGAAGCTGATCCTGACCATGGGCAAGCAGGCACGTACCCTGATCAGCCAGTCGAAGCGCGCCTTCGAGGATCGCAACGTGGAGATGGCGCGCGACCTGGTCCGCCAGGATGACGTGGTCGACAACCTGAATCGTCAGTGCTTCAGCCTGGCGCTGGAGATCGGCGACGATCCCGACAGCCGCGAGTGGGCGATGACGATGCTGCTCGCGGCGCGGGCGATCGAGCGAATCGGCGACAACGCGGTCGACATCGGCGAGCAGGTCGCCTTCGTCGTAACTGGGCTCTTCCGCGAGTTCGAGGACGCCTCGCACCCCGGCGAGCCGCCCCACCTTCGCTAGTCGCTTTAGGGCTGGCCGGGGGGCAGACCGAGGTCCCGCATCGCCAGCGCGAACTGGGCGAATTCGTCCTGGAAGTCGTGCAGCACCAGCGGCTGGCCGGCGCCTTCGGAGGCGGGCGAGGGGCGGCCAGCTCGTGCTCGATGATCGGAGCGCGCTTCGTTGCGCCAGGCGTCGATCTTGTCGTGCAGGAAGCCGTGGTCGGGGATGTCCGTACGCGGATGGTCGAGCAGCACGTCGCCGAGGTCGCGGGCTTGGCCGATGCTCCCGGGCATCTTGGCCAGCGCTCGCTCCGGCTGGGCGGCGAAGCGGCTGAGGATCGTCTTCGGCAGGCTGGTGTGCTCGAGCGTCTCCTTGTAGACGTCCTGACGGACCCGCGGCCCGACGACCAGCGCCGGTACTCGCACGCCAAGCCTCTCTCGCCCTGAGCCGTCGGCCGGGGCAGGAGGCGGTTCGACGTGGTCATAGAAGCCGCCGTGCTCGTCGTAGACGACGACCAGCATCGTGTTCTCCCACTGTGGGCTGTTGACGAGGGCCTCGTAGATCTCCAGCACGAGGGCTTGTCCGGCATGCACGTCCGAGGGCGGATGGTCGTCATCGGAATTCGGGTCCAGCACCCTGAGGTCGAAGAAGTTTGGGTCGATCCAGGAGACCGGTCGCAATTTGCCCGCTGCGGCGTCGTCGAGGAAGCTGTTGCCGCCGACGATCGGCGACTCGAAGGTCCTCGTCACGACGTTGACCTTCTTACGGTTGAAGAAGGCGAAGTTGTCCCGCCTGAGGTGGCGGGGCTTGCGGTACTCGCCGTCCGCCGCGCGCAGGGTCGCTGGGTCATGCGAGTACCAGCGCCAATCGCCGTCGCGCAAGTGGTTGGTGAAGGCTGCGACTTCGAAGATTGGCGCGTTCGCCAGTCCCTTGATGACCGGAACGCCGGCCAGCGCACGCAGGGCCCGGCGCAGTAGCCCCGGTTTATGGCCGACCGGGTCGGTATCGCGGCCGGCCAGGGAGTAGAGGCGATTCGGCCAGGTGTCGCCGGGAATCGAGGAATGCCAAGCGTCGCAGATGCAGTACTGGCGGGCGAGGAAGTCATACACCGGGAGCTGCTCGTCCGTGTAGTGACCCATAACGATTTTCCGTTTATCCGGCGGTGGGTTCTTTTCTTTGATGAAGTTCTTGACGAAGCCCCCGTTGCCTCCGGCGAGCTGTTCGGTAACGCAGTCCCGTCCGTGGCAGGGATCGAGAGCCTTTACGTCTTTGCCGGGGAGCCGGAAGGCGGTTTCCCCGGGGGCAAACGGGTACGACGGGTAGGGATTGCCCGCCTCGTCGTAATTGATCTCTCCTCCGCGGAGGCCGTTCACGTCGGGCATCCCCGACTTTTTCAGGTAGCCCAGCATCTGGTCGAAAGACCGGTTCTCCATCATCAGAACGACGATGTTCTGTATCTCGTCGAGGGGGGAGGATGGATCCGGCGCTGCCGTGCGCTCCTCCACTGGCGCCCGCACGGCAGCTAGCTCTGAGAGATTTCGACCGTCGTTTCCTTCCGCTTTTCGCCCGGCTTGAGTGGATCGGGCCTTCCGTCGTCGTCCGCGGTGGCGGACGCAGCAGACGTGGCAGCCGGTTTGCTGGCACTGGTGACGAGCGCCCTGGCGATCATGTCGACCGCCATCACGAGGCTGGCACTGAGGATGGCGACCGCCGTCACGCCGAGGGCCGCGATCACCATCGCCTCCGACACCTCTTGGACGTGGAACAGCTTCAGAGCCCCGACGATCGCTGGGACGAGGACGCCGATGAGCACTGCCATCTTCTTCCCGTACTGGGTGATGTCGAACTCGCGGGCCTTGATCACTTCGTCGCCGGCTTCTCCGGTTGGTTTCGGCGAGCCGAATAGTGCGTTATCTAATAGACCCAACTTCCCACCTCGCTCGGAATCACAGCATTATCAATAAGTATTTTTAACAATCACGTGAGCGATCCTATTCGCTGGCGGGGCTTGTTTGTCAAGGGTCGCCTCGGCTCGTGCGAGCTCTTGGATTGAGATCCGGCCGGTCTGGGAAGATCACCCACAGGTTCCGGGATGCTCTGCGCCGCAATCGATATCGGCTCCAACACGACGCGCTTGCTCGTCGCCGAACCCGTCGATGGGCAGCTGAAGAAGGTGATGGAGCAGCGTGCCTACACCCGGATCAACAAGGCGCTCGACGGCGGAGCGATTCCGGCCGAGAAGGCCGCGGAGGTCGCAGAGGTCGTCGCGACCCAAGTCCGGCTTGCCCGCGAGCTGGGGGCGGAGACGATTCGCTCGGTTGCCACCGCGGCCGTCCGCGAAGCGACCAACGGTGCGGCGGTCGCGCAAGCGATCGACGAGGCATCCGGAGTGCCCGTCGACGTCCTCAGCGAGGAGGAGGAGGGCCGTCTCTCCTTCATCGGCGCGACGAAAGCCCTGGGGCATCCGGTCGATGGCCGGATCGGCGTCGTCGACGTCGGCGGTGGCTCGACCGAGATCATCCTCGGAACCGTGCCGGGCGGCGTGCAGGAGGTCCGTTCCTGGTCGGTCGGCTCGGGGGTCCTTGCCGACGAGCTGATCGGCTCCGACCCGCCTTCGGCGGCGGAGATTCGCAAGGTGCGCGACCGAATCGATGACATCTTCAGCGGGGTCGAGGTCGCGCAGCCCGCGCAGGCGGTGGCGGTCGGCGGCAGCGCCACCTCGCTGCGACGCCTGGTCGGCGCGGTGCTCGAGTACGAGACGTTGGAGCGCGGGATTCGGGTCCTGGCGAGCGACCCCGCCGCCGAGGTGGCGCGCCGCTTCGAGCTCGATCCGGTGCGCGTGCGGATTCTCGCCACCGGGGTTCTGCTGCTGGAGAAGCTCTCGGACCTGCTTGGGCAGCCATTGCAGATTGGCAAGGGCGGATTGCGCGAGGGGGTCATTCTCGATCGGCTCAACGGCGACGCCAACGGCTCCTCGCCAGCCCGCATCGCGGCCTAAGCCGTCCGCCGCGTCCGCGGATGGTTAGCCTGGGCACGTGGCGCGAGCACGCGAGGTGCCCGGTTTCGATTGCGAGGAGCCGTTCGGGGCTGCTGCGGCACGGGTGATCGAGGTGCGCGCCGCTGAGGTCTTCGAGTTCGCGGACGGTGTTCTCGACACGACCGACATCGAGCGGGTGCATGACATGCGGGTGGCTACGCGGCGGCTGCGTGCCGCCTTGGAGGTCTTCGAGCCGTGCTTTCCCGCCAGGCGTCATCGCCGGGCGCTGAAGCGGGTAAAGCTGCTGGCCGACGCCCTCGGCGAGCGGCGCGATCGCGACGTCTCGATCGATTTCCTCGAGGCGTTCGCGAGTGAGGCCCCGGAGCGGGACCGGCCGGCGGTGGCGGCGCTGATTGGGCGCCTGCGCGAGGAGCAGCGCCGCGCCAACGAGGAGCTGGCTCCATTCGTGCGGCCGAAGCGGTTGGGGAAGCTCCGACGCCGCCTGCGCAAGCTGGCGAAGGAGGCGCAAGGGTGAAGGCACGCCCGGTGGAGGGATTGGATCCGGCGGCTCCGGTGCGACCGAACGCGGCGCGGATCGTCCGCACCAGGCTGGACGAGCTGCATTCCTTCGTGCCGGCGGCGCTCGAGCCGTCCTCCTCCACCGCGCAGCACGACATGCGGATCGCCGCCAAGCGGCTGCGTTACGTTCTCGAAATCACCGAGTCCTGTTTCGGACCGGAGGCAAAGGCGGCTCGCGGGGCTGCCAAGGATCTGCAGGGGGTGCTCGGCGACATCCACGACTGCGACCTGATGCTGCCCCGCGCCTGGGGAATCGAGTCTCTGCGCGACCTGCTGCGAACCCGGCGCGAGTTGCTCTTTCAGCGATTTCGCGAGCTTTGGGAGGAGCACGCCGAGAAGGGCACCTGGACGGCTCTCAAACGCGCCCTTCACTGACTGTTCACACGTTTCCCCTGCTTAGCGGCGAATCTGGGAAGCGACCTGACGGATATAGAGAGGAAGACACCGATGACTTCCCGTGTTGATCTGCACTGCCACTCCACCGCTTCCCAGCTCTCGCGGCTGGGGGTCCAGCGCTCACTTGGACTGCCCGAGTGCGCCACGCCGCCGCGGGAGGTCTACGAGCTGGCGAAGCGGCGGGGGATGGACTTCGTCACGATCACCGACCACGACACGATCGACGGTTGCCTGGAGCTGGCCGACCGTCCCGACTGCTTCGTCTCCGAGGAGCTGACCGCCCGCTTCGCCGGCGAGCCCCAGGCGGTTCACGTCCTCTGTTACGGGATCACTCCCGGAGACCACGAGTGGCTGCAGGCATACGCCGGCGACGTCGAGGCCTGCGCCGCATACCTTCGCGAGAACGAGATCGCCTCTGCCCTGGCTCATCCCTTCTACAACGTCGGCGCCCCGCTCACCAGGCGCCACCGGCGTCGCCTCGCCGAGCTGTTCCCAGTCTGGGAGGTGCGCAACGGGTCGCGCGCGGCGGAGCTGAACATGCCCGCCGTCGTCTACGTCGATACTCACGGCAGCACGGGTATCGGTGGCTCCGACGACCACGCCGGCGTGGACATCGGCCGGACCTTTACCGAGGTTCCGGTCGCTTCCACGCCGGAAGAGTTTCTCGCCCGGCTGCGCAGCGGCGAAGCCGAGGCCGGCGGCGAGCACGGCAGCGCCGCCAAGTGGGCGCACGCGGCGATGGCGCTGGCCACGCGTGCTCTGACGCTCGGCGAGACGTGCCGGGACTTAAGCACCCATATGGACGCACAAGTCCCGGCACGTCCGGAGTGGGACGAGGCTGGTCCCAATCCCGCGGCGGTGCTGAAGATCGCGCAGCGGGTCGTCGGGCAGGGCGCCGCTCGCGAGGGCGCGATTGCCGCCGACATCGGCCCCGACGACGCCCGTGCCCTGCTGGAGGCCTGGCTGCGCTCGATGGCGATCGAGCCGCGGGGGAGGGAGTTGATCGACCACCTGCAGGCGGAGGACTTCTCGCACGCCGACCTCTATCGCCGCGCCCGCCGCATCCACGATCGTCGCCTGCGCACCGCGATCGACGAGGGAAGCGCGGCGGTGGGGCGGGGCGAAGCTCCCGCGGCGGCGCTGGCCGGTCTCTTCGAGGCGTTGTTGCCGGCGATTCCCTACGCGCCGCCCACGGTCTTTCTGGGCGCCGAGAAGACGAAGCTCGCCGATCGCAGCGGCGAGCGTCCCCGCGTCGCCCTGATCGCCGACGGCATCGAGGCGATGCACGGGGTGACGCACACGATCGAGCAGATTCGCGAGCTGGGCGTGCCCGGTTTCGACGTCGAGGTCGTCGGCACCGATCCCTGGGTGGATCGGCGATTGCCTGCCGCGACGGCGCTCCAGGTTCCCTTCTACGAGGGAATGAGCCTCGGCGTGCCCGGGCTGCCGGACCTTGCCGAGACCCTCGCCGAGGGCCGCTACGACCTGGTTCACGTGACCGCCCCCGGGCCAGCCGGCGTCGCCGCTTCGCTGCTCAGCCGCGTCTCGGCGACGCCGCTGGTGGCCAGCTATCACACCGAGCTCGCCACCTACGCCGGCCTCCGCAGCGGCGACGGTGGCCTCGAGGCGATCTCCCGCGCAGCCCTCGGTGCTTTCTACACCGCGCCGTCGCGGGTCCTCTCGCCCAGCCCGGCCGCCGACCGCTCTCTGCTGGGGCTCGGCGCCGAGGGGGGCCGGATCGATCGCTGGGAGCGGGGCGTCGACGTCACCCGCTTCTCGGCCGAGAAAGCCGACCCGAGTGCCTTCCCGGGCGAGCTGAAGGTGCTCTACGCCGGCCGCTTGACGCGTGAGAAGGGCGTCGAGCTGCTCGCCGAGACCTTCCTCAGGGCGCGCGGGATCGAGCCGCGCCTGCACCTGCTGCTGGCGGGCGGCGGTCCCGAGGAGGGAGAGTTGAAGACCCGCCTCGGCGAGCACGCGACTTTCCTCGGCTGGCTCGAGGGCGACGATCTGGCCCGCGCTTACGCCAGCGCCGATGTCTTCCTCTTCTGCTCCCGCACCGACACCTACGGCCAGGTCGTGTTGGAGGCGGGCGCCAGCGGTCTGCCGACGGTCGCGGTCGGGGAGGGCGGTCCCGCGGCCTTGATCGAGAACCGCCACACCGGGATCCTTTGTGGGCCCGACCCCGACCACCTCGCTGGCGCGCTGCTGCAGCTCGCCTCCTCTCCGGCGCTGCGAGGCCGCCTCGGCGAGGCGGCCGCCCGTGCCGCCCGCTCGCGCTCCTGGGAGCGCGCCCTGGAACAGCTCGCGATCGGCTACCGGCGCGCGCTCGGCGAAGCCGGCGCGAGGCGGCAAGCCTCGGCTCGGGCCGCCTGAGCGGGCGGCCGGGCGCCAGTGCCTCAGTACGATGGCCGGATCGACGATCCGGCTCTCTATTTCAACCGCGAGCTGTCCTGGCTCGACTTCAACCAGCGGGTCCTCGAACTGGCCGAGGATCCCGAGGTGCCGCTGCTGGAGCGGGTCAGGTTCTGCGCGATCTACGCCTCCAACCTGGACGAGTTCTTCATGGTCAGGGTGGCCGGCCTCTTCGATCAGCTCGACGCCGGGATCGACGCGCGCGGCCCCGACGACCTGGCGCCCAGCGCGCAGATAGACGGGATCCAGAGACGGGTCCTGGAGTTGGACGGTCGCCTGCACAGCTGCTTCGACGGCACGCTGCGGCCGGCGCTGGAGGAGCACGGAGTGCGCATCGTCTCGCTCGATACGGCGAGCGAGACGGAGCGACGCGAAATCGACACCCGCTTCCACGAGCAGGTCTTCCCGGCGCTGACCCCGTTGGTGGTCGGGCTCGGTCGTCCTTTCCCCTACATCTCCAACCTCTCCCTCAGCCTCGGGGTGCTGTTGCGCGATCCCGACAGCGGCACCGAGATCATCGCCCGGGTCAAGGTGCCGAAGGAGCTGCTCGGTCGTTTCCTGAGGGTGGGCGAGCGCAACGAGGTGTTCGTGCCGCTCGAGGAGGCGATCGCGGCGAACCTCGACGCGCTCTTCCCCGGCGCGGAGGTCGTCGACCACGGTTACTTCCGGGTCACCCGCGACGCCGATTTCACGGTCAGCGACGAGGCCGACGACCTGCTGCAGGCCGTCCAGGACGAGCTGCGGCGCCGCCGCTTCGGCGAGGTAGTGCGGCTGGAGGTGGCGGCGGGGATGAACGCGAAGCTGCGCGGCCAATTGATCGACGCGCTGCGCCTCGAAGACCGCGAGGTCTACGACGTCGACGGCCTGATCGACCTGGCCGACCTCGGCGATGTCGTCGATGCCTCTGGGCACCCGGAGCTGCGCTACCTGCCCTGGTCCCCTGTCACCCAGCCGCGCCTGCAGGGAGAGGACGACGAACCGGCCGACATGTTTGCCGCGATCCGGCAAGGGGACATCCTCGTCCACCATCCGTACGACTCGTTCGCCAGCTCGGTCGAGCGCTTCGTCGAGCAGGCGGTCGCCGACCCGGACGTGCTGGCGATCAAGATGACGGTGTACCGGACCAGCGACGACTCGCCGCTGGTGCCGGCGCTGATCCGCGCCTCCGAACGCGGCAAGCAGGCGGTCTGCATGGTCGAGCTGAAAGCCCGCTTCGACGAGGAGGCGAACATCCACTGGGCGAAGTCGATGGAGGAGGCGGGCGTCCACGTCGTCTACGGCATCCCGGGGCTGAAGACCCACGTCAAGGCGATCCTGGTCGCTCGGCGCGAGGGCGACCGGGTGCGCGAGTACATCCACGTCGGGACCGGCAACTACAACCCGACGACCGCCCGCCTCTACACCGACCTCGGCCTGTTCACGGCCGACCCCGAGATCGGCGCCGACGTCGCCGAGATGTTCAACTTCCTGACCGGCTACGGGCGTCCGGCCGCGTACCGCAAGCTGCTGGTCTCACCGACCACGATGCGCGATCGGATTCTGGAGGAGGTCGAGGCGACGGTCGAGGCGCACCGCTCCGGCCAGGAGGCCCGGATCGCGCTGAAGATGAACGCGCTCGTCGACACCCGCTGCATCCAGGCGCTGTACGAGGCGTCGCGGGCCGGCGTCCGGGTCGACCTCAATGTGCGCGGTGTCTGCTGCCTGCGGCCGGGGGTCCCCGGCGTCTCCGAGAACATCCGCGTCGTCTCGATCGTCGGCCGTTTCCTCGAGCACTCCCGGATATATGCCTTCCGCCGCGGCGAGGAGACCCGGGTCCTGACCGGCTCCGCCGACCTGATGCCGCGCAACCTCGACAGCCGGGTCGAGCTCGTCACCCCGATCGAGGACGAGGTCCTGCGAGCAGAGCTGCTCGACGTGCTGGAGCGCTGCTTCGCCGACGACACCGACGCCTGGGAGCTTGGCACCGAGGGCGTCTGGACGCGCATCGTCGCTGCCGAAGGAGAACGCCGCAGCGTCCAGGAGGAGCTCCGCGAACGTCATGCCGCGCGGGCCGGCGATCAGCTCGCAACGGCGGCTGGCTGAGATCGCCCATGGGCCCTCGCTACCTCTAGGATTGCCGCGTGGTTCGCCTCTCGCTTCTGCCTCAAGACAGCACCTTCTTCGATCTCTTCATCGAGGCGGGGCAGAACACGGTAAACGCCGCTCGCCTGCTCGACGAGATGATGGGCACCTGGCCGGATGACGGCGATCTCTCTCGCGAGATCCTCAAGGCCGAGCAAGAGGGCGACCGGATCACCCACGACATCATCAAGCGGCTCAACACGACCTTCGTCACGCCGATCGACCGCGAGGACATCTACGGCCTGGCGACCCAGATGGACGACATCGTCGATTACACCGAGGAAGCGGCCGACCTGCTCGGCCTCTACCAGATCGAAGCGCCGATGGCGCAGGCCCAGGCGCTGACCAAGGTGCTGGTGGGGGCGTGCGATCAGCTCTCGCAGGGCCTCGACCACCTGCGCGAGCTAAAGGGTCTGGACCGCTACTGGATCGAGATCCACCGGCTCGAGAACGAGGGCGACCGGATCTCCCGCGACGCGGTCGCCTCGCTGTTCTCGAACGGGATCGACCCGATGGTCGTGATCCGCTGGAAGGACATGTTCGCGGTGCTCGAGAACGCGATCGACGCGACCGAGACCGCCGCCCAGATACTCGAGGGGATAGTGATCAAGAACTCATGACGCTCCCCGCGATCTTGTGAGCTCGGACGTCATTCTCGTCATCGTCGTCGGGACGGCGCTGGCGTTCGACTTCACCAACGGCTTCCACGACACGGCGAACGTCGTTGCCACCTCGATCTCGACCGGCGCGGCGCCCCCCCAGTTGGCGATCGGACTCGCTTCGCTGCTCAATTTCGTCGGCGCCTTCATCTCGATCGAGGTCGCCGCCACGGTCGCCAACGACGTCGTCGACGCCGCAGTGATCACGCCGACGATCGTCTTTGCCGGGCTGATCGGTGCGATCGCCTGGAACTTGATCACCTGGTGGTTTGGGCTTCCCTCCAGCTCATCGCACGCCCTGATCGGCGGCGTCGTCGGTTCGGCGGTGGCGGCAGCCGGGCTGGATGCGGTGCTCGCCGACGGTTTGATCGGCAAAGTGCTGATCCCGGCGGTGATCGCGCCCCTGCTTGCCTTCCTCGTCGCGGGGGTCAGCATCGGCCTCGCCTACCGGATCGTGGGGCGGCAGCGGCCGGGTCCCGTTACGCGTGGCTTTCGCTACGGCCAGGTTGTCTCCGGCGGCCTGCTGGCGCTCGCCCATGGCACCAACGACGCACAGAAGACGATGGGAGTGATCACCCTGGCGCTGATCGCCAACGGCACTCTCGCCGCCAACTCCGACCCGCCGTTCTGGGTGATCGCTTCGGCGGCAGCCGCGATAGCGCTTGGCACCTATACCGGTGGCTGGCGGATCATCCGCACGACCGGCAGCCGGATCATCAAGATGGATGCGGCGCAAGGCTTCTCAGCGCAGGGAGCGGGCGCCGCGGTGATCCTCGCCTCGACCCACTTCGGCTTCCCCCTCTCGACCACCCACGTAATCAACGCCGGCGTGATGGGTGCCGGCGCCGGCAAGCGAGTCTCGGCGGTGCGCTGGGGGGTTGCCGGCAACATCGTCGTCGCCTGGCTGCTCACCTTGCCTGCGGCGGCGGCGATCGGCGCTGCGACCTACGGCCTGACGCGGGTCTTCGGCACCGGTGCGCTGGGGCCGGTTCTCGTCACCCTGATGGCGATCGCTCTCATCGTCGCGGCCTTTACCCGTCGCTCCCAGCAGGGTGCGCCGGTCCCGGCAGGCTGAGTCGATGGCGACGATCGTCGAGACCAAGGAGCTCGTGGAGACGGTGATCGCCTCGTTGGTGGCTGGGGTTGGCGTCACGACGATCTTCTCGGTGGCGATCTGGGGCGGCACTCGCTTTGTCGACCTCAGCCGCGGCGGGCGACCGCTCGCCGCGGGCGCCGCCGCCGCGCTCGGCGCGCTGGCGCTGGCATCCACTATGGCCGCGGTCGTGGTGGGCATCGTCGTGATGACCTCGAAGTAGCCCTACACTTTTTCTCGTGCGTAACCTGCGAAACGCCGCGATCGTCATGCTGCTTGCCTTGGTGGTCGCGTTCGCGCCGGCCGGGGGGAACGCGGCGGATGCGGTCCTGACCGCGATCACGATGGGATTCTTGGCCGCGATCGTCTGGACAGTCTTCGTGCTGAGCCGGCAGAACCAGCTGACGCTGGCGGCATTGAGCGACGGACGCCGGGCGATTCTCTACGCCGCTCTCGGCCTGATCGCGCTGCTGATCGCCGGCAGCGACGAGATGTTCTCGAGCGGTGGCGGCACGCTCGCCTGGATCCTGCTGCTCGGCGCCTCGATCGCTGCGATCTGGCGCATCTGGGTCGAGGCGAACACTTACTGAGCCGGCGCACCGATGTGACGCAATTGTTTGCCTGAGCGCACCACCCGCGTGCTCGGTCCTGGGACGGTCGGGCTGTGTCGCGCCAGGCCGCCAGCAGCTTTCGCAGGGAGGGCGGGACCGCTTCGGTCGAGCTGATCGCGGCGGTCCCGTTCCTGCTGCTGGCGGTCCTGGTGGCGGCACAGATCGCGCTCGCCGGCCAGGCGCTCTGGTCGGCCGGGATTGCGGCGCGAGCGGGTGCGAGAGCGGCACTCGTCGGCCGGGACGCGGGGTTGGCGGCTCGACGGGCCCTACCGCCCTCGATGAGAACGGGAGCGGAGGTGAGCGACTCGGGCGTCGTCTCGGTGCGGGTCGCGGTGCCGCACCTGCTGCCGGGCATGCCGCAACTCACGGTCGGCGCGAAGACCGCCCTGGCGGACGGCGATGGCTAAAGAGAGTGGCCAGGCAACGGTCGAGTCGGTCGCCGCATTGCCGGCGCTCGTGCTCGCCGGCTTGCTCGCTCTGCAACTGCTCGCAACCGGCTATGCACTGACCCTCGCCGACGGCGCCGCCGAGGCCGGGGCGCTGGCGCTGGCCTCGGGGCGCCCGGCCACGGCAGCCGCCCGGGACTCGCTGCCGGGTTGGGCCGAGGACGACCTCGAGGTATCGGTGACCGGGGGCCAGGTGACGGTGCGCCTGCGGCCGCCGTCTCTTCTGGCGGCGATCGCCGAGCGACTCGCCGTCAGCAGCACGGCCGCGGTGAGGCCAAAGTGAGCTCCCCGAGCGCAGTCGTCCTCGTCACTTCGGTCGGTCGGGCGGCGGGCTCCCGGGCCGCGGCCGCGGCTCTCGCCTGTCATGGCTCGGATCGGGATCGGGCCAGCTTGCTCGTCGATTTGACCGACAGCCGCCCGCCGCGCCCTTCGCTGATCGCCACCGCGGCCGCACGGGAGCTGGAGGAGCGCCTGGTCGCACACCCGCCCGCGGCCGGTGTCGTCTCACGCGGCGCGTTCTGTCAGCTCGCTCTCGCGGCTGATCCCGGCAGCCTCGATGGGGTGGCCGCGGCCTTGCCGGCCGTCCGTGACTCGGTCGCCGTCCTCCACCTGTCGCCGCGCCTCCTGCAGCCGACGCTCGCGGAGCCCCGCATCGGCGCCACCGGCGCGCTGCTCGTCGCGAATCTCGCGAGGGACCGCCCGCTGACCGCGCTCGCGGCGCGCGATCTGCTCGACCGAGGCCTGCGCGTCCGGGTTCTCAAGCATTCGCTCGGTTGGCTCTCTGCGCGGGCGGCCCTCGCCGGGCTGCGCCCGCCAGGCGGTGGCGCTCTGCCCAACCGCCTATGCGGGCGATTGCTGGTGACCGATTAGGGCTGGGCGGCGTGCCAGGTGCCGACGTCCCTGATCCCCTCGCCCTTGGTGTCGCCCTTTTTCGAGTCGCTGGCGAACATGTAGAGCGGCCGGCCATTGAACGTCACCTGGCGCCTGCCGTCAGGGCGCTTGACGGTGCCGAGTGCGACGGGGCCGGTCGGCTTCACGCCGGGGGCGACGACGAGCGGGAACCAAATTTTGAGACACGAGCCCTTGCAGATGAAGTTGCCGTGCTTCTCAGCGCTGAGGGTGTAGAGGGTGAGGCCGTTGTTCGCGGTCAGGACCGTGCCGAGCGACCTGCTCTGCGCCTCTTTGACGACGCGCTTCGTCGTTTGTGCGGCAGCGAGAGAGCTGAAAAGGGCAGCGACGGCCAGGACGGCGACGATCGGCAGGATCGCGCGGTTCAGCCAGCGTCGGCGGGGGCTCGTTCGAAATTGCGGCATGGCGCTCCTTGGGTCGAATTGCGGCTCGCCCGGTCTACGGACGCGATTGCGTGCGGGTTCGATCACACACTTTTTTGCTTAGGCGCGCCCCGGGTGCGCCTGAGCCGGCCAGGGTGCGGTTCGTGGAGCAGCGGTGGGAGATGGCGACTGGCGGGCGCGTACCTGGCTACGGCGAGCGGGGCCAGGCGTTGCTGCTGGCGCTTGGCGGGGCGTTTGCGCTGATCGTCGCGGCGCTGGCGCTGGTCGCGATCGCCGCTGCGATTACGGGAAAAGGCAGGGCGCAGCGGGCGGCGGACTTAGCCGCCGTCTCGGCGGCGCGATCGATGCGTGACGACCTGCCGCGTCTGCTCTCTCCACCGCGGCTCCCGAACGGACTGCCGAATCCAGCTCATCTCGAGAAGCCCGCATACCTGGCGCGAGCGCGGGCGACGGCGCTCCAGGTGGGGCGGGCCAACGGGGTCGACACCGGACGGCTCGCGGTTGCCTTTCCCGATCGTGCGTCGTTTGCACCGCTACGAGTCAGGGCGGTCGTTACCGGGACGCTGGAGATGGACGTTGCCGGGAGTGGGCCGGCCGGCGCTCGCACCACCGTCGAAGCATCGGCCATCGCCGAAGCAGCCGCGCCGGCGAACGCAGCCAGCTCGGCACCGACGATGGCGAGCGGCGGCGGTTACAGCGGTCCGCTCGTCTACCGGCAAGGCGAGGGGATGCGGCCCGACGTCGCCGCCGCCTTCGACCGCATGGCTGTCATCGCCGCACAGGCGGGCCTCGATCTCCTCGTCAACTCGGCATTCCGCTCCGACGCCGAGCAGGCGGCGCTCTTTGCCGCCCATCCCGATCCCAGGTGGGTCGCGCCACCGGGCCACTCGTTGCACCGCTGCGCGACCGAGCTCGACCTTGGACCGGAATCGGCCTACGGCTGGCTGGCCGCCAATGCCGCGCGCTTCGGCTTCGAGCGGCGCTACAGCTGGGAGGCCTGGCATTTCGGCTTCGATCGCGGTCCTGCGCCCTGCTCGGAGGCCGGCAACGCGGTCGGCGTGACGGAGTCCGGTGGGGGAGATGGAGCCATCTCCGGGATAGGCGGCCTCCCGTCGTTCGTCCCATCTCGGTTTCGAACGCCTTTGGTGCAGGCCGCGACCCGCTGGAACGTCTCGGCGGCTCTGCTGGCGGCGCAGCTGATGGCCGAGAGCAACTTCAACCCCTTTGCCACCTCGCCGGCTGGGGCGCAGGGCATCGCCCAGTTTATTCCCGCTACCGCCGTCTCCTACGGCCTCACGAACCCGTTCGATCCCACTGCCGCCATCGACGCCCAGGCCCATCTCATGTCGGACCTGATTCGCCAGCTCGGTTCCCCGCAGCTGGCCCTGGCGGCCTATAACGCCGGCCCAGCTCCGGTCGAAGCCTGCCACTGCATTCCCGGCTACCCGGAGACTCAGGCCTACGTAAGCCGCATCCTCGCCCTGCTCGGCGGCGGTGCGGGCGCTCTTGCTGTTCCATCCTTCGAAGTCCGGCTCGTCGCGTAGTGATGCCTCGCGTAGTGATGCTCCGTCCTCTGCGCTAGCCTGCCGCCCGATGGCAACGGTCGAGGTACAAGGCGTCGAGGGGATGCAGTCCCTGCTCGGTCAGGAGATCGGGCCGAGCGAGTGGCGCACCGTGACCCAGGCGGATATCGACAGCTTCGCCGAGCTGTCGGGCGATGACCAGTGGATTCACGTCGACGTCGAGCGGGCGAAAAACGAGAGCCCGTTCGGGACGACGATCGCCCACGGCAATCTCACCCTGTCTCTGGTCGATGGCTTCCGCAAAGACCTCATCTCCTCGACCGGCTTCGCACTAGGCGTCAACTACGGCTGGAACAAGATCCGCTTTCCCGCTCCCGTCCCAGTCGACTCCAAAGTTCGCGGCAAGGC
The DNA here is from genome assembly GCA_044867645.1 of Solirubrobacterales bacterium. Lineage (GTDB taxonomy): Bacteria > Actinomycetota > Thermoleophilia > Solirubrobacterales > 70-9 > VRUE01. Next base: position 81,050 of record JBIOVI010000037.1, on the reverse strand, counting down.
AGAGGTCGTCTCGATCGACGAGAAGGGCGGCGGTTGGTGGGAGGTAGTGACCCGCTTCACCCTCGAGGTCGAGGGCAACGAGAAGCCGTGCTTCGTGGGCGACAGCGTCACCCGCGTTATGGCGCCCGGCGACTGATGCGCTCAATGCATTCGATGGGTTTCCCGGCATGAACCGCGTTCGGCTGGGTGCCGTAGCCGGTATCGCCGGTGCCTTCCTGATGACCCTCGGTTGGGTCGTCGGTGGGTTGGTGCAAGGGCCTGGATATAGCTGGTCAAGCCAGGAGATAAGCGACCTTGGCGCGCTGACGGCGCAGCATCCCTGGGTCTGGAATCTGGCCGATTCCCTTTCCGGCTTGCTGATCTTGATCTTCTCTGCCGGCCTATTTTCGATCGTGCGATCCAATCGAGCAGGACGGGTCGGGGCCGGGCTGATTGCTGTGGTTGGGATTGGAAGCGTCCTCGATGGAATTCTTCGCGAGGATTGCCCGCTGTCGACCTCAGAGACCTGTCAGCGGCTCCAAGATGGCCCTGGCCTGTCATGGCACCACCTAGCGCATGACCTCGAGAGCGTGATCGTGGTCTTGGCGATGATCGCCGCACCCTTTGTTCTTGGGAAGGCTTTTCGGTCAATCGGCCGCCTGCGACAACTGCATCGCACCTCGATGGCGACGGGGGCGCTGCTGGTTGGTGCGACTGTCGCCTATGTCTCCCTTTACGGCAATCCAGGCGCTGGAATCGCACAACGTCTTCTAGCTCTCGTATTCATGGCTTGGATCGCAGCCCTCTCGATCACGATGTTGAAGCTCGCTTCTCCGATACATGGAGATCGGGCCGAACAATTCATTTAACGACAACAAAATCCGGTCCCGCCCGTCCCGGTCGACGCCAGGGTCCGCGCCAAAGCTGAGGTCGTCTCAGTAGACGAGGTAGGCGGCGGCTGGTGGGAGATCGTCACCCGCTTCACCCTCGAGGTCGAGGGCAACGAGAAGCCGTGTTTCGCGGGCGACAGCGCCACCCGCGTTATGGCGCCGAGTAATCGGGCTGCGCCGGGACGGCGATCAGGGCGCTGTATCGAGCCGCTGGGAGAGGCGGTCTTTGGAGTTTGGCCACTCCGAGCGCAGGATCGAGTAGTGGACGCTGTCCCGCCAACTGCCGTCCCGCCGTCGCATCTCACGGCGGTGTACGCCCTCCTTGATCGCCCCCAGCGTCTCAATGGCTCGCTGTGAGCGCTCATTGAGTAGATCGGTTCGGAAGGCGACACGCTCAAGCTCCAGAGTCTCGAAGGCATGTGTCAAGAGCAGGAGCTTGGCCTCGACGTTGCATCCTGTTCGCCATCGGGATCGACTAAGCCAGGTTGAGCCAATCTCCACATGAGCATTGCCGGCATCGAAATCCCAATATGAGGTCGAGCCGATCAATGAGCCGTCGTCAGCGGCGAGAATCGCCAGCGGGAGACGGCGATTCGCCGCCCGGTCGGCAAGTGCACCCTCGATCCAAGCACGTGCCTGATCGAGATCCGTCGGGCGCGAATACGGGAGCCAAGCAAAGACCTCCTCGGTATCCGCGGCTACCAAGATGTCAGAGGCGTGCTCGATGCGCAGCGGTTCGATCGTGACGAGGTCCCCGTGGAGTTCGACCTGTTCCATCGGGTGCATGGCGCGATCCTTGCAGGCAAACGCCTGGAAACGCGACCCGATCAAAACGTCGTAGCTGAGTTTTAGACAGGGACGTGCTCGCCCGCAGGGACGTAATGCTCCAGGTCGACGGCGTGCTCTAGGGCGAATGGGATGCCCTCTTCGGCGAGCTTGACGACCTCGCCATAGCTATCGCCGGCCGCAGACCAGCCCTCGACATCAGGTGACTCGGCCCACCAGCCGTCAGCCTCGTGGTGATAGATGATGCGCACGGCCTCCATTGGATCCTCCGTATCAGAGTAGCTTCCGGGCCTCATCCTCAGCAAGTCCGACATTCCTGACGAGGATCTTGCGCACGAGGCCGGAGGGGATTGTCGCGTTGTCATGGAATGCGAAGGTCAGCGGTGGTCGGTCCGGCGCTTCCAAGCGGCGATGCGAGCCAGCTTGGCGTGCAACGCGATAGCCGAGTGGCTTGCGTTCCAGGGTGGCCAACAGGCGCTTTGCCTTCATCGACGGGAACTGCCCCATGCGCCGCGAGTCTAGACCAGCTTTCGGATTGTTTTGTCTGCGTAGGGGTCCGACGGGGATCGCGTCGGACAATTCATAAAAGCCAACAAGATCCGCTTTCCCGCTCCCGTCCCTGTCGACTCCAAAGTTCGCGGCAAGGCCGAGGTCGAGGGCAACGAGAAGCCGCGCTTCGTGGGCGACAGCGTCATCCGCGTTATGGCGCCCGCTGCGTAACCGGCTCGGTGGCACTCTGCGGCTCGGCCTGAGCGGCTCTGGGCTCAGGTCCAGCGAGATCTGCAGGCGCTGGTGGCTTCCGCAACGCGCCGATCATGGCGATCGATGCATCTACGGTGGCGGCCAGTAACGCCAGATTTCGGATCACGATGTTCTCTGGCGATTTGAAGAGGCTGGTGCTGAGGATCGTCGCCCCAAGCACCAGCCAGGCCGGTCGTGCGAGCCGGGCGCTTCCTGCGGTCAGGACCACCGCTGCCAAGCCCAGGAGCCAGACCATGAATTGCGGGCTGAGCACCCGGCTGGTGACGACGAGGAGCAGGACGATGGCGAAGACGAAGTCCCGGCTCACCGTTGCGTCGGCGAGGTCGATTCGGCCGGTGCGGATCGCCTTGGCCCGGTACCACCACCATGCTGCCGCAGCACCTAGGGCTGCAACGGTCAGCCACTTGAGCAGGCTGGCAACAACGTCCGCGCTGGGGGCGGCGATCTCCCATGCTCCGTAGCGGATCTCCCTGCTCGGAGCCTCTCCCGTGACAATCGCCTCCACGTGCCATGGCACGGTTGCCACCGCTTCCTCCTGGAGCCCGCGCCTGTTCTGCTCGCTCAAAAAGGAGGTGGAATCGCCGAAGGCAAGCGTCGAGATCACGACCACGAGTGCGATCGTGCCGAGGGCTGCCGCAACGGCGTGGACGAGCCGGCGCCGGTCCCACTCGCCGAAGAGCAGCACTATTGGCCAGACCTTGATCGAGGCCCCCAGCCCCGCCAGAGCGCCGAACCAGTTGGGGCGGCGGTGGATGACGACAAGTGCCGCGACCCCGAGCACCGCGGGGGCGAGGTCGAAGCGGAGGACCGCGAAGGTGCCCAGCAGGGGCATGCCTAGCAGCCATACCCATACGCCGGTGCAGTTGCCCGAGCGGCGGCCGAGCAGCGCTAGCAGGCCGAGGCCGGCGAGGTCGACGAGCAACATCAAGCCCACGAAAGACTCGCCGTAGGTCCCGGGACCGAGGCGCGGCAAGAGCATCAAGAAGGCTGCGCCGGGGGGGTACTGCCACGATTCCCCGTCCGGAATCGCATGGTTCGCAGTCAGATAGTGCGACCAGACCTCATAGTTGTTGACGTCCTGTAGCTGCGGCCCGGCGTCATGCCAAAAGCCGACGTCGCTGACCATGAGTCCGCGGGTTGCGACCCAGACTCCGACCCAGATCCACACCATGGGGTTTGTGGGGATCGAGCGCAACGCCCCCTTGGTCCCTGCCGCGAACCTCGTCATAGCCTGGTGATTACCAGAACCCTCAGCGTCACCCGTGTGAGGGCGCCCGTCGACTGATGAGAAACTTTTGCTTCCATGCTGCCCCGTGAGCTGGTCGAAGAGCTGCATCGGCGGCAGGCCGAGATGTATGCCGGCGGCTCGACCGATAGCGTCGCCGAGCTGCTGGCGGACGACGTCGTCTGGCACGTGCCGGGTGCCAGCCCGATCGCCGGCGATCACCGTGGACATGGCGGGGTGATCGAGTACTTCAAAACCCGTCGTCGCATTGCCGACAGCTCGATGCGGCTTCACCCAGGCGAGATGCTCACGGAGGAAGACTTGGTCGTGCAGCGCGTCGATGGCACTGCTGTCATCGGTGGCGAGTCGGTCGGCTGGAGGACGGTTGGGATTTACAGGCTCCAGGCAGGCCGAGTCGCTGAGGTGTGGCTAGTACCGCTCGACCTTCAGAAGTTCGATCGGGTGTGGGGGCAGACCGGAGGTCGGGATCCCGCTATTCGACCGTAAGGGTTCCTTCCATGCCGGCCTTGCGGTGGCCGGGGACGGAGCAGTAGTAGGCGTAGGTGCCGGGTTTCAGTTCCAGTTCGAGCGAGGTCGAGTCGTCGTTGATCGTCTGCGTCTCGCCGATCCTTTCGCCTTTGGAGTCTTCGATGTTGACGACGTGACGAAACGCCTGGGGGTTCTTGAAGTCGATCGTCACCTTTCCGGCCTTGGCCGAGGCCTCGGTGCTCGTAAAGCTGTTCGTGGCGTTTGGGTTTGCTTCGAGCTTGACTGTCGACCCAGCATTGGACGCTTCGCCGCCGCCGCCGCCGGTCGTGGCCGAGTCGTCTCCTCCGCAGGCGACGAGCGCCACGGCAAAGAACAGGAGGACGAACGGCACGACGAGTTTTTTCATCGCTAAACCAGCTCCCTTTGACCCAAATGCTCAGGAAAACTGTAGCGCGAGGCACCGATGCGCGCTCGGTCGGGAGCGACAGCGGCGCGAAAGCCGGGCTATTCGACGGTGAGGGTGCCTTCCATGCCCGCTTCGCGATGGCCGGGCACGGAGCAGAAGAAGGTGTAGTCACCCGGTTTCAGGTTCACCGAGGTGGAGGTCGAGCCGGCTGAGATCAGTTCGGTCTTGCCGACCTCTTCGCCGCTCGGGTCTTCGATCGCGACGTCGTGGGTGAGGGGCTGCGGGTTGGTGAAGTCGATCGTCACCTTGCCGGCACTGGCGCTGGCGCTGTCGCTGGTGTAGGCGAGGTCGCCGTTCGGGTCGGCTTCGAATTTGACCGTGGCGCCACCGGCGCCGCCGGCCTTTTCGCCGCCTTCGGTCGCGGCACCGCCGTTTGCTTCGCCACCGCTGGTGGTCGTCGTGGTCGTGTCGTCGCTTCCCCCGCAGGCGACCAATGCGATGGAGGCGAGGGCGAGAACGGGCAGGGCGGCGACCTTCTTCATCGGCTGAATCCTTTTCTTGGGGGAGAATGCTCGGGAGAAACTGTAGCCGGGATACGTGTGGTCGCGAAGCCCGGTTCAGCGACCCTTGAACTCGGGTTTCTCTCCGCTGAAGAACGCCACCGCGCCTTCGCGCAGGTCCTCGGTCGCCATGCTGTCGGCGATTCCGTGCCGCTCCAGCTGCAGATGCTCGGTCAGCCGGTTCTCGATGCTCTGGCCGCAGAGCCGTTTAGCCATCTTCACGTAGAAGGGCGCCTTTTCGGCCAGCTTCGCGGCCCTGGCGCGGGCGGTCTCCATCAGGTCGTCCGATGCCACGACCTCGGAGACCAGACCCTCCTCGAGTGCGTCGGCGGCGGTCATGTTGGGGTCTTCCAGCAAAATTTCCAGGGCGCGACTTGGCCCAACCACGCGTGGCAGGAAGTAGGTCATGCCGCCGTCGGGCGAGGCGCCGATCCGCCCGTAGGCGCAGGCGACGAAAGCGTCTTCAGAGGCGATCCGGATATCGCAGGCCAGCGCCAGCGAGAAGCCCGCCCCGGCCGCGGGGCCGTTGACCGCCGCGATCACCGGATAGGGGATACGTCGCAGGTCGACGATCGCCGTGTGCAGCGCCTCGGCCCCGCGACGGACCTGTGCGGGCAGGTCGATCGAGTCGTCTTCGACCCCGGCTTTGAAGCCGTTGACGTCGCCGCCGGAGCAGAAAGCCTTACCGGCGCCGGTGACGATCAGCGCCCGCAGCGGTGCCTGGTCGGCGAACCAGGCGAAGGCGGTCCCCAGGTCCAGGATCATCTCGGGGCTCATCGCGTTGAAGCTGTCGGCGCGATCGAGGGTGAGGGTTCCGATCTCGCCGTCGATCTCGATTCGCAGCGTGTTCAGCTCGGGGGGGTCGATCGTCTGGGTCGTCATCTCGCTCTCCATTATGGGCGTTCGCTTGGCCGGCTGGCCAGGAGCCTACCCTTTGATCAGGTGAGCACTGACGGCAGAGATAGCTCCCGCACGGAGCGGTTGGCGCGGCAGCGGCGTGAGCTGCCCGATTCGCCGGGCGTCTACCTCTTCTACGGGGGCGACGGCGAGCTGCTCTACGTCGGCAAGGCGCGCTCGATCCGCAAACGGGTCGGCTCGCACTTCTCCGGCAGCGAGACCCGTCTCACCTCGCGCGTCGACCGGATCGACGTGCTCGCTACCGCGAACGAGGCCGAGGCGCTGCTCGCCGAGCAGAGCTTCATCAAGCGCCACCGGCCCCGCTTCAACATCCGCCTCCGCGACGACAAGTCCTATCCCTACGTCTGCGTCAGCCTCGACGAGGACTACCCCCGGGTCTACTTCACCCGCGAGAAGCACCGCTCCGGCCGCGCCTACTTCGGCCCCTTCTCCAGCGCCAAGCGGGTGCGGGAGACGCTCGACCTGCTCGGCAAGCTGTTTCAGTTCCGCACCTGCGAGGGGGTGGAGCCGGGCCGCCGCTCCGGTAGTCCCTGCCTCGACTACTTCATCAAGCGCTGCGGGGCGCCCTGCGTCGGCTACGTCAGTCGCGAGGAGTACCGGCTCAACATCGACGCGATCGTCGACTTCCTCTCCGGCCGCTACCGGCGGGTCGAGGCGGACGAGCAGGCGAAGATGGAGGAGGCAGCGGCGGCGCGGGAGTTCGAGCGGGCGGCGCTGCACCGCGACCGCCTCAAGGCGATCCAATCGCTGTTCGAGCGCCAGCGGATCGCCGGCGGCTCGGTCGGCACCGCCGACTTGATCGGCGTCGCCACCGAGGGGGCCGATGCCAACGCGCAGGTCTTCCAGGTGCGCGACGGCATCCTTGCAGAGCGGCAGAGCTTCTACCTCGACAACCAGGCCGAACGGGAGCCGGCGGAGGTAGCCGAGGAGTTCATCGGCCAGTACTACTCGGCCTCGCCGGCGATGCCGCGGACGATCGTCGTCGGCCCTTACCTGCGCGAGCGCGCCGAGCTGTTGGCGGCGGCGCTGGGTGAGCGGCGCGGTACCCCGGTCGAGGTGCGCGTCGCCGAGCGCGGCGACAAGCGACGCTTGCGCGAGCTGGCGGAGCGCAACGCCCGTCTCGCTCTCGACCAGGACCGGCTGCGGCGCGAGCATCGGCGTCAGCGCCGAGTCGACTCCCTTGCCGATCTGCGCGAGGCATTGGAGATGGAGGAGTTGCCGGTCCGGATCGAGGGCTTCGACATCTCCAACCTCGGCGGTGAGCACACCGTCGCCTCGATGGTCGTCTTCGAGGGGGGCGCGACCAAAAAGGCGGACTACCGTCGCTTCCGGGTCCGCGGCGAGCGCAGCAACGGGTCCGATGACTTCGCTTCCATGGAGGAGGTGTTGAGCCGGCGCGTCAGCCGCTACCTGGATCAGGTCGACCTCTCGCCGCATGACGGTAAACGCGACGAGAGCTTCGCCGCGCTGCCCTCGCTGGTCGTGATCGACGGCGGCAAAGGCCAGCTCGGTGCCGCGATGCGCGTCCTGGCGCCCTTCGTCGAGCGCGGCGTCACCGTGATCTCCCTCGCCAAGCGGCAGGAGGAGGTCTTCATCCCCGGGCGGCCAGTGCCGATCGACCTGCCGGCCGATTCCGAGGCGTCGAAGCTGCTGCAGCGGGTGCGCGACGAGGCGCATCGCTTCGCGATCGACCACCATCGCGGCCGTCGCGACCGGGCGATGACCGGCTCGGTGCTCGACGACCTGAAGGGCGTCGGGCCCGTGCGCAAGCGGGCCTTCCTCAACCACTTCGGCTCGCCGGAGCGCTTCCTCGCGGCCACCCGCGAGGAGCTGGAGGCAGTGCCGGGCGTGCCGGGCAAGCTGGCGCGCGAGATCCACGAGCAGCTGCACAGAACGGGCGGTTGAGATGGGCGAGGTCGAGAAAGCCGAGGCTGCGCGCGGAGGGACCGACGGGGACCGTGCCGGCAGCGCGGTCGACCTGGTCCTGATCACCGGCCACTCGGGGGCCGGTAAGTCGGAGGCGATCGCCGCTTTCGAGGACGGCGGCTACTTCTGCGTCGACAACCTGCCGCCGCGGATGATTGGCAGCCTCGGCGAGCTGTTCCGCCATGAAGGCAGCGGCGTGGAGCGGGCAGCGGTCGTCTCGGACGTGCGTGGCGGCGAGTACTTCGACGGCTTGGTCCAAGTGCTCGACGAGCTGGACACGGACGGCCTCAAGCCCACCCTGCTCTTCCTCGAGGCCGACGAGGAGACCCTGCTCGATCGCTACAAGGAGACGCGCCGCCGCCACCCGCTCGCCCCCGAAGGGAGGATCGTCGAGGGGATCCGTGCCGAGCGGGAACTGTTGGCGCCTCTGCGCGAGCGGGCGGACATGGTGATGGACACCAGCGGCCTCTCCGGTGGCCAATTGCGGCGGCGGATCGCGGAGGAGATGCTCGGCAGCCACGACAGCGGCAAGTTGGCGCTGACCCTGCTCACCTTCGGTTTCAAGAACGGGCCGCCGCGCGACGCCGACCTCACCCTTGACGTTCGTTTCCTTCCCAACCCCCACTACGTCGACGAGCTGCGGCCGCTGACTGGGCTCGACGAGGCGGTGCGCAGCTACGTCGAGTCCGGCACCCAGGCAGGCGAGTTCTACGGTCGCCTGCTGCCGCTGCTCGAGTTTCTCGTCCCCGCCTACGTCGCCGAGGGCAAGAGTCACCTGACGATCGCGGTCGGCTGCACGGGAGGGCGGCACCGCTCGGTGACCGTCGCCGACCGGATCCGCCGCTCTCTGGAGGGGCGGGACGGCGTTGTGGTGCGAGTCAAGCATCGCGACGTCGACCTGGACGGCTGAGCGTCCGCCGTCGCCCGCAACCTAGAATCGGCCGGCTTTGGGCGATCCGGTCATCTCCGTGCGCGGCCTGCGCAAGAACTACGGCGACGTCGAGGCGGTGCGCGGTATCGACCTCGAGGTGCAGCGAGGGGAGATCTTCGCCTTCCTCGGTCCCAATGGCGCCGGCAAGACGACGACCGTCGAGATTCTCGAGGGCTACCGCAAGCGCGGCGGCGGCGAGGTGTCCGTGCTCGGCGAGGACCCGGAGCACGCCGGGCGCGACTGGCGCGAGCGGATCGGGATCGTCCTGCAGAGCTGCCGGCTCGACCCCTACCTGACCGTGCGCGAGTCGATCTCCCTCTACGCCGGCTACTACGACGCACCGCGGCCGGTCGATGAGACGATCGAGCTGGTCGGCCTGGCCGGCAAGGCGGACGCACGCGCGAGCTCCCTCTCTGGCGGACAGCAACGGCGACTCGACGTCGGCATGGCGCTGATTGGCGACCCCGAGCTGCTCTTCCTCGACGAGCCGACGACCGGCTTCGACCCCTCGGCGCGGCGCCAGGCCTGGGAGACGATCGCCGGCCTGCGCGAGCTCGGCAAGACCGTGTTCCTCACCACCCACTACATGGACGAGGCACAGCGACTCGCCGACCGGGTGGCGATCATCTCCGCTGGCGAAGTGGTCGCCCGCGGCACCCCCGAGGATCTCGGCGACCGCGAGAGCCGGCCGGCGCGGATCACCTACCGCGAGGCTGGCCGCGAGGTGGAGCTCGAGACCACGACCCCGGTCCAGACCCTGAACGAGCTGACCGGCCGGGCGCTCGCCGAGGGGCGAGAGCTGGAGGCCCTCGAGGTGACCCGGCCCAGCCTCGAGGACGTCTACCTAGAGCTCACCGACCAGGTATGAGCCTCGTCCTGCATCAGTTCCGCTACGACCAGAAGGTCTTCTGGCGCAACCCCGCCTCGGTCTTCTTCACGGTCGCCTTCCCGGTCATCCTGCTGCTGATCTTCGCCACCGTCTTCGGCGACCAGACCGTCGATGTCCGCGGTGGGATCGAGACGACCGCCTACTACGTGCCGGCGATCATCACCCTCTCGGTGATCTCGGCGACGATGCAGTCGCTGGCGATGTCCCTGGTAATCGCCCGCGAGGACGGGCGGCTGAAGCGGGGGCGCGGCACGCCGATGCCACCTTGGGTCTTCATCGCTGGGCGGATCGGCAACTCGATCGTCGTCGCGCTGTTGATGATGGCGCTGATCGCCGCGATCGGCCGCCTCGCCTATGGCGTCGCGATCCCGTGGGAGCAGCTGCCGGCGATCGTGCTGACCTTGGTCGTCGGTGCCGCCGCCTTCTGCTGTCTTGGCATTGCCCTGACCGCGGCGATTCCGTCCCAGGACGCTGCGGCGCCGATCGTCAACGCGTTGCTGCTGCCGCTCTACTTCCTCTCGGGGGTCTTCATCCCCGACGACCAGCTGCCCAGTGGCGTCATCCACTTCGCCGACGCCTTCCCGATCCGCCACTTCTTCGAGGCCTTCTTCGAGGCTTACGTGCCGACCGGAGGCGCCGCTGTCTCCTGGGACAACCTCGCCGTGGTCGCCGTCTGGGGTGTGGTCGGTTTGCTGCTCGCCGTGCGTTACTTCCGTTGGACCCCGCGCAGCGGCTGACGAGGGGTTGCATTCACCCCGATATAGGTGCAATCGCACCCTCGTCGCTGCGGCCGGCCGACCGGCATCGTGGCGCCCGTATAGCCTCCCCAGCCCGATGTTGCACCATGTTCTTCTAGAGGTCTCCGACCTCGAGCGGAGCGCGTCCTTCTACGACGCGCTGCTCGCGCCGCTGGGCTGGCGGCGCCATTTCGAGGAGGACGAGACGATCGGCTGGGGGATCGCCAAACCGGTTTTCTTCATCTCGGCGCACCACCCGGCCAAGCCCGGCTTCGGCCTGCTCAGCTTCTCGGGGCTGGGGATTGTCGCGGTCAAGGCGGCGTGGGAGCAGGGGGTGGCAGCCGGTGGCGATCCCGTTGGCGAGCCAGGCGAGCGGAGCTCTTACGGCTCCGGCTCCTATTCAGCGTTCCTGCGTGACCCCGACGGGTATGAAATCGAGGTGACGATCGGCAGTGACTAACGTCAGGACAAGAAGCATCGACTCGAGGAGGAATTGACTTCATGGCTGTGAAGGTCGGCATCAACGGCTTCGGCCGCATTGGGCGCAACCTCTTTCGCGCCGCCCACGCGGCCGGTGCGGACCTCGATTTCGTCGCCGTCAACGACATCACCGACACCGGCACGCTCGCCCACCTGCTCAAGTACGACTCGATCCTGGGCCGCTTCCCGGGCGAGGTCGAGGCGGGGGAGGGGTCGATCTCCGTGGCCGGCAAGGAGCTGAAGGTGCTCTCCGAGCGCGACCCGGCGGCGCTGCCGTGGGGCGAGCTGGGCGTCGACGTGGTGATCGAGTCGACCGGGTTCTTCACCGCCCGCGACGACGCGGCCAAGCATCTCGAGGCCGGCGCCAAGAAGGTGATCATCTCGGCCCCGGCCAAGGAGCCGGACATCACCGTTGCACTCGGCGTCAACTTCGACAGCTACGACCCGGCGCAGCACGACATCATCTCCAACGCCTCCTGTACGACCAACTGCCTGGCGCCGCTGGCCAAGGTCCTGAACGACTCATTTGGGATCGAGCAGGGCTTGATGACCACCATCCACGCCTACACCGCCGACCAGCGCCTGCAGGACATGCCGCACAAGGACCTGCGGCGGGCACGGGCCGCGGCGATCAACCTGATCCCGACCACGACCGGCGCCGCCAAGGCGGTCGGCCTCGTGCTGCCGGAGCTGAACGGGAAGCTGAACGGGCTCGCGATGCGGGCACCGGTCGTGACCGGCTCCGTCGTCGACCTGGTCTTCACGCCGTCCTCGCCGGCCGATCGGGATGCGGTCAACGCGGCGGTCAAGGCGGCCGCGGAGGGCCCGCTGAAAGGGATCCTCTCCTACACCGAGGACGAGATCGTCTCCACCGACATCGTCGGCGACCCGCATTCCTCGATCTTCGATGCCGGCCAGACGATGGCGATCGGCGACGGCAAGATGATCAAGGCGGTTGCCTGGTACGACAACGAGTGGGGCTACTCGAACCGCTGCGTCGAGCTGGCGGGCAAGGTCCTCTGAGCGCCGCCGGGAGGGCGCGGTGAGCTTCTCCAAGCTGAGCGTCCGGGACGCCGAGGTCGCCGGCAAACGGGTCCTCGTCCGGGTTGACTTCAACGTGCCGCTCGACGGCGGGCGCGTCGCCGACGACACCCGAATTCGCGCTGCCCTGCCCACGATCGAGCTGCTGCGCGAACGCGGCGCGGCGGCGATCCTGGTCTCCCACCTGGGCCGACCCAAAGGTGATCCCGATCCGGCGCTCTCGATGCGTCCGGTCGGGGAGCGTCTGGCCGAGTTGCTGGGAGTAGGGGTGAAGCAGGCGCCGGCGGTCGTCGGCGAGGACGTCGAGACGATGTCCGCCGGGTTGAGCCCGGGCGACCTGCTGCTGTTGGAGAACGTGCGCTTCGAGCCGGGTGAGACGAAGAACGACCCGGAGCTGGCTGGCGCACTGGCGGCGCTCGCCGACCTCTACGTCAACGACGCCTTCGGCGCCGCCCACCGGGCCCACGCCAGCACCGAGGGAGTCGCGCATCGGCTGCCAGCCTACGCCGGCCTGCTGCTGGAACGGGAGGTGGAAGAGCTGACCCGGGTTGTCGAGTCGCCGGCGTCACCGCTCGTCGTCGTCCTCGGCGGGGCCAAGGTCTCCGACAAGGTCGGCGTCATCGACCGTTTTCTCGAGATCGCCGACCGCATCCTGATCGGCGGCGCGATGTGCTTCAGCTTCTTCCGCGCCCAGGGGATCGCGACCGGCGACTCGCTGGTCGAGGAGGAGGGCGTGAAGCTGGCAGAGGAGGCGCTGCAGCGGGCCGAGGGCTCCGATTGCGAGCTGATGCTGCCGGTCGACCTGGTTCTCGGCGAGAGTTTCGACGCCGCAACTGCGAGGCGTGAGAGCGACGGAGTCGAGGTGCCCGACGGCTGGATGGGGCTCGACATCGGGCCGCGCACCGCCGCGGCCTACGCCGAGGCGATCGCCCCCGCGGGCACCGTGCTCTGGAACGGACCGATGGGGGCCTTCGAGCTGGAGCCGTTCGCCGCCGGAACCCGCGCCGTCGCCGAGGCGGTCGCCGCGGCGCCGGGCACGACGGTTGTCGGCGGTGGCGACTCGGTCGCCGCGCTGCACCAGTTCGGGCTGGCTGAGAAGGTGGATTGGGTGTCGACCGGAGGAGGAGCGTCGTTGGAGCTGCTGGAGGGAAAGAAGCTGCCGGGAGTGGAGGCCTTAGACGATGCCTGATCGAACCCCGTACATCGCTGCCAACTGGAAGATGCACAAGACGGTCGCCGAGGCGGCCGAGTTCGTCGACGCGCTGCTGCCCCGGATCGCCGCCACCCAGCACGATGTCGTCATCTGCCCGCCGTTCACTGCGCTCACCGCGGTGGTCGAGCGTCGCTACGGGACCGCCGTCAAGGTCGCCGCGCAGAACATGCACGAGGAGGACGCGGGCGCTTTCACCGGTGAGGTATCGGCGCCGATGCTGGTCGAGCTCGACGTCGAGGCGGTGGTGTTGGGCCATTCCGAGCGCCGCCAGTACTTCAACGAGACCGACGAGGCGCTGGCCCGCAAGGTGCCGGCCGCGCTCGCGGCCGGCCTGGAGCCGATCCTCTGCGTCGGCGAGAGCGAGGAGGCGCGCGACGCGGACCAGACCGAGGCCGTGCTGGAGCGCCAGCTGCAGGCCGACCTGGCCGCGGTGGACTCCGCCCGGCTGGCGGAGGTGGTTGTCGCTTACGAGCCGATCTGGGCGATCGGGACCGGCCGCACCGCCACCCCGGAGCAGGCACAGGATGCGTGCGCATTCATCCGCGACGCGCTGCGCGGACGAGGCGCGGAAGCCGACGCGGTGCGGATCCTCTACGGCGGCTCGGTCAAGCCAGACAACGCGGCGGAGCTGCTGGCGCAGGCCGACATCGACGGCGCGCTGGTCGGCGGCGCCAGCTTGGACGCGGAAGATTTCGCCGCGATTGTCGAGGCAGCGAACTAGCTTGGCGACGCCAACTGTCCCCTCGCTGGCGCTGATCATCCTCGATGGCTGGGGGCTCGCTGAGCCCGGCCCCGGCAACGCGATCTCCCTGGCGAAGACGCCGGTCTTCGACCGGTTGTGGGACCAGTTCCCACACACGCAGCTCTCCGCCCAGGGTCGCGATGTCGGCCTGCCCGACGGGCAGATGGGCAACTCCGAGGTCGGCCATCTCAATCTTGGCGCCGGCGCGATCGTCAAGCAGGACCTCGCCCGGATCGACGACGCGATCGCCGACGGCAGCTTCTTCGAAAACGAAGCGCTGCTTGCCGCCTGCGACCGCGCTCGCCGCAGCCCGCGCGGTCGCCTCCACCTACTCGGCCTCGTCTCCGACGGCGGCGTCCATTCCGGCTGGGAGCACATCGAGGCGACGATCGAGCTCGCTTCGCAGGAGGGCGTCCCCGACGTCGTCTTCCATGCCTTCAGCGACGGTCGCGACACGCTGCCCCAGGGTGGGCGCGGCTATCTCGAAGAGCTCGAGCGCTGGCTGCGCCAGGCAGGGCGCGTCGCCACGGTGAGCGGCCGCTACTACGCGATGGACCGCGACACGCGCTGGGAGCGGACCAAGCTCGCCTACGACGCGATCGTCCACGCGCGGGGACTGCAGGCGGCGAGCGCCGCCGAGGCGATCGAGGCGTCCTACGAGCGGGGCGAGACCGACGAGTTCGTCCTGCCGACGACGATCGGCGACTACGACGGGGTCGCGGCGGGCGACGTGGGGATCTTCATCAACTTCCGGCCCGACCGCGCCCGGCAGATGACCCGCGCCCTCGCCGATCCCGACTTCGACGAGTTCCCACGCAGCGGCCCCCTCCTCGACCTGACGACGATGACCGAGTACCGCAAGGGGTGGCCCTACCCGGTCGCCTTCTCCGAGGCGCGCCCGAAGACGACCCTGGCCGAGGTCGTCTCGGCAGCCGGCGGGCGCCAGCTCCACGTCGCGGAGACCGAGAAGTACGCGCACGTCACCTACTTCTTCAACGGCGGCCGCGAGGAGGAGTGGGAGGGGGAGGAGCGCTGCTTGGTCGACTCGCCCCGCGACGTGCCGACCTACGACCACAAGCCGCAGATGAGCGCTCGCGCCGCCGCCGACTCGTTCGTCTCGCGCTGGTCGGAGACGGACCACCGCTTCGGGATCGTCAACTTCGCTAACCCCGACATGGTCGGCCACACCGGAGTCATCCCGGCGGCGGTGAAGGCGGTCGAGGAGGTCGACGGCTGCCTCGATGACGTCGTCGCGGCGGTCGAGCGCAGCGGCGGCGCTTGCATCGTCACCGCCGATCACGGCAACTGCGACCACATGCTCGAGCCCGACGGCTCGCCCAACACCGCCCACTCGCTCAACCCCGTGCCGCTGATCGTCACTGTCGACGGTCTCCACCTGCGCGAGCGGGGCATCCTCGCCGACGTTGCGCCGACCGCGCTGCAGCTACTCGGTATCCCCCAGCCCGAAGCGATGACTGGAAAGTCGTTGATTGAGAGGGCCGGTGACCACTCTGCCAGTGCCTAAACCCCGCCGGAGGCGGGGTTAGTCGAGTGCGCCTTCGGCGCAGGAATCACTCCGCGGTGCTGGGGGGAGACACTGTCAGAGCGCTCACCGGCCCTCTCATCGACAGCGTTCCCCTCCGATGAGGTACGAGCCGGAGAGGGTGAGGTTCCAGATCGAGGCGCGGGATGGGAGCGCTCGAGCTGGGGTGCTTCATACGGCGCATGGGGAAGTCCAAACGCCTGCCTTCATCCCCCTCGCCACCAAGGCGACCGTGCGCGGATTGGAGTCTCGCGAGGTAGCCGATATGGGCTACCAGCTGATCCTGGGGAACACGTACCACTTGTTCGTCTCGCCAGGCCCGGATCGGATCGCCGATGCCGGTGGGCTGCATGGGTTCATGGGGTGGGACGGGGCGCTGATCACCGATTCGGGTGGGTTTCAGGTGTTCTCTTTGGCCCACGGCGGAGTGGCCGATGAGGTGAAGGGCAAGGGTCGGCCGGGTGGAGACCATGGGTCGGTGGTTTCCATTGGCGAGGAGGGTGTGCGCTTCAAGTCCTACAAGGATGGGCAGGCGCTGTTCATCTCGCCCGAGGTTTCGATGGAGGTGCAGGCGAAGCTGGGGTCGGACATCGCGCTGGTCTTCGACGAGTGCACGCCGTACCACGCCGATCGCGACTACACCGCCCGCTCGATGGAGCGCACCCACCGCTGGCTGACTCGTTGCCTGGACTGGCACGAGGCAAACGGCCCCGCGCGGCAGGCAGTCTTCGGCATTGTCCAGGGCGGCGTCCACGAGGACCTGCGGCGGGTGTCGGCGCAGGCGGTATCGGAGGCTGGCGTGGACGGGATCGCGATCGGCGGCACGCTGGGGCGAGACAAGGCGGAGATGCAGGGGGTGCTGGAGATGACGGCGCCGCTGCTTCCGACGGAGGCGCCGAAGCACCTGCTCGGGATCGGCGACGTCGACGACCTACTCTCCGGCATCGCGCTTGGGCTCGACGTCTTCGATTGCGCGATCCCGACCCGCCTCGCTCGCCACGGCACCGCCCTCGTCCCGGATCCGGACAGTCGTTTCCGCCTCGACCTGCGCAGGGCGGGCTGGGAGGGGGATCGCAACCCGATCGTCACGGGCTGCCCCTGTCCGGCCTGCCGCCATCACGACCGCGACTACCTCAGCTACCTCTCGCGCGCCGAGGAGCTGACCGCCGTCCGCCTCCTCTGCCTCCACAACCTCACCTTCATGAACGAGCTGGTCACCCACGCCCGTACTGCGATCGGCGCCGGAACCTTCAGCTCCTACTCAGCCTCGGTTCTGGAGGGCGCTGCTCCCTGGGAGGCGTCTGGGTGAGGGGGTGGGGAACCCCACCCCCTCACCGCTGAGGCCTATTCGGTGTTCTTCTTGACCAGTTCCTTCACTTCTTCGACCACTTGGTCGACGGTGTCGCCCGCCACTTCCCTGGCGTGTACTCCAGTTGCCTTGTCGGTTGCGACGATGACGGCAGCGGCGACCGCAGCAGCGATCAGGACCAAGGCAACTGCCGCCATGACGAAGCGAGCGAAGCGGGAGAAGGCGCCTCGCCTCGGCGCCGCGACCGGGCCCGGCGCAGCTGGTCGCGGTGGGACTGGCGGTGGCATGCGCGGCTCCGGACGCCGGCTCGGCGAGGCGGGGCGGAGCTCGGTGCGCTCGGTCTGTTCGAGCCGCCGCGTCTTGGCCTCTTCCTCGAGGAGGTGGGTCGTCCCCTCGTCGGGCGGCAAGGTCACGTTCTCGCCCTGCAGGCCCAGCTGCAGGCCGCCGGCCAGCTCGTCGGCGCTGGCGTAGCGCCTCGCCGTGTCGCCTTCCAGGGCGCGCAGAACGGCGCCGCCGAGGGGCTCCGGCACCGCGTCGTTGTAGGTGCTGGGCGCGAGCGGCTGCTCGTTCTGCTGACGCACCGCGAGCTCGGCGAGGCTCGATCCCTCGTACGGCAACCTACCGGTGAGGAATTGATAGAGGACGACGCCGAGCGCGTAGACGTCGGTCGCCGGGGTGGCCTCCTCGCCGCGTACCTGCTCCGGCGCCAGGTAGGCGGCGGTTCCGACCACCGAGCCGACCTGGGTGATCCGAGTCTGTTCGATCGCCCGGGCGATCCCGAAATCGGTCAGTTTCACGGTCATCGCGCCGCCGCCGACGGGACCGCCGACGATCATCAGGTTGCCGGGCTTGACGTCGCGATGGATGATCCCGCGCCGGTGGGCGTAGTCGAGGCCTGCGCAGGCCTGGATCCCCCCCTCCGCGGCGGTCTCGGGCTCGAGCGCTCCCTGCCGTTGCAGGATCTGTGCCCCGGAGCGGCCCTCGACGTACTCCATGACGATGTAGTGGCGCCCCTCGTCGATGCCGGTGTCGTAGACCTGGACGATGTTGGGGTGAATCAGCTTGGCGACCGCCAGCGCCTCGCGGCGGAAGCGGGCGACGAAGCGCTCGTCGTCGGAGAGGTGCTCGGCGAGGATCTTGACCGCGACGGTGCGCTCGAGGATCAGATCGGTGGCGCGATAGACGTTGGACATTCCGCCCGAGCCGAGCCGGTCGCCCAGTTCGTAACGACCGGAGAGAGTTCCCGCCTCCATCATTCGCCTTCGCCGGCTGGGGCACCGGGGCCAACTCCGCCGGAGGGGCCTTCCTCGGAGCTTTCTTCGTCGCTGGCAGGCGGCCCGCCTTCATCTTCGAGGCCTTTCCCTTCGCCTTTCGCCTGCGGTGGCAGCGAGGGTGGAGCAGCTGGCGTTTCCGGCGGCGCGGGCTTTTCTTCCTTCGGCTTCTCCTTTTCCTTCTTCCCCTTCTTTTCCTCTGGAGCTTCTTCGCTGCTTTCGGTTTCGCTGGGGACCACCGCGGGGGAGATCGCTTCGCTCGTCGCTTCTTCGCAGGTGGCGATCACTTCGTTGAGCCGCGTCGCACCCACTTCAAGTCCACGCTTCAGCCTCGCGTCGACGCCCGCGAGCGCTTCGATCTGTTCGCCGACCTGCTGGGCGGCGCTTTCGGCCCCGACGCAATCGCCTTCGTCGGAGAGCTGCTGGACCGTGTCGAGGTTGGCGGTGATCTCCCGCGCCGTCTCGCCGGGCAGAAGTCGAGCGTCCTCGCCGCCGCACGAAGTCAGGGTGAGGGCGGAGACGACCAGTGCAAAGGCGAGCAGGGGAGCGGGCAAGCGAGGCACCAGGCCGAGTCTAGAGAACGGTCTCCGGGGCGGATTTGCCCTGCAACTGAGCGTCATGAGCCGACATGGAGCCGGTCGGCGAGCCGGTGTGGCAGCCCGGCGGCGGCGATCGATGCGGCCGCCCGATCGATGTCGTAATCAACGCGGTGAAAGCGCGCGGTCTGCTCGTCTATGTCGAGCTCCAGCCAGGCCGCACGTGGATCGCCGTCGCGCGGCTGGCCGACGCTGCCCGGATTGACCAGCCAGCAGCCCTCGCCGAGGTCGAGCAGGGTGTCGTCGCTCGACTGGGCACCGCGGACGTCGTGCCTCTTCCCCTCGCCAGAGGGGCGCGTGAAGAAGAGCGAGACGTGCGAGTGTCCGATCAGGGTGAGCCGCTCGGGCTGGACCTCCATGCAGGCGTCCGCCTGCTCGAATGAGAGCACGTACTCCCAAATCGGGTCGCGCGGGGAAGCGTGGAAGAGGGCGACCCCATCCCGCCGGGCGGAGGGCTCCAGCTCGCGCAGCAACTCGAGCGTCCGCTCGGCGACGTTGCCCCTCGTCCAGGTGACCGCCTCGGCCGCCGCCTCGGAGAACGAAGCCACGTCGAGGGCATCGAGCACCGCGAGGTCGTGGTTGCCGACCAGGCACAGAGCGCAGCGCTCGCGCACCAAATCGGCGCACTCGTCGGGCTCGGCGCCGTAGCCGACCACGTCCCCGAGGCACCAGACCTCATCGACCTCGATCGCGTCGATTGCCTCGAGAACGGCCTCGAGCGCGGGCAGGTTGGCGTGGATGTCGCTGATCGCGGCTACGCGCACGGCGGCCAGCGTACCCCGCATCCCGTTGCCTCATACGATGGGGCTGTGCCTGCTACCGACTCGATAGCCGAGCTGCGCGCCGCCGTCCAGCGGGCGGCCCGGGCGCTTCGGGACGGTGAGGCGACCGGTCCGGAGCCGACGCTCGACCGTCCCCCAAAGCCGGAGCTGGGCGACTACAGCTCCAATGCGGCGATGCTGCTCGCCGCCCCGCTGGGCGAAGGCCCGCGTGACGTCGCGACCCGGCTCTGCGCCGAACTAGAGCGCGAGCTGGGGGCCGAGGGCAACGTCGATCGGGTCGAGGTGGCTGGCCCCGGCTTCGTCAACCTCTTCCTCTCGGACGCCTGGTACCGGCGCGCGATGGCCAGGCTCGCGGACGCCGGCCAAAGTCTCGGACCAACCCCGATCGAGTCCCCGGAGCGAATTCTGGTCGAGTTCGTGTCCGCCAACCCGACCGGCCCTCTGCACGTCGGGGGTGGCCGCCACGCCGCATACGGGGACGCGCTGGTCCGGCTCCTGGAAGCGGTCGGACATGAGGTCGAGCGCGAGTATTACGTCAACGACGCGGGCGGGCAGGTGCAGCGCTTCGCCGCCTCGATCGCCGCCCGGATGACCGGCGCCGCGCCACCCGAGGAAGGGTATGAGGGCCAATACGTCACCGACCTCGCCGAGCGTCTGCGGGCGGAGGGCGTGGACCCCGCCGACACCGAGGCGGTCGGCCGGCGCGGGGTCGAGCTGGTTCTCGAGGGAGTGCGCGAAACGCTCGACCGTTTCGGGGTCCGCTTCGACAACTGGTTCTCCGAGCGCAGTCTCTACTCGAACGGCGAGGTCGAGGCTGCTCTGACCCGTCTCGAGCAGCGCGGCCACACCTATAGGAGCGACGGCGCGCTCTGGTTGCGCAGTACCGACTTCGGCGACGACAAGGATCGGGTCTTGGTCCGCGCCGATGGCGAACCGACCTACCTCGCCGCCGACGTGGCCTACCACCGGGACAAGCTGGAGCGGGGATTCGAGCGCCTGATCGACGTGCTCGGCGCCGATCACCATGGCTACGCGCCGCGAGTGCGGGCTGCGATCGCCGCCGTCGGGGCGGACCCAGAAGTGCTGGAGGCGCTGATCATGCGTCTCGTCCACATCGTCGAATCGGGGGAGCGGGCGCAGATGTCCAAGCGCAGCGGCGACTTCATCTCGCTTGACGAGCTGATCGACGACATCGGCGTCGACGCGGCCCGCTGGTTCATGCTCTGGCGCAGTCACGACACCACGGTCGACCTCGACCTGGAGCTGGCCCGGCAGGAGTCCAGCGACAACCCCGTCTACTACGTCCAGTACGCGCACGCGCGCATCGCCAGCATCCTGCGCAAAGCCGGCGGTGAGGCGGGGGAAGCCGGTGTGCCGACCCCGGGGACGCCGCTTGAGCCTGCCGAGCGGAACCTGATCAAGCGCTTGCTCGAGTTCCCCGACGAGGTGCGCGAGGCGGCGGAGCGGCGCGCCCCCCATCGCATCTGCGCCTACTCGACCGCTGTCGCGGCCGACTTCCACGCCTTCTACCGCGATTGCCAGGTCGTGGGCGCTGAGGGGGAAGGGGTCGAGCAGTCTCGATTGGGGCTCTGCCGACTCGCGCAGCGGACCATCGCCGAGTCGTTGGGACTGCTGGGCATCTCGGCCCCCGAACGGATGTGAAGGTCCTGGCGGAGATCCCGGCCCGCTCGTCGTCCGACCTGCGGACAGGGACGCTGCGCCGCTGCGACCTGGATGCGTTCGGCGGGCTGCTGGGTGAGTTGCCGGGCGCGCGCACGGTGCTGATGACCGGCGCCGCCGCTCGCCGGCGAGAGGTCGCGGTCGGGCTCGCGGCGACCGCGGCGGCGACCGGGACACGCACGGCGCTGCTCGAGTGCGACCTGGTCGACCCCGGGCTGGCCGACGCGCTCGGGCTGTCCCGGGCCCCCGGCCTGCATGAGTACCTGCGGGGAGGGATAGAGGCCGAGGGCATCCTCAACCCGGTCGTCCTCGCGGGCCCGGGCTCGGCCGATGCGACCGAGCCGCTGGTTTGCGTGGTGGCCGGACGGCCCTCCGCCGAGGGCCCGCGGCTACTGGCCTCCGATGCTTTCGCCTCGGCGCTGGCGGGCCTCCGGGCGGCTTACGAGCTGGTCGTGATCGAAGGCCCGCCGCTGCGAGACGAGCACTCGCTGCGGGCACTGCTCACGCTGGCTGACTCGACGATCGCCTGCATCGGGCCGTCGGAGCCTCGGAACCTGCCGATATCGGTCAGCGGACTGGTGATCCAGAACTGACCCCGTGCGTCTACAGGTCGTAGCGCGCCAGGTCGGTCTCGAGTCGCTCGGCCTCTTCGCCCTGCGGTCCTCTCGTAGCGGCGGAGCCTCCGGGCCCGGGTGGCTCTCCGGCACGACGCCAGCGGCGCACGCCCAGTGCCAGCGCTAGCGCAGCAACCGCGAAGGCGATCGCCGGGACCAAGTAGGCGGAGAGGTCGAAACCCGACCCGCTCGGCAGTGCGAGAACCCCCCGGCCGTACTCGGCGACAAGCGCGTCCTTGATCTCGTCCTTGGTCTTGCCTTCGGCGATCAGGCGCTTGACGAAGACTCGCTCGCGTTGCGCCTGCGGCGATTCCGCCAGCTCCAGCAGGGTTCCGCAGATCGGGCACATCACCTCGTCTTCGACGTCGGCGATGCTCGTTTGGGGAGCCGCCGCCGAGAGAGCCGGGATCGAGAGCAGGACCAGCGCGAGCGCAGCCGTCAACAGCCTCATTGCCGGCCCTCGACGAGCGGTGCGACGCGCTGTTGCAGGAATTCCTCGTCGACCGGCCCGCGCCAGATCAGCGCCAGACGGCCGCGCGGGTCGACGAGGAAGTTCTCGGGGACGCCGGTGGAGCCAAAGGCTTCGCTGCGCTCGTCGCCCACCGAACGCAGCTGCGGATAGCCAACCTGGTAGTCGTGCAGGAAGGAGAGCGCGTCGTCGCTGTTGTCCTGCACGTTGATCCCCAGCACGTTCAGGTCGCGCTGTCGGTAGCGGCGAGCGAAGCGCTCCAGCTCGGGTGCCTCCTGCCGGCAGGGGGTGCACCAGGAGGCCCAGAGGTTGACGAGGACCCATTGGCCCCGGTAGTCGGCGATCGCGCCACGCCCGGGACCGCCGAGTACCGGCAACTCCCGATCCGGGACCGGCTCGCCGACGGCGATCTTGGTCGCGCCCTTGCTCAGCAGGCCGAAGCCGAGCAGGCCGATCACAGCGAGGACGGCAAGGGTGGCAAGGAAGGCGCGAGCGCTCACGGGCAGCGAACACTAGCCCTCGCGCTTTCCCGACTGACCGTAGAATCAGGCCCTGACGCGGACGTAGCTCAGCTGGTAGAGCGCGAGCTTCCCAAGCTCGAGGTCGCGGGTTCGAGACCCGTCGTCCGCTTTCCATCGCCCCACCGCGAAATCTCGGAAGATCGCATGGCCATCGGGAGGGTTCCGCCTCGGCGGCCCTGCGAAAAGTGCGAAGCCCTCACGCCTGGGGTGGCTCCTTAAGGCCGTAAAGCCGGACCAGCACAGTGCACAGCTCGGATGTAAAGTCGGAAGCGCACACCCTTGGAGGCGCGCGGTGAGGCAGTTCGTCGTCACCCGCGCTCGCGACAGGGGGCTCAAGCGCGTCGAAGCCTTCGATGAAGGCGAGCATCTAGAGGCGGCGGTCGCCGCAGAGCTGGCGGAGATAGAGGGGCTCGAGGCGGAGGTTTTCATCGGTGCCGATCCGATCGATGTAGCGCGCACCGCGCCGAGCAGTCGGACGAGGTGACTGCTTCCGGTATCTCAATCTCGAAGTTCCCGAGCAGCTCCACGAGATAACCCAAATCGTGGGTTCGAGGAATCTCAATCGCATGCTCGGCAAGAACTGACTTCAACGCCTTCTCTACGGCCTGCTGGAGATGGAAGCCAATGACGTGATCGGACTGATCCTCGGTCGCGACCAAGACCTGAGCGGCGCTGAAGTCCTCACGCGCCTTTTGGAGCAGCAGGCCTGCGACCTCGCGATGCTCAGGCGTCGACAAGAACGCGGCCCTCGCGGAACGCTCGCTCCACCATCGTGCCGGCAACCATTGAGCGGCGACGAGCAAGATCCTCGTCGACCACGACAATGTCAGCAGGTACGCCAAGCCCCCTCAGGAGTCGGTGCAGCCGAACCGACTCTTCGGCTGCGTTCTCCACCTTGGGCTCTATCACCAGCAGATCGAGGTCGCTCTGGCGATCCGCTTCTCCTCGCGCATGTGAGCCAAACAGGATCACCTTTGCCATTGGAGCTGCAGCGGAAATCCGTCGTCCTGCCTCGATGATCGTGCTCTCGTCAATCATCGGCAGAAGGTACCGCGAAGACGCGCCGTGCGAAGCGAGCGAACTTTCAAAGGCATAACCGAGCAGGAGGAGAGGTCAATGAGCGTCCATGAGAGGAAGGCTGGCCGCTGGACGATTCGCTAGCGAGATGCGGGGGCGAAAAACCGCTCACGCGACTTCACTGGCGAGACTGCCAAGAAGGACGCCGGTCGGTTCGACGCCAAGATCAAGGAGACTCTGATCGTCAATCGCGATGCCCTGTAGCTAGAGCAACTCGCCGAAGGTCCGCTCGAGGAAGTCGTTTCGCAGCAGTGCTTTGGGGTCGAGCTGCTGCTTTAGCCGAACGAACTCGACCGCGTGCTCGCCGTACATCTTCGCCAGCGTCTCCTGCTTGACGAACACGTTCTTCACCAAGTAGACGCGCCCCTGAAATTTCTCCCACAGCACGTCCGCGAGGTCGCTGAAGGCAGCCTCCGCGCGCTGGAGCGTGCGCCGGTTCGAGGTCTCGAACGCGTAGCTGACCACGAAGCCCGCTTTGTCCGCGCTCGCGGACAATAGGAACGGCAAGTCTTTCGGTAGGAACAGCACGTCGTTGAGCGTCGGGGTGAGGTTGCGTTTCAGGAGGAAATCATGTGCGAAGTCGAGCCACTCGACGAGGTCGTCTTTGGCCTGATCCCAGCCTCCCGCGGCGACGGGATCGCTGGGGACGACAAACGATTGCTGGACGTTTCGCATGCTGAACCCGAGACTCCTGCCGATGTGCTTTGCCCGCGCATTGCCGTCCATGAAGAAGGCGAATCCCTCGATGTCGTCGATGTACTCCTCGCCGTCGCGAAACACGAAGCGGTAGTAGACGCGCCAGAAGATCTTCGAGATGAATGACACCCTCATCAGCCACTCGACGAGGACACGGATCAGCAACTTCGGCTGGTGCAGCGCCATCCGCCGGCGCTCGCTGGTCGCCGTGTAGGTGGAGGTGAAGAAGAGCAGGGTTGGGGTCTCCTTGCCGCGCGGTCCGATAGCGGACCAGATCGCGTCCAGCTTCTCCGGGTCGTCGGGGTTTGAGTCCTCGAGGTGGGTCCGTTTGGTGGTTGGAACGAGGTCCGCGGCGAGATCGGCGAAGGTCTCGAACTTGCGCACGATCGTCCGTACTCCGATCTTTCCGTCACTGGCTTTGGCCGGGAGGAGGCGGTAGGCGATCGACACCACCGCCCCCAGGTAGCCGAGCCCGCCGATCGCGCCGCAGAACGCGCGCTCCTCCGTTGTCCAGGTAGACGGATCGCTGCCCTCGGCGGGTGGTGTGCAGCGGAGAAGATCGCCCTCCGTCGTCAGCAGGTCGAAGCCCTCGATCCACTCGCCTTCCTTCCCGTAGGAGGGCGAGAACCGGGAGAGGCAATCGCCGGACAGCGTGCCGCCCGCCGTCGCGTGCTCCGTGGTGACAGTGACCGCCGGCACCAGGCCGAGCGGCTGGAGCTGCGCGAGGATCGCACCCCAGGTCGCGCCGGGCCCGACTCGCATCTTCCTTTCGTCCGGCAGGACCTCGATCGCGTTCATTCGAGCCATCGAGACGACCAGGTCCTCGCCGAGTGCCTGTCCATCGAAGGAGTGCGCGCCCGCGCGCAGCGTAATTCGGCGCCCGGCCGTTCTTGCAGCGGCGAAGATGTCACTCAGCTCGTCCACGTCCGCCGGTTCCAGTACCTCGGCGCGAGCGGAGTACAGCCCGGAGTAGCAATCCAGCTTCTCCTCCTTGCCGCTCAGCTGATTGAGAGAATTAGCCGTATTAGTCACGTTCAATCCAACCCTAACTCACTGCCGTGGGGATTGCGAATCGCTACATCGGCCTGTTCCGGATTTCGGCTGGTAGCGTGCGGGACGAAGATTCAGTGTGGAGGTGAGCAACGATGGGCCCCGTGGAGACGGTGACGATGCTGTTCACCGACCTGGTTGGCAGCACCGGCATGGCCCAGCGCATCGGCCCCGCCGCGGCCGAGGAGGTTCGCAAAGAGCACTTCGGCATCCTCCGCCGGGCAGTCGACGAGTTCGGGGGCGACGAGGTCAAGAATCTCGGCGATGGGCTGATGGTGCGGTTCGGGAGCGCCTCGGCCGCGCTCGACTGCGCGGCGACGATGCAGAGGCGGATCGCGCGCCGCAACCGGCGCGCCGACGAGCGCCTCTCGGTGCGGATCGGGGTCAGCCTCGGCGAGGCGACGCGAGAGGAAGACGACTACTTCGGCCCGCCGGTGGTCGAGGCGTCGCGACTCTGTGCGGCCGCCGGGGGAGACGAAGTGCTTGTTTCCGAGCTGGCCCGAACCACCGCCAGCAGGGGCGACCAAGATCTTCAACCGGTCGGCGAGCTGGAGCTGAAGGGGACGCGCGAGCCCATGCGGGCCTTCAGGCTCGCCTGGGAGGCGGAAGACGGCGAACCGATCCTGCCGCTGCCATCGCGCCTCAGCGGCGCGCCCGAGGCTGGATTCGTCGGTCGCGAGGAGGAGCGGGCGCGGCTGGGCGAGGTCGCGGCCGCGGTCCAGTCTGGCCGCCGCCAGCTGGCGCTGATCTCGGGCGAGCCGGGGATCGGGAAGACCCGGCTTGCGACGCAGGCGGCGCTGGAGATGCATGCTCGGGGGGCCGTCGTTCTGTTCGGGCGCGCCACCGAGGGCCTCGAGGCCCCGTACTGCGCCTGGGCCGAGGCGCTTTCCCACTACGTAGAGCACGGTCCCCAGCTGGTGCTCGAGCGCCATGTCGAGCGGCACGGCGGCGAGCTGGCGCGGCTGGTACCCCACCTCGCCGCGCGGGTCCCCAACCTGCCAGCGCCGAAGCAGAGCGACCCGGAGACCGAGCGCTACCTGCTGCTCGCCGCCGCCGTCGGCCTGCTCCAGGAGGCGAGCTCCGAGGAGGCGCTTGTCGTCGTGCTCGACGATCTGCACTGGGCCGACAGCCAGACGCTGGCCCTGCTGCGGCACCTCGTCACCTCGGTCGTGGACGCGGAGCTGCTTGTCCTCTGCACCCACCGCGACTCCGAGCTGGCTCGGGGGAATCCGCTGCGCCGGCTGCTCGGCGACCTCAGGAACGAGCCCGGGGTCGAGCGGATCGGGCTGCGGGGATTCGCAGCCGACGACGTCGGCGCGCTGATGCGCTTCGCGATCGGCTACGAGCCCGAGGGGGAAGGGATCCGCCTAGCCGACCAGATCATCCGCGACACCGAGGGCAATCCCTTCTTCGTCGCCGAGATCCTGCGCCACCTGGACGAGTCCGGCGCGCTGGCGCCCGACGCGTCCGGTCGCTGGGGACTCACTCGCTCGCTCGCCGACCTTGGCCTCCCCCAGAGCATCCGCGAGGTGGTGACCAGCCGGACCGAGCGCCTCGGGGACCAACCGGCAGAACTCCTGAGCACCGCCGCGGTGATCGGTCGCGACTTCGACCTCGACCTCCTCTCACGAGTTGTCGACCGCGACGAGGAGGCGTTGCTCGGCCTGCTCGAGGGCGCGGTCGCGGCGGCTCTGCTGCATGAGGGCTCGGCCGGGAGATTCAGCTTCTCCCACACGCTGGTCAACCACACCCTCTACGAGTTGATCGGCGCGACCCGCCGGGCGCAGCTCCACCGCCGGATCGCCGAAGCGCTGGAGGAGACCTCCGGCGCGGATCCCAGCGATCGCGCGAGTGAGCTTGCCAGCCACTGGCTTCGCGCCAGCTCCCCGCGCGAGCCGCTGAAAGCCGCCCGCTACTGCAGGCTCGCCGGCGAGCGCGCACTGGCGGCCCTCGCCCCGAACGAGGGGCTGAACTGGTTTCGGCGCGCGATCGAGCTGCTCGACCAGGCGCCCGGTGTGGAGGCGAGCGAGCGCTGCGACGTGCTGATCGGCCTCGGCGACGCCCAGCGCCAGGTCGGCGAGGACACCTTCGGCGAGACCTTGCTCGAGGCCGGCGAGATCGCTCAGGAACTCGCCGACGGCGAGCGGATCGTGCGCGCGGCGGTGGCCAACACGAGAGGGTTCGCCAGCGTCGTCGGCCAGGTCGACCGGCGCCGCGTCGAGGGCCTGGAAGCCGCCCTGGAGCTGTGTGAGGAGGCAAAGCAGCGCTCCTGTCTGCTCTCGCTGCTCGCCGTCGAGCTGAGCTACACCGGGGACCAGGAGCGAAGGCTGGAGCTGAGCGGCGAGGCGGTCCGGCTTGTGCGCGAGACCGGCGATCGCCAAGCCCTGGCCTGGGCGCTGGCCAGGCGGCAGATCGCGATCGCCGCCCCCGGAACGCTGAGCCAGCGGCTTGCGGAGGTCGAGGAGCTGGTCGGCTTGGCCGAGGAGCTGGACGATCCGATGCTGCGTTACTGGGCGCACGTGTGGCGGGCGATGGACGCGATCGAAGTCTGCGACTTCGAGACGGCGAGCCGCGATAGGGAGGTCCAGGAGGAGATCGCGGAGGCGACCGGGCAGCCGATGTTCCGCTGGGTGAACACCTTCGCGCCGGTGGTGCTGGCTTGCCTGGCGGGTGACTTCGAGCGCGCCGAGGAGCTAACGAACCGCTCAGCCGAGCTGGGATCGGCTTCGGGCCAGCCCGACGTGCTGACGATCTACGCCGGGCAGATCCACGCCATCCGCTACGAGCAGGGCCGCCTCGGCGAGATCCTTGAGGTCCAGGAAATGGCGGTCGAGGAGACCCCTCTCCTCAGCGCCTACTCGGGCGCGCTGGCGCTGAGCTACTGCGAGCTGGAGGAGATGGACAAGGCCCGAGCGGTCCTGCGGCGTTTCGCCGCCGATGGCTTCGAGATCAACGCCAACCTCTCCTCGAAGAACGCCCTCTGCTTCATGGCCGAGGTCGCCGCCCGGGTCGAGGAGCCGGAGGCCGCGAGCGTCCTCTATGACCGCCTGCTCCCCTGGCGCGAGCAGCTCAGCTACACCGGGATCACCTTCTTCGGCCCTGTGGAGCGTTACCTCGGCCTCGCCGCCGCCTGCCTCGGGCGGCACGAGAACGCCGAAGAGCACTTCGGCCGCGCCGCCGAGGCCTGCGAGCGGATTGGGGCACCGACCTGGCTCGCCAGGACCCGCCATGAGTGGGCGCTGATGCTGAGGGACCGTGGGCAGGCGGGCGATCGCGAGCGCGCCGAGCCGCTCCTCCGCCAGGCGCTCGAGGCCGCCTTCGCCTTTGGCTGCGGGAACCTGGAGCGGCGCGTCCGGGCCGACATAGCGTGAACGCGCCACGGCGAGGGGGCCAAGGCTTCGTGCCCGCGTTGAATTGTTAGCCCCGGGCATACCCTGGTGCCGATGCACCGACGTAAGTCTCCGATGATGAGTTTGGGAAGCGAGTCCCCTTCGCCTTGGCTTGGCATGGTTGCGACGCTTGCCGCTGTTGTGCTGGGCACTCTTCTCGTCTATCCGCTCAAGTCGGTGGCGCCGGTTGTCTCCCTCGGGATCGTCTACCTCCCGGCAATCTTGCTTATCTCGATCGTGTGGGGACTGCGGCTCGGGTTGCTCGCCTCGATTCTCAGTGCAGTTGCGTTCAATTTCTTCCAGATTCCACCACTGCACCGCTTCACGATTGCCGAGGAGGAGAACTGGGTCGCTCTGGCAGCGTTCGCGATCGCGGCCTTTGTCAGCAGTACTGTGGCTGGGCTTGCGCGCGTTCGTGCCGTGGAGGCGGAGCGCCGCCGCGAGGAAGCCGATCGCGCGCTTGCCGAGCTGGAGGATCTAACCCGCGAGCGCGACCGAATGCAAGCAGAGGCAGTCGAGGCCGAGGCGTTGCGACGCAGCGACGAGCTGAAGACCGCCTTGCTGCGGTCGATCTCACATGATCTCCGCACGCCTCTGACCTCGATCATCGCGGGCGGCTCTGCACTCGGCTCACAAACGCTGACGGAGGACGAGCGCGCCGAGTTGACCGAGGCGATCGTTGGAGAGGGGAAGCGGCTATCTCGTCTCGTGGAGAATCTGCTCGATATGTCCCGCTTGGAAGCGGGGAAGGCCGAACCGCATAGGGAGCCGGTCGATCTCGCAGAGGTGCTCGACGCAGCCCGCGACGGGGTCGGCGGTTCCGGGTCGATCCGCCTGGCAATCGACACCAACTTGCCGATGGTCGACGCCGACGCCGCCCAGCTCGAGCGCGCCTTCGCGAACCTGCTGGAGAACGCGATCCGCTACAGCGACGGGCGGCCGGTCTCGGCGCGCTCGCGCCTGGTCGGCGGCAATATCGTCGTCCGCGTGGTCGACCAGGGGCCGGGGATTCCCGAGAGCGAGTGGGAGCGGATCTTCGAGCCCTTCCAGCGCGGCGATGCCGTCAACACCGGATCGGGTCTTGGCCTGGCAATCGCCAAGGGGTTTATCGAGGCCAATAGCGGCGAGATCTCGATCGAGTCGTTGCCCGGACAGGGCACGAGCTTCGTCGTCACCCTGCCGCCGCGGGACGGAGCCGGGGCGTGAACGACGCGACGCGCGTGCTGGTCTGCGACGACGAGCCGCAGATCCTCCGCGCCCTGCGGGTGATCCTGCGCGACGCCGGCTATGAGGCGGTCACGGCCGCCACCGGCGAGGAGGCGCTCGACCGCGCAGCGGTGAAGCCGCCGGCTGCGGCGATCCTCGACCTGATGCTTCCCGATCTCGACGGCGTCGAGGTGACGAAGCGGCTGCGCGAGTGGAGCGAGATGCCGATCATCGTCCTCTCCGCGGTCGGCGAGGAGGAGGCGAAGGTGCGCGCCCTGGCGGCCGGTGCCGACGACTACGTGACCAAGCCGTTCGGCCCCCCGGAGCTGGTGGCGCGGCTCGAGGCGGTATTGAGGCGGGCCAAGCCGGAAGCGTCGGAGCCGACGATCGTCGCCGACGGGTTGGAGATCGACCTCATGGCCCGCGCCGTGCGGCGCGACGGAGAGCGGGTCCACCTCACCCCGACCGAGTTCGAGCTGCTCCGAGCCCTGGCCCAGAACCGGGGGCGGCTGATGACCCATAGCTCCCTGCTGGTCGAGATATGGGGACCGGGGTACGCCGATGACCTCCAGGTGCTGCGCGCCCACGTTGCCAACCTGCGCCGCAAGATCGAGCCGCCCGAGCGCCCGCGCTACATCCACACCGATCCCGGCGTCGGCTACCGCTTCGCGGCATGACGGCTCCGTTCGCAGTTATGTCCGCATAGCGACCAAAACTGCGAACGCAGGCCTCTTCACAGAATCTGTATGCGGAGGCCGCGTTTGTTCATGCGGCCTTGACGGAGGCAGGCGCATGATCGCAGCATGGACGTTGTCGCACTCGCACTCGCCCTGATCGCCTTCGCGCTCCTCTACGCCGCGATCGGAGCCCTGGACCGGGTATGAGCGCCGCCGAGCTGTTCGGCCTGCTCGTCTCGGTCGCCGTCTTCGGCTACCTCTGTTACGCGCTTTTCCGCGGGGAGCGGCTCTAGTGGCGCAGGGCTGGGTGCAGATCGTCGTCTTTCTGGCGATCCTCACCGCGCTGGTGCCGCTGCTCGGCGGCTATATCGCCAAGGTCTTCCAGGGCGAACGAGTCTTCCTGTCCCCCCTCTTCGGGCCAATCGAGCGCTTCGCCTATCGGACCCTGCGTGTGCGGCCCGAGGAGGGCCAGGACTGGAAGGCCTACGCCCGCTCGATCGTCGTCTTCAGCGTCGTTTCCTGGCTGGTCCTCTACCTGATCCTGCGCACCCAGAGCATCCAGCCGTTCAACCCCGAAGGCTTCGACTCCGGCCCCTGGAACCTCAGCTTCAACACCGCCTCCTCCTTTGTCACCAACACCAACTGGCAGTACTACGGCGGCGAGACGACCCTCACCTACTTCGCCCAGATGGCGGGGCTCACCGTGCAGAACTTCGTCTCCGCCGCGGTCGGGATCGCCGCGCTCGCCGCCGTTATCCGCGGCTTCGTGGCGCGCTCGGGCGCGTCGCTCGGCAACTTCTGGACTGACCTGGTCCGGATCAACCTCTACATCCTGCTGCCGCTTTCTCTTATCGCCGCGCTCGTCCTCGTCTCCCAGGGCGTGATCCAGACCCTCGACGGCTCCCAGGTCTTCGACACGATCTCCGGTGGGTCCCAGACCCTGGCCCTCGGCCCGGTCGCCTCCCAGGAGGCGATCAAGGAGCTCGGTACCAACGGCGGCGGCTTCTTCAACGTCAACAGCGCGATGCCGTTCGAGAACCCGAGCGGCCTGACCAACTTCGTCGAGCTGCTGCTGATCCTGATCGTCCCGGCGAGCCTCACCTACACCTTCGGCCGCATGATCGGCAACCGCCGCCAGGGCTGGGCGCTCTACGCCGCGATGATGGCGATGTTCATCGTCGCCGTCGCGGTGGTCTACACCGCCGAGCAGCACGGCTCTCCGGCTCAGCACCATGCCGGTGTCCTCACCCACGCATTCGATGGTTCGACCGGCGGCAATATGGAGGGTAAGGAGCAGCGCTTCGGCATCTCCGAGACGTCGCTGTGGACGGCGATCACCACGGTCACCTCCTGTGGCGCCGTCAACGGCGCATTGGATTCGCTGACCGGCATCGGCGGCCTCGTGCCGCTGGCCAACATGGGCACCGGCGAGGTCGTTTTCGGCGGCGTCGGCTCGGGCCTCTATTACATGCTGCTCTTCGTCCTGCTCACGGTCTTCATCGCCGGGCTGATGGTCGGCCGCACGCCGGAGTTCATCGGCAAGAAGATCGAGTCGCGGGAGGTGAAGCTGGTCTTGGTCGGCGTCCTGGTGACGCCGCTGCTGGTGCTGTTCGCGACCGCCTGGGCGGTGGCCAGCCCCGATGGCACGCAGTCGATCTACAACCCCGGCCCGCAGGGCTTCTCGGAGTCGCTGTACGCCTATATGTCGCAGGCGAACAACAACGGCTCCGCCTTCGCTGGCTACACCGGCTTCCTGCAGCCAAATGCGCCAGGCAACCTTGGCGCCGAAGCGTTCAGCTTCGCCAACCTGCTCGGCGGCTTGGTGATGCTCCTGTCTCGCTTCCTGCCGATGATCGCTGCGCTCGCCGTCGCCGGCTCGCTGGCCGGCAAGAAGGTCGCCCCGGCAGGCGCCGGCACCTTCCGCGCCGACTCCCCGACCTTCGTGATCCTGCTGACCGGCGTCGTCGTGATCGTCGCCGCGCTCACCTTCTTCCCCGCCTTCCTGCTCGGTCCGGTCGTGCAGGGACTTTCCGACCAGCTCTTCTGAGATGAACCACCTGCGAAAGGACCTGATCACCGCGACGATCGCGATCGTCCTCTTCACCCTGACGCTCGGCATCGCCTATCCGCTCGTAACCACCGGCGTCTCCCAGGTGCTGTTCCCGAATGCCTCCAACGGCAGCAAGATCGAGCTCGACGGCAGGCTCGTCGGCTCGAAGCTGATCGGGCAGGACTTCCGCGACCTGCCGCGCTACTTCCAGGGCCGCCCCTCGGTCACCGGCTACAGCGCCAACGTCACCTACTTCAACAACCTCGGGCCCAACAACAAGGAATTGTCCGAATTCTTCGAGGAAGAACTGAAGACCTACCTGGCGCGCGAGCGCCGCTACGACCAGGGTCTCACCGTCGCCGAGGTGCCGGTCGACGCCGTCACCACCTCGGCCTCCGGGGTCGACCCCCACATCTCCGAGGCCAACGCCCGCATCCAGGCTCATCGGGTGGCGGCGGTTCGCGACCTGCCGCTCGATCGAGTGCTCGACCTGATCGACAAGCACACCGACGGCCGCTTTCTCGGCCTCTTCGGCGAGCCCGGCGTGAACGTGCTCGAGCTCAACCTCTCCGTCGACAAGGAGGCTCCGCGATGACCGACGAGACCCTCCGCAACCATCCCCGCTCCCTGTTCGATCGCGCGATCGTGTTGCGAGCGGTCGTCGATTCGTTGGTCAAGCTCGACCCCCGCCATCAGCTTCACAACCCGGTGATGTTCGTGGTCGAGATCGGCGCCGCGATCGCCACGGTCGGCTGGCTGATCCAGGTATTCGGCGGCCCACCGCTGGGCGGCGGCGACGAGCCGGCCTGGTTCGCGTTCTCGATCGGCGCCTGGCTCTGGCTCACCGTCGTCTTCGCCAACTTCGCCGAGGCCCTCGCCGAGGGGCGGGGCAAGGCCCAGGCCGACGCGCTGCGCTCGATGCGCACCGAGACCGTGGCCCGGCTTCGCGACGGTGGCGAGAAGGCGGCGTCTGAGCTGCGGCGTGGCGATGTGGTCGTGGTCGAGGCAGGGGAGGCGATCCCCGGCGACGGCACCGTGATCGAAGGCATCGCCTCCGTCGATGAGTCGGCGATCACCGGCGAGTCGGCGCCGGTGGTACGCGAGTCGGGAGGCGATCGCAGCGCCGTCACCGGCGGCACCCGCGTCCTCTCCGACCGCATCGTGGTCGAAATCA
The DNA here is from genome assembly GCA_044867645.1 of Solirubrobacterales bacterium. Lineage (GTDB taxonomy): Bacteria > Actinomycetota > Thermoleophilia > Solirubrobacterales > 70-9 > VRUE01. The sequence continues at coordinate 46,972 of JBIOVI010000037.1, read as the reverse complement.
CGCAGGAGCCCGGCCAGAGCTTCCTCGACAAGATGATCGCCCTGGTCGAGGGAGCGGAGCGGCGCAAGACGCCGAACGAGATCGCTCTCAACATCCTCCTCGCCGGCCTCACCCTGGTCTTTCTCGCCGTTGTGGTCGCGCTGCGCCCCTTCGCCGAGTTCTCCGGCACCGACGCCTCGGTGGTGACCCTGATCGCCCTGCTCGTGGCGCTGATCCCGACCACGATCGGCGCCTTGCTGTCGGCGATCGGGATCGCCGGCATGGACCGGCTCGTCCGCCACAATGTCCTCGCCCTCTCCGGCCGCTCGGTCGAGGCCAGCGGCGACGTCGACGTCCTCCTGCTGGACAAGACCGGGACGATCACCCTCGGCAACCGCGAGGCGACCCAGTTCATCCCGATGCCCGGAATCGGGGAGTCTGTGCTGGCCGAAGCGGCGCAGCTCTCCTCGCTCGCAGACGAAACGCCGGAGGGGCGCTCGATCGTCGTGCTGGCCAAGGAGCACGGGATTCGCGAGCGTCAACTGCAAGCGCACGAGGCCCATTTCGTCCCCTTTTCGGCCGAGACGCGGATGAGCGGCGTCGACGTCAATGGCAACCAGTACCGCAAGGGTGCGGGTGACGCGATCATCCGCTACGTCGAGGAGCAGGGTGGCAGGCCCCCAGCCGAGTTGCGGGAGCATCTCGACTCGATCGGGCGCGATGGCGGAACTCCGCTTGCCGTCTGCCGCGACAACCACGTCCTCGGCGTCGTCCACCTGAAGGACATCGTCAAGGAGGGGATGAGCGCCCGCTTCGACGAGCTGCGGCGGATGGGGATCAGCACGGTGATGGTCACTGGCGACAACAAGCTGACCGCCGCGAAGATCGCCGAGGAGTCCGGGGTGGACGACTTCCTGCCCGAAGCCACCCCGGAGCAGAAGCTGGAGCTGATCCGCGGCCACCAGGCCGAGGGGCGGATGGTCGCGATGGCTGGCGACGGCACCAACGATGCGCCGGCCCTCGCCCAGTCCGACGTCGGCGTGGCGATGAATACGGGCACCCAGGCGGCGCGCGAGGCGGGCAACATGGTCGACCTCGACTCCAACCCCACGAAGCTGATCGAGATCGTGGAGATCGGCAAGCAGCTTCTGATCACGCGAGGGGCGCTGACCACGTTCTCGATCGCCAACGACGTCGCCAAGTACTTCGCGATCCTGCCCGCGATCTTCGCCTTCACCTATGCCGCCAATCCGGGCGAACGCGGCCCACTCGACGACCTCAACATCATGTCGCTGGGCACGCCGCTCTCGGCGATCCTCTCGGCGATCGTCTTCAACGCCTTGATCATCCCGCTGCTGGTGCCGCTCGCACTGCGCGGCGTGCGCTACCGGCCGATCGGCGCGACCGCCCTGCTGCGGCGCAACATGCTGATCTACGGCTTCGGCGGCCTGATCGTCCCCTTCGCCGGGATCAAGCTGCTGGACCTGCTGATCCACAACGTCCTGGGGGCCTGAGCCTTGCCCGCCGCGGAGACGGCGGAGGAGGATGGGGCGGTGAACACCGGAAGACGAGGACACCTCAAGGTCTTCATCGGGATGGCCGCAGGGGTTGGCAAGACCTACCGGATGCTGCAGGAGGGCCATGCCGAACAGGAGGCCGGGCGCGACGTGGCAATCGGCTACATGGAGCCACACAAACGGCCGGAGACCTCAGCTCTGGCGGAGGGCTTGGAGACCGTGACGCGGCGCCGCGTCACCTACAGGGGGACCGATCTGGAGGAGATGGACCTGCCGGGGCTGCTGGCCCGCGCCCCCGAGTTGGCGCTGATCGACGAGCTGGCTCACACCAACGCCCCCGGCATCGAGCACGACAAGCGCTACGAAGACGTGCGCGACGTGCTCGCCGCTGGGGTCGACGTCTTCTCGACCGTCAACGTCCAGCACTTGGAGTCGCTGAACGATCAGGTCGCTGAGCTGACCGGGACGCGGGTGCGCGAGACGATCCCCGACGCGGTGCTGGGAGAGGCCGACGAGGTGGTGCTGATCGACCTAACGCCCGAGGCTCTGATCGCCCGTCTGCGGGCCGGCAAGGTCTACCCGGGCGCGGCGATCGAGCCGGCGCTGAACAACTTCTTCACCGTGGAGAACCTGCTGGCGCTGCGCGAGGTGGCACTGCGTCAGGTTGCCCAGGAGGTGGAGGCAAAGCGGCTCGTGGTCGAGGAGTCGCTTGGCACCCGCGAGGAGCGGGTCGCCGCCGAGGTGCCGAAAGCAGTCGGGGAGCGGTTGCTGGCGCTGGTCCGGCCCCAGCCCTCCTCGCAGCGACTGGTGCGCCGCGCCTGGCGCTCGGCACAGCGGCTCGGTGCCGACCTCGACCTGCTCTGGGTGAAGCCCCCCAACCAGCCGATCGAGGGGGAGGTGGAGCGGCAGGTGACGGCGCTGCGACACCTTGCCTCGGTGCTTGGCGCGAACTTCCTGATCGAGGAGAGCGACGATTTGGTGAAGGGGGCCGCCGAGGTCGTTCGCGAGCGCGGCTCCACCTACATCATGGTTGGCGAGTCAGAACCGCGCCGTGGACTGGCCCGGCTTCGCGAGCCGCTGCCGCAGCGCTTGATGGCGGTGACGCCTTCAGGTGTGGACGTGAGGATCATCGCCCACCGAGGTTCAAAGGAGGACGGGTGAGCGTCGAGCGCGTGCTGATCGGTGTGGCATTGGTTCTGGGGCTGGTTGGGGGCTACCTGATCGCGCGCTCGCGTTGGGGCGGCCGTCGCTCCGAAGCACCCGAGACCGTGCATCACATCCTCTTGCCCTTCACCGGGACCGAGATCTCCCGCCGGGCGGTCGATGCGGCGCTGCGACTCGCCAGGGCTGAGGACGCGACTCTGATGCCCGCATACCTGGCGACTGTCTCAAAGCGACTGCCGCTCGATTGCGCGATCCCGGCCGAAGCAGCCAGGGCGATGCCGATGCTGGAGGCAATAGAGCAGCGCGCCGTCGGGCAGGGAGTGCCCGTCGACTCACGGATCGAGCGCGGGCGCTCTTACCGCCACGCCCTGGAGCGGTTGCTCGACCGCGAGACCTTCGACCGAGTCGTGGTGCCGGCGACTGCGGAGACTGGCGCCGGCTTCTCCGGGGATGACCTCGTCTGGTTGCTGGCGAAGGCTCCGGCCGAGGTGCTGATCCTGCGACCGGGACCAGAGGACCGGCGGTTCGTCACGGCGAGGAACGGCACCCACGCTGCCTGAGCCGGCGCCATCCACGCACTGTCTGGCAAGGGCGATACTCCGCGGATGATCGTCAACTGCGCTGTCTATGAAAGTGGTCATCGCCGCGACGGCGACCTTTCCCTGGATCAGGCGGGAAAGGCGGCTCGCGGCAAGGGCGCCTTCGTATGGCTTGGGGTCTTCGAGCCGACCGCTGAGGAGTTCGAGGCGATCGCCAGCGAGTTCGACCTGCACGAGCTGGCGGTTGAGGACGCGATCAAGGCTCACCAGCGGCCCAAGGTCGAGCAGTACGGCGACACCTTGCTCGTCGTCGTCAAGACCGCCCACTACGTCGATCCGAACGAGGTGATCGAGGTCGGCGAGCTGCTGATCTTCGTCAACCCGGCCTTCATCGTCACCGTCCGCCACGGCGAGGGGGAGCTGGGCGCTGTGCGGGACAGGATCGAGCGCCGGCCCGACTTGCTTCGACACGGTGTCGGCATGGTGCTCTACGCGATCCTCGACCATGTGGTCGACGGCTATGAGGAGGCGGCCCAGGGAATCGACGTCGACATCCAGCAGGTCGAGCGCCAGGTCTTCTCCGAGGATCGGGACAACCCCGCGGAGCGCATCTACAAGCTGGAGCGCGAGGTGCTCGACTTCCACACCGCGGTGGCGCCGCTCTCGGGGGTCGTCGATGAGATCTCTCGCGGTCACTTCGAGGTCGTGCCAGACGAGCTGCGCGAGTACTACCGCGACGTCCACGACCACCTGCGACGGGTGAGCGCGCGGATCGCCGGGTTCCGAGATCTGCTCGGCAGCGCCCTGCACGCCAACCTCACCCAGGCCTCGGTGCGCCAGAACGAAGACATGCGGAAGATCTCGGCCTGGGTTGCGATCCTCGCCGTGCCGACGATGATCGCCGGCATCTACGGGATGAACTTCAAGCACATGCCGGAGCTCAAATGGCGCTTCGGCTACCCGCTCGTGCTGGTCGTCATCCTGGTCGTATGCACGCTGCTGTACCGGCGCTTCAAGCGAGCCGGCTGGCTCTGACCGACTAGCGAGCTCCCGCTTTGCGCTCCCGCTTTCGCTTCGTGCTGACCTTGCTGCTGTCGACCACCCGATAGAAGTGCTCGACTGCGCCGCGTACCTGCCGTTCGTCGACGACCTCCAGCAGGCCGGTATTGCGCAGCTCGGTCACGTGGTAGTTGACCGTGCTTAGCGGAGCCTGTAGCTCCACGCTGAGGTCCTTGGGCGAGAGAGTCCGCCCGCCGTCGAGGCTGAGGACTTCCAGGATTGATACGCGCAGTGGGTGGGTATTGGCACGAGCCAGGAGTTCCCAATTCACGACTACCTCACTTTCGTTGACCGACCGATACCAAAAAATATTAGCTCACATCGTTAAAATCGGGTAATCTAAAATCGTACGACCGACGGAAGGAGTCGGGATGAGCGGGGGAGCAGCGGTTCGAGCAGCGCTGGTTGCAGGCATCCTGAGCTTGGTGATGGTGTTCGGATCGACCGCGAGCTCCGCGCAGATCATCGGCCCCCAGAACCCGGACGAACCGAGCGTCAACAGCCCTTGGCAAGCGGGCACCTGCACCATCGACACGCCGACCTGCAGCGTCGGGACGCCCGATCAGTTCTTCGAAGGGGCGGCCGCGCATCCGCCGGTCGGCTTCACCCAGTTCATCGTCAACACCGAAACCGGACCTCCCCTTGGCCCGACTCCGATCGGCAACCTGCGAACCGTCCGGGTCGACCTTCCCGCTGGTCTGACGGTCAACCCGCAGTCTTCGGCCGAGCAGTGCGAACTCGACGCCGGAGAGAGCCCGTCGACCTGCCCTCCGACCTCGAAAGTGGGCATCAGCGAGGTCACCGCGACGAATCCCACCACCGGCTTCTCGGTGACTTTGCCCCCGGCCGACGTCTTCAACATCGTCCCGAACGAAGGCGAACCGGCTCGCTTCGGCCTCAGCCTGCTCGGCAACGACGTCTTCCTGGAAGCCGACGTCGCCTGGGAGAGCGACTACCACGAGTACTTCACGATCCACGTCGCCAAACTCTCTCTGCCCACCCTCCCGCTGCTGGGCGAAGCGGCCAGGATCGCGAAAAACCGCCTTGTGTTCGAAGGCATGGCCGGTCCCGCCGGGACCTTCATCACCACGCCGACCACCTGCTTGGGCCCGGCCTCTCCCGGCTCCCCGGTCGAACACATTTACTCGACCTACCTGCGCGCCGACTCCTATGAGGAAACGGACCCGAGCTTCCCGGCCGGCTCCGCTTTCGTCGAGTCGAAGATCCCGCGCAAACCGGGCGAATTCGAAACCTCGCCGAAAAACTGCGACTCGATCCCCTTCGACCCCTCGATCGCGGTCGAGCCGAACACGCAGCAGACCGATTCCCCGGCCAGGGCGACGATCGCCGTGAACCTGCCGGAGGTCAAAAATCCACTCAAAGACGAAGAGAGCCAGGGCAGCTCCCAGGTGCGGTCCGCAAAGGTGACCATGCCTGCCGGCATGGGCCTCAACCCGTCGGCCGCCAACGGCCTCCAGGCCTGTACGGACGCCCAGTTCGGGAAGGGAACGAGAAATGGCGTGGCCTGTCCCGGGGCGTCGAGGATCGGCACCGTCGAAGTCGATACGCCCCCACTGCTCGATGGCTCGCTCAGCGGCCCCGTCTACGTCGGGCAGCAGCTCAGCCGCGATCCGACCTCCGGCGAGGAGTACCGGATCTTCGTCGTCGCCGAATCGGCTCGCTACGACATCTCGGCCCGCCTCCTCGGCAGGATCAGCGCCGACCCGCAAACCGGCCAGTTGACCACGACCTTCGACGACGCGGCCCTCGGCAGCGTTCCGATTCCCGGTCTTCCGCAGGTGCCGTTCAAGTCGTTCCGGATCAAGCTGGATGGCGGCTCTGAGGCGGCGCTGACCAGTCCACCGACCTGTGGGCCGAATGTGACGAACGCCCAGATGACCCCCTGGTCGTCCGCCGTGGGCTCGGTCCCGGTCGGCGGCGACGAAGGTCCTTCCGGCGATCCGCCGGCGACCCCCTCGACGACCTTTGGCTTGGCGACTCTTCCAGGCGGCGGCGGCTGCCCGAAAACGCTCGCCGAGCGTCCCTTCGGCCCGACCTTCGGCGCCGGCACGGCCAAACCGAAAGCCGGCGCCTTCAGCCCGCTGCACATGGACATCGCCCGCTCGGACGGCAACCAGGAGCTGAAAGGCGTCGATGTGACGCTGCCGCCGGGCTTGACGGCGAAACTCGCCGGCGTCCGCTATTGCCCTGGGGCGGCGCTGGCCGCGGCGGCGGCCAATGGCGGCGGCGCGGAGGCGACGGCGCCGAGTTGCCCGGCCTCGAGCCTGATCGGGGGCGCCGACGTCGCCGCCGGCAGCGGCCCAACCCCGATCCGGATCGGCGGCAAAGTCTTCCTCGCGGGGCCCTACAAAGGCGCGCCTCTCTCCCTGGCAGTTGTCACCCCCGCCGCGGCCGGGCCGTTCGATCTCGGCACGGTCGTGGTGAGGGTGGCGCTGTTCGTCGATCCGCGCACGGCTCAGGTGCACGCCGTCTCGGACCCGATCCCGCATGTCTACGGCGGCGCCTTGCTCGACGTACGGTCGATCGCGGTGAATCTCAACCGGCCTCGCTTCTCGCTCAATCCGACCAACTGCTCGCGCATGGCAATAGCCGGTTCGCTGCTCGGTGGGGGCGCCAACCCGCTCGACCCGGCGGCCTTCACCCGGGCGGCCGTGTCCGCGCCCTTCCAAGTCGAGGACTGCGACAAGCTCGACTTCAAACCGAAACTGTTCCTGCGCACTTTCGGCGCGACTCGACGCGCCAAAAACCCGAAACTGCGCGCGATCCTGCTGGCCCGCGACGGCGACGCGAACATCGGCCGCGCCGCGGTCACCCTGCCGCGTTCGCTCTTTCTCGACCAGAGCAGCATCTCGAAAGTCTGCACGCGAGTGCAGTACGCCGCCAACGATTGCCCAAAGAACTCGGTCTACGGCTACGCGGAAGCGGTCACGCCGCTGCTCGACGGGCCGCTCAAAGGCCCGGTCTACCTGCGCTCGTCCGACAACACCCTGCCGGACCTGGTCGCCTCTCTGCACGGGCAGGTCGACGTCGAGCTGGCCGGACGCACCGACAGCGTGCACGGCCGCATCCGCAACACCTTCGACGTCGTGCCCGACGTCCCGGTCTCGAAGTTCATGCTCACGGTTCGAGGCGGCGCCGACGGCCTGCTGGTCAACTCGCGCAACCTCTGTCCCAAAAAGAAAGGCGCCAAAGGGAAAGGCAAACGGCCTCGCAAGCTGCGCGCGATCGCGAGGTTCAAAGGGCAGAATGGCAAGAAGGCCAACCTGAAGCCGAAGCTGCGCACGCCGTGTGGGAAGAAACACAAAGGTAAAGGCGGAAAAGGCAAGGGCAAAGGCGGGAAATAGCGGGGCAGTCGGGCCGGGTGTCGGCTCGGGCGACCGTCTAGCCTGCGGCGTCGGTGCGCCCGACGCTTTCCGTCCTGATCGTCGCTTGGAACAGCCGTAAGGAGCTGGCGCGGACGCTGCCCGCATTGCTGCCGGAGCTGGGAGTCGAGGACGAGCTGATCGTCGTCGACAACGACTCCGGCGACGGCACCCCGGAGGCGGTCGCCTCGTTGGCGCCGCAGGCGCGGGTCGTGCCTAGTGGCCGCAACCTCGGCTTTGCTGCCGCTTGCAACCTGGGGGCCCGCGAGGCCAGGGGAGAGCTGCTGGTCATCCTCAACCCCGACGCGGCGCCCCGTCCGGGCTTCGGCGAGGCGATCCGGCGCCCCTGGATCGAGCGGCGCGGGTGGATCGCCTGGCAGGCATTGGTCGCCGACGGGGACGGGAGAACGATCAACTCAGCCGGCAATCCCGTCCACTTCACCGGCATTGTTTGGGCGGGCGGCCACGGCCGGCCGATCGAGACGGCGCCGCCTGCCGCTGAGGTGACCGCTTTCTCCGGTGCGTGCTTCGCGATCCCGCGCAGGGCGTGGGGGGAGGCGGGCGGCTTCCCGGAGAGCTTCTTCCTCTACCACGAGGACGTCGATCTCTCGCTGCGCCTGCGCCTGGCGGGCGGCGCCCTGGGTATCGAGCCCACTGCGGTGGTCGACCACGACTACGAGTTCGGCGCCCGCGAGCACAAGTGGCGCTGGCTGGAGCGCAACCGCTGGGCCTTCCTGATCCGCGTCTACCCGACGAGCCTGCTTGCGCTGCTCGCGCCGGCCCTGATCCTCACCGAGCTGGCATTGATCCCAGCCTCGTTCGGGGCGGGGTGGGGAAGGCAGAAGCTCGCCGCCAACGCCGAAGTCATCCGCTGGCTGCCGCAGCTGCTGCGCGAGCGGCGCCGGGTGCAGGCGAGCCGCACGGTCAGCGCCGCCGAGTTCGCGTCCTGGTTGACGCCCGACCTCGACTCACCCTTCATCCCGGCGATCGCCCGCTCGGCGCCCGTCCGCCTTGCCCTGCGCGCCTACTGGCGCGCCGTCCGCTTCGTGCTCGCTCGCTGAAGCATTGTGCCCGCCATAGGCGGCACAATGCTTCAGCGAAGCTTGGGATCAGATCGGCTGCGAGGTGGGCCGAATAAGAATCTCGTTGACGTCGACGTTGCCGGGCTGCTCCAGCGCGTACATCGCCGCGCGGGCGATGTCGTCGTCGCCCAGCGCCCACTCGCCGGGGCGGTTGTCGAAGAAAGGCGTGTCCACCATCCCCGGCTCGATCAGGGTCACCTTGATCGCGTGGTTCTCGTGCATCTGGCGCAGCTCCGCCCGCAGCGCCTCGCCGATTGCCGTCGCCGCCCACTTGGTCGCCGAGTAGAGCGAGCCCGGCAGTGCCCGCCGCCCGGCGACCGAGCTGGTCACCAGGAAGTGCCCGTCGCCACGCTCGAGCAGGTGGGGGAGGGTGGCGCGGATCGTCAGCGCCACCCCGTAGACGTTGGTGAGGACCATCGAGCGCCAGTGCTCCGGAGACTCCTCGAGGAAGCCGCGGGTGGCGCCGAAGCCGGCGTTGGCGAAGACGGCGTCGATCCGGCCGAAGTGCTCCAAGGCGGCTGCGGCCATCGCCTCGACCTGATCCCACTCGGTGACGTCGCACCGCACGGCAAGCGCGCGCTCCTCGCCGCCCAGTTCCTCGACCAGCTCTTGCAGCGGCTCCAGCCGCCGTGCGCTCAGCACCAGCCGGTAGCTGTCGGCCGCTGCCCGGGCGGTCGCTGCGCCGATGCCGCTGCTGGCGCCGGTGATCAGCAGGACCTGCTCGCCTCTGGGCTCATCCGCCATGCCCCAAGTCTCTCAGCTCCGACCCGCCTTCTCCGGGTCCGTTCGTAGTTGTTGTCGGATAGCGGCAACAAACGCGAACGCAGCGCTGGGGTCCCGGGCCGGGCTGTGATAATTCACAACCGTGGATCCAGGCCGTAAGCGAAAGATCCGGCTGGTGGTGGCGCTCGGCGTTGCTGTTCTGCTCGCCGTGGCGCTTGTCTACACGTCGTTCAGCGCCTCGACCGAGGCAAAGGAGCCCTCGCAGCTGCTCAGCGCCGCGCCCGGCGCGACCTACGACCTCACCGGCAGGGTCGTAAAGGGCTCGGTCGCTCACGAGGGGGAGGGTCTGCACTTCCGCGTCGCCGACCGCGACGATGCCAGCCAGAGCATCCCGGTCACCTACAGCGGCACCGTCCCCGATCCCTTCCGCGGTGGCCGCGAGATCGTCCTCACGGGCACGGTCGAGCATGGAGTCTTCGTCGGCGAACGTGACACCCTGGTCACCAAGTGCCCGTCGAAGTTCACCACCGCGAATGACAGCTAGCTTCGGCAGCGCCGCGCTGGCGCTTGCGTTCCTCACCGCGATCTTCGCCGCCGTGGCGGCGCTGCTCGGCCGCAACGGCGAGCGGCGCTGGGTCGACGTCTCGCGGCGCGCGGTCTACGGCCTCTTCGGTCTGCTCACCCTCTGCGTCGTCCTGATCGAGATCGCCTTCGCGAGCGACGACTTCTCGCTCAACATCGTCCAGCAGCACTCCTCGATCGAGACGCCCAACTTCTACAAGCTGGCGGCGATGTGGTCGAGCCAGGAGGGCTCGCTGCTGCTCTGGGCCTGGGTGCTCTCGATCGCCTCCTCGCTGGCGCTGTACGCGACGCGCGGGAAGCTGCGCGAGATCGTCCCCTACGCCACCGCGGTGATGGCCGGCATCGCCGCCTTCTTCACCGGCCTGATGCTCTTCGCCGGCGGCGTCAACCCGTTCGCCGAGCTGAGCCCGGTGCCGGCCGACGGGGTGGGCCTCAACCCGCTGCTCCAGCACCCCAGCATGATGATCCACCCGCCGATGCTCTACTCGGGGTACGTCGCCTTCACGATCCCCTTCGCCTTCGCGATCGGCGCCCTGATCGCCCGCCGCCTCGACGCCGCCTGGATCCGCTCGACCCGCCGCTTCGCCCTGATCGCCTGGGCCTTCCTCGGCCTCGGTCTGCTGCTCGGCGCCCGCTGGTCCTACACCGAGCTCGGCTGGGGCGGCTACTGGGCCTGGGACCCGGTCGAGAACGCCGCCCTGATGCCCTGGCTGATGGGGACCGCCTTCCTGCACTCGATCATGGTCCAGGAGAAGCGCGGCATGCTGAAGGTCTGGAACGCCTGCCTGATCGTCGCCACCTTCTCCTTGGCGCTGCTCGGCACCTTCCTCGTCCGCTCCGGCGTCCTGCAGTCGATCCACGCCTTCGGCGACAGCACCGTCGGCCCCTACATCCTCGGCCTGATCGCGGTGGTCCTGATCGGCTCGACGGCGCTGATCGTCTCGCGCCTCGACGACCTGCGCTCGGAGAAGCGGATCGAGTCGCTCGCTTCCCGCGAGGCGGTCTTCCTGGTCAACAACCTGCTCCTGGTGGCGCTCACCGCGACGATCTTCTGGGGCACCTTCTTCCCGCTGATCTCGGAGCTCTTCACTGGCGAGAGGGCCTCGCTGGCGGCGCCCTGGTTCGACCGCTACACGACGCCGCTGGCGATCCTGCTCGTGCTCTTCACCGGGATCGGGCCGCTGCTCGCCTGGCGCCGGATCAGCTGGGACTCGGCCAAGCGTGTCTTCCTCGTCCCGGCGATCGTCGCCACGGTGGTCGGGGTCGGACTGGCGCTGTTCACCGATGCCGCCGATTCGCTCTGGGCGCTGGCGCTTTTCGCCTTTGCTGCCTTTGCCCTCACCGGCCTTGCGCAGGAGTTCTGGCGCGGGGCCGCGGCGCGGCGCTCGCTGAGCGGCGGCTCGATGCCGGCGGCGCTGCTCGCCGTCACCTCGCGCAATCGTCGCCGCTACGGGGGCTACGTCGTCCACATCGGCGTCGCAGTGCTGCTGATCGGCATCGCCGCCTCCTCGAGTTTCCAGACCAACCGCGACGTCAGGCTGCGACCGGGGGAGAGCGCTGAGGTCGATGGGCGCACCGTCACCTACGAGCGGCCGACGGTCGGCGTCGACCGCAACGCCTTCACCTTCGGCGCGGTGCTCGGGGTCGAGCAGGACGGAAAGCGGTTCACCCTGCATCCCAGCCGGCGCTTCTTCCGCCCGACCGGGGTGGAAACGGGGACGATCGGCAGCTTCTTCGACGGCGAGGCGACCAGCGAGGTGGGGTTGAAGGCCGGCCCAACCAGCGATCTCTGGACCGCGGTGCAGCCGGAGATCTCGGCGGTGCGCCGCCGCGTGCGCGCTGCTGACCAGGGCTTCCGCGCTTGCGTCTCCGGTGCCCCCGGAACCCCACCGCAGTGCCGGGCGGTCTCCAGGTTGATGCGGGCGGCCGCGGCAAATCCGCGCCTGAGGCCGATCGCCCTCGCCCAGATAGAGAGCCTGCAGGCGGCGACCGCCGAGCGGCTGGCGGGGAGCTATCTCGACGACGACGCCCCCGCGACCTTCCGCGTCATCGTCGACCCGCTCGTCACCTGGATCTGGATCGGCGGCTTGATCGCCTTGGCCGGCGCGCTGATCGCGATCTGGCCGGCGCGATCGGGCAGGCGCAGGCCCGCCGCCGACGCCGAGCTGGAGGCATTGAAGGAAGCCAAGTACCGCGAGATCCGCGACGCCGAGCTCGACCATGCCGCCGGCAAGCTCTCCGACGAGGACTTCGCCCTGCTCGACGCCGAGCTGCGCAAGGAGGCGGTCGAGATCCTCGACCGCGCCAACGGCAACGGCGCGACCCGCTCGACCGAGCGCGTCTAGATCTTCAGCAGCACCAGGGTGTTGAGCACGAAGAGGACCGCGAAGAAGACCGTGGCGCGGTCGAGGTTGCGCTCGACCATCGAGCCGCCGCCAAAGGCGCTGCCGCCACCACCGATCCCGAAGGCGCCAGACAAGCCGGCGTCTTTGCCCGAGTGCAGGAGCACGAGGAAGATCACGATGCCGGCGATGATCACTTGGAGGAGTGCGAGAAACGTGTACACGAGCCGCATGGTAGCGAGGCCTGGCTTGCCGGGGTGCGGAGGCGCTGGTTGACAGAACCTATGTTCGTGTTGCGGCAGTTGACAAAATAAGTTAATCTGTCAACTAAGCAGACGAACTTTGGCGATCTGACAAGGGAGGAGCGTGTTCCATGGAGGCATCTGCGCATGAGCATCACCACGGTCCCGACATCGAGCTGAACCCGGCGAGCTGGACCGACACGAAGCGCTATGCCTGGCTGCTGGGGCTGATCGTGCCCCTGCTGCCGTTCCTTGCCTGGGCCGGGGTAGAGGTGACCGGGTTCGGCGCTTTCTGGTTCTTCGGCCCGGTGCTCGTCTTCGTCGTCTTCCCCCTGCTCGACATCGTGGTCGGGCTGGATGCCGAGAACCCGCCCGACAGCATCGTCAAGTGGCTCGAGCAGGACCGCTACTACCGCTGGTGCACGTACGCCTTCATCCCCTTCCAGTACGCGGGCCTCGTATTCGCCTGCTGGCTCTGGGCCGACGGCGGCCTCTCCACCGTCGAATGCATTGGGCTGGCGCTGACGATGGCGATGGTCAGCGGGATCGCGATCAACACCGCCCACGAGCTGGGCCACAAGCGCGCCGATCTGGAGAAGTGGCTGAGCAAGGTCGCGCTGGCTCAGAGCGGCTACGGGCACTTCTTCATCGAGCACAACCGCGGCCACCACGTCCGTGTCGCCACGCCGGAGGACCCGGCGAGCTCTCGCCTGGGGGAGAGCTTCTGGGCCTTCCTGCCGCGCACCGTGTCCGGCAGCATCAGCTCGGCCTGGGGCCTGGAGCGGGCCCGCCTGGAGCGGATGGGCCACTCGCCGTGGTCGATCCACAACGACATCCTGCAGGCCTGGGCGATGACCGTCTTCCTCTTCGCTGCCCTGACCGTGGCGTTCGGGCCCGTCGTCCTCCCCTACCTGCTGCTGCAGGCCGTCTTCGGCTTCTCCCTGCTCGAGGTCGTCAACTACCTGGAGCACTATGGGCTGCTGCGCCAGAAGCGCGAGGACGGGCGCTACGAGCGCTGCCGTCCCGAGCACAGCTGGAACAGCAACAACGTCGCTTCCAACGTCCTCCTCTACCACCTGCAGCGCCACAGCGACCACCACGCCAACCCGACCCGCCGTTACCAGGCGCTGCGCCACGTCGACGAGGCCCCACAGCTTCCCACCGGCTATGCGGGGATGATCGTGCTGGCCTGGTTCCCGCCGCTCTGGCGTCGCGTCATGGACGGCCGTTTGCTCGACCATTACGGGGGCGATGTCAGCCGCGCCAACGTCGAGCCGCGGGCTCGCGGCAGGGTGCTCGCCCGCTACGGGGTGGCGGGCTCGTGAGCGCTTGGCACTGTCCCGGCTGCGGCTACGTCTACGACGAGGCCGCGGGTCATCCGCGCGAGGGCTTCCCGCCCGGCACGCCCTGGAGCGAGGTGCCCGATGACTGGCACTGCCCCGATTGCGGGGTGCGCGACAAGGTCGACTTCGAGCCGGGGACCGGGGCGGACGATTGACTGCTTCTGCTGCGACGATTGATGCCGTGGCGGCGGCGCGCACTCCCTACCCTCAGGCGGCCCGACAACTCCTGCGCGAGACCCTCTTCGCGGCTGCCCGCGACGAGCTGCAACAGCGCGCCTGGTCGGAGATCACGATGGCCGAGGTGGCGAGCGCCGCCGGGGTCAGCCGCCAGACCCTCTACAAGGAGTTCGGCAGCCGCGACGAGTTCGCCCAGGCCTTCGTCATCCACGAGGGCGAACGCTTCCTCGACGGGGTCGAGACCGCCGTCCGCGAACACCTCGACGATCCCCGCGCCGCGGTCGGTGCCGCGCTGGAGACGTTCTTGCGCAGCGCCGGCGAGGACCCGCTGGTGCGGATCCTGCTCAGCGACGACGGCACCGGCGGCATGCTCCCCTTCGTCACCACCCAGGGCATGCCCGTGGTCCAGTGGGCGACCGCCCGCCTCACGGCTGTGATCGAGGAGGGCTGGCCCGAGGCTCCAGCTGAGAAGGCACGGCTTCTCGCCGAGACCCTCGTCCGCCTCGCGATCAGCCACATCACCGCCCCCGGCGACTCCCCCGACACCACCGCCGCGCGCACTGGCGAGCTGCTCGGACCGTTCATCGACGAGGCGCTGGGCCGATAGTCAGCTAGACGTGCCGTGCCGCGTGCCGTGATAGACGGTGAAGCTCTGCTCGAACCCGTGCCGTTCGTAGAAGCGATGGGCGTCGACGTTGGTCTTCGTCGTCGTGATCGCCATGTCGTCGATGCTCTTCTCTTCGAGCCGGCTCCAAACCGTCTCGATCAGCATCGCGCCAACGCCGCCTCCGCGAAGATCCGGCAGCACCGACAGCGTCTCTAGCACCGCGGCGCGCTCGCCAGTGTCCCAAGACGCGTAGCCGGGGCCAATCGTGACGAATGCGTAGCCGACCGGGCCGACCCGCCGTTTCGGCGACGACGAAGAAGGTATCCGGGTCTTCTAGCCAGTGTTCGTACTTGGCGCGGCGCACCCGCCACGCGTCGCCGAGATCGCGGGGGACGCGTGTGCCGAGCCGCGGGGCGATCTGGGCGTGGTGCTCTTGGAGCGCGTTCCAGAGCGGCTCGACCGAACCCAGCTCCGACGCCCCGGCAGCCAGGCGCACTGCGATCGTCGGTTCCGCCGCGGCCGTCTCCTCCCCCGAGTCCATTCCGGCGATTCTTGCAAGCATCGCTCGGGTAAGACGATGTTTTCGCTCCTCGCCCTCGGGTAGTTCACGTTTCCCGTCAACGGAAGGGAGTTCATGCTCGAGATCAGCAGCGAGGCGGCAGAGGCAATCCGGGGCATACTCGCCTCAGAGGACGTTCCCGAGGGCGCGACCTTCCGAATCAGCGCCGAGCCGGCGCCTGAGCCAGATGCGGAAAGCGGCTTTGCGGTTTCCGTCACGGAGTCGCCGGCGCCAGAGGACGAGGTTGTTACGGCCGAGGATGTCGAGGTCTGCATCGAGCCGGTTGCGGCGGAGATGCTCGACGACAAGAAGCTCGACGCGTCGATATCGAACGGCAAAGTGCTGTTCAGCCTCAGCGATCAGGTCGGCTGAGCGACGGCGCGGTCGTCGAGGAAGGACACGATCAGTGTGGCGAGCCGCTCCGGCTCCTGCGCCATGAAGGCGTGCCCGCAGTTCTCGAAGTACTCGACCCTGCAGTTGAGCCAGTGGGCGGCCAACCGGTTCGTGTTCTCGGGCTGGATCACGGCATCTTCGGTGCCGCTGGCGGCGAGGACGGGCAGCGGCGTGCCGTCTTCCCGACGGGGCGGCTCCACGCCGGCCCAGGTGCCCAGCGCCTCCTGCTGCGCGCGGAGCGCCGCCGGCGACAGCTCGGCTCGTGCTTCGGCCACGAGGTCGCCGATGCTCCGATCGAAATCGGTCGCCACGGCCGGCGGGAAGAGAAGCTCGATCAGCCGGGTCGCCTGCTCGCGCGGCGCGCCCGAGTGGTCGGTCAGCTGTGCCATGGCCTCTGGGTCCGCCGGTACTGACGTGGCGCCGCCCGGATTGGTGGCGAGCAGCACCAGCGCCTCCACACGAGCCGGCGCCCGCGCGGCCAGCGCCTGAGCGATGAAGCCGCCCATCGACCAGCCGGCGACCGGCAGGCGGTCGATCTCGAGCGCGTCGAGCAGCGCCTCCACGTCGGCCGCCATCGCGTCGACCGTCAGCGGCTCGACCAGCTCGCCCAGCTCAGAGTCGCCGATGCCGCGATTGTCCGGGCAGATCACCTCGAAGGATCGCCCCAGCGCCGAGAGAAACTCGGGGTCCCAGCCGGCGGCGGCGCCCGAATAGCCGGTGATGAGCACCAGGGGCGGGCCCTCGCCGACCGATCGCCAGGCGAGTCGCCGCCCTTCGACCTCGATCGCACCGTTGCGTTCGGCCGGTTGCTCCACGGGGGAAGTATCCGTCAGACCTCGACCAGCAGGGTCACCGGCCCGTCGTTGACCAAAGCGACGCCCATGCAGGCGCCGAAGACTCCCTTGGCGGCGCCGAGGCGCTCGCAGAAGCGGTCGTAGAGCGGCTCGGCCAGCTCGGCCGGAGCGGCGGCGACGTAGCTGGGACGGTTGCCCTTGCGGGCGTCCCCGTACAGCGTGAACTGGCTGACGCAGAGCACCTCGCGCTCGCCCAGCGGCTCGTTCATCCGGCCCTCGGCGTCGTCGAAGATGCGCAGCGCCAGCACCTTCTCCGCCAGCCGGTCGGCATCCTGCTCGCCGTCGTCGCGGCCGACGCCGAGCAGGACCAGCATCCCGGGCCCGATCTGAGCAACCCGCTCGCCCTCGACGTCGACCGCCGCCTGGCTGACCCGTTGGACAAGTGCCCTCACATCTTGCTCCCACGCACGCCGGCAAAGCTACACCGGTGGGACGGCCATATTCTGCGTCCATCTCAGAGCCACGCTGCAACGTCGAGCTCAAGGCGAGGGACCCGAGTCCTGAGCGCTCGCTCGCGATCTGCGACGAGCTCGGCGCCGAGCCGCGGGGCCTGCTGCGCCAGCGCGATACTTACTTCCAGGCCCCCCGGGGACGGCTAAAGCTGCGCGAGGAGGACGGGGCCAAGCCGCAGCTGATCGCCTACCGACGCTCTAACCGAGCGGAATCGAGGCAGAGTAATTACCGCATCGTCGAGGTCGGGCAGGCCGGGGAGTTGAAGGACGCGCTCACTGACACGCTCGGCATCGAGGTCGTGATCGTCAAAGAGCGTCGCCTTTTCCTTTGGAAAGGGGTGCGGATCCATCTCGACGAGGTGGAGGGACTGGGTGGCTTCATCGAGTTTGAGGCACCGGTTCCAGCGACGGCTGAGGTTGCAGTCTGCGAGGAGCGAGTCGGGGAGTTAAGTAGGGCGTTCGGAATCGCCGATTCGGACCTGATCGGAGGGAGCTACTGCGACCTCTGGGCTGAACGACGCACTGCTGGAGTTGGATGCCATGGCGGATGATTGGTCGGACGCGGGCCGGGTCGCCGAGTATCTCTCGCGAGAGATTCCGCACCGACGGGTCGCTGAGGAGATGCTGCTGGAGGCCCTGCCCGGGCGAGTCGACCGCTTCCTCGACCTCGGCACCGGCGACGGCCGGCTGCTGTGCCTGGTCCGCGAGCGTCATCCGGCGGCGCGTGGGGTTGGCATCGACTCCTCTAGGCCGATGCTCGACCGCGCCGCCGATCGCTTCGGCACCGATTCGTCGCTCGAGCTGCGAATGCACGATCTGGCCGTGCCCTTGGCGGAGTCGGGGCGGTTCGACGCGGTTGTCTCCGGGCTGGCGATCCACCACCTCGAGGACGAGCGCAAGCGGGAGCTGTTCGCCGAGGTTCACGATTTGCTCGCCCCCGGAGGCGTGTTCGTCAATCTCGACCTAGTCAGCTCGGCCAGCCCCCGGCTGCACGAGCGTTTCCGTCGCGAGATCGGCCGCGTCGAGGACGATCCCGCCGACCGGCTCGCGGATCTGAGCGCACAGATGGAATGGCTGCGCGCTGCCGGTTTCGGTGAGGTCGATTGCCATTTCAAGTGGCTGGAGCTAGCGTTGGTCGTCGCCATCGAGGAGGGAGCTGGGACATGACACAACGAAGAGCTTTCGCCTCATGACCGTGTCTTCTCCGGGAACGCCGGCGGAGCGCGCCGCCACGGGCAAGGCCGCCCGCTCCGCGGCGCACCGCTCGAGCCTCGGCGAGTGGGAGCCGGCCGTCGATCGAGTGGATCCGGTTGAGTTGCTGGAGCAGCAGGCCACCTCCCGGGTGGGCCAGCTCGTTCCTCTGCGCTATGGCCGCATGCTGGCCTCGCCGTTCGCCTTCTACCGGGGCGCCGCGGCGGTGATGGCGGCTGACCTTGCCGGTACCCCGCGGTCCGGGTTCGAGGTCCAGCTCTGCGGAGATGCCCACCTCTCGAATTTCGGCGCCTTCGCCTCTCCGGAGCGCGAGCTCGTCTTCGACGTCAACGACTTCGACGAGACGCTGCCCGGCCCCTGGGAGTGGGACGTCAAGCGCCTTGCGGCGAGCCTGGCTGTGGCCGGGCGGGAGCGCGGCTTCGACCGGCGGCAGCGACTCGGCATCGTGCGGGCGACGGTGGCCGAATACCGGAAGACGATGCGCGATCTGGCGACGATGGGCAACCTCGAAGTCTGGTACCAGCGGCTCGATTTGGATGCGATCGCCAAAGGCTGGGCGGCGGCGGCAAGCGGGGAGGAGCAGAAGACGTTCGAGCGGGGTGTCGATAAGGCCCGCCGCAAGGACCGGATGCGCGCCTTCTCGAAGCTCGTGCGCGAAGTCGACGGAGCGCCGCGCATCGTCAGCGACCCGCCGCTGATCGTTCCCTTCGACGAGCTGGTGGGCGAGGCCGGGAGCGTGGACATCGAAGCCAGGGTGCTGGAGGCCCTCTCCAGCTACCGCGACTCGCTCGACCTCGACCGTCGCGCCCTGCTCGACGGCTATCGCTTCGTCGACGCCGCCTTCAAAGTGGTTGGGGTGGGCAGCGTCGGGACCCGCGCCTGGATCGTCCTGATGCTGGGCCGCGACGAGCAAGATCCGCTCTTTCTCCAGGTCAAGGAAGCGCAGCACTCGGTGCTCGAGCCGTACGCGACGCCGTGCGTATTCGCCAATCAGGGCGAGCGCGTCGTCCAGGGACAGCGGTCGATGCAGGCGGCAAGCGACATCCTGCTCGGCTGGATGAAAGTAGAGGGCGTCGATGGCGAGCCGCGCGACTTCTACGTTCGCCAGCTCTGGGACTGGAAGGGCTCGGTGAAGGTTGAGTCGATGGACCCACGCGCTCTGACCGCCTACGGCGAGGTCTGCGGCGTGACGCTGGCCCACGCCCACGCCCGCGGCGGCGACCGGATCGCGATCGGCGCCTACCTCGGCAAAGGGGACACCTTCGATCGCGCTCTCGCCGAGTTTGCGGAGATCTATGCCGATCAGAACGAACGCGACTACGAGTCTCTCCAGACAGCCGTCGACGAGGGCCGCATCGAAGCCGAGCAGCTCTAGTCGCGCTCGACGAGATTCACCAGCGGCCGCCCGTCGAGCAGCCGCTCGACCTGCTCTCCGACCAGCTGCCAGGAGCGCTGGTAGCGACGGGGGGTGTCGCCGGCCATATGGGGAGTGAGCAGGAGGTTGGGCGCCGACCAGAGACTGCTGTCCTGCGGCAGTGGCTCTGGGTCGGTGACGTCGAGCGCCGCGCGGATGCGGCCGTCATAAAGAGCTTCTGTCAGCGCGTCTTGGTCGACCAGGAGCCCGCGGCCGGCGTTGACCAGCAGCGCTCCGGGTTTCATCGCCTGCAGCAGATCGGCGTCGATCAGGTGTTCGGTGGCGGCAGTCAGGGGGACCAGCAAGACGACGACATCGGCGCTTGCGAGCAGGCTCGGCAGCGCCTCGGAGGGCTGCACCTCGCGCCTGGCGGTGCGAGCGACGCGCAGGAACTCGACGCCGAACGGCTCCAGCCGCCGCTCGACCGCGGCGCCGATCGAGCCGTAGCCGACGATCAGGATCGTGGAGCCCTCGAGGTCGCCGGCGTACGGGGGTAGCCACTCGCCCTTGGCCACGACGTCGCGCCATAGCCCCTGTTGCTGGGCGCGTAGGTGGTCGGGCAGTCGCCGCTGCATCGCCAGGACGACCCCGACGACCCACTCGGCGACGGCGGCGTCGTGGGCGCCGCGCGAGTTGCACACCGGGACGCCGGCCGGGACGTGGGGGAGGAGCCACTCGACCCCAGACTCGAGCGCCTGCACGAGGCGCAGGCCGGATATGCCTGGCAGCGCCTCCAGGGTCCTCTGGCTTCGGTAGGGAGGAACGAGAACCTCCACCCTCGGCAGGTCGGGATGGTTGGAGGGCCGCCTGGGGACGGAAGCGATTTCAATCCCATCGGGAAGGACGAGCGCATCGCGCTCCGGCCGGTCCGCAGCCCAGATCAGCAAGGCCGAAGTCCTCGCTGGAGGGATTTGCGCGGCGTCGGGCTCATCCGGTGCGGACCCTAGTCTGCTTGCGCAGTGAGCCAAGCTGCGCAGCGCCGCCTCCTCGTCGTCCTTGCGCTGACCGGCGCCTTCGCGCTGGGAACGTTGCTGCCGGCCGCTTTCGGCCGCTCGCAAGCAGCACCGGCCGCGATTCGCAATGCGCTGGCGCAGACCGACCGGGTTCAGGGCGCCCCCAATCGCAACCTGGTCCTCAGCCGTGTGGTCGTCCAGCCGGGCGCCGAGCTGGCACTGCACCATCACCTCGGGACGCAGGTCGCCCGGATCCAGTCCGGCGTGCTCACCTACACGGTCCGGCACGGCTCGGTGGTCGTTCGTCGCGGCGAGTCCGACCAACAGCCGCAAACGGTCCGCACGATCGAGGCCGGACAGACCGGTCGCATCCGGGCAGGTCAGTGGATCGTCGAGCAGCCTTCGGACATTCACCAGGCGGCCAACCTGGGCTCGACTCCGGTCGTCATCTACCTGGCGACCCTGCTGAAAGCAGGGGCCCCGCCGGCGACGCCCGTCTCGCTCCCCAGCGCGGCCACCGGCTCGAGCCCCGGCGCGGAGGCGGCGGCCTTCCCCGGCCGCAACGGACCGATCGCATTTCGTAGCGATGCCGGCAATACCGCTTCCCACGACAGCCACGCGATCTGGCTGGTGAAGCCGGACGGAACCGGCGCCAAGCGAATCACGCGAGGCTCCGACCCGGAAGGCCTCGAGATCGACTACTCGCCCGTCGTCTTCGCCGACGGGCGGCGCTTTGTCTACGTCCGCCAGGTCGCCGACCGCGAATTCGCGGTCGAGAACCAGATCTACGTCAAGCTCCTGTCCGCGCCCGCGAACGCGCTCGGCTCCCCAGTCCTGCCTGCGCCGGTCGAGTACAGGATCCTTTCGCTGGCGGTTTCCCCTGACGGCCACCGTCTCGCTGTCGCCACCCAGCCGCCGGGTGTCGGGGAGACCCAGATCTTCGCGATCGACCTCACCAGCGGCGAAATGAAGCAGCTCACGTTGGGTCCGGGCGCGGCGAGGACGCCCGAGTTCTCTCCCGACGGGCGTCGCGTTGCCTTTTCCACGCGTTTCCAGGGCAGCGGTGGCCTCTACACGGTCAACCCAAATACCTTGGGCTTGCGTCGCCTGACCTCGAGACCGGGGGACGGATCGCCGTCTTACTCGCCTTCGGGGGATCGCATCGTCTTCAACGGCCACTCAGGTGGACACATCCGGATTTTCTCGATCCGGGCCAGCGGGGGAGATAGGACCGCGCTGACCAGTGGCCCCTTCGCGGACCGAGGCCCTGTCTTCTCGCCCGACGGTCGCAGCATCGCCTTCAGCCGGTCGGGAAAGAGGAGCAACACGGATCTCTACGTGATGAACGCCGATGGCACCGGAGCCCGCCTCCTCTACGCAGGCCCAGGCAAGTTCACCTCGGACTTCGGCCCCGATTGGGGACCGAGGCCACGCTAATAGGGGCGTCCCCGTCGGCGTGCTCCATTTTGTCTAAAAGGGGATGGTCCCCGTTGTCCGTTTCCTGTCTCAAGTCGGATCTGGAATGCGTCGATGCCCGGGGGAATCGCCGGGACTCGTACTCGGCTCAAGCAAGGAGACATGCATGAATTTTCTCGCCAAGAAGCGGGTCCTCACCGCGCTCGCGGGCGTTTGCGTCCTGGCCGTCGCCGTCGGCGCCTACGCGTACTTCACGACCTCCGGCTCGGGGACGGCCACCGCCACCGTTGGCACCAGCTCGGCCGTGACTCTGAAAGGGACCGTGACCGGCAACCTCTACCCGGGCTCGTCCTCGCCGGTCACGCTGACGGTCGACAACCCCTCTTCCGGCAAACAGCGGGTCGGCACGATCTCGCTGGAAAAAATCACCGCTGACGCGGGCCACGCGAGCTGCAGCGTCGTGATCACGGGCGGAAACCCGGACTTCACGATGGCCGACGTCGTCGTCAACAAAACCTTCGCGACCGGCAACAACCAGGCCGTGACGCCGAACGGCACGCTGACGATGAACGACACCGGTGTCAGCCAGGACGCTTGCCAGGGCGCGACGCTGACGCTGACGCTGAAAAACAACTAGCGGGTTCAGGCCCGAACGACCCATGTCTCCTCGCCGCGTCGCGGCAGGCCGGGCACTCGCAGTCAAGGCGATTTTCGCCCTGACTGCCGGCTCGGCCTGTCTCGGCGCGGTCGCCTACGCGGCGACCCGTGCCGAGGGTCCCGCGGTGGGCTTGGGTGAGAGCAAGCCGCTCGGGGTCGCGCCCCGGCACGGGGCAGGCGTACCGCAGGGCGGAGGGGAAGAATCGCTGCTGCGGCCCCGGTTCGTCGAATACCCGGAAGCGATCTCGTCGCTGGCCGAGCCCCAGTTCAGGTTCCACGTCCCGCCCCGATCGCACCGCCCGCGCCCACCGTTGCCCGGACCGTCGGGTGAGCCCGCGCCACCGCGCCGGTTTCAGTGCAGGCTCGATGCCGGCGGCTGGACGGACTGCAGCTCGCCACATCGCCTCAGCGGTATCGCCCCAGGCGGCCACGCCTTCGCCGTTCGTGCCTTCAACCGCGCTGGCCGCCCCGGTCCCGCTCTTCACTACTCCTGGCGACAGGCGGAGCCGCCGCCGCAGCTGGAGCAGGCAGATCCCAAGCCGTTCTCGATCGAGCTCCTCGGGGAGCTCGAGCACCTCTATCCCGGCTACCCGGCGCAGCAGGTGCCGATCCTGGTCACCAACCCGAACTCCGTCCCGATCGAAGTCACCAGTCTTACGGTCGGCGTCGCCGGCAATCCGCCGAACTGTGAGGCCGAGAACTTCGCGCTGACCCCGTCCAACGCCTCGCCGACCATGCCGTTGACGGTGCCCGGGGGAGGTTCGGTGAGCCTGCCGACGGCGACGATCTCGGCGCCGTCGATCAGCATGCTCAACCTCTCGGTCAACCAGGACGCCTGCCGGGGAACCGAAGTCCCGCTGGTCTTCAGTGGCGAGGCCCAAGGATGAGGCGGCTATGCACAGCTGGCGTCGCGACGGCCCTGTTGGCAGCCCTCGCCGTCTGCGCCGGCGGTAGCGCGCTCGCCTACTTCTCGAGCGTGGGCAGCGGCAGCGCCTCGGCGGCAGTGACGAAACTGACGGCACCGACGATCAGCGCCGCGACCCCAGCGGCGGGGGGGACCGTCACTCTGACCTGGGGTGCGGTGACGCCGCCCGGCGCCGGCTCGATCGCGTACTACGTCACTCGTGACGGCGGCGCCCCGGCCGGGACCTGCCCGACCGCT
This sequence comes from Solirubrobacterales bacterium, assembly GCA_044867645.1. Taxonomy (GTDB): domain Bacteria; phylum Actinomycetota; class Thermoleophilia; order Solirubrobacterales; family 70-9; genus VRUE01. Next base: position 23,161 of record JBIOVI010000037.1, on the reverse strand, counting down.
GCCGCCCCGAGTGCGGTGGTCACCTGCAAAGACAGCGGCGTCGGGGTCGGCGAACACACCTACAGGGTGACCGCGCTGTGGGAGACCTGGACCGCCGTCGGAGGCGCCAAAACGGCGAACGTGACCGTCGGCGAAGCGACCCAGTTCACCATCTCCGGCAGCACCGCGAACCCCACCGCGGGCGGCTCGGTCAACCTCACGATCACCGCCAAGGACGCCAACAACAGCACCGTCACGACCTACACGGGATCGCACTCCCTGGTCTTCTCCGGTGCCTCTTCGAGCCCGGCGGGCAACGCCCCCACCGTCGCTAACAGCGCCGGCACCGCGATCGCTTTCGGCACTGCCACCGCGCTCACCTTCACCGCCGGCGTCGCCACCATCACCAGCTCGACCAAAAACGGCGTCCTGAAAATCTACAATGTGGGTGCTGCCAACATCACTGCCACCGAGGGCTCGCTGACTATCCCGATGCCGCTCGCGCTCACGGTCAGCCACGCGGCGGCTTCGAAATTCGTCCTTGCCGCGGCGAGCGCGACCCCGGCTGCCGGGGAAGCCGACAACCTCACGATCGTCGCCCAGGACGCCTACGGCAATACGGCGACCGGCTACACCGGGCCCCACAGCCTCGTCTTCTCGGGTGCTTCCGCCAGCCCCGGCGGCAATAACCCGACCGTGACCGACTCCAGCGGTGCCGAGATCGCCTTCGGCGCCGCCACCGCGATCGAATTCGACGCTGGAGTCGCCGTCGCGGCCGAAGCGGACGGTGGCGCGATGAAGCTCTTCAAAAGCGGCGCGACCAGCGTCAAAGCGACCGAAGGCACGATCGTCACGCCGACCGCGGTGGCGGTCACCGTCTCTCCCGGCGCGGCGACGAAGCTCCTGCTGACCTCCTCGACCGCGACCCCGGTGGCGGCGGCGAACTTCAACCTGACGACCACTGCGCAGGACGTCTACGGCAACACCGCGACCGCCTACGCCGGCTCGAAGAACATCACCTTCTCGGGCGCTTCGGCCAGTCCCAGCGGCGCCCTGCCGACGGTCGTCAACAGCGGCGGCACCGCGGTCAACTTCGGCAGCCCGACCGCGCTCACCTTCACCGCTGGCGTCGCCGCGGTGGCTGCCTCGAAAAACGGCTACGCGAAACTGAACAAAGCCGGAGCGACGAGCGTCTCGGCTACCGATGGGACCTTGACGACCCCGACGCCGCTGGCACTCACCGTCTCGACCGGCTCGGCCTCGAAACTCGCCTTCTCCGAACTCGTCGTCAGCGCCGGTTCGATCGGCTCGCCCTGTTTCTTCACCTGCGCGATCACCGCGCTCGGCAACGCCGGCACCGTCAAAGCCCGCCTCATCGTCACCGACAGCGCCGGCAATACCGTCTCCAACGTCGGCGCCGCCAAAACCGTGAACGTCACCGTCACGACCGGCGGGACGATCTCCGGTTCGCCGCTGACGGTCCCCGCCGCCGGGCCCGCCGTTTCGGCCACCGAATTCACCTACACCGCTCCGGCCAGTGGCTCCTTCACCCACACGATCACGGCGGCGTCGACCGGCTACTCGAGCGCGACGGCCACGGCGAGCAAATAGCCCGCCGCTGAGCGGGGTCGCGCCATCACGGGCGACTCGACGCCGCTCGATCGTCGTACAGCGCCTCGATCTCAGCGGCGTACTTCTCGGCGATCGGCTTGCGTTTGAGCTTCATCGTCGGAGTGAGCTCGTCGCCGCCGGGCTCCCAGGCTCCATCGAGGATCTTGTAGCGCTTGATCTGCTCTACCCGCGAGAGGCGCTCGTTGGCCCGCCCCACCGCCCCCTCGATCTCGGCGGCGATCTCAGCATCGCCGGCAGCGGCGCCGCGGATGGCGAGCGACTCATGATCGAGGACGATCATCGCCACGTTGTAGGGGCGGCGGTCGCCGATCGTGACGGCCTGGGCGATCAGCGGCGAGGCTGCCTTCAGTTTCGCCTCGATGTTGGCGGGGGACATGTTCTTGCCGGCGGCGTTGATGATCAGCTCCTTCTTGCGATCGACGATCTTCAGGTAGCCCTCCTCGTCGAATTCGCCGACGTCGCCGGTCAGCAGCCAGCCGTCCTCGATGAGCGTTTCCGCCGTCTTCTCGGGCATGTTGCGGTAGCCCTTCATCACGATAGGCCCGCGCACCATCACCTCGCCGTCCCCGGCCAGCTTCACCTCTACTCCCGGCAGGGGCGGCCCCACGGTCCCCACCCGGATCCGGCCGGGCGGGTTCAGGGTCGCCGTCGCACTGGTCTCCGACATCCCCCACAGCTCGCAGAGCTCGATTCCGATCGCGAGGAAGAACTCGATCGCCTCGGGCGGGGTGGGAGCCGCGCTGACCCCGAACCACTCGACCTCGTCGAGGCCGAGCATGGCGCGGATCTTCGAGAAGACGAGCTCGTCGGCGCGCTCCCACTCGGCCTGCAGCTCGGCCGGGATCTCACCGGCCTTGTACGCCTCGACGCGGCGCCTGCCGATCTCCATCGCCCATTCGGTCGCCGCGCGTTTCTCGTCGTCCGTCTCGACCGCCATTCCGGCTTCGAGCGCGCCCTTCAGTTTCTCGAAGACACGGGGAACGCCGGCGACGATCGTCGGCCTCACCTCGATCGCGTAGGCGATCACCTGGCGCGGATCGGGGCAGCAGTAGGCGCAGCCCCCGTACAGCATCTGCGGGTAGAGGCAGGCGTAGCGATCGGCGATGTGGGCACTGGGCAGGTAGGAGATAACGCGCGATCCCGGTGACGGCGAGTAGACGGCGTCACTCGCCCGCCAGCCGCTGAGGATGTTGTCGTGGGTCAGCTGCACGCCCTTGGGCGGGCCAGTCGTGCCCGAGGTGTAGATCAGGCAGAGCACGTCGTCGGGCTCGACCGCCCGCCAGGCGGCCTCGAAGTCGAAGCCGGCCTCGCCCAGCTCCTCGAGCGCCTCGATCGAGATCGTCCCTTCCGACCCGTTTGCGCCGCCGATCACGACCACGTGCTCCAGCGTGTCGACCCGTTTGCGGGCCTCCAGGACCCGGTCCAGAAACTGCGGCTCGGTCACGATCACCCGGTTGGCGGCGTCGGCGACGACGTACTCGATCTGCTCCGGCGAGGAGGTGTTGTAGACGGAGAAGCAGGTTGCCCCCAGGTGCATCGCGGCGCAGTCGGTGAGATGGAAGCCGGGCCGGTTGACCAGCATGAAGCCGACGGTGTCGCCTCGTCGCACCCCGAGGGCCGCGAGCCCGGCGGCGCGCCGCCGCACGCTCGCCGCGTACTCGGCGAAGCTCGCCTCGTAGTCGCTGTCCTTCAGTCGCAGTGCCGGAGTGTCCGCCTGCTCCGCCGCAGTCATCTGAAACGCCTCGCACAGCGTTGCGGCGGACAGCGCCCTTGGCCCGGCGCCGACAGTAGCTGTCGTGGCGTCGATTGACCCCACTGACTTGTCAGGAGTATTTCCCACGCCCCGATCCTAAGCGACGACCTGGCAATGGTCCGAAGGAGGGGCGGGGGGAAGAGCGCTCGCGAGCGCCAAACGATCACGGTTCGGCGCCTCAAGGACCATGCCGCCGATGCGGGCTCCGGCCAGACCGCGCTCGCCGAGCGCTGCATCGAGGAGGGCATCCGTCAGGACGAGCATCCCCCGATCGACTTCCGGGAGGGGGCCGCCGGCCGTCGGCCGGCCTTGCTCGGCTCCCGCCTCGACGTCGCCGAGGCGATCGAGACGATCCGCCAGCGTGAGCGCTGGCGCTGGGGTCGCGAGGCTCTGACAATGCCATGCCAGCCCAATGGGGCATATAGGGTGCCCGTCACAGCCGACCTCGGAAGGACTGGAATGAATCGGAGAGCATCGTGTCTTAGCGTGATTGCGCTTGCCTTGATGGCTGCTTTTGCCGCCACCGCTTCTGCTGGCACGCCAGTGATACCTAAACTTGGTCTTTATTACGGGCAGGTGGCGGGGCCGCCAGAAAACGGGACTGTGGAGGTCCACGAAACCGAAGTCAAGGTGGTGAAGATCGGCAAGGGTCAAGGTGCGCAGGTCAGCGTCAGTCCCTTCCAGCCATCGAGCTGCAGCGGCGATCCGATGCCAGGGGGGTTTTCCGTGCTGGAAAAATCCCCCATCCCAATCAGGAAGGGGAGGTTCAAGCTCGACCGCACGACCCATCCACGCATCGCCGCCGGCGCCGGGACCGCAACTATGAGGACAGTAGTCTCCGGCACATTTAAGTCACCCACGAAGGTGGTTGTAAAAGTGCTTGTGAACTTCTCGTATAGCGTCCAATACCCGGGGCAGTCTGAAGTAAAAGGTACGTGTACGGGCAAGCAGACCGGCATCGCCAAGCATCAATAGCTCCCCCGCTGCAGGCCGAACTCAGAGACGACGGCGTAGGCCCCAGCGCTTCCGGCGCCTATGCCGCAGGCGCTTCCGGCCGCAGGCGTCCGGTCATATCCCGTACACGGACAAGCGCGGTCGCGCGCCACTCCTCCCGGGCAGCGCGACCGCGCCGCTGATCGCGGCGCGGAAGTCGCTGATTTCCAGGGGCTTGGTAATGCGGCTGAATGGAGTCGAACCATCACGGGTGTTTCCACCCACAAGGCCCTCAACCACGATGGGAGAGCCTTTCTCGATGGCATTTGACGTTGCCAGGCGATCTTAGCTTCTCCTGGGTGACGCCTGGGATGCGGAAAACGGTCCGAGGAACGGTCCGATGAGCTCGCAGCCCAGAAATCCAGGCGATCGTGGAGGCGACACCATAGGGTGTATAGTGATGCTATGAGCAGAACGCAGGTCTATCTAGGCGAGGGGGAGCTGGAGCTTCTCGAGCGCGCCTCGCGCGACACGGGCGCATCCCGCTCAGAGCTGATCCGCCGCGCGGTTCGTACAACCTTCGGTGAGCAGGGGGCGGACCAGAAGCTTCGCGCCCTCAAGGCCAGCGCCGGCTCCTGGAAAGGCCGACGCATCAGCGGCGCCGAGTATGTAGACGCGATTCGCGGCGGGGATCTAAATGATCGCTTGGCCCGGCTTGGCGTCAAGTGAAACTGCTCGACACCAGCGTCGCCATCGACCACCTCCGCGGCTCGCCCCCCGCCGTCGCTCTCCTAGCCGACCTGCTGGAGGCCGAAGAGTCCATCTTGGCCAGTGAGGTCGTGCGCTTTGAGCTGTTGGCTGGCGTCCGCGAGAAAGAGGTCGACTCACTGGAGCAGTTCTTCTCCGCGATTTCTTGGGTGCCGATAGGGGAGGAGGTGGCCCGGGCCGCCGGGTCCCTTGCTCAGCGCCACCGCCGCTCCCACAGCGGCATCGACGATGCCGATTACCTGATCGCTGCCACCGCGCTCCTACTTGAGGCCGATCTGCTGACGACGAACGTGCGCCACTTCCCAATGATCACCGGGCTTGAGCCTGCCTACTGAGCCGTGGAACGCTGGCCATCCGGAACGCGAACGGTTCGACGAACCCGGGACTAGGTTCCGGCCGCCTAAATCAAAGAACTCACATGTGTATAGGGTTGTGAAATTCCCTTCCGGATCAAACTTCCGCTTCTTGCCATTTTGAGGTGATTCTGCGGCGCCTAAATTGGGGAATTTCTTGAGCTTCTCGTCGCTACTTTATCGCTACCTCTCGCACAGTTTTTGGCTCTAAGACTGCGCTTCCACCGCTTGATCAGCAGCCTACGAAACCGAAGGTCACAGGTTCGAATCCGTTGGCTCAGTTTGCGAAGCCGAGGGCGTTCCGCTCGATCGACAGCAATGTCGCAAAGGGAGCCTCCCTTGCCTAAAAACTGGACGTTGCGCTCTTTCCTGCTCGGGTAGCGCTGAAAGCGGCGACAGCCTTAGGACCAGAGCAACTCAAGTTCCGGTAGGACTACGGGGTCTTTCCAAAAGGAGCCTAGCTTGCTGACCTTCGTTCACCTCTCGGATCTCCACATCGGCCAGGATGGTCCGGCCGAGGTCGATCGCGACCACGACCCTCGCGAGGAGTTGATTATCGACTGCAGGCGGGTCGCTACAGAGCTCGATGGGGAGGTGACGGGGATCCTCGCCAGCGGCGATATAGCCCACTCTGGCGACCCAGGTGAGTACCAAATAGCCCGGGAATGGATTGCCAGGCTTTGCGAGGCCTTGGACGTTGGCGAGGAGAACGTCTGGATTGTCCCCGGCAATCATGACTTCAACCGGGCCATGCGTACTGAGCTCTGGCAGAGCGCTTGCGCTCAGTTGCGCGAGTGTCCCCTTGACGAGATCGATGACTACCTCAGGCGATACTTGGCCTCGGACGACAAGGACATTCTGCTCCGTCCGCTCGGCCCGTATCACGAATTCGCAGCTGACTACGGTTGTGTGCCGAAAGGCCCAATCCAGGTCTGGGATGAGTACTTTGACCTCGCTGAGGGTCTACGCCTGCGCATTGTCGGCTTGAACACGGCAATCCTCGCCGATGGTGAAGAAGACGTCGCGGGTAACGGCCTTGTTGTGGGCGAGAATGCGCTGCAGTTTCTGCGTGGCGCCGAGGATGCCTACGAGTTGGCAATCTGGCATCACCCGTTGGCTTGGTTGCGGGACAGAGAGATGGCCCGACGATATTTGGACTCCCGCGCGATGATTCACCTCTTTGGTCACGAGCACAATCACGCCCTACAAGGGTCAGGAGCAACTCTTTCGGTGTCTGCCGGGGCGCTTCACCCACGGCGCGGTTCGACCGGCTGGGACCCCCGCTACAACGTGATTGAGATCGGTGCCGCTGGGGCTAAGTACGCCGACGGCCTCGATGTCACTGTGATCTCGCGCCAGTGGGACTCCACACAGACCCGCTTTGCTGCCGAGGGCGGTGGCCTCGACGTTGTCAGAGCCAGCTTCCACGTTGGGATTGATGAGGCCGGGGAGGAGGGGGAAGCCGCCGAGACGACGCCGGCCGAGGCAGTCAATGCTCCTTCCGAGAGTTATGAGGATGGCGCCGAGCAGCCTCGCGGCAGGGTCGCCAACCGTCAGCGGCGACTCGCCCTACGATATGCGAGGTTGCCTTATGTCACGCGCATTTCTATTGCCGGACGCCTCGGCCTCATTGAGGAGAGCGACGGCGATCAGGCGAGCTTCGAGCAGACCCGACTTGTGATCGAACGAGCGCGGCAGAGAAGCCAACTTTGGGAGCTCTGGGATGCGGTGGCCGCCGAGCTGGGGGTCGCTGAGATGGGACCGAATCCCTACGCGGAGGCGGTCAGGTGAAGGAGATCCTGGAACAGCTTTACACGGAGATTTCGGCTAATCCTGCAGCAGAGTCACTCGACACCCGTGTAAAGGGGGCGAACCTCTCGCTGCGAAGCCTGAGTCCTGAGCGCGCGGTCGGGCTTGTGGTTCTCGCCCACCGCTCCAAGCAGCATGACGAAGCCCTCGACTGGCTGGCTGAACGCATGGAGAGCGGTGGGGAAGCCCTCAATCGGTCTCATGCCCAGGAGGCCGGCATTCTGGCTACTGCAATCCTGCTTAAGGCTTGGGCCGCTGAGCCCAGCGAGGCGGCTAGCGCTGGTGCCTTGGCGGTTTCAGTTGCCACCTTTCTTGACTGGAAGCCGCGAATAGCACAGCTGGCTCCTGCCGCCCGCAAATATCTCGATCGCGCAGCGCTCACGATTCGCGACCCGGGCCCGGTTGAACTTGGCGAGGGAGGCCTGCGGGATTCGGCCGAGGAGACCTTCCCCGACGGTAACGCGCACTCACCTGAGCGCGCGCGCGAAATGCATGAAGAGCTGGCCGGTCTTCGTGCCGAGCTCGCTTCCGCCATCGACCACCTTGAGACGTCGAGCAGGGCTTCGCGCGAGCAATCCTCGGTTCTTTGGTGGCTCTTCGGCGAGCGATTCATCGACGGTCGCGGTTGGTCAGAGGTGAGCGAAGCCGGTAGGCCGCTCGAGCTTGCCCGCGATCTTTCCACGCTGACTGAGTTCGTTCCCGGCCCCCGTAGCTCTCCACACTTCCTAAAGTTGGCAATTTCGCGTTCAGGGATGAAACCAGACCGCGAACTGACCGTGAGCGGGGCAGCTCGTGGCCTTGGGGAGGGATCGACGCTTCCCTCCAGCGCTCCGCTTCCCGCTGCTGGGACGGCGCTGGTCTCGCCGCTCCTTTGCTGCGTGCACCGTGTGGAATATCCATCCCAGTCCCGTCCAGGCGCCCTTCGTCGAGGTGCCCAACAGATCGCCGAGCAGTTCTATGCGGAGTTGCTGCTCCAGAGCATGATCAGCAATGACTAGCGATACGCCAGAGCCTGCCGCTGAGGCGGAGGAGGCATCTGCGGCGGAGGCTTCGCCGCCGGAGAGTGAGGAACCGCAGTGGATAGAGCTCCCTTCGGGCGAAGCCCTTAGCTACGAGGAGGCGGGGGAGACGATGAAGGTCGCCCCGACTCAGGTTGTACTCGTCGCAGGCGAGGACGACTCGGGCAAGACGTCGTTGCTGTGTGGCATCTACGAGCAGTTCTCTAACGGGGGCTTTGCTGGACATCTGTTTTGCGGTAGCCGCACTCTTCGGGCATTCGAGCGACGCAGCTTTCTGCAGCGCTCCGAGTCGGGTCTTAAAACTCCAGATACTGAGCGCACCCGTCTAGCGGTCGGCCAACTTGCCCTCCTACACCTTGAACTGCAGGCCAAGGACAGCGGCGAGCGAGTCGGCCTACTCGCCACTGATCTCGCCGGTGAGGCATTTCGCTTTATCCGCAATGACCCCAAAGAGTGCGAGCGTTACCCGGTTCTGGGCCGGATCGATTGCGTTGCCCTGCTACTTGACTGTGAGCGCTTGACTGATCGCAATGAGCGCTACGGCCATGTCAACTCGACTCGGACGATCCTGCGCTCGCTCTTGCAGTCTGGAGCATTGCGGGCGAGGGTGCCAATCATCCTTGCACTCAGCAAGTGGGACCTAGTTGAGGGCACTGCCGCGCGAAGGCAAGCCGAGAAAGACGCGCAAGAAGTCCTCGCTGCCGCCGGTGAATCTCCCACGGAGGTAATGAAGATTGCCGCCGCCCCGGTCAAGACGGGGTCGTCAGTCCAAGCCGGATACGGCCTCGCCTCACTGCTCGGCAAGTGGCTCGACGCAGATCCTCCGGAAGTGGAGATCCTTGATGGGGCAGAGGGCTCTGCGAGTGCAACTTCAGCATTCGATCTCTTCCAAGAGGATGGGAGCAAATCGTGACCGATGCGTGAGATCTCGGTGTTGCTGTCTGGCCTTGTTGACGCGGGCAAGTCGACCTGGCTCGCCGCCCTATGGCAGGTGTTTGAGACCGACAGCTTCGACAGCGCTCTCACTCTTGGGGCATACCTAGGTGATCAGCGTTACATCGTCGAGTTGAACAGGCGCTGGACCCGCTGTCAGCCTTTTGAGCGCACGCCGATCAAAAGCCCGGGTGCCGTCGAGGTGAGCCTTCGCGACGCTGAGGGCGCTGAGGCAAGGCTAGAAATCCCCGACCTCTCTGGTGAGCTTTTCCAGGAACACTGGGCATCCAGACACTGGGAGCCTGACTTTGATCGTGACATTCAGGTCGCCGACGGACTTCTGTTGATGGCCAGCACCTTGACCGAGGGGGTGCTGATGCTGCGTGACCTGAACACGCTGAGTGTCGCAGCGGGTGAGGAGGATCCCGAGACCGGGGATGAAGGGGGCGATCTGGCGGACGCTCCTAAGGTCGAGGAAACGCCAAATGATGAGGAGCGAAAATGGGATCCCCGCAAGTCACCCGACCAGGTGCAGCTTGTCGAGCACCTTCAGTTCGTTGCTCTGCGTCGATCAAGTCGGCCGCTCCCGGTCGCCTTGATGCTTAGCGCCTGGGATCAGGTTCGTACTGCAGGCATCGATCTCTCACCCGAGGAATGGTTGGCCCAAGAGATGCCGCTCCTAGACCAATACCTGAAGGCCAATCGCGATCTCTTCCCAAGCGCGGTTTACGGTGTCAGCGCCCAGGGCGGGGATCTAGAGAAAGACAAGGAGAAGCTGCTTTCGATGGCACCGATCGAGCGGCTGGAGGTGGTGGATGGAACGCAGAGCAGTCGCGACCTGACCGTGCCTCTAGCCTGGGTTGTAGGCGCGGCGAGCAATGGCTAAATCCCTCCAGATAGAGCAGGCCCTCTTCGGGTATGAGGATGGCCATCGATTGCTGGCCAGTTCGCTTGAAATCCCGCCCGAGGTTGAACGGGCGATCCTGCCGCTCTCTGATGGCCCCGATCTGCAGGTTGCGGTCCCAGCCGAGGGCTACATCAGTGCCTATCCGCTGCCGCTCGGTGAGCGTTTCGCCCTCTCGCGGACCTGGCCGGCCCCAGAGATGCGCAGGCCGGGCTGCGTCTGGACGCAGGTGTTCTTGATCGACAGCGCCGATCTCGACTCCTATGAGGGAATCTCCGGCCTGGCTACTTATTTTCAGCGGCCTGAAGGTCCCGATCCCGACCTTGTCCCATATAGGGAGCCAGTGCAGTTTCAGTTCCCCTCGGCTTCGTCGCGGATCCTGTCGGACGGACCGAATGACGTATTGCTCTTCTGGCTCTACACCAAGGAGGATCCGGTGGTGGTCTTCAGTCAAGACCGGGTGAGCTCCGAGCGCCAGATGCTTGCGGTGTGGGACCAGCAGTGGCCCAAGCTTCGACGCAATTTCAGCTTCACTTCGATTGCGACCACGCGGGAGATTCTTGGTCGCCCCTTTGACCTGCGCGCGGTTTCTGAATCCGACCCGGTCCTGTTTCGGTCACTCGGAGCCGAGGTACACACCGCCGACCAGTCCCCTTCCAATCAGGAGGAGGACTGGCTGGAACTTGCGAGCGAGGACCTCGAAATGCCAGGGAAGTTGCGGCGTGTTCTCTGGCGCTATGGCGTCGAAGCTGGCGGGAATCGGAACACCTTTGCCCCGATCGTCCGCCTCTATGCGGCCTGCTTCAAGAGGCAGGACGCTTCTAAACAGGCCGCCGCGCGACTTTTGCGACTCACCGCCGAGGCTTTTCCGGCGTCAGATCAGATGCGATGCCTCAAGCGAGACCTCTTCGGTGCCGCTGAGACGGGTGTCGGATTGGATGGAGGCCTTTTCTGGGCGGGGTCCGACGCGGTCATGCTCGATGTCTTGGTAGCCAGCAAGGATCAGTTCTCTCTTGAGCGTGAAGATCTCAGACTCTCTGATCGGCTGACTGGGCTCTGGAATGAGGATCGTGATGCGGCGCTTGGACTACTGCAAGTTTGCGCTGAGAGCTCGACGTTGCCTCTTGCTGCTGAAGCACTGGAAACGCTATTGCCTCTCGGAAGCGAAGACCCAGATCTATTGACCAAGGAGGCGCCAGCGGCGGTGCCGCTCGCGATTGATCGCGATCCCCTCTTTGCGGCGCATTCGGCTGTTTGGAACGCCGAGATGAGTGAAATCGAAGAGCGCTGGAGCGCGATCGACTCCATTCCCTTCCTCGGCAAGGCCCGCAAGGGAATCGTTCGAGCGATGCTCGGTGCTGATACGCCAGCGGTGATCGAGCCCGCCTTCGGTCGCTGGGGGTCAGCGATGGTAGGCGACTTGTTCGAGATCGCAGGCGAGCGGGGTAGCCCGAGCCTAAGCGAGGGCTGGATCGAAATTCTGAGTGCGCACCCCAGCGCGACGGCAAAGTGGTTCGCGAGCCGCGTGAAGCAGCCCAACTCGGTGCAGCTTGCTTTGGTCGCCGAGACCGCCGACCCCGAGCAGATAGCACGAGTACAGCGACCCATCCGACCTTGGCTCACGTTGCTAGAGAGCGGGGAGGAGGGTGGCCGCTCGCGCCTCAGCCCACGGCAGCTTGTCTTCCTTTTTAGGCTCGGCTTGGCTTCGGAGGAGTCGAGCGCTGCGCCGCTGTTGCTCCGCACCTGGCAGGTTCTTCGGAGGCTTGACGAGCGAAGTGAGCCGAGGCAAAAGCTCGAAGCAGAACTTGAAAGCGGAGCCAATGCCAATGGTAAGGACGGCCAAATTAACCCGCTGGTCTTTGCCGTTGTCAACAGGTGGCGCCGGCTGGATTTGGCGCTTCCAGCCTTGGTCGAAAGCGTCGATGATCAGCGGCTGGTTGTCGAGATCCTTCGCGCCTACTTGCGTTCGAAGAAGGGAACGAAGATGGTCGAGAAGTATCTCGATTCGATACCGAAGAAGCGCAGCACGAAGCTTCGCGCTGCGCTTCCGGAGCTGAAGGACCACGCGGAGAAATCCAAGCACAGCACAGGCAAGTAGCCAGAACGCCGCCGGGGGCTCTCGAATTGCAAGATTTTGGCTTCGACTCTCGGTGCCTAGCTGTGCTCCTGTGCCATGAGATCGGCCTTATGGCAGTTAGTCTGGGACCGTGGCGAAGAAGTCCAAGACATCGGGCGCGCAAATCCGCAGGCAAGTACGAGCGGAGTCGGCGCGCAATGGGGCGAATGATCCAGCTTTGAAGGTCATAACTGAGCGGCAGGCTTGGTTTACGCTAGAGACACTTGCCGCCTACCTGCAGGTCTCGGACCGGCAGGTGCGCAATTGGGTCAGCGAGGGGCTCCTGGTTTCCTACAAGATCGGCAGTTCCCGTCGCTTTGATCCCGCTGATGTGGATGCCTTCGTGGCTCAGTTTCGGGATGAGGGCAAGCCGGAGCGGTAGGTCAGGCCGAAGGCCTCGAGAGGGCAACGCCTGAAAATGCCTTGCCGACGAGCTCGCGCTCGTCGTCGCTGGGTTCGTAGTCGGTGTAGATCTGGGTGGTCTTCAGGTCGGCGTGGCCCATCCACTCCTGCAGCTTGCGTGGGGCGGCGCCCTCGGCGGCCATCCTGGTTCCGAAGGTGTGGCGAAGGTCGTGGAAGCGAATCGGTCGCACGCCGGCGGCGGAGAGGGCCTTTTTGAATCGCCTGACCAGATCGGAATGATCGAGCACGGTGCCCTTCTCGGGGTGGGCGAAGACGAGGTCGTCGTCTGCTTGATACGCGGAGTGCTCGAAATGGCCGCGTAGCTCGTCGGCTACTTGATCGGCGAGGGGAACCGAGCGGGATCCGCGGCGGGACTTGGGCGTGACCCAGTGGCCGCGCACGTAGTTGCGACGGACTCGGATCTTGCCTGCCGTCCAGTCGACGTCGCGCCAGCGCAGAGCGAGCAGCTCGCCCTGGCGCAGACCCGTCATCGCTGCGGTCAGAAACAGGGCGTGGTCAATTGGCCCGAACGGCTTGGCGTTCAAATCGACTGCGCGGAGAAGGCTTGGTCCAGAAAGCGAATATCCGTACTTGGCTTCACGACCGGCGGGTCGACGAGCTCGCACGGGTTCTCACCGCACCACCGTTTCCTCTTACCGAAGACGAAGATCTGGTTGAGGAGCTTGAACGCGTTGGCGATCGTCTTGGGCGCCTTACCGTCATTGCGCATCCTTGCCAGGAGTGCTTCGACTTGCTCTGGGCCGACGGCATGCAGCTGGAGATCGCCGAGCGGCGGCTGTCGGAGATGCGTTCTGAGCGCCGAGTCATAGGTGTCGAGAGTGGTCGGCTTCAGACCCTTCGCCTTGAGGTGCCGCAGCAGGAGATCACCCGTTTCGGCGACGGTGATCTTGGCGTCGGCCTGCTTGGGCAGCTCGCTCTCGATCAGCTTGCGCAGCGCTCGCTCGGCTTCGCGACGGGTCAGTCCTTCTTCGCCGCCGCGGGTCCGTATCGGACCGATCCTGCGATTGGGGCGACTGGCTCCGTTGTGCCAGCGCCCATACCACCATTGCCGACCTTGGGCATCGGCTCGGCGATAGAGCGTGCCGGTGCCGTAGCTGCGGCGACTAATGCTCACGGCGGCCTTCCTGCTGTCGTGCGGCGTTGCGCTGTTTCTCTATCCAGCGCTCGATGTCCCGCTCAGCGAAGCGCCGGTAGCGACCGCAGCGCACCGAGGGCAGGGCACCGCAGCGGGCCGCGCGATAGACCCAGCTCCTCGGGACGCCCAATCGCTCGGCGACGTAGTCGGCATCTCGCAGACGTTCGGTCATGCTCTATGCACGGACGAAGGTGGTCGCGCGCCTCTTTGTCGACCTACGTTGGGTGACGAAAGGCGCTTCGTCCCCGCAATTGGTCCGAGAACGGTCCGACCAAAGCGCCTGGGCAGCGCGACCGCGCCGCTGATCGCGGCGCGGAAGTCGCTGATTTCCAGGGGCTTGGTAATGCGGCTGAATGGAGTCGAACCATCACGGGTGTTTCCACCCACAAGGCCCTCAACCTTGCGCGTCTACCAGTTCCGCCACAGCCGCTCGAGGGCGGTCGATTCTAGATGTTTGGCCCTGGGGCCGGGGGAGAGGGGTTGCGGGGGGTCGCTGCGGCTTGCGCGTGTCCGGATCGGGCGCTACTCTGCGAACAGGTGTTCGAACGCCGAATGCCGATCACCCGGCTAGGAGGCTCGCTTTAGTGGACCTGGACCTGACCAAGAGGCAGAAGGAGATCTTCGACTTCATTCGCCGCTACGCGGCGAAGACCGGCTATCCGCCGACCGTGCGCGAGATCGGCAAAGCGGTCGGTCTGCATTCCTCTTCGACCGTCCATGCACATCTGGCCAACCTCGAGAAGATCGGCCTGCTGCGCCGCGACCCCTCGAAGCCGCGGGCGATCGAGCTGCTCTTCGACAAGGCCAAGAAGACGATTCGGCCCGAGGGCTCGGGGCTGCCCTTGGTCGGCCAGGTTGCCGCCGGCGAGCCGATCCTCGCCGAGGAGAACGTCGAGGAGTACATCGAGATCCCCGATGTGATCGGTGGCGAGGACGGCGATTACGTCCTCCGCGTGCGTGGGGAAAGCATGGTCGAAGCGGGCATCTTCGAGGGCGACTACGTGGTCGTTCGCCCCGCCGATGACGCGGCCAACGGAGAGATCGTCGTCGCCCTGATCGGCGACGAGGCGACCGTGAAGCGCTTCTTCCGCGAGGCCGATCACATCCGCCTGCAGCCGGAGAACAAAACCATGGAGCCGATCCGCAGCGCCGAGGTCAAGGTCCTCGGCCGCGTCGTCGGCGTCCTCCGCAAAGTCTCCTGAGGCGATCCCTGGACCGTCAGGTCAGGGCCAGTTGCCCGACTCGATTAGACGTTTGTAACGTCTCTGTTTGCGCCGCGCGTCCCACATCAACAGCGGCAGCAGCCGTACGGCGAAGCGGGGGAAGAGGTCGAAGAGGCGCAGGAGCGGCCCGCGCCAGCGGGGGATGATGGCGATCGGCCGGGGGCGTTCGACGAGGCGCCCCACCTCGCGGGCGACCCGCTCCGGCGTCAGCAGCTGGCCCGAGAACGAGCCCGCCGCGTTGGGGTCGTCAAGACTGTCTTCGAGCATCGGCGTCCAGGCGCCGTCTGGGCAGAGCGCCGAGAGCTCGATCCCGGATATGCCCGCCCGGCGCAAGTCGAAGAGGGTACCCAGCGTGAAAGCCAGAGCGGCGTGCTTGCTGGCGGAGTAGGCGACCTCGCCGGGCGCGGCGACCAGGCCGGCGAGCGAGATCACGTTGATCACATGGCCGCGGCCGACGGCGATCATCGTGTCCAGCGCGGCGACGGTCCCATTCATCGTCCCGATCGCGTTCACCTCGAGCATCGTTCGGCGAGCGTTCTCGTCCTGCTCCCAGGCCATCCCGGTGAAGAGGACGCCGGCGTTGTTGACCCAGACGTCGAGCGACCCCGTCCTGGCCGCCGCCGCGGCGGTCGCCCTGCAGGCCGCCTCGTCTCGCACGTCGAGGGCGGTCGAAGTGCCTCCGGAGCCGATGTCGGCAGCGGTTCGGGCGGCCGCGTCGGGGTCGATGTCCGTGGCGTGGACCAGGAAGCCACGGCTGGCGAGGTCGAGCGCGATCGCGCGGCCGAGCCCGCCTCCCGCTCCGGTGACCACGGCCGTCGGCATCGCGGCGCAGGATATTCGATGCATTTGTTGCGAGCGGCTCTGTGAGCGGTACCATCGGGTGGCGGGCCGAGCGACCGCGTGGGGAGAGAAAACCCCTCGAGGAAAGTCCGGACACCACAGGGCGAGGGCGGTGGGTAACGCCCACCCGGGGAAACCCGCGGGAAAGTGCCACAGAAACACACGGCCGATGGCGCGGCCACACGTGAGCCGCGTACAGGCAAAGGTGAAATGGTGCGGTAAGAGCGCACCGGCGCCGCGGTGACGCGGCGGCCAGGCAAACCCCGCCCGGTGCAAGGCCAAACAGGATCGTCGACCCTGCCCGGCGAGATCCAGGTAGGCCGCAGGGCCGCTTCGGCGGCCCCTCGGGACTTCGGTCCCGGTGAGATAGATGGTCGCTCACGACAGGATCCGGCTTACAGGCCCGCTGAGGAAAGGCCCCCGCGAGGGGGCCTTTCCTATCTCTTCACAATTTCCTGTCTTAGCGTTTGCTAACGTGCCGCCAACTTCCGCTGAATCTCCGCCACATATCGCGGGGAGCGGGGGACCCACAAGTTGGGGCGAATCGCAGGCTTCTGCCGCGTAGCGCAGCTCTTTCAGCGCGAGCCCGTCAGCTAACCCCGTAAGCGTCCGAAAGAGCTATGAAGACAGACGCGAACCGCCCCTGGCGGAAAAACCATTTTTGGACGGCCCTGACGCTGATCGCGGCGATGCTGGCGCTCGCCACCGCCCCCGCGCAGGCGGAGACCGGGGGTGCTTCGACCCTCCCTGCCAGCGGTGCCCAGGAAGGGCGCGGCATCGCCTTCGCGCCGATGCGCTGGGCCGGCGCCACCTGGTACGGCCCTGGCTTCTACGGCAGCCGCACCGCCTGCGGACAGGTGCTGCGCCCAGGCACGATCGGTGTCGCCCATCGCAATCTTCCTTGCGGCACCACCGTCAAGTTCCTCTTTCGCGGCCGCCAGATCGTCACCACCGTGATCGACCGCGGCCCCTACGGCGGCGAGCACTCCTGGGACCTGACCAACGGCGCCCGTCAGCTCCTCGGCTTCGACGGCTCGGGGCCGATTCGCTATGCGGTCTCGCTCCAGTACGCGAGGCAGACGCGCTTCGCGGGACGTGTGGGCCGCTGAACAGCCGCCGCTGCGGCTAGTCTTCCCCGCCTGAGCAGGACTTTTCTATGAGAGGAGCGTGGCATGTCGAGGTCTTCCCTGAGAGCTGGCGTCGCTGATCGGATCGCCAGGAGCAGCCGCCTAGCGGCTGCGATCGCGCTTGCGGGTTGCCTCGCGGTTCTAGTCGCGACGGCGGCCGGCGCCGGTGCGGCGACCGCCGCCCGTACGACCGTCGTGCTCGGCGGCACCGCGACCGTGCCCGACCCATCCTGCCCGGAGTTGCCCTGCCAGGCGGTCGGCAGCGTCACCGGTTTTCAGGTCAGCACGGACCAGGGAAGTCTGCCCTTCCGGGTGCGGAAGGCCGGCAAGGTCAAGGCCTGGACGCTGACCCTCGCCGAGCCGACCAACAAGCAGCGCTCCTTCTTCAACGGCTTCTTCGGTACCCCGCCCGAGGCGCGGCTCGCGATCCTGCGTCGCGTCCCTGGCAGCAACCCGCCTCGCTACAACCTGCGCAGCCAGGGCTCGATTCACGTCCTCACCCCGTACCTCGGCCAGACGGTCAAGTTCGGCGCCTCGCTGCCGGTCGAAAAGGGCGACATCGTCGGCCTGACGATCCCGACTTGGGCACCTGCCTTCGCCCAGGACCTCTCGTCCCAGAACGCCTGGCGCGCCAGCCGCGAGCCGGGCAAATGCACCAACACGACCGACGTCCGCCAGGGCGAGCCCCAGCAGAGCGTCGGCAAGCGAGCCACCTACGGCTGCCGCTACTCGACGGCACGGCTGCTCTACACCGCGACGGTCGTAGAGAACTGACGCGCAGATCGCGCGGGCCCGTGACAGGACCCGCGCGCCTACGCCGCCGAGGGGAGGACTCTCGGCGTGGCTTGGTCTTTGGGCAACGCCGCCGCGCTGGCGATCAGGCTCTGGAACTCGTTCAGAGCCAGGTGGGCTACCGCCTCCAGCAACTCCTCGTCGCTCCAGCCAATCTCCCGTGCCTCCTCGTGGAGGTGGTTGGGGGGTACGCCGTCAGCATCCAGGGTTGCCTGCAGGTACTCGAGCAGGGCCGCCTCCTTGGGGTCGCCCGAGCTGAAGCTGCGTGCCCTGGAGACCTCGTCCAGCCCGAGGCCGGCGCGCCGCGCCGACTTCGCGTGCTGGGCGATGCTGTAGGGGTCGTGGCGATGCTCGGCGACCGCCAGGGCGATCCGCTCGCGGGTTGCCCGCGGCAGAACGCCGCCGCGTAGCTCGGAGCGCATCCGGGTGTAGGCACGCAGCACCGCGGGCGCGCCGGCGAGAACGCCGACGAACTTGGTCACCGCGCCGCCGGCCGCCTGGATGCTCTTGATCAGGGGAGCGCTCTCGTCGGGAGCCGTCAACTCGTCGTGAATCTGAAATCTGCTTACTGCCGTTTTTACCGTCACTTGCATCCCGCCTTTGGCTCTGAGCGCAAATTCCGCTTTACAGAGCCTTTACGTGGCCTTTACTTTACTTTAAGCCATTAACTTACGCGAAGTAAGTTATACCGGCTTTCAGACTCTCTCGCAACCCGCTGTGCGGATCGTCATATACCCGTAATACGACGATTTCCACCTCCCAGGTTCAGTTCGCCTATCTTTGCCCCCTCACCGCGCGGAAAAGAGCCAAGGAGACCCGGAATGGCAGAGCAAGCAACGAGTGCCGCTGATGTGGCCGAGATCGTCAAGGAGCGCGACGTTCGTTTCATTCGACTCTGGTTCACCGACGTCCTCGGCCAGCTGAAGAGCTTCTCGATCAATTCGGCCGAGCTCGAGGACGCTCTCGAGGGTGGCATGGGCTTCGACGGTTCCTCGATAACCGGCTTCAACCCGATCGAGGAGTCGGACATGATCGCGATGCCCGACCCCTCCACCTTCGCGATCATCCCCTGGCGGCCCGAGGAGGAGAACGCCGTCGCCCGCATGTTCTGCGACATCAAGGTCCCGGGCGGCGACCCCTATGAGGGAGACCCCCGCTGGATCATGCGCCGTGCCCTGCAGCGCGCGCAGGATCTCGGCTTCGACGCCTACAACATCGGTCCCGAGCTGGAGTACTTCTACTTTCGCTCCGCCAAACCGGAGGGGGGCGTACCGGAGGTGCTCGACGAGGGCGGCTACTTCGACCTGACCACGCTCGACGCCGGCTCCGACGTGCGCCGCGAGACGGTGCTGGCGCTGGAGAAGATGGGCATCCACGTCGAGTACACCCATCACGAGGTCGGCCCCTCCCAGCACGAGGTCGACATGCGCTACAAGGACGCGCTGCAGATGTCCGACGACTGCATGACGTACCGCATCGTCGTCAAGGAGTACGCGATGAAATACGGCTGGCACGCGACCTTCATGCCGAAGCCGCTCTTTGGCGAGAACGGCTCCGGCATGCACGTTCACCAGTCGCTGGCGAAAGACGGCAAGAACGCCTTCTTCGACCCCGACGACCAGTACTTCCTCTCGGCGACCGCGAAGGCGTTCATCGCTGGGCAGTTGCGGCACGCCCGCGAGATCTCCCCGCTCTTCGCTCAGTGGGTCAACTCCTACAAGCGGCTCGTTCCAGGCTACGAGGCGCCGGTCTACCTCTCCTGGTCGCGCCGCAACCGCTCCGCCCTGATCCGGGTGCCGCTTTACCACCCCGGCAAGGAGGGAGCGACGCGGGCCGAGCTGCGCTGCCCGGACCCCGCCTGCAACCCCTATCTCTGCTTTGCCGGCATGCTGCATGCGGGGCTGGAGGGCATCGAGAAGGGCTACGAGCTGCCGGAGCCGATGGAGCAGAACCTGTACCACCTCTCGCAGGAGGAGCGCGCCCAGCGGGGGATCGAGCAGCTACCCGAGACGTTGGGCGAGGCGATCGACGTCGCCGCCGACTCAGAGCTCGTGCTGCGCACGCTCGGCGAGCACACCTTTCGGCGGTTCGTCGAGATCAAGCGGCAGGAATGGGACGACTACCGGGTGCAGGTCACGCCGTACGAGATCGAGAATTTTTTGCCCGTTCTCTAGGCCTCGGCGCGCGGGTCCTGTCGCGCACGAGAGGGCCATCGTCCTCGCAAGCTGCGGGCGATGACCCCTCATCCACGCCACCCGCGCGAGAGGCGCTAAAGACCGGCCGGGGTCTAGCTTGCGTAGCGCTAGGGGCGGGTCAGTTCTTGCTCTTGCGCGGGAGCTGGCGGTGCGGTGCCGTCCCCTCTCTTTGAGAGGGAAGACGGCCACCAGAACTTGTCGCCTAGGCCTAGGGCGATTGCGGGGACTAGGACGCTGCGGACTAAGAAGGTGTCGAGGAGGACGCCGAAGGCGACCACGAAGCCGAGCTCGGTGAGGAAGGTGAGGGGGAGGACGGCGAGCACCGAGAAGGTGCCGGCGAGGACGATGCCGGCGCTGGTGATGACGCCGCCGGTGACCGCGAGGGCGCGCAGGATCCCCTGTTCGGAGCCGTGCTGGATCGTTTCCTCGCGGGCGCGGGCGATCAGGAAGATGTTGTAGTCGACCCCCAGGGCGACCAGGAAGACGAAGGCAAAGAGCGGCAGCGAGGGGTCCGATCCTGGGAAGCCGAAGACCACGTCGAAGAAGAAGTAGCCGACCCCGAGGGCGGCGAGGAAGCTGAGGATCACGGTGCCGATCAGGATCAGCGGCGCCATCACCGCGCGCAGCAGGGCGATCAGGATCAGGAGCACGACCACGAGGATGATCGGCGGGATCACGATCGAGTCCCAGCCGGCGGCGTCGCGGACGTCGAATTCGACCGCGGTCGGCCCGCCGACGAGCGTGCTGGGAGCGACCTCGTGCGCGGCGTTGCGGATCGGCTCGACCAGATCGAAGGCCTCGGTCGAGTAGGGGTTGGGTTCGAGGGTCGCCTGGACCAGGGTCCCCGGCGGCCCCGCGGCAACCG
This sequence comes from Solirubrobacterales bacterium, assembly GCA_044867645.1. Classification (GTDB taxonomy): domain Bacteria; phylum Actinomycetota; class Thermoleophilia; order Solirubrobacterales; family 70-9; genus VRUE01. The sequence goes on along the minus strand of JBIOVI010000037.1, from coordinate 2,362 downwards.
GTTGGGAGACCGTGTCGACGCCTTCCACCCCCTCGACCGCGCGCCGCACGGCCTGCAGGTCGGCCCGGTCCTCGACGACGACGTCGGTGAGGGCGGTGGTGCCAGAGGGGAAGCTCCTGTCGAGCAGATGCTGGCCTTCGACCGATTCGACTTCGGTGCGGTAGCTGTCTTCGCTGGTCAGTTCGGTGGAGAAGAAGGCGAAGCCTCCGCAGAAGATCAGCAGGACGACGAGCGAGCCGCCCATGATCCGCGTGGGGGAGAGGGCGACGCGTTTGCCGACCCGCGCCCAGAAGCCGTGGGTGGCGTCGGCGGCGTGCTCGAGCTTGTGCCGGCGCACCTCGTAGGGCTGGAAGATCGCCCTATCGAGCGGGCCGACGATCAGCGACGGGATCCGCCGCCCGCTGAGCCGCCGCAGGACCCAGTTGATCAGCACCAGCGGCAGCAGCACGAGCACCAGTAGGCAGGCGACGATCACGCGGGCGAGAGCACCCATCGCGCCCCCTTCGACGATCCGCCGCCGGGCCCGCTCGGAGACCGCATCGGGGCTCGGTGCCGTCTCCGGCGTGTGCGGTACGAAGGGCCAGAAGGCGCGGCGTCCGAAGATCGTCAGCAGCGCCGGCAGCAGGGTCAGCATCGAGAGTGCCGCGCAGGCGATGCCGATCGCGGCGATCGGGCCGAGGCCCGCGGTGCCGTTCACCTTGGCGATGGTCAGGCAGAGCAGCGCCGCGATCACGGTCGCTGCGGAGGCGAAGATCGCCGGCCCGGCCGAGGCGAGCGCGGTGCGCATCGCCTCGTGCTTATCCACCGAGTGGTGCAGCTCCTCGCGATAGCGGGCGACGAGCAGCAGCGCGTAGTCGGTGCCGGCGCCCAGCACCAGCACCGACATGATCGAGCTCGACTGGCCGTTGATCGTGACGCCGAGCTCCGATACCCCGTAGCCGATCGAGCGCGAGAGAATCTCGGCGAAGATCACCGCGGCGAGCGGGATGAAGAAGAACATCGGCGAGCGGTAGATCAGGATCAGCAGGAAGATCACCAGGCTGACCGCGGCCAGCAGCAGGGTGCCGTTGATGCCTTCGAAGACTTCGATCGCATCGGCGGAGAAGCCGGCGCCTCCGGTGATCTTCACCTCGAGGCCGCTGCCCGGATCCGATATTTCGTCGCGCCAGAACTTGACCGGGTCGACGATCCGGTCTCCCTCGCCTTCGGCTTTGATGTAGGCGGTGACGATCGCCGCCTTGCCGTCGGCCGAGCAGACCGGGCCGACGAAGGGCGCATAGCCGGAGGGCTGGCCAGGGACCGCGGTGGTTGGGCCTGCGCAAGCGGGCGGTCGTCCCGCCGCGGCGGACGCGGGGGCTTTTTCGCCGCCGCCGCCCTTGCCGCCCGACGCGGCCGTTTCGCCGTCGGGTATGACGCCGGGGAAGCGCTCGCTGGTCATCCTCCGGACGTCTTCTTCGATCGTGCGCCGATCGGCGGCCGTCAGCCCGGACTCACGCCGGTAGATGATCACCGCGGGGGCGATTTCGCCCTTTTGCAGCGACTCGGTCGCGTCCAGCGCCTTGGTCGATTCGGCGTCGCCGGGGAGGTACGAGGTCGCCTCGTTGCTTTCGGCGTCTTCGAACTTGCCGGGTAGATTCGCCGGGCCGGCGGCGATGAAGATTGCCAGGAACCAGACGGCGAAGACGATCCACTTGACCCGGCGGCCGGCGGCGAAGGTGAACATCGATCCGCGCACGTCCCTCATCCTTTCAAAGCAGGTCGGCCAGGTGTTCCGCAACGGTTACCGGGGCTCGGCAGGTGAAGTGTTCGCAGACATATGCCGTCGGCTTGCCGTCGAGCGTGGTGCGTTTCTCGAGCAGCTCGGGAACGCGGCTGCCCTCCGGTCCTCCAGCCAAGACCAGGTGGGGCCGGTAGTCCGAGCGGACGACCGAGGCCAGCTCGGCCAGGTCGTCACCGATCAGCGCCACCTCCTTGGTTGGTGCGAGCTGAAAGTCGAGGGCGCGGAGCAGGTGGGCGAAGGCGTCGGGCTGTCGTGGCGCGGCCTTGGCGAAGAGGTGCAGCACGCCGATCGCCTGCGCCTCGTAGGCGCGCTCGCCGCTGAGTGCGGCGAGACGCAGTAACCCCAGTGCCATCGACGAGTTGCCGGAGGGGATCGGGTGGTCGCCGATCTCCTTGCGCCGCGCGATCAGCGCCTCGTGATCGTCGGAGGTCGAGAAGAAACCGCCACGCTCGGGATCGCCGAAGCGAGCGATGGTCGTCTCGGCAAGCGCGACTGCCTCCTCGAACCAGCGCTGCTCGAACGTCGCTTCATACAGGGCCAGCAGGGCTTCCAGGAGGAAGGCGTGGTCCTCCAAGTAGGCAT